>CAJFTY010000024.1 GCA_904420045.1 Candidatus Metaruminococcus caecorum | reverse complement strand
GCGGGAGACTCTGCCAAAGCGGCGGAGCACGCCCGCTTTGTCACAGAGCACGGCAACAAGCTGTCCTGCGTTCCCAAGGCCCGGGAGTTGTTAAGTTCGCTGGGGCGATTGGACGAAAAGCAATAACGCTGTTTCAACAGCGGTTTTCCTTGCACAGGCCCAAATCTTAAGAGGAAATTTAAAAATAAAACGGACAAGGGGACGCTTCCTTCGTGAAGCGTCCCCTTGTCCGTTTTTAAGCGCACTGACGTTTCCGGAAACCATGGCCCGAACAATGCCCTGCGCTATTGAAAACCAGATTTTACGAAGCCCGGTCCAGAACGGCTTTTCTGGCCACTTCCGCGCAGGTGGCGGCGTCCGGCGTATAATAATCCGCGCCGATCTGCTTGGCAAATGCATCGTTGATCGGCGCTCCTCCGATCATAACGATATATTTGTCCCGCAGCCCCTTGCTGTTCAAGTCGTCAATCACATCCTTCATGTTGGGCATGGTGGTCGTCAAAAGCGCGGACATGCAGATTAAGTCCGCATGGGTTTCTTCCGCCTGCTGGATAAAGGTATCCGCGTCCACGTCCACACCCAGATCATGAACCTCAAAGCCCGCGCCCTTAAGCATCATGGCGACCAGGTTTTTGCCGATGTCGTGCAGATCGCCCTTTACCGTCCCGATCACTGCACGGCCTACAGGCTCATTGCCGATCTCCGCCAGTTTCGGCTCCAATACGGTAATGCCGGCATTCATGGCCCGGGCTGCTACTAAGACCTCCGGCACAAATACCTCGTTATTTTTAAACTTTTCACCAATCACCATCATGCCGGCCAAAAGCCCTTCGTTTAAAATTTCTTTCGGATCGCAGCCCTCTTCCAAAGCCTGCTCAACCAAAGCCTTTACATTTTTTGCACGGCCTTTTTGCAAAAACTCGGAAATTTCCTGAATGGTTGCCATGAAAAGCGCCTCCCGCTCTTTGTTTTCTATTGTCAACCGAAATCGGTTGTGTTATATTTTCATTATGACATTTTATAGATTCATTTTTTGGAATTTTTTTAGAAAATCATGATTTTTTTCAGTTGAGAGAAGGATTTGCCCGATGGACACTGATCTTTATTCGTTTATCAAAAAAGAAAAGCTAGACGAACTGCTGGAAGCTTTTTACTCCTGTCTCGGCCTGCCCATCCAGGTGATCGACCACCAGGGGATTTCGCTGTCCGCCTTTGGGCCGTCCAGTACGTTCTGCCATCAATTTGAAAAGCATTTACCGGCGGACGACACCTGTGAAAAGCTCCATACCAAGGCGGCCCATCAGGCCTATACATTAGGGGAAACCTATATTTTTTCCTGTCATGCGGGGCTCAATCACATTGTATTTCCGCTGGTGAATAAAAACGCCTTTTTGGGCTCGGTTTTGGTGGGTCCTTTTTTGATGGAAGAACCAGACCACCTGCTGATTTTAGATCTGGAAAAGCGCTATCGCCTCTCCTCGCAAGATCTGCTTGAGCTGTATGAGAACACGTCGGACATCCCCATTGTCCCTCCGCCCAAGGTGACCCAGATCAGCCGGCTGCTGTATTATCTGTTCTCCAGCCTAATCACCGACAGCCGCCAGCATTTTATTATCAACCAAGAAAAATTTCATCAACAGGCCAAGATCAACGAATCCATTCAGATGTATAAAACCTGCGGGGAAGACCGCCGCGAGGATTATCCTTACGACATGGAAAAGGAGCTGATCACCAAAATTAAGATCGGCAATATTTCCGAGGCCAAAGCGGTGTTAAACGACCTGCTGGGATATGTGTTCTTCTCTCAGGGGAACAGCCTGGAGACCATTAAATACCGGGCCATCGAGCTTTGCTCCCTGCTGTCCCGGGCAGCGATTGAGGGCGGAGCCGCCACGGACAATATTTTAAAGATCAACAACCAGTTTTTAAAAGCGATCCCTTCGGTGAGCACCTTGGACGATCTTTGCTACAAGCTGCAGGAAAGCCTGGACGCTTTTACCGAGAGCATGTTTAACTACGTTCCCACCCGGCACAGCGAGCTGATGAAAAAAGCCATTCTTTATCTTTCCCGCAATTATATGAACCCGGTGACCCTGGAAGAGACGGCCGGCCATGTAGGGCTTAACCCCGCCTATTTTTCCACCTTGTTCAAGCAGTCCTGCGGGTCTTCGTTTAAGGAATACCTCAACATGATCCGGATTGAAGAAAGCAAACGGCTGCTCTCCAACACCGATTATCCTATTCTGGACATTGCCATTTCCGTGGGGTTTGAGGATCAAAGCTATTTCTCCAAGGTGTTTAAAAAATACACCGGTTTTACCCCCAAGCAATACCGCTGACCCAAAATGATTCCCTTTTTTCAATAGAATCCTCCAAAAACGCCTGTGGAATTCCGATATACTGGAGAAAACAACGACAAAAGGAACGTTTGGTTCCTATATGTTTTCTGATAGGTGGAGTTTTGCGCCTTTTTTCCCGCCAAAGGCGGCGGGGATTCTGCAAAGCCGGCCAAAACCCACAGAAAGGAATGACCGTTATGACGAAGCGCAATATGACCCAGTGGATGGAGGATCTCTTAAAAAGCCCGGTAAAAAAGCCCATGCCCATCCTTTCGTTCCCCGGAATCCAGCTTACTGGAACAACCGTGCGGGAGCTGGTAAAAGACAGCGATTTAATGGCGGCGTGTTTAACCGCCGTAGCCAACCGGTTTGACGCCGCAATTTCGGTGAGCCTGATGGACTTATCGGTGGAGGCGGAAGCGTTTGGTTGTAACGTGCATTACTCCGACCATGAAGTTCCCACCATTCACGATCCCCTGATCACCTCGGAGGAGCAGGCCGATGCCCTAATGGTTCCCCCGGTGGGCGCAGGCCGGACCGGCCAGTGTGTGGAGGGGATCCGCAAAGCCGCCCAGCAGATCACCGACCGCCCGGTGTTCGCCGGGATGATCGGCCCGTATTCCCTGGCCGGGCGGCTGATTGGGATGACCGACATCATGATTAGCTGTTATGAAGAACCGGAAATGGTGGAAACCGTCCTGCAAAAAGCCACCGACTTTTTGCTCCAGTACGCCCAAGAACTCAAACGGGCCGGAGCAAACGGCGTCGTGATTGCAGAGCCTGCGGCAGGGCTGCTTTCCCCCGCTCTGATCGATGAATTTTCCACCCCCTATGTGCAGAAACTGATTGAAGCGGTGGACGACGACTCCTTCCTGGTGATCTACCACAACTGCGGGAATGTGATTCCCCTGCTTTCCAATCTCGCAGACGTTCACGCCAGAGCCTACAGCCTGGGCAACGCCATCCCCTTAAAGGACGCTTTGCAGGTTCTTCCCTCCTCCTGCATGGTAATCGGCAACCTGGACCCGGCTGGAGTCTTAAAAAGCGCAGATCCCCAAACCGTCCGACAGGAAACGCTTCGTCTGATGCAAGACTGCGCTTGCTTTCCAAACTTTGTCCCCTCCAGCGGCTGCGACATCCCGCCGGATTCCCCGCTGGAAAATATCGACGCTTTTTTCAATACCGTCCGGGAATTTTATCAAGGTTAAATCACCTTGGGTTTGTGTATGAAGCAGCCAAGCCTCCGGTTTTTCCGAAGGCTTGGTTCTATACCGTTGTAAAAACGCCGTTTGCAAGATTTGCAAACGGCGTTTTTACATGGATTGCTTGTCTATTCTGCAGCTTTTTGAGCATATTCCTTTAACAGCTTCACGTAGATCTTATAATTTTCCATCGTTACGTCGGGAGGCGTCTGGTGATCCACCGAGGGAACATACCGGCCGCTTTTCATGGCGGGCAGAATCCGTTCAAATTCCTCCCGCATGGCCTCCTCGCCTTTGTGCATAATCAGCTTGTTGTAGCCGCCGACCATGATCCAATCGGGGTGATTTTCCCGGATCCGGTTGACGTCCACCCCCGCCTGGCGCTCCAGGGGCAACACCCCCTCGATTCCCGCTTCTTTAAACCAGGGGATCAGAGGCTCCACGTTTCCGTCAGTGTCGATTAAAACCTTGACCCCATATTCCTTCAGCAGAGGGATCACCTTTTTGTAATACGGGAGCATAAACTCGTCGTAGCATTCTTTGGAAAGCATCGGCCCCAGGTTGTAGGACATATCCTCCGCAAAGGTCATGAACTCAGGACGGAAAACCGGGAGGAGCGCCTCCAGGCATTTCAGATGATACTGGGCGACGTCTTCGTTGATCTGGTGCAGCAGCTCGGGATAATCATAGAAGGAGTAAAGATGGTCTTCAATCCCAAACAGGGTCCGGGGGAACCAGAAAAATCCTTCAATGGTCAGCCACTGGGCGTAGTCCCCTCTTTCATGGCCCTCCTGCCAGGCTTTGGCTATATTCACTGCCTGCTGGATCGACTCCTCCGGATACAGATGGGGCTTTAATGCTTCATAATCCGCCTCATCCGTCATCAGGGCGGCTCCGTGGCCTTTGGGCTGCGGGCAGCTTCCCGCCCGGGGAGAAATCCAGATCTGGCGCAGGGGATCAAGCCCGTAAAACCGCTGGATGGGGTCGTCCCCTTCCGGCTGGGGCATGCCCTGTTCCATCCACTTATTCACCGTCTGATCCCACCAGCTGGCCCATTCCACCACAGGCAGACGGTCCGGCTTTTCTCCGTTTAACACCGCTATAAAGCGCTCTCGATTGGTCATTGCAAATTACCTCCAAGTCTAATCAGCTTTTTTCAAACAGCATGGATTCAATATACGATTCCTGAAACGTCCGGCTCACCGATAAAGAAACCTCCTGAGATACCTTGCAGAGCTCTTCGGCCCACTTTCCATTGTTTTCTTCCAATAAACACCTTGCCGCTCCGCCCAAGGAGCTGTTTCCCACCGCTTTGACTTTGTCCTGCAGCGACTGGGGGAGCAGCCCTAAAAACACCGCTTTTTCCATGTTCAGCCGGTAGCCAAAGCCTCCGGCCACATAAACGGCGTCCAGTTCATCCGGGGAAATCCCATATTCCTCCAGCAGGGTTTCGATCCCCGCCCGGACGGCCGCTTTGGCCAGCTGAATCTCCCGAACGTCCTGCTGGCGAAAGGTAATCATCCCTTCGGTTCCCTGCACTACTGGGAAACCGTTTTCGAAATACACCTCGTTCAGAAGCCCTGTTTCGTCTATCAGACCCTCCCGCAGAAGTTCGGCGGTAAGTTCGATCACCCCGGTGCCGCAGATCCCGCAGGGAGGCGCTTCCCGAATGGTTTTATACCGGCTGACCGCCTTATTCTCCAGGGCGATTTGGCAGATCGCACCGGGTACGCAGCCGACCCCGTGGGAAATATTCCCGCCTTCAAAGGCAGGGCCTGCCGCCGTGGAGGCGACCAGAATCCGGTTTTTACTGCCGACGGCGATCTCCCCGTTGGTTCCCAGGTCGATGAATAAGGCGGGAGTTTCCCGCTTATGAAAGCCGCAGTACAAAAGCCCGGATACAATATCTCCCCCTACATAGGTCGAGATCCCCGGAAAAATCCAGCACCGGCAGTTTGCAAACGCCGGATCGCCCAACAGCTGAGCGCCATCCGTCTGAATTCGATCAAGATTGACTGGCGTAAAGGGCGCGACGCCCAGCGTCTCGCAGGAATATCCCATCAGCAGGTGAACCATGGTGGTGTTGGCGGCCAAAACCATCCGTTTTACTTCACTTGGATCGCGCTGGGCCTTTGTCAGCAAAGACCAGATTCCCTCAGCCAGACCGGCCCGGATCAAAGCGCGCAGTTCCTCCCCTTTTCCCTGGGTAGAAGCGGTAATCCGTGCGATTACATCCGCCCCGTAAGCGCTTTGATGGTTTGCCGCCGTGTGGGAGCCAAGCTCGGTTCCCGCGCGCAGATCAAACAGCTGAATCGCCACCGTGGTGGTACCGACATCCACGGCGATTCCCAGGCCGTCCTCCGTCTGCAAAGGCCCGGACGTCTCCTTGGGTTCTCCGGCTCCTCCCCCATAGGCGGCCACCGCTTCATACCCGTCCCGGACATGCAAGCGAAGGGTGCAGTCCTCCAGCGGCACCGTCTGGCAGGCGAAACGGACGCCATTTTCATATTCCCGGACAGACAACAGCTCCGGTGCGGACGAATGCTCCCGAACCTCCCCTTTGAGCACCCGAACCTTGCACTTGCCACAGGTTCCAGTTCCCCCGCAGGGGGATTCTATAAACACCCGGTTCCGGGTCATGGCATCCAGTAAGGTTTCCCCATCCCGGCAGTCGATATCCACCGGTTCTTTTCCCGGCCGCTGGATCGTAACCGTCACTGGCAGAACGTTTCGGAACATACAGTCCAAACGGGGACAGCGGCGACAGTCATGGTCGGTTTTCCACATGTTCAGATCCTCGGTGAGGATATAAAGCCGGCAGCTTGATTTGACCGGATCCAACATTTTCCCCGAGGAGATTCCAATTCCGGCCAACCGTTCCGCCTGGGTTTGTTCCCATGCTACCACCTGCGCCTGCATGTCGACGTCCACCGGCGCTTCCAAATAGGCCCGGATGCCCACATTCCGCTTGCTGCACTCCTCTTTTAGCAGTTGCTTTAACGGCGCTTCCAGCGAGAACAGGCAGGCGTCCGCCAGAGCGTCCATCAGCATTCCTTTGACGTAGTCTCCCTGTTCAAAAAAACAGGTGCTGGCCTTACACAACTCTTTTCCCACCGACGCAATCACATAAAGCACCGGCGTTCCCGCCGGGTACTGTTTGGTGGCAATTTCCGGCTTCATTTCACCAAACCGCATCAGAATCACCGGACGCGCCATCTCCAGTGCAGTTGGCAGGAGCTCCTCATAAGCCTCCTGAATTTCTTCGTAAACAGGGCTGTCCGGATTGCATTGAATCAGCGAAAACACCTGCTTTTTGTCAACAGAAACCGGCACTTCCTGCCGGCATAACGGCGTTTCCATACTCCACCCGCTTTCTGGACGTTTTGTTTTCTTTCATGATAATCGACCGCAGACCTTCTGTTTGGAACTATTTTTGTAAAATTAGGATTTTTTATAGCCATCGTTCAAAAGGCGAAATCATCTGCTCCACTCCACTGGAACAATTGAGACAACGATTGCGGCAGCCGGCTGTTCAAAATGCTTTTACCGGCCATCTGCCTTTCCGTTTTGATCAAAATATGGTATGATATTTTTTTGAAAAACCTGCAATTCTGATTTAAGCCGCCTTTGCGGCTGTCCTTCAGGAGGAATGTGTATGCCCATTTGCCGTGAGACCCTGGACTTTTTGTTTGAAAACCGTCTGCACAACAGCAAAACTTGGTACCAGGAGCACAAAGCCCAGTACCAGACGCTTGTTTTAGAGCCTTTGCAGGAGCTGGTGGAGCGCTTAGGTCCCACCATGTTCCAGATCGATCCTCAGCTGGTCATCCAGCCCAAGGTCAACAAGTGCATCTCCCGAATTTACCGGGACACCCGCTATTCCAAGGACAAATCCCTGTTCCGGGACGTGATGTGGATCGTCTTTATCCGGGACAAGCACGAATTTGAATGTCCGCCCGGCTTTGTATGTGAAATCTCTCCCGCCGGGTTCCGGTACGGCTGCGGATTTTACTCGGTTCCACCCAAATATATGGAGGCCCTGCGAGAGTTGATTTTCGCCCAGGACAAATCCTACCGGACCGCCCGGCGGGTTGTAAGCCGAAGCCCCCTGTTCCAACTGGTGGGAGAAACCTACAAACGCCCCCGCTATGCGGACTATCCGGCACAGGACGCCGACTGGCTGGAGCGCCGGTGCGTTTCCTGCATGCATATGAGTAAAGATTTTGACCTTTTGTTTTCTCCCCGGCTGGGGGATGTGCTGGCCCAAGGGTTTACCGAGTTAAAGCCGGTCTACGAATTCTTTTGGAAAGCCTGGGAACGTTACCGCCGCGACTTGTCTGAATCGTAACAACGCGCCCGCTGGATGATCCGGCGGGCGCGTTTTCATATCTCCTGTATTTTTGGGATCAGGTCGCGGGGATCGCTCTTCTCAAATAATCCACAAACTGTTCCCCCAGCGCTCCCGGGCTGCGGCGGGGGTTGCGGATGAGCACATCCTTGTTGACATTTCCCTGGGGGACGCACCGGCGCAGCACCAGTCCCCGTTGATCCAGCATATCCTGGGGGATCTGGGAAACCCACATAAAGGTATCTTTCGCCCGCTCCAGCAAATCCAGCTGGCTGCCCCGGTCGTATACGTAAATCCGGCGGGAGGCGGCCGAAAACTCCGCGGATTTTTTCAGCTCCGACATCGGCAGGGACGGCACCTGAAAATCCCCGTGGATGATCTCGGTGTACCCATCCAGCATGTGGTAGGGAATTTCCCCGTACTCCGCCAAGGGGTGCTCCCGGGACATGACCAGAAAATGGGTGAACACCCGCAGCACCTCACTGTCCAGGCGGTGCTCCTGGATCAGCCCCATAAAATAGGGCTCGTACAGTTCCTGATAACGGATAATGCCCAAATCCGCTTCCCCGGAGCTCACCATGTTAATGGCTGAAATGGAGCTTGTTTCGTTAAACCGGATGGACATTTCCCGGCGCTTTGGCATCCGGCTGACAAACTCTGCAAACAACGCGGACAAATAGGACGCCCTGGGAGCGCAGATCCGAAGCTCCAGCGGCGCTTGCGCCCTGGGTTTATACATGGATTCCAGCTCGTCCATCTGAGAGAGGATGGTTTTAGCGTATCCCAAAAATTCCGCGCCCTTTTCGGTGGGCTCCACCCCTTTGGCCGTCCGCCGGAAAATCGAAAAATTCACTTCTGTTTCCAGCTCTTTAATGGATTTGCTCAGGTTCGGCTGTCCCATAAACAGGTTTTTCGCCGCTTTTGTAATGGAACGGGCCTTTTCCACCTCGACGATATACCGCAGCTGCGCCAGATTCATGATATAGACCGTCCTTTCCCGTCCTTTATGTGGTTTTCAACATGTCCAACCATTCCAATTATACATTACCTACTTTCCTTTTACAATGTTAAAATGATAACAAAGGAACAAGAATCGCCAAAAATCGCATTTTTACACATACCATTCATTCACCTCTCTTTTTTCTAATTTATCAATCATTCATCCCACCCCTTTTGGCGGTTCATCATCCTTTTATTTGTAGAATTTTTATTAGGAGGTTTTATCATGGCGCGTTTTACATTACCCAGAGACATTTATTACGGAAAAGGCACCTTGGACGAGCTGAAAACCCTGTCCGGTAAAAAAGCGATGGTTGTAGTGGGCGGCGGCTCCATGAAGCGGTTCGGCTTTTTGGACAAAGTGGTGGAAAATCTGCACGAAGCAGGAATGGAAACCCAGCTGTTTGAAGGCGTCGAGCCCGATCCGTCGGTGGAAACCGTTCTAAAGGGCGCCAAGGCCATGCGGGAGTTTGAGCCCGACTGGATCGTCGCCATGGGCGGCGGGTCCCCCATTGACGCAGCAAAAGCCATGTGGGCCTTCTATGAATATCCCGACACCAAGTTCGAGGATTTGATTACTCCTTTCGGATTCCCCACCCTGCGCCAGAAAGCGAAATTTTTGGCAATTCCCTCCACCTCCGGAACCGCTACCGAGGTCACGGCGTTCTCGGTCATCACCGATTACTCCACCGGCGTCAAATATCCCCTGGCGGACTTTAACATCACCCCTGACGTGGCAATTGTGGATCCGGACCTGGCAGAAACCATGCCTCAAAAGCTCACCGCTCACACCGGCATGGACGCGCTGACCCACGCCATAGAGGCGTATGTCTCCACGCTTCATTCCCCCTTCACCGATCCCCTGGCCCTCAAGGCTATTCACATGGTGATGGATTACCTGGAGGATTCCTACAACGGCGACATGGCCGCCCGTGAGCAGATGCACTACGCCCAGTGTCTGGCGGGCATGGCGTTTTCCAACGCCTTGCTGGGAATTGTGCACTCCATGGCCCACAAGACAGGCGCGGCGTTTTCCACCGGTCATATTCCCCACGGCTGCGCTAACGCCATCTACCTGCCTTATGTGATTCAGTACAACGCCAAAGACGACGCTGCAAAGGCCCGTTACGCGGACATCGCCCGCTCCATTGGCCTTACAGGCGCTACCAACGACGAGCTCACAACCGCCCTGTGCGACAAGATCGACGCTTGCAACGTGGCGCTGAACATCCCCAAAACCTTGAAAGAATTCGGCGTAAACGAGGCGGAATTCCTGGAAAAGCTCCCCCGGATCGCGGAGCTTGCAGTGGGCGATGCCTGCACCGGCTCCAACCCCCGCGCCATCACTCCCGACCAGATGGCGGAACTGTTAAAATGCACCTTCTATGGTACTAAAGTTGCATTTTAGCGGCTTGTCTTTTCTCTTTTGGCCCATATAAGGCCGCAGTTTGACAGACTTCTATCAAAAACCTTTCATATTCGCAACAAAAAAATGCAAGCTTGCAGGTCTTATTTTGTCGGAATCTTGTAATTTTTACAAATTTCCAAAAAAGATTGCAAGCTTGTATTTTTGAATGCTATAATAGTAGAAATAGAGTGAAAATTCAGACGCTTTTCCTGTTTTTGCAGCCTGTCCCTGTGGATGCTGCGTTTCACTCCCCTTTTGAAGAATTCGCGTCCCGCGGGATGCGAAACTACATACGGAAGGACGGATATTCCTGATGTTTCAGATTTTGAAAAAACAACCCCTGAATCCCACCGTGACGCTGATGGAGATCGACGCGCCCCTGATCGCCAAAAAGGCGGAGCCCGGTCAATTCATCATCCTGCGGGTCAACGAGGACGGCGAGCGGATTCCCCTGACCATTGCGGACTACGACCGGGAAAAGGGCACCGTCACCATCATTTTCCAGATTGTGGGCGCAACCACCGAGGAACTCAATCATAAAAACGAAGGCGAATGCATTCACGACTTTGTGGGCCCGCTGGGCGTTCCCTCTCACGTGGAAGGGCTTAAAAAAGTCGCGGTGATCGGCGGCGGCGTGGGCTGCGCCATCGCCTATCCCATTGCGAAAAAACTCCACCAGCTTGGGGCCACCGTACACTCCATTGTGGGCTTCCGCAATCAGGATCTGGTGATTTTGGAAAATGAGTTTCAGGCGGTTTCCGACAAGCTGTGCATGATGACCGACGATGGCAGCCACGGAACCAAGGGCCTGGTCACCGACGCTTTAAAATCCCTGATCGAATCCGGCGAGCAGTATGACGAGGTGATCGCCATCGGCCCGCTGATTATGATGAAGTTCGTCTGCGCCCTGACCAAGGAATACGGCATCAAAACTGTGGTGAGTATGAACCCCATCATGATCGACGGTACTGGTATGTGCGGCGGCTGCCGCCTGACGGTGGGCGGTGAAACCAAATTTGCCTGCGTGGACGGCCCCGACTTTGACGGCCATCTGGTGGATTTCGACGAGGCCATGGAGCGCGCCGCCATGTATAAGCCCTTTGAGCGGAAAAAGCACGAGGACACCTGCAATCTGTTCCGCCAGGCGGACGCAGACTGACGCCTGCGCTTGCCGGCTTTGTCCGTTACGCTACATGCAGAAAATCCGGAAAGGATGAACGATACATGCCCAATATGTCTTTAAAGAAAAACGAAATGCCGGTGCAGGACCCCATGGTCCGCAACCACAATTTCCAGGAGGTCGCCCTTGGCTACACTGAGGAGCAGGCCCTGGACGAGGCCGCCCGGTGCCTCAACTGCAAGAACAAGCCCTGTGTGGGAAAATGTCCGGTAGCCATTGATATCCCCGCCTTTATCGCCAAAATCTGCGAAAAGGATTACGAAGGCGCATACGAGATCATCACCCGGCAGTCCTCCCTGCCCGCCATCTGCGGACGGGTCTGCCCCCAGGAAACCCAGTGCGAGTCCAAGTGCGTGCGGGGCATCAAGGGCGAGCCGGTGGCCATCGGCCGGCTGGAGCGGTTTGTGGCCGACTACCACAACGCACACGCCAAAACACCCACGGAAAAACCTGTTTCCAACGGCCACAAGGTGGCGGTGGTGGGCTCCGGCCCCTCCGGCCTCACCTGCGCGGGGGACCTGGTCAAAATGGGCTATGACGTGACCATCTTTGAGGCCCTGCATTTGGCGGGCGGCGTGCTGGTGTACGGCATTCCGGAATTCCGCCTTCCCAAAACCATCGTCCAGAAGGAAATCGACACCCTGAAAGCCCTGGGGGTAAAAATCGAAACCAACATGGTCATCGGCCGGGTGTTGTCGGTGGACGAACTGTTTGACATGGGCTTTGAGGCCGTGTACCTGGGCTCCGGTGCGGGGCTTCCCCGGTTTATGAACCTGCCGGGCGAAAACCTCAAGGGTGTGTATTCCGCCAACGAGTTCCTCACCCGGGTCAACCTGATGAAGGCCTACAAAGAGAACAGCGAAACCCCCATCCAGCACGCTCACAGCGTGGCGGTGGTGGGCGGCGGCAACGTGGCCATGGACGCAGCCCGGTGCGCCAAGCGTCTGGGCGCGGAAAAGGTCGCCATCGTGTACCGCCGCTCCCTGGACGAGATGCCTGCCCGAAAAGAAGAGGTGGAACACGCCATGGAAGAGGGCATCGAGTTTCACGTGCTCACCAACCCCACTGAAATCCTGGGGGACGAGCATAAGTTTGTGCGCGGCATGACCTGCGTGAAAATGGAACTGGGTGAGCCGGATGAATCCGGGCGCCGCAGCCCCATCGTCATCGAGGGCAGCGAGTTCACCATGGATGTAGACTGTGTGATCATGTCCATCGGCACCTCCCCCAATCCCCTGCTGCGCAATACCACCAAGGGGCTGGAGGTCAACCGCCGGGGCTGTATTGTCACCGATGACGAGGGCCTGACTTCCCGGACCGGCGTGTACGCCGGAGGAGATGCGGTGACAGGCGCCGCCACGGTGATTTTGGCTATGGGCGCGGGCAAACAGGCCGCCAAGGCCATGGACGAATACATCCAATCTCAAAACTAATTGTATAATGAAGACTTGATTTTACATAAAACCAGGGAAACCGACCGGTTTCCCTGGTTTTTTCTTATTATTTCGGGGAGCTGCAGATGTTTCACACACTGAGGCCCCCCAGCCGATTCCAGCCGGACGCCTCATTGAGAGAAATCTTTCCCAAATGAAAACCAGGTGTTTCCCGCCCGTAAGAGAACGGAAAACACCTGGTTTTTTCACAAAGTGGTTTACTCTTCCGCGTGGAGCTTTTGGGCCTGCTGGATCACCTGCTGCTCCAGATTGGAGGGAAGCTGCTCATACCGCTCAAACGTCAAGGTGAAGTGGCCCGCGCCGTGGGTCATCTGCCGCACCAGGGTGGTGAAGTCCTGCATTTCGCTCATGGGAACCTCCGCCTCCACCAGGGTGAGGCCGTCCTCCGCCGGGTTCATGCCCAACACCCGGCCCCGCCGCTTGTTGAGCTCGCCCATCATATCGCCGGTGTTGTCGTCCGGCACATACGCCTTTAAGGAGCCGATGGGCTCCAGCAGAACGGGAGACGCCTGGGGGATCCCCTCCCGGTAGGCGATGGCGGCCGCCATTTTAAAGGACATTTCCGAGGAGTCCACCGGATGGTAGCTTCCGTCCACCAGCGTGGCCTTTAATCCCACCATGGGATAGCCGGCGATCACGCCCTTTTGCATGGCCTCCCGCAGTCCTTTTTCCACCGCCGGGAAAAAGCCCCGGGGCACCGCGCCTCCGAACACCTTTTCTTCAAACACCAGATCATCGCTGTCGCAAGGTTCGAATTCAATCCACACGTCGCCGAACTGACCGTGGCCGCCGGTCTGTTTTTTGTGCTTGCCCTGCACCCTCACTTTTTTGCGGATGGTCTCCCGGTAGGCCACAATGGGCGGCGCCAGCGAGACGTCCACGCCGAACTTCGCCTTGAGCTTGGCAACCGCCACGTCCAGGTGCTGATTGCCCAGCCCGGTGACCACCTGCTCGTGGGTCTCGTCGTTGACAACAAACCGCAGGGTGGCGTCCTCCTCCAGCAGGCGGTGGATACCCTGGGAGATCTTGCTTTCATCTCCCTTGCCGTTCATCTTGATCGCCATGCTGTAGCAGGGTTCGGGGAACTCGGTGAGGGTTAGCTTTACCTTTCTGCCGGGATCGCACAGGGTGTCGCCGGAGTTGGCGGACAGTTTGGACGCCACGCCGATGTCCCCCGCAGGAATCTGGGTGACTTCCTCCTGCTTTTTTCCCCGCAAAAGCAGCAGTTTTCCGATCTTTTCCGTCCCTCCCGTGGTCATGTTACAGGGGGAGCTGTCGGCCTTAAGCACGCCGGACAGCACCTTGAAAAACGACATCTTGCCCACAAAGGGGTCCGCGATGGTCTTAAAGATATACGCCGCCAGGGGAGCGGCTTCGTCGCAGGGAACCGCCACAGGCTCTCCCTGCTCGTTCAAAATCCCCTGTTCTTCCAGCTCCACCGGGCTTGGGAACAGTTCCGCCATGCCGTCCAGCAGCATGTTCACGCCGGACAGGTCAAAGGAGGAACCGCAGAACACCGGGGAGATCGACCCGGCGCGCACACCGTTGTGAATACCCTGTACCAGCTCCTCATGGGTGAACTTTTCACCGGAGAAGTATTTTTCAAACAGTTCTTCGTCGGTTTCGGCCACCGCCTCGCTGATGGCGGTGATTAAGCCCTCCAGCCGGTGCTCCGATTCGGGCATAGGGACTTCTTTGGCATCCCCCTTTTCGTCGTAGGTATAGGCTTTCATCTCCAGCAGGTTTACATAGCACTCCACCTGGTGGCCGTTCATCTTGGGCACCACCACTGGACAGACCGAGGGGCCGAACGCGGCTTTCAGCTCTTCCAGCACCTTGTAAAAATCCGCGTGCTCCCGGTCCAGCTTGGTGACGAAAAACGCCCGGGCCTTGTGGTATTTTCCCGCGATCTGGTACGCCTTTTTCGCTCCCACGGTAACGCCGGATTTGCCCGACACCGCAATGAGAACCGTTTCTGCCGCGCGCACACCTTCGTACAGGCCGACCGCAAAGTCAAACATTCCCGGGGTGTCCAGCAGGTTGATTTTGTAGTCCTTATATTCGATGGGCTCCACCGTCAGGGACAGGGAGGCCTTGCGTTTGATTTCCTCGGGGTCGTAATCGCTGACGGTGGTTCCGTCCGCGACGTTCCCCAGCCGGTCGGTGGCGCCGGTCAGAAACAACAAGCTCTCGGTCAGAGACGTCTTTCCCGAACCGCCATGTCCGGCAACGGCTATGTTTTTAATGTGGTCTGCTTTGTACTGTTTCATATTTCCCGCCATTTCTCCGCACCAGTTAGACTATTGTTATGAAAACGCCGTATGCGGCCGACGCTTCCCCTCCGGAGTTTCTGCCCTGAAGACAACTCGGACAATTCATTGTATGCTTGTACCGGAGCAAAAATACTTATGGTCATTTTACATAAATATTTCTAACAACAATCAAGATTATACCACATTTTGTTCAATTATTCCAGCGGACAACAAAAAAACCATACAACCGGAATGTAGAAAATCCCTCCGGTTGTATGGTTACAATGCACAATAACAGAACTTACAGGTTCCGCATGCGGGAACCGATCACCGACAGAACGAACCAGATGCCCTGATAGGCTGCCAGGGACAAGGTGGTCAGCTGGCTGAAGTCCCCCAGCACCCCGAATACCGACAGAAGCGCGTATCCGGCCACAATGGACGCCAACTGCAATACCATGCCGATCATCGCCGCGCCCTTGAGACGCTTGGCACAAACCAGTGCGCTGACATAGGAGTAAAAGCTTCCGTTGTTGGCCACGGGGCTGGAGATCCAATCCTCGGGCCTCGTTTCCCGCTGGTAAACCTCCTGCAGGCGGGCGGGCATGATTTTGAACATCGCCGGCTCCACGTCAAAAATTTCCCCAAGTTTGTCATGGTTGAGGATGGGGTCCACGCACTTGACAGTGAGGAAGATATCGTTCATCTCCTGCTTTTTCAGTGCGGCCCGGATCTGCGGGTCGGCGGAAAGTCCCACCACGAATACGCCGCTTAGCTCCCCGCCGGAGGACAGGTAAATCAGTTCCTTTCCCTCATCCAGATAACGAACCTCATAATCCCGGGAAGGCACGTCCACCCCGTGGTTGAGCATCAGTTCCCGGTTCCCGATGAGAACGCGCTTGTTTCCCACCCAGGCGCTCACGCCCATGCTGTCTTCGTATAAAAGGCTTTCTGCCTCTCTGAGCATTTCAGTCTTGCCCGCAATCACCTGCAAAAACACATCGCTTAAAATGCTCTGGGCTTCACATGCCACGCTGGCCGCGTCCAGAATCGCTTCGTCGATCCGCTGCTCGCCAAAGGTCTTGATGCCGTATAAGGTCACCGAGCCCTGAGGGAACAGATCCTTGGCGGACACCACGGCGGAATTAAGCTCCGCATAGTCCTCCGCCGCCTTATAACCCAGGATCGCCGCCCCATGGCGGGAGAGTTTTTTCGCCGCCCAGCGCAGGGGAAGATGAACGGTAAACATCAGCCCGATCGGGGCGCACAGGCAGATGGTGGCGACAAATGCACCAATGGCCGCATGGATGTCGTCCATCATAAACTGAACCACTCCTGCCAACAGCAACGCCCCAATCAAAGAGATGGGCGCCAGCAACCGGCTGACCCGGTCGGACAGGTCCTCCCCATAGGAATACAGCATAAAGTCCCGCAGAAAGCCTGTTTTCTGGTTGACAGCCAGCACTGGAGCATCCTGCAAAAGGCCCCGGGTAAACGCCGCGGCGTCCCCTTCATCCTCCACCAGATGGCATCCGTACTTGTTGTAGTCCGAGGAGACCATCTTGAAGTTAATCCCGGTGCGGGAAACGATGATAAGTTTTCCAATGACGTTAAACAACAGCCCCAAAAGCGCCAGCGGCGTATACAAATGAACGTTAGGGTCTGCCAGAGAGATGGGGTCAAACATGCACACTGCGTTTTGGATGACGCACACCACCGCCGCCAGTGCGGGCAGACTGTCCCGCTCGGGGCGCAGGCGCACAATGCTCATGATTCCACCAGTGATGGTGGTATAGGAAAACGCCGCGCCAAACAACAGCAGCAGCATGTTGGCCGAAGCAAACAACAGCGGCTCTTCCTTCATACTAAGAAAATCCGGCGTAATCCCGGGCAGCCAGGCATTGATCGCAAATAACCCCAGGCTCAGTCCAGTGGCCACCAGCAGGATGATCAGCCGCAGGGTCAGGCTGCCCTTGAGCTCCTTGATATCCTGGGCCACCACAGGGATGTCCTCGGGGGATTCCAGATCGTCGATCTCATCTGGAAACAAGTCGTCCTCCGGTTCCTCGTCCTCCTCATCGGGGTCGTTGTCCTCTTCCTCCCCAACAAGGACGAAATCCTTGATCTTTTTCTTTCGGTTTTCTTTGAGATTGAAAAACGCCTGGCGGTCCAAAAGCTCTTTTTCCTGGCGTTTGACGTCCTCAGACAAATAGTCCTCCACGCTGCCGTCCAGGGGAAGCGGCTCATTGGGGGCCTCCGCCGTGGATGTATGCTCCTCGATGCCGTCCACCCGCCGGGTCTTGGCCGCGTCGTGCCGGGCAAAATCGTCCATTGGCTTGGCAGGTATTTCCTGCTCCGCTTCTTCGGTAAACGAAAGCTCCAGTTGAAACGCCTGGTCCGCCTGCTTCCGAGCGGGCTCCCCTGTGGCTTCCTTCGCTTTGATCTCGCTTAAAATATCATCCAGGGAAAATTCATCTGTTTCCCGAAACTGCTTCATGAACCATGCACATCCTTCCAGCCGCCCGGCCTTACTTGTTGACCGCGTTTTGCCCCAGCCGCTGCCGGGCCACCTCGTACATCAGAATTCCCCCTGCCACCGAGGCGTTGAGGGAATTCACCTTCCCCAGCATGGGAAGGCTGACCACAAAGTCACAGGTCTGTTTGACCAGCCGGGTAACCCCTCTGCCCTCGGATCCGATCACCACCCCTACGCCTCCGTCGTAGGAGACTCCGCACCAGGGCTGACCGTCCATGTCCGCAGCGTACATCCAGATTCCCCGCTTTTTTAGTTCCTCCATGGCCGCCACCAGGTTGGAAACCCGGGCCACCGGCATGTGGCTTAAGGCGCCGGCGCTGGCCTTGTAAACCGCCGCCGTCAGGGAGGCGCTTCGCCGCTTGGGGATTAGAACGCCATGGGCGCCCGCAGCCTCCGCCGTCCGGATGATCGCTCCCAAGTTGTGGGGATCCTCGATCTCATCCGCCAAAATGAGAAACGGCTGCTCGCCTCGCTCTTCGGCTCGCTCCAGAATCTGTTCCACCGTGGCGTACTGAGCGGCCGCCGCAGCCGCAGCCACCCCCTGGTGGTTGACGTTTCCCGCCAGAGCGTCCAGTTTTTTATCGTCCACCTGCTTGACCACTGCGCCCGCCTGTTTGGCCATCGCCGCAAGCTTTGCCGCCGTTCCCCCCTGCTCGCCCCGGCGCAGATACAGGGTGTCCACCGGACGGCCGCTCTTCAAAAGCTCGGTCACCGCGTTGCGCCCGGCGACAATCAAGGTTTGTTCCTGTTCGCTGTGCTGATCCATTTATGAATTCCTCCCGATCAAAAAACTCGGTTTTTGTCTGTTCCCATACGCGAAATAAGCGAGCTGTCTGTGGTTTGCCGCCTTGCTTGATCCATCCTATTTGCCGCGGCAGAATCGGCCGTC
Organism: Candidatus Metaruminococcus caecorum; assembly: GCA_904420045.1. GTDB lineage: Bacteria > Bacillota > Clostridia > Oscillospirales > Ruminococcaceae > Metaruminococcus > Metaruminococcus caecorum. Next base: position 107,106 of record CAJFTY010000024.1, on the reverse strand, counting down.
ACCGTAGGCAGGCCGTATAAAAAGAATGGTATAATAGCTACTCGTAGCTATTATACCATACTGTGACAACAAATGACATCTTTTTTTCAGAGCGGAAAGAAGGCGATTTGCTTATCCGGGAATCCCATATCCGCCGGTGACCGAATCTTGAAACAGCGGGATATGAGGCGGCGTGTAGGTGAACACGATCAACAGCACCAGCAGCAGCAAAATTGCCCCCGCCGACCAGATCCAGTGCTTTTCCACAAATCCACTCCGGTTCATAATCCGGAAGGAGATGACAAATGCCAGAATCGCCCAGGCAAATGCGCTGAGGATATCCACGATCAAAAAATTCTCTCCGAAAATTCCCGAATAGGTGTAAAAAAACGAGATCATGAACAAAACGATCGACCATGCTCCCGCCGCTTTGGCTACCACAAACTGCCGGAAATCCCGGATCTTGAGCAGAAAAAATTCTAAAACCGCATACAAGAGATAGGGAACCACCACAATTTTTGTATGTTCCCACACGCTTTCATTGACCGGTGAAATTGCCCCGATCAGCCCGATTCCCGTCCACTCATACAAAAAGTGGAACAGCACCGAAGCCAAGATGACCACCAAAGCCCCGATGCTTTCATAGCGTTTGACTCGTTCCCTGGATACTTCGTACATGACGCGTCCCTCATTTCGACTGAAGCTGCGGCTGAATTTCGTTCTGGACAGAATACGGCCTTTTTCCTCCTGCCCCCGAATAAATCGCATAGCTGCGTCCAATCACGCGGCCTTTTCAGACATCGTCGCGCAAGAGGCCGCAGCCGTCTACTCATATATATCACAACTGCTGTGCAGATATGCCGTCGCAGGCAGGCCAAAATAAAAACGGGATAAAATTACTTGGAAATTTTCTTCCATAAACGCGAAGCGTGAATGATAGAATTGGCCATTCTGGCGGGGGTGAGCAAAGCGACCGGATCGCCTTGGCCATTGATTTGTATAATAGCTACTTGTAGCTATTATACCATATTTTGGACGCTTTGCAACTTTTACGTCGTTTTTATTCTATTTTTGCGATGAAACGCATCGCTTCCTTCATTTTATTACAATCGAGGCAATAACTGCCCCCGCCGCCGCCGCTCCAGTGAGTTTGAGCACGCCGGCCGCCGCCCGTGGAAACTTTCGTTTGCCCAATGACGGGCGTTTTCCTGTCTGTTGTCCCTTGACCAGTTTTTTCACATACCGATCCGCCTCTTTGAGCTTTTCCCGGTCGGTCAGGCTTTGTTTTTCGGGTTTGACAAACAAAAGCGCCCGTTCAAAACAATCGTTTTCTGTGTTGATGACCTCGATAATCTGTTTGTTGACTCCTTTAACCATCTGGTACGCCCCATTCTTTTTATTCCTGCGCTCACCACGCTTCTTATGGTTCATTTTTGACGGGATTTTCCTCCCTTATGCAGTCTGGCAAACCCGTTTCGCACCTGCCGCCTTTCTCCGGAACAGATGTCAACAGCCAAGCTGTAAGATGTAAAATTATACCCTTTGTAATGGGGGTGTTGTCAATATACTGTTGAAAACTCTGTGGACAATGTGGAAACCGCACCGTAAAATTGGTTGAAAACTCCGTTGAAAGAGTGGAAAATCCCCATTTTACCGGGACAAACTTTTTCTCATCCTTGTGGAAAGCGAAGCTTGTCCTTTTTTGTTACTCCAGGTATATTCACTGTCCGGCTGCATAAATTCCCTTTTTTCCAATAGGAAATCGACGGATTTCGACCGTTTGTGTACGAACAATCCGTGCACAGATACAAAAACCCCCATCGAAAGGGACTTGCGTTCCCTACCGATGGGGGTTTTCGCTCGAAACAACCATCATTTGACCTCATAGGAGGTTAAAAACCAGGCGGCCCGCTCCACAGAATCCTTGGAATTTTTCCAATCCGCGTCCGCGCCGGAGTTCCGGTAATCAAACATTTTGCAAAAATGGGAGACATCCTCGTACAGCGTGTTCAGATAACCAGTCGCAAGCTTGGTAGACACCTCCAAAAACTGGTTCAGGGTCTTTTTCTGGAGCTTGTCCTGGGCGAGAGAACACACCAGCTCGTAGTGGGGCAGGCAAAGAGCCTGCTGCCCGGCGTACAGCTCCCGGAACGCTTCATCCCTGTCGTACAGCCGGAACATCGTGTCCAAAAGTCCCTCCAAAGCCCAGTCGATTTTATCGCACACATAGCAGGTGGAATTGATTTTGGAAATTTTTTTGGATTTTCCCGCTTTTTGAAACATCTCTCGCTTTCCGTTGAGGATGTTTTTGCGAATCTCGTCCAGATGGGTTTGCAGCGTAAGAGCCAAGGAAAGGCGGTTGCGCTGGGCGAGCATCATCCCCAGATGCTCTTTGCAAAAGCCCAGACGGTTGGTTTCGATCCGCACATCCGGCTCCATCATTGCCGCGCCCATGATGTATTCAATGCACCGCTGCTCCAGGGTATTGCGCATGGCGCACACAGGGCAGCCGCATTCTGTTTCAAATATTTCGTTGATGGGGATGGTATAGATGCTGTCGGCCATAAAGGCACCTCCTTGTTGGATTGCTTCATTGGAACCAAAGCGGCCGCGCCCCAGGCGCTCAGATCCATTCTTTGGCCGGGAAACCGTTCCTTTTTTGACCGTCCCTTACCAATAATTCAGTATGGTAGCTATTATAGCACAAATATGCTATAATAGCTACCATGCAGAAGAATGCTGCAAAGAATTGAATGTTCCCTGTTTGGAGGTTTTTTATGCCCGCATGTTTTTTATCCCCTGTCTTTATCCTGACAGCCCCGGACGTTTCTTTGGCGGACACCCTGGACTGCGGGCAGTGTTTTCGCTTTTCTCCCAACGCTGACGGCAGTTTTTCCGGTCTGGCGGGAAATCACTTTGCTACCATTGCCCAGCGGGAAGGACAACTGCTGTTTTACGATACTATCCCAGAAGATCTGCCCTTTTGGCAGAATTACCTGGATTTAAACGAGGATTACGCCGCCTATCGGAAAGCCTTCAGCCAGGATGACATCCTCCGGCAGGCCTGCGCCTACGCGGGAGGAATCCGTCTGGTGCGTCAGGACCCTTGGGAGGCGCTGTGTTCCTTTATTATTTCCCAAAATAACAATATTCCCAGAATCAAAGGGATCATTGACCGTCTGTGCGCCCAGTTCGGTCCCGCCCTGCCCGGCGGACGGTACGGCTTCCCCAGCCCCGAGGCGCTGGCGGGCCGTTCCACGGACGATCTGGCCGGGCTGCGGGCGGGGTTCCGCGCCGGTTACCTGCTGGACGCCGCCCAGCAGGTGGCAGACGGGCAGCTCGTCCTTTCGGATTTGTACAGCCTGCCGCTTCAGGACGCCCGGCAGGCCCTGCGCCAGATCAAGGGTGTGGGCCCCAAAGTGGCAGAATGCGCCCTGCTGTACGGGTTTCACCGGTTGGATGCCTTTCCGGTGGACGTGTGGATCAAGCGGGCGCTCCAGCTGTTTTACCCGGACGGGTTCCCGGCGTTTGCAATTCCCAAAGGCGTGGCGCAGCAGTACCTGTTCCATTACATCCGAACCTGTCCAGACGCGGTGCCAAAGGAACTTCGCCACGCGTGACAGCAAAGGACGGGGAGAAATTTCTCCCCGTCCTTTGCTGTCTTTTTTGCATGGCTTGTCGTTTGACCGGTTATTTATCTAAAACCTCTGCCTTGCAGGTGGATACAAAGGTGGGATCCGAATTGTTTGGCCCCACAAGAACCAGCATCCCGTATTCATTTCGCAGCACAGTCCCCTGTGCAACCGTCTGGCCGCCCGCTTTGACGCTGACACCGGTGGTTCCCGCCGGCAGATAAGTGCGAATGGCATTTTGGCAGTCTGCACCGCAGCCCTCGGGTGCGGGCGTAGGCGCCGGAAGATAGGTGATGGCGTTGTTGTACTGGTCGCTGGTGACTCTGACCGAGGCAATCCGGCAGAGGGAAACCGCTTCCTGCACGACTCCTTGGCTGTTTGTAAGCTGCAGCAGGCCCGCGTTTGGATTGGTAGTGGGAGCGGGCAGCAGCGACCCAGCCCGGCCGCTTACGTTGTTTCCACTTTCCATGGCCACAATAATGGTATCATTAGGATACAGGGCGATGATCTGCGTAAGAAGATTTCGCATCTGCTGCACACAGAAGCATTCAACCGCATTGCCTGCTGTCCCGGTGGGGCCAGTGGGGCCAGTAGGGCCAGTCGCTCCTGCTCCCGTCGCACCGGTGGCTCCGGTCGGGCCGGTAGGACCCGTGGGGCCCGTTGCTCCAGTCGGACCGGTGGGACCGGTCGCCCCTGTTCCCGTTGCACCAGTAGGACCTGTGGGCCCGGTCGGACCGGTGGGACCAGTCGCCCCTGTTCCCGTCGCGCCAGTAGAACCTGTGGGCCCCGTCGGACCGGTGGGGCCAGTTGCTCCCGTGGCACCTGTTGCGCCAGTGGAGCCGGTTAGTCCAGCAAATCCCTGAAGTCCCTGCGGCCCAGTAGGACCTAAAGGCCCTTGAATTCCCTGAGGGCCTTGCAGCCCCTGAATCCCCTGAGGGCCGGTCGGGCCTGTTACCCCCATAGGGCCGGTGGGACCCGTGGGGCCCGTTGCCCCGGTAGGGCCAGTCGTTCCTGTTCCCGTCGCGCCGGTGGCTCCGGTCGGGCCGGTAGGACCCGTGGGGCCTGTTGCTCCGGTAGCGCCGGTTGCTCCTGTTCCCGTCGCGCCGGTGGCTCCGGTCGGGCCGGTAGGACCAGTAGGACCGGTAGCGCCGGTGGGCCCAGTTGGACCGATTCCTGTGCAGCATACCGGACAGCAACAGGGATCCCAGTCGCAGCAATTGTCATTGAATTTGTAAATGTTCATACGTTCTGACACTCCTTTTTGGGAATAAACATCGATATTCCTTCCCCTATACTGTATGCCAGCGATCCGCAAACCGCCTTTCGTCGGCAAATGCCGCGAACAAGGCACAAAACGCACAAAAACCTTCTCCCCAATTTTAGGGAGAAGGTTTTTTCCTGTTTCGGGCAGAGAAATAGCCTGTGTCAGGACTTTTTCTCCATGAGCCCCGGCTCTACGCCAAACATATCATGGGCGTCCTTGGTGTTGATGTTGGGCACCACCAGCCGTTTTTTTCCTTCCGCATAGGAATAGATCACCACATCGCAGCAATCCGCCATTTTTTGAAACAAGCTCTGACGGAACATGATTTTGCTGATCCGCCGGGCGGGAACCGCCACCGTGAAAATTCCAAAGGCATAGGTGTAACTAAAGGTATACACATCCCCCTTTTTTCCGATTCCCGTGTGGAAAAAGGATACGATCTTCAACAGCAGCCACCACAGAGAGGGGAGCTCCGCCATGATCCCTACGAACAGGATGACCTCCCGGAAGGATTCAAACAGCCAGTACGCCAGGCCGAAAAACGCGAAAAATCCAAAGATAAACCCCAGCGGGGGGATTAAAAAACGCGACAAGGTACGCAGTTTGGGTCCCACCTGTTTGCGTCCCAGAGGGATCTCCGGCAGCAGCATTTTCAGGTTCCGGTGGGCCTCAAACTCATCTGCCGCGGGGATCAGCACCGACAGCTCGTTTTTCTGTTTGCCGTAACCCGAGCTGTGGATAAACACCGAATAAAATCCGAACAGCTTGGTGGTCAGGCTTTGATGGATTTCGATTAGATTAACCCGCTTGACGGCAATGGAGTACCGCCGGGGAATAAAAATCCCGGTGGTGATATCCAGCACGTCCTCCTTGCGCACCACTGTAAACCCCTTGTGCCGGATCAGGTTCATCACAAACGAGATCAGCCATCCTCCCAGGATGATATACGCGAGGATCGCCGCCACCGGCGGTACGCCAAAGGCCAGCAGCTTAGCGAGGCTGGTCAGGCTGTCCACAATCCGCGCTTCAAATTCCTGCCCCAAAAGATTGCCGCTCTGGGAGATAAAGGCGGAAAAAAACAGCACTCCCGTCAGCGTGTTGGAGGTCAGCAGCGACAAAATCGCCACATACATCCCACGGGGATGATACACCCGTCTTAGTCCCTTGTTGTCCTGCTGAAAGGGCACCTGACTGCATGCGATCAGATCCAGCGCGTCGTTTTTGCGCATGGTGATGGTGAAATCCGGCACAGCAGGATTTCCCGCGTCGGTGTCCGCCTTGACATGCACCGCACGAAAGGGCATGAGGTAAAAAGGTTTTTCCAGCGTCACCGTGGCCAGGCGGGCATAGGGAATAAACCGGTTTTGTTTGAGCAGGATCCCCCGGCGGATGTAAATGCCGTTTTCCGCCGCCTTGTAAGCAGAAAAATACCATTTGACAAATCCAAGCCCCAAAATTCCAAAGATGATTAAAAGGTCAAACCACGCGCCGGCAAGCCAGGCGGCAAATCCCGCTCGGGACAGCAGCAGTCCTCGCAGCACCGGCAGTAACAGCAGCAGGAAAAAGCGGCTGGTATTTTCAAGAATATTGACTGGATGCGGATGTTTGTAGTCCATAAACGCCGCCCTTTCCCATTCAAACGAAAATGCCCCGGACGCTACAGGTCAATGTCCGGGGACAGGGTCTGTGCCAGGCTTTTGGCGACCCTGTTGTCCAAAAAAGGAATGTGGATTTTTCCGCCCGTAGCGCTTATCACCAGACTGCTCACCCGGAACACCGGCGTAAGCGGAGTTTTCATCACCGTGACAAAAACGATCCGCTCCCGGTTCATGTAGTGCTTGCGGTGGAAAAAAATCCCCTGTTCAAACAGCACCTTGCCCTCGCTGAGACCATAGCGGGTGCTGCGGTACAGCATGGGCAGATAAAAAAGCGCCGCCAACAGGTAAATCCCGGTGCCGGGCCAGAAAATCACGTTCCACCAAAGGCTGAAAGGCGTCAAAAAGATGCTGAGCACCACTGCCGGCCCCAGCCAGATCAACAGCGCGAACAGCTCCCAAATCAGCAGGGCGCGCCGGGATATGCGGTTGTATTTCATCGGAACCCAATGCCCCTTTCCAGGTTATCGCGCTTTCTCTTTTAAAGCTCGAAAAGAAAAAAGCAGAAACATCCGCCCTTTATGTTGTATGAGGGAATCCCGCTTGTCTATACCTTATTATAAAAGAAATCGGAAGCTCTCATACATTCCAGGAAAAAGTTGGCTTTTTCTGCCTGCCAAAAGTCACACCTGTGGGAAAATCTACAATTGCATGTATTATAGCACATTCCCGTTCCCTTTGGCAAATCCGGACTTTCGGCCGGCCCTTGTCTGCTTGTAAGAAAACTTTGTGTAAACCTTGGAGCAAACATCCTTTTTTAAGTCCATATTTTACACAGTGTTTTCACAGTTGTTTTAAGGTCGGGCCGCTCCCATCTTCCCGTTTTTCCCGCAGTTGACATCAAAAGCCCCTGAAACCCCAGGGATTCTTAGGAATTCGCCTTTTTTCCTTCATCTGCGATAAATTACACAAAATGTAAATTAGCTTTATATATTTTACATTTTGTAATATAAAATCTCATGCAGGCGTCCTGTTTTACAGAAACTTTACTTTTGATTTACCTGGATTTACAAACGCTATACCCGACCGTGCTTTTTACCAGGAGACAATTCCGGTAAACTATGCTTGTAACCAAAAAGAAAAAACGCCCGAACGGGACGCCCCACAAAGTGGGGAGAATAAGGAGAGAATGAAATCATGAAAAAATTAGCAGCAATCGCAGTGGCATCTTTCATGGCCGTTTCCCTGCTGGCAGGATGCACCGACGGTGGTAGTGGAGACGGAAGCTCCGCCGCTTCGGATGGCAGCACTGGCACCGCGGCGCTCACCGGCACCGTAAAAATGTCCGGCTCCACCTCGATGGAGACCATCGCCAAAGCGCTGGCCGAGGGCTTCATGGCCAAAAACAGCGGCGTGACGGTGGATGTTCAGCTGGGCGGTTCCTCGGTGGGTGTCGCGGACGCTCAGAGCGGCAAGTCGGATATCGGCAACGTGTCCAGAGAGCTCAAGGACACCGAGACCGGCCTGAAGGCAAATAAAATCGCCATCGACGGCATCGCGGTCGCTTTAAACAACGACAACCCTGTGAAAAACCTGACCAAAGACCAGCTCACCAAAATTTACACCGGCGAGATTAAAAACTGGAAAGAAGTAGGCGGCGAAGACGCTGCGATCGTCGTCATTGCCCGCGAGGCCAGCTCCGGCACCCGGGAGGCGTTTGAAGACATTCTGGGCATCAAAGGCAAAGTAAAAGCTTCTCAGGAGAAAAATGAGACCGGCGCTGTGAAAACCGCTGTGCAGACCACCAAAAACGCCATCGGCTATGTTTCCCTGGAGGCCATCGGCGACGGAGCCGTGACCGCCGCGAAGATCGACGGCGTGGAAGCCACCGAGGAAAACATCAAATCCGACGCGTACATCCTGGCCCGTCCCTTCGTGATGGCTACCAAAGAAAGCGGCGTCAGCGACGTTGCCCAGGCGTTCATCGACTATGTTCTCAGCGACGAGGGCCAGACCATCGTAAAGAACAACAAACTCATCAGCGTAAAATAAGCTTCTGTACCTCAAACACCGCCAAACCGTCAGACAATATCCCTGTCTGACGGTTTAAGCGCGGTTAACTGTCAAAAGAAACGGAGGAGCTTCGCTTGAGCAAAACTCAAACCAAACAGCGTTTTTCCATTATCGGAAGCGCCAAGACAAAATCCGCTGTGGAAAAAACCATGTCGGTGGTGTTTGTGGTCTGCGGCCTGACCGCCGTTGCCGCCGTCGTAGCCATCACCGCGTACATGCTGATCGCAGGCGCGCCTGCCATTGGAAAAGTGGGCGTGATCGACTTTTTATTCGGCACCGTGTGGGATCCCACCGGCGCAGATCCAAAATTCGGCATTCTCCCCATCATCCTCACCTCCATTGTGGGAACGTTGGGCGCCATCCTCATCGGCGTTCCCATCGGGCTTTTGACCGCCATCTTCCTGGCGGAAATCGCCCCGAAAAAGGCGGCCTCCGCCGTGCGCCCCGCTGTGGAGCTGTTGGCTGGCATTCCCTCGGTGATCTACGGCCTGCTGGGCATGATTTTGGTGGTCCCCGCCATCAACAAGCTGGAGACGATGATCTTCCAAAACGACCCCAACCACATGTTCACCGGCGGCGCCAACCTGTTGTCGGGAATTTTGGTGCTGGCCATTATGATTTTACCCACCGTGATCAATGTCAGCGAATCCTCGCTGCGCTCGGTTCCCCAGGAGTATAAAGAAGCTTCTTTGGCCTTGGGCGCCACCCGGATCCAGACGATTTTTAAAGTGCTGGTGCCTGCCGCTAAATCGGGCATCGCCACCAGCATCGTCCTTGGAATCGGCCGGGCCATCGGCGAAGCCATGGCCATCATCATGGTGTCCGGAAACGTAGTCAACATGCCCAACCTGTTTAACAGCGTCCGGTTTTTGACCACCGGCATCGTGGCCGAGATGAGCTACGCCTCCGGCCTGCATCGGGAAGTGCTGTTCAGCATCGGGCTTGTGCTGTTTGTGTTCATTATGATTATCAACATTGTCTTGAATATGATCCTGAAAAAAGGGGGCGAGCGCAATGACAAATAACGCAGTGGAAGTTTCTTCCCCGGGAAGGGTTGCCTCCGGGCTTGTCAGCAGCGTTCCCGCCTTGAGCATCCACCGGCGCAAACGCCGCCCTGGCGACGCGGTGCTGCTGGGCCTGATCGTGCTGTGCGCGGGCCTGACTGTGTTGATCCTGGCGGCGATGCTCGTGTATATCGTCCTCAAGGGCCTGCCTCAGATTTCCTGGACGTTTTTGTCCTCCAAGCCCAGTGTGCTAAACGGAACCATTGGTATTCTCCCCAGCATCATCAACACCCTGTACATCGTGGTTATCACCCTGCTGATCGTCACTCCCATCGGGGTGGGCGCGGCAATCTATCTGAACGAGTACGCCAAAAAGGGAAAACTGGTGAAAATCATTGAATTCACCACCGAGACCCTTTCGGGTATTCCCTCCATCATCTACGGTCTGTTCGGCGCGGTGTTTTTCGGCGTCTCCCTGCACCTTGGATATTCCATCCTCACCGGCGCGCTGACCCTGACCCTGATGACCCTGCCCATCATTGTGCGCACCACCCAGGAAGCCCTCAAAACCGTTCCGGAATCTTACCGGGAGGGCGCCTTGGGCATCGGCGCTACCAAGTGGTATATGATCCGCACCATCATCCTCCCCAGTTCCCTGCCCGGCATCGTGACCGCGGTCATCCTGAGCATCGGGCGTATTGTGGCGGAATCCGCCGCGCTGATCTTTACGGCGGGCATCGCCACCAACCTCCCCACCGGCTTGTTCAGCCACGCGCTGAAATCCGGTTCCACCCTGACCGTGGAGCTTTACCAGTACGCTGCCAACCGGGGCGACAACAACACCGCTTTTGGCATCGCACTGGTGCTGATCGTGGTGGTCTTGATCATCAATCTGTCCACCAAGCTGGTCAGTTCCCGGCTGCAAAAGAAAACCAAACGGGATTAACCCGTTTCCGATGAACGATTTGGATATAGATTGGAGAGAATACAGGATATGGAAAACATTGAAGTGACCGGCAATGTGAAGATTTCCAGCCGGGACCTGCATTTATACTACGGTGAAAACCACGCTTTAAAAGGCATTAACCTGGATATTTTGGAAAAACGGATCACCGCGTTTATCGGCCCTTCCGGATGCGGAAAATCCACCTTTTTAAAGACCCTCAACCGGATGAACGACCTGGTGCCCGGAGTGAAGATCACCGGCCAGGTGCTTCTGGACGGTGAGGACGTTTACAGCCCCAAAGTAGACGTGACCCTGCTGCGGAAAAAAGTGGGGATGGTGTTCCAAAAACCCAATCCCTTTCCTATGAGCATCTACGACAACATCGCCTACGGCCCCCGTATCCACGGGATCAAATCCAAACACAAGCTGGATGAGATCGTGGAACGCTCCCTTCAGGGCGCGGCGCTGTGGGACGAGGTGAAAGACCGGCTGAAAAAATCCGCGCTGGGCCTTTCCGGCGGCCAGCAGCAGCGCCTTTGCATCGCCCGCGCCCTGGCGGTGGAGCCCGACGTGCTGCTGATGGACGAACCCACCTCCGCTCTGGACCCTATTTCCACCATGAAAATCGAGGAGCTTATGAGCGAACTCAAAGAAACATACACCGTGGCCATCGTCACCCATAACATGCAGCAGGCCACCCGTATTTCCGACTACACCGCGTTTTTCCTGGTGGGCGAAATGATCGAATACGGCAAAACCGAGGATCTGTTCTCAATGCCCAAACAGAAGAAAACCGAAGATTACATCACCGGGCGGTTCGGATAAGCGTCCGGCCTGCATTCCCTTTTTGACGCAGCGAAAATTTTACGATATAATGGAGGAAGAATATCCGATGGGAGCAAGACCTTCTTTTGACACCGAGCTGGAACAGCTCAACGTGGATCTGATTAAAATGGGCGCGCTGGTGGAGGAAGCCATTGAAAACTCCATCGCCGCATTTAAAACCCAGGACGAGGAAGCCGCGAAATCCGTCATCCGGGACGACCGAGCGGTGGACGACATCGAAAAATCCATCGAAGCCCGCTGCCTGTCCCTGCTGCTGCGGCAGCAGCCGGTTGCCCGAGATCTCCGCGCCATCTCCACCGCGCTGAAAATGATTACCGATATGGAGCGTATCGGCGACAACGCCGCAGACATCGCGGAGCTTGTGCTGCGCATTCAGGGCGAGCACATCTACACCATGGTGGAGCACATCCCCAACATGGCCTCCAAAGCCGTTTCAATGGTGCATGATTCCATCGCCTCCTATGTGCAAAACGACCTGGAACTCGCCCACAAGACCATCGCCAAGGACGACGAGGTGGACGCGTTGTTCAACCGGGTCAAGGGCGAATTGATTACCTTTTTAAAAAGCTCGGACGAAAACTCCGACCGGGCCATTGACTTTTTGATGATCGCCAAATATCTGGAGCGTATCGCCGACCACGCGGTGAACATCTGCGAGTGGGTGGAGTTCTACAAGACCGGCGAGCACAAGCACACCCGTATCCTGTAACCCCTCCCCAAGACCGCCGGAGACGCTTTCCGGCAAAGAAAGGTTGGAAGCAACCACATGGCTGAACTGATTTATATTATTGAAGACGACGAAAACATTCGGGAGCTGGTCCGGGTTTCCCTGTCCTCCTTCGGGTACGAGGTCAAGGCCTTCGAAACCGCCGAAGAAGGGCTGGAAGCCGTTTCCCGCGCCCTTCCCTCCCTGGCGGTGTTCGATCTGATGCTCCCCGGCATAGACGGGATCGCCGCCATTAAAAAGCTGCGGGAGGAACCCCGCACCCAAGATCTGCCCATCATCCTGCTCACCGCCAAGGATTCTGAGATCGACAAGGTCAACGGCCTGGACGCGGGGGCGGACGATTATATGACCAAGCCCTTCGGAATTTTAGAGCTCACCGCCCGGATCCGCTCCCTGCTGCGCCGCACCGCCCGCAGCGCGGTCAAAGCCGATCCGGTGCTGTCGCAAAACGGCATCGTGGTCAACACCGAAACCCGCGAGGTATCCCGGGACGGGGAGCTGATTGAGCTGACCCTCAAGGAGTTCGAGCTGTTAAAAATTTTGATGCAAAACCCCAACAAGGTCGTGGAGCGGGACGAACTGTTAAACCTGGTATGGGGCTATAACTACGTGGGCGAGACCCGCACCCTGGACATGCACATCCGCACCCTGCGCCAAAAGCTGGGGGACGACGCGGAAAACCCAAAATACATCAAAACTGTCCGGGGCGTGGGCTATCGGTTCCGCACAAACAGCCCATCTGACCCCGAAGCCGCCAAGGCTTAAAAACAACAGCCATTTTTTCGGCAGGAGAGCGCATTCCGCGCGCTCCTGCTCCATTTTTTGCAGAGAGGGTTTTTCCGCCATGAAAAAAGCCATATTAATCCGGTTTTTGATGATCATCGCCGCCGCGCTGGTGCTGATGACCTCCATTTCCGCCCTGTTTTTCGCGGACGGGGCCCGTCAGCAGGCCCAGGAGGACATGCTGCGCCTGGTCCGGGTAATCGCACAGCAGTATCCCGGTCAGCAGAGCGATCTGTCCGGGTTTGTGGCCCAGTGTTCCCAAAACGCCAAGGGCGCCAGGGTCTCGGTGATCGCTCCGGACGGCAGCGTCCTGGCGGATTCCAACGCCTCCCCCTCCCAGATGGACAACCACAGCGGCCGTCAGGAGGTGGAGCAGGCCCTTTCCACCGGCACCGGGATCGCCCAGCGCACCTCCTCTACACTGGGAAAAGGGCTGCTGTATGTGGCTGTGCGTACCCAGGACGGCAATGTGCTGCGGGTGGCGCAGGAGTATGACGGCGTTCTGGCCGGCATCGCCCGGCAGCTGCCCGCTCTGCTGACTGCCGCCCTCGCCTCCCTGCTGATCGGCATCTTTTTGGCCCGGCGCTTTTCTGCGGCGGTAACCAAGCCCCTGACCCAGGTGGCCAAAGGGCTGGACCAGATGAAGCAGGGAAACTATGAGGTTCAGTTCGACGACGTGCCCTACGAGGAGCTGGATCAGATCATCCGCCGGATCCAAGCGCTGGCCAAGGAAAACCAATCCGCGGCCAACAAGCTTTACAAAGAGCGGGAAAAGGTGGATTTTATCCTCAACAACATGGAGGAAGGCATGGTCCTGCTGGACAAATACCTGGAAATCCTCACGGTCAACAACAGCGCCAAAAGCTTTTTCGGGTGCCAGCGGGACGTGGTGGGCAAACACCTGGTCCATCTGGTGAGCGACACCAAAATCGGCAACGCCGTCTCTGAAGCGCTGTCCGCCGGTAAATCCAGCTTGTTTGACCTGACGCTGCCCGATGGGCGGATCGTGTCGGTGCACATCACCCAGGTGACTGGGGACTTTATCCGCAACGCCCATCAAAACGTAGGCGTCATCATCCTGATCATCGACGTGACCACCGACCGGAAATCCTACCAGCTGCGGCAGGACTTTTTCTCCAACGCCTCCCATGAGCTCAAAACCCCCATCACCTCCATCCAGGGGTTTGCGGAACTTTTGGAAGCCGGGATCATCCGCGATCCGGCCAAACAGCAGGAATACCTGTCCCGGATCATCGCCGAGTCCAAGCGCATGGCCAATCTGATTAACGATATCCTCATGATCTCCCGGCTGGAAGCGGGCATCCGGGATGAGGAAACCGTCTATGTGGATTTAGGCGACGTGTGCCGGGAGATCGTGGACACGGTCGCTCCCCAGGCCGGCGCTCAGAACATCCAAATGGAGGTAGTAGGCTCCGCCGGGCTGTTCGCCAACCGGGATCAGATGCACGAGCTGGCCGCCAACCTGATTTCCAACGCGGTCAAGTACAACAAGCAAAACGGATGGGTCAAGGTAAAGCTCACCGACCTGCCTCAAACGATCAAGCTCAAGGTGTCAGACACCGGCATTGGCATCCCGGCGGAAAGCCAGAGCCGCATTTTTGAACGGTTTTACCGGGTGGACAAAGGCCGCAGCCGCCGCATCGGCGGAACGGGCCTGGGGCTTTCCATCGTCAAACACATTGTGAACGTCTACGGCGGCGAAATCACCCTGAAAAGCATGGAAAACGAGGGAACCTCCATCACGGTGACCCTGCCCAAGCAAAAACCCCAGACCATTGGATAGCGACCCCTTCCCCTTCATCGAGCAAAGAACTGCCCCGGGCGCCGAACGTTTTCGCGCCCGGGGCTGCCGTCCGCTTTCCTTAATCGAGTTTTGTCCCCTATTCTGCATCCAAACAGGGCGAGCCGGCTTCTCCCCTGGTTGTTTCGTTCCAAACCTGCAGCCGCAGACGGACAAGCTCGGAAGAAACGCCCGTGCAGGCAGACAATGCCTCCACGGTGTCCAGAACGCCGCTTTGATCCGCCAGCAGCTCGTCCGGGATCAGCAGGCAGGCGGCAAAACAGTCCGCCTCCCGCTCGTACCGCCCGGCCACCAGACGGGTGCGCTTTTGCAAAAACATGGTGTTCATGTCCGCGTGAAGCACCGCGTGTCCCAGCTCGTGGGCGCAGACCTGCCGGCGTTTATGGGGTTCCATAGCGTTGTTTAAATAGATGATCTTGCTTTCCATCAGATTGGAGTAAAACCCCCACAGCCGGTCAGGGAGTTCCACGTCCAGAACATAAATTCCCATACAGCGGCACAGCTCAAAGGGGTCCGCGGTGCCGTAGGCGGCTGTTAAATAGGCGACTTGCCGATCAATCCCGTTCAAATAAATCCCATCCCTTTCCAAAATTCCCTGCCTTGCCGCAGAGATGCCTTTGGTGTCTTTATCCGTCCTTTGGACGCTCTTTTTTTTGAGAAACCACAAGCTGTGCTCCCATCCGGATGGCGTCCATGATCTTTTCCACGTCCCCGTCCTCCAACAGCACGCCGTTGAACATCAATCCTTCCTGCTGGATCAGCGCGGTTTTAAATTCCCGCAGCAGATCCTCAAATCCTTTTTGCCGCTCCGGTTCGGTACCCAGCAGGAAATCCGTGCTGGTTTCAAACAGCTTGGCCATACGCGCCAGGGTTTTGTGATCCGGTTCCCGCCGACCCTGCTCGTACATGCCCACCGCACTGGTGGATACTCCCAGTTCCCGGGCCAGCTGGGTCTGGGTCATTCCTTTGAGCAGCCGAAGCCGCCGCAACCGATCCTGCCGCATGACGCACCTCCCCTGTTTTCCCCTTCACCGGAAGTTTTCCGGGCACCTTGACTTCACACGAAATGTGTGATAAAATAAAAATAACGGAAAAAGAATGTATTCTTGATTCCGTTTTTATTATAGCAAATATAGAACAAATGTTCTTTTAATAAATTGTGAATAAAATGAAAATTTTTAGGAGGACAACCATGGGCAAGCAGCTTTCTTATGACTTAATGGAAAATTTTCTATCCTACAACGACCCACAACTGACCGAAGGCCGCGACAACCGCCAGCAACTTGCAGGCGCGAAAAAACTGCTCCGCCAGGTAATCCAAAACGATCTGACCACACGGCAAAAACAGATCATCCTTCTATATTTCGGAAAACGGATGAATATGACCGAAATTGCGAATCTTTTGCAGGTGAATAAGTCCACTGTGTCCCGCACCCTGCGCCGGGCGTTGGACCGGCTGGAAAAATACCTGCGCTACTATCAGTTCCGGTAAATCCAAAGGCTCCTGCCTCCGGGAACGGTTCCGAAGCAGGAGCCTTTTTTATTTTTTCTTTTTGCCGGGGAGTTCCCCCACCGGGATAACCTCCCGGAACACCGCATGGTAGCAGGGTGCGATGACCTTGTCCATGTGGTATTTGCCGAAGAACCAGGTTTTGTATTCGGTGTTTTTCCCAATGATCTCCAAAAACGCGTGGATCAGTGAAAGCTCGTTGTCCTCCATATTTAAAAAGCCCTTTAAGCGGGTGGGCACATCGTGGGTGAGGATATAATCCACCTGGTAATTTACCTGGCTTAGTGCCTCGTGGGCTTGACGAACCTCCTGTTCCTCCGGTTGTTCCGCGCTCCACCACATGTGGCTTTGCAGACGCTCGTCGTGATCCTCGCTGTCGCCGCCGCCAAAGGCAAAAAACGTTTTCCCCTCCAGCTGAAACACGCCGCCCCGGCACAGGTGGAACAGGTTTCCTATGATGTTCCGGGCCTTTCCCCCATTCCAATCCTGGGGTACATAGCGCTCCAACAGGTCATAGTTGTCATGACAGCCCTCGATAAAAGCAGTGATAAAGGGACGTTTCCCAATCCACTGGAGCATTTTTTCCTCCTCTTTGCCGCCGTTCCATAAAAATCCAAAGTCGCCGCAAACCAGCAGGATGTCGTCTTTTTTCAGTTTTTTGATTTCGGGGGTCTTAAATCGTTCCAGATCCCCGTGCATATCGCCGGTTATGTAAATCACTGTTTGTACTTCCTCCGTCAAAGGGACTCAAATGATCTTGTACAGGCACTGTCCTTCCAAACACCTGTAGAATGTTTTTATTTTAGCATTTTTTTGGTGGGGAGTAAAGGCGGACTTTGTCAATCCGTTAAAATTTCTCTCTCCGTTTCTCCGCCTTGGGCGGACTTTGTCGGTTCAGGCATGCTACGCGGAAAAACGCAGGAACTCATCACCAAACAATGAAAAAATTATGACATTTTAAACAACCCCTTTTTATTTCAGAGGATTTTTGCTATAATAAACCTAAACTTGCGTCAATATGCTGCACATTATCCTCCGCTTTACAGACGTCAATCGAAATTCCTTTTGACGTATGATCCATTTTAGCGTTTACCGAAAGGAAGGAACGGGACATGAAACAAAAATTCCGGGCACTGATCGCCTGTCTGTTGACCGTCGTGATTTTTGCCTCCAGCTTTTCCGCCGGGGCCGCATTTGCGCCGGAACAGGCCATCAACAGCGAGGCCGCCTATCTGGTCAATCTGGACACCGGCATGGTGATGTACAAAAAAAATGAAAACAAAAAGCTGTATCCCGCCTCCCTGACCAAAATCATGACAGCCATTCTGGTGCTGGAATCCGGCAAAGACCTGGACAAAACCGTCGTCACAGCGCCTTCTTACATTTTTGACGATCTTTGGAAATTGGACGCTTCCACCGCTGGCATTATGGCGGGTGAACAGATTACCCTGCGGGATCTGCTGTACGCGCTGATGCTTCCCTCCGCCTGCGAGGCCGGCAGTATTCTGGCGGATTACTTCGGAGGCGGAAGCATCCCGAAATTTGTGGAGCAGATGAACGCCCGCGCCAAAGAGCTGGGCTGCAAAAACACCCACTTTGTCAACGCCCATGGCCTGCACAATCCCGATCAGCAGACCACGGCCTATGATATGTACCTGATTACCAAGCATGCCATGACCCTGACCCCGTTTATGGAGATTGCCTGCACTCCGAAATACACCATGCAGGCCACCAACAAACACCCAAAGACCCGGAATATTTACCACACCAACGAAATCCTGCGAACCACCTCCAGCTACAGCAAGTACTACTATCCCTACATGAAGGGGATCAAAACCGGCACCACCGACGAATCCGGTAAAAACCTGGTTTCCACCGCCAGCAAAAACGGCTACAACTACCTTTTGATTACCATGGGAGCGCCTTTAAAATATTCCAACGGCAAGCCTGTTGGGGACAACGGCTCCTACATCGACGCCATCAACCTGTACGACTGGGCGTTTGACAACTTTAAAATGAAAACCGTCATCACCAAAACCGACACGGTGGCGGATGTGAAGGTCACCCAGTCCTGGGACCGGGATCACGTGCTGCTGGTTCCGGAAAAGGACGTGACCGCTCTGCTCCCCTCCATGGTGGATCCATCCAGCATTCAAAAGGATTTAAGCGAGGTTCCCAAATCCATCCAGGCCCCTGTCAAAAAAGGACAGGTGATCTGCCAGATCAAGCTAAAGTTGGCGGACGAACAGTTTGAAACGGTCAACCTGGTGGCGTCGGAAGACGCTGGACGCAGCACCATCCTGTATGTATGGGACGGGGTAAAAGGCTTTTTCTCCTCTCTGTGGTTCAAGCTGATTGTAGGCTTTTTGGTGGTACTGCTGGCCGCATACTTCTTCTTTATGGTCATGTATAACAAAAAGCGTCAGAAAAACAAGGTTGTTCGCAGGAAGCGAAAATTTTAACTCCTTTTTGAAAAAACGAATCCCTCTGGCTTTCGCCAGGGGGATTTTTGGGTTGCGCAAACGCACTCGTTTCGGTATACTTGAGATAGAAGCCGTTTACAATCCCAGCTGTTTTCTGACAGCCGATGAAAAAAATTTTCTTTTTCTGCAATAAAACAGGTTGCTTGTGCATTATCTAAATGACAGGAGCAAACACGATGATTTTGATTGGATTGACGTCGACAGCCAAAAACACACAGCAAAACGACCAGCTTGAATGGTATTTAAACCGGCTGGCAGCGGGGGAAAAGGACGCTTTGCAACCGCTGTATGCCGATACCAAAGCCGCCGTTTATGGATTTGTTCTGTCTATTTTGAAACACCGCTCCGATGCGGAAGACGTGATGCAGGAAACCTATTTGCAGATTTATTCCGGAGCAGGCCGCTATCGTCCCCAAGGAAAGCCGATGGCCTGGATCATTACCATCGCCCGAAATCTGGCGATGATGAGGCTGCGGGAAAAGAACCGGACCCACGAACCCTTGGAGGATTGGACGGCAGTCTCCCTATCTCCGGAGGTCACGACGGAGGACCGTCTGATGCTCTCCCTGGCGATGCAGGCTTTGACCAGCGATGAAAGCCAGATTGTCATGCTTCACGCGGTGTCCGGGCTCAAACACCGGGAGATCGCTTCGGTGCTGGAACTGCCGCTTCCCACGGTGCTTTCAAAATACCATCGGGCTTTAAAAAAGCTCAAACTTCGGCTTGCGGAGGAGGAACCACAATGAACAACAGGGAACTGGAAAACAAACTGAGGACCGCCGTGTCTCACGCGGCGCCGGAATTTCCTAAACACCTCCTTTCCGCCGGCGACATTCAGAAAGGAACCGTGATGGAAATGCCTACAAAAATGAATCGTAAAAAAATTTGGATTCCGATCGCCAGCGCGGCGGCTGTCCTGTTGATGATCGGATCGTTTTTCGGTTACAGCACCTACTCGTACAACAAGGTGGATTCGGTCATTGGGCTGGATGTCAACCCCAGTATAGAACTGAACATCAACCGCAAAGAAAAGGTTCTCAACGCACGGGCCGTCAACGATGACGCAAAAAAAATCCTGGATGGAATGGATTTAAAGGGAACCGATCTTAACGTTGCGATGAACGCGCTGGTGGGTTCAATGCTCAAAAACGGGTACATCGACGAGCTGGCCAATTCCATTTTGATATCCGTAGAAAACAATGACACCGCCAAAAGCGCTGCGCTTCAAAAACAGCTGACCGATGAAATCGAAAAACTGTTGGGAGAAAAACAGATCGACGGAGCGGTGATCTGCCAGGATGTAGAGGATGACGACAAACTGCAAAAGCTGGCGGACGCAAACGGAATTTCGCTTGGAAAAGCAAAGCTGGTCAGCCAGCTGGTCAGCCAGAATCCTCAAATGAAGTTTGAAGACGCCGCCAAGCTGAGCATCAATCAGCTAAACCTGCTGGCGGAACAAAAAGGAACCCAGCTCAAAGACGCCACCACGGTAGGGCAGGCCAGCGACAAGGCGTACATCGGCACTGAAAAGGCGCTCCAGCTCGCCTTGGAGCGTGCGGGCGTAAAAGCCGCCGACACCTCCGCCCAAAAGGTGGAAATGGACTGGGACGACGGCCGGATGGTCTACGAAGTGGAGTTTTACAGCCAGGGCGTTGAATACGATGTGGAAATCGACGCACTGGAGGGAACGGCGCTCAAGTTTGAAAAGGACCGAAAGGACGACAACGCCTCCGGTTCCACCGGCAATACTTCCCAGGGTTCCCAGAACAGCGGTTCCGGCTCGGTGATCGGCGAACAGAAGGCCAAAGACGCCGCCTTAAAGCATGCAGGCGTGCCGGCCTCCTCTGTCACCTGGCGCAAGGTGGACTACGATCGGGACGACAATGAGTATGAGGTGGAATTCACCGCCGGAAATACGGAATACGAGTATAAAATTAACGCCCGTACAGGAGCCGTGCTCCAATACGAAAAAGAAACCAAAGCCTCCGGCAGACCGGCAAGCTCCGCTCCTCAAAGCGATTCCAGCAGACCGGCCGCCACCGCTTCATCTGGGGCCTCTGCCAAGCGAATCAGCGCAGATGAGGCCAAGCAGATTGCGCTGTCCCACGCGGGAGTCGCCGCCGGAAACGCCCGCAAACTGCGCGTGGAACTGGATCGGGACGACGGCGTGGAGCTCTACGAAGTGGAGTTTGATGTTGGGAATACCGAATACTCCTATGAAATCAAGGCGGACAACGGCAACATTTTGTCCTACGACATAGACCAGGATGATTAGAGAACTGAAAAAGCTGCTCCCAATAGGGAGCAGCTTTTTTATTGGATGATCCCCAGATCCAGCTTCCACCGCAGGATCCGCAAAACCGCTTCCTCCACCCGGGAAAGGGGAATTTCTCCCCGCTCTATGGCGGCCTTGACCGCGGGCACCTGGGTTTGATAATTGGTACAGCACAAAAGGTCGTTGCCCGCCAGCACTGCCAGCACCGCGGCGGAATCGTCTCCTGTAAAGTCCCGGATGCCGTCCATCACAAGGTCGTCGGTTATAGCCACCCCGTCAAAGGCAAGTTCCTTCCGCAATAAGCGGTTGACCTTTTGGGACAGGGAGGCTGGCCGGTCCGGGTCGATGCACTCTACGATGTTATGAGAGACAAGCACGGCCCCAGCGCCGGCATGAATTCCCTCCCGGAAAGGGATTAGGTCACTATCCTGAAAGGTTTCGTATGGCCGATTGTCCCGGACAACGCCGGCGTGGGTATCCTCGTTGCCGCCATACCCCGGGAAGTGTTTGAGAACTCCGCCGATTTGCTGGCGGTTCATCTCCTCCACCACCGTGCGGACGTATTGGGCGGTCTCCTCCGCGTCTTTTCCGAAGGAGCGGGCGTAGATAAAGTCCCCGGGGTTTTGGGACACATCGCACACCGGCGCCAGATTGACGTTGATCCCCAGGCTTTTTAAAAGCGTTGCCTTTTGAGCCGTGTCCTCCCGAATCCGGTCAAATCCCCCCTGCCGGTACAGAGCCTGAGGCGATAAAAACGGCGTATTGCGTAAGGCGGGTTCTTTGCTGACCCGGTTGACCGTTCCCCCTTCCTCGTCCACCGCGATCAGCATCGGAACAGAGGCTGCCTGCTGGTAGCCTTGGATGGTTTTTGACACTGTCTGCGGCGTTTCCCCCTCAAAATCTCGATAAAACAGCACAAATCCACCCAGCTTGTACTGCTCCACCGCCTTCGCCCCGTCCGAAGCAGGACACCGGGCCAAAAACATCTGCCCCACCTTTTCATCTAAGGTCATCCCCGCTAAAATCTCCCGAGCCCGGTCCATCTGTTCGGCCTGCCCGGTCTGCGCCGCATCCGCTGCCTGGGCGCCGGATGCGCCGGGCATATTGGAAGAATCGGAATGCGGCGTCTGATCCGCTTTGGAGCAAGCGGACAGCAAAAGGCAGGCCGCCAACGCGGCTCCTCCGGCTCTTCGCAGAATATGATTCATAACGATTCCCCCTATTTTACCGCCCTCACTGGTTTAAAAGCTTGTTTAAGTCCTCGGCAGAGACGTCCATCTTTTGGGAAACCTGCTCCATGGACATCCCGGAAGCAAGAAAGCGGCGGACCACCATCGGCATGGACTCCCCCACTTCGATGATATGCCCGTTTGGATCATAAAACCGGACGACCCGCTGGCCCCAGCTGTGCTCCTTTACCCCGTGGAGAAAACAAATCCCAGGATATTCCGCAAGTTTTTTCAAAAAGCCGTCGAAGTCCTCTTCCTCAAAGCAGACCTCCATATTGTTGGGCTTTTGGCGGACCTGTTCATCCGGCAGCCCCACCAGCCAGCCGAACTCCTGCTGCAGCGCCAAACCACAGGTGTACGCCACGTTGATTCCATAGTCCTGGAACAGCGTGAGTCCGAACAGCTCCTCGTAAAATTTTCTGGACGCGTGGATGTCCGCGACAGACAGTACGGCAGCACAAAACTTCATCGGTTACTCTCTCCTTTTTACAGTGGACTGCTTCTTCATGATACAGGTTTTTTTGCACATCCGCAACCGTTTTGTCAAAACCAGTTTGTTCCCCTTGACTTTTTTGACAGCGAAGACTATCATTACGGTAATACACCATGTGGAAAGGAGCGGATTGTATGCCGCCGCGCGCACCGGACGGAACCTTCCCAAGCTGCAACAACATTGACACCATTGCCTATTACTGCTATCCCCAGCAGGGGGAACTCAAGGGAATCGTACAGATTTCCCACGGGATGTGCGAATACCTGACCCGCTATGACGCGTTCGCCTGCGCCTTAAATCAGGCGGGATATCTGGTCTGCGGCAGCGACCATTTAGGGCACGGGAACTCCGCTTCCTCTCCGGAGGAGCTGGGCTACTTCGCGGGCGGGGACGCCTATGATCTGCTCCCCCGGGATCTGCACACCCTGACATCGATGATGAAAAAGCAGTATCCCGGCGTTCCCTATTTTCTGTTCGGCCACAGCATGGGGTCGTTTGTGGCAAGGCTGTACCTGACCCGCTATGGGGAAGAACTTTCCGGCGCCATTTTATGCGGCACCTCCGGTCCGGTGGCTGGCAGCCGTTTGGGAATCCTGCTGGCGGGTCTGGTGGGTTCCCTAAAAGGCGATCATTACCGCGCGGCCTTTTTGGAAAACCTGGCCTTCGGCGCCTACAACAAACGGTATGAAACGGTGACCACCCCCTCCGACTGGATTAGCCGGGACGGAGAGCTGGTTCGCCGGTACCGGGAGGATCCCTACTGCCTGTTCACCTTTACCGCCAAAGGGTTTCATGATTTGTTCACCATGGTGACCATGGTGAACAAAAAGCAGTGGGCCCAAAGCCTCCCCAAGTCCCTGCCCGTATATTTGGTGGCGGGGGACATGGATCCCGTGGGACAGTACGGCAAGGGAGTGACCCTAGTGCGGGACCGGCTGTTGGCCGCTGGGCTCGCCGACGTATCCATGACGTTATATCCTGAATCCCGGCACGAGCTTTTAAATGACCTGGACAAAAAGCGGGCCACCGCAGACATTCTGGGCTGGCTCGACCGCCATATTCCAACAAAGAACGATAACAAATAGTATATTTTTATATATAATATACTGTATTCGGCAAAAATCCCGGCTTACACAACCGTAAGCCGGGATTTTTTAAGATCATTTTCTTATTCGCCGGGGAGCTGTTCAGGCTCCGAAGGAAGCGCAGGAGGCGCCAGAGGAAGGGCGAACCAGAACACACTGCCCTGCCCCAAAGTGCTTTGCACTCCGTATTTTGCATGGTGCAGATCCAGCACCGACCGGACGATGGAAAGTCCCAGGCCGGTTCCCATCTGGGCCCGCTTGTGCTCTTTGTCCACCTTGTAATACCGGTCCCAGATCAGGGGAAGCATATCGGGAGCGATTCCCTCGCCGGTGTCAACGACCTCCACCCGCACCCAGCCGTTTTGAATGCTCTGACGCACGGTCACCGACTTATCCTTGCCGGTGTAGGTGATGGCGTTGTTAATCAGGTTGTAGACCACCTGGGAAATTCGCAACTCGTCGGCGACTACCACCGCGTCCGCATCATGGAGAAAGCGGATTTGGTACCCATCCTGCTGGGTGAGCTTTTGATACCGCTCCATGGTGTGCTCAATGGCGGAGGTCAAGCTGAACCGCTGCAAATTGAGTTTTTGGGAGCCCGACTGAAATTTAGAGTAGTCCAACACGTCGTTGACCAACGAGGTTAAACGTTTGGCCTCGTCCACAATGATCTGCACGTTTTCCGGGGTGTTTTCCCCGGGCAGATCCCGCATAACCTCGGCGTAACCGGTAATCATGGTCAGGGGGGTGCGCAGATCGTGGGAAATGTTGGCGATCAGCTCCCGCCTGAGCCCCTCCACCTTGGAAAGCTCGGTGGCCGCGTAGCTGAGCGTGTCGGCCAGCTCGGCAATCTCCCGATAGCCGCTGCTTTCAAATTTCACGTCGTATTTGCCAGTGGCCAGCACCTTAGCCGAGCGGTTGATCTTCACAATGGGGGACGAGATCCTGCGGGAGATAAACAGCGCCAACGCCAGCGCCAGCACCAGCATGATTGCAGTGATCAACACGATCTGCACCCGGATTGTGGAAACGGTGGCGCTTACCGGGGAGATCGTGGAGTTGAGCATGACCACATACTGAGAGCCCCCCATTCCCGCTACGACTTTTGTGTAGACCATGCTTTCCATCATACCGCTGTCATAAGGAGGCACATGTCCGAAAAAATCCTCTTTGTCATAGCGGCTGTTTCGAAACCGCTCCCGGGTGAACCGCTCCAGATAGGTGCCGTCGTTGTTTATGGCCTTTTGATAAAACTGGTTCCACTGCCGGGAGGGCATTTTGTGGATGATACAGTCGGGCAGAATATCCGCAGACGCCTTCTGGTTCCCCTGGGCGTCGCTGACCACAATACAGACCTCGTTGTTCTGGGAAATCCGAGTCACCAGCGTCTGAAGATCCTCGTTGTCAATGTTGCGGACAATGCTTTCCGCCGCGGATTTGATCTGTCCAATTTTGATGTTTTTATAAAAATCCTCCAGAAATACCACCTGGAACAGCCATAAGATCCCCAGCATCGCTGCGGTAAACAGGGCGAGATATAAAAACAGCTTCCACTTGATACTGATCTTGCCCTGGGGCGCGGCCTTGAGTTTCTGTTTTATTTTCTGCACGTTATGCTTCAAACCGATAACCCACCCCTCGCAACGTCACAATGTACCGGCTGTACGTCCCAAGGCTTTTGCGCAAAAGCTTGATATGGGTATCCAACGTGCGGTCATCGCCGTAAAAATCATAGCCCCAGACATTGGTGATCAGATTTTCCCGGGTCAGAGCAATTCCCCGGTTTTTTACCAGATAAAAAAACAGATCGTATTCCTTGGGGGACATGTCCACCTTTTGACCGTCCACAAGCACCATACGCCCGGTAAAGTCCACCGTCAGCCCTTCAAAGGATACCGTGTCCTTTTGCTGAGCGTCCTGCTGTCCCTGGCAGCGTTTCATGATGGCCGCCACCCGCATCATCAGCTCCTTGGGGGAAAAGGGCTTGACCACATAGTCGTCCACGCCCAGTTCAAACCCGTGGATTTTATCGTACTCCTCCCCCCGGGCAGACAGCATTAAAACCGGTGTTTTGCAGGTCTTTCGGATTTCCCGGCAGGCGGAAAATCCGTCCAGCTCCGGCATCATCACATCCATGATAATCAGGTCAAACGCGGGGTCTTTCCGGCAGATTTCCACTGCCCGCATGCCGTCGCCTGCCTCCACGACCTCATATCCTTCAAAGGTCGCGTATTTTTTAATGAGTTCCCGAATCTTTGCTTCATCGTCCACCACCAGCAATCGATACATAAAATGATCCTCCTCCGCGCAAGCTTGTCCCTATGATACCTTTATTATACACGAACCGTCTGAATTGGGAAATCCCAATTTACCCGTTTTTCCACAAATACGAAAAAAGCCCACGCACATGGGTGGGTGAAACGATCTCTTCATTGGATTTGTCTGTTTCGCCTGCCGGGCCGGTATTCCGTCCACCCGGCGGCGGAAAACAGTAAATCGAACATGTATAATCAATTTCCATTTTCGGAAATGTTAAACCCTTTATCCGTCTGGCTTACGGGCCGTCGGCCCGTTCCCCTCCGGGTCCGGCGTTTTCCACCGCCGGAGCCTTGGGGATCGAAATGAGGGAGTGAGAAAAGAAAGAATTGTGTAAAGGCCGGGAACAGGTTCCAGGTGAGCCCCGGCAGACCGTTTCCCTGTTGGTTCTTCTCGATCTTAACAACATCATGTGTTGGTTTTTTGAACATCTGCTGAACATCAGCCGAATCTCTTGTTTAGGTGGAGCTTGTGTTGTCCGGCGTCTGCTCCTGCAGCGTGGCGGAGAGCGTCAGCGTCTGACCGCTGCGGAGCACCTGGATTTTCAAGGTATCTCCCACCGCGTGTTTGCCAAGGATTGTGGTCAGATCGGAAGAACTGGAAACTTCGGTTCCATCCACCGACAGGATGCAGTCGCCGGCCTGGAGGCCCGCCTGCTCCGCGGCGGAGCCCTCCGATACCTTGAGCACATATACACCGGTGCGGCTGACCCGGTACATCATGGCGGTCTGGGCATCTTGAATATCCACCAGCGAGACGCCCAACTGTGCGCGGCCGGTCACATATCCGTTGGAGCTTAGCTGCTCCACCACAGAAGCCACCTGGTTAATGGGAATGGCAAAGCCCAGGCCCTCCACACCGGTGCCGGAGGATTTTGCCACCACAATGCCGATTAGATTGCCGTTTGCGTCAAACAGTCCGCCGCCGGAGTTTCCGGGGTTGATGGCCGCGTTGGTCTGCAAAAGATTCATCGTCTCCCCGTCGATGGTGATATCCCGGTTCAGCGCGCTAATGATTCCATCGGTGACCGTTCCTCCCAGTTCCCCCAGAGGATTACCGATGGCCACCGCGGGCTGCCCCACCTTTAAGTTGTCGGAATTGCCGAACGTAGCGGCGGTCAGCCCTGTAGCGTCAATCTTTAAAAGCGCCACATCGGTTTTGCTGTCGGTGCCCACCAGAGTTGCGGGATAGGTGTCCCCATTCCGCAGGCGGACGGTGATCTTGCGAGCCCCTTCAATCACATGATTGTTGGTGACAATCTTGCCGTCCTGACTGATGATGACGCCGCTGCCCGCGCCCTCGCTGATCATCTGCTGCATCCACTTGTCGGTGGTGACCGACTCGGTGGTGATCTCGACCACTGAATCCGCGGCGGCTGCCGCCACAGCCTCGACGGAAGAACTGCTGCCGGTAGCGGCGTTGACCGCTGTGGTGCTCAGGCCGCTTCCAGTGCTGGAGGTAGAAGCACTTTTGTTTTCCATCAGCCGACTTGTCACCAGCACGCTGCCCGCGCCTGCGGCTCCCGACAGCACAACCGCCAGCGTCAGGATGGCGGCCGCCGCCTTTTTGCTTAAAGTGGATTGTTTCGACCTCCGTTTGGTTTTCTCCTCCTGCTGGAAAAACATTTCCGGCGGCTGAGGATTGTACAAGGCTGTCATCCTCCCATCTGTTCCCAAAGGGGAAGCGTCGTATGGATTCCCGGCGTCCCAGGAAAAATTCTGGTTGAACGTGTCTTGCCGAAATTCTCCGCCTGCCTCCGGATCCGGAGCGGAAAATTCTGCATTTTGGTCCACCGGCTGTCCCTGGACGGCGTTGCCGGAAACCGCCGCGCCGTAAGGGTCCGGCTGAATATCTGTAAAATACCGATCGTAATCGGAGGCTTCCCAACTGGCGCTGGAAGCCGGTTGATCTCTGGCAGGATCCGGCTGAACCGGAGGCGCTTGCTCCGCCTGCCTGGAAGACAGCGCATCAAACGGCTGCGCCTCCCTTTCCTGTGGGGTTTGGGGCTGCGGGTTTTGATTTTCAAATTGCGGATTCCAGTTATCTTTATGATCAAACATATTCATCCATTCCTTTCTTTTGAACGGCCGTTCACTTTTATGGACTATTTTCGAGGGTTCTTTTTGACTACGCTTATAGAATACCCGGCTAAAGTGACGAGCGTCTGAAGAACCCATGAAACATGGATGAAATCGCCGTGAAAAATTCCGCAAAATTTTTTGAGAAATTGTGAAAAACGGGTTGCCTTTCTGAAATAGGCGAACTATAATACAGGTATCGCAAAGCCCCAACAAAATTACGATGGGTACTTTCGGAGGAATGGAGTATGGAATTTTACGATCGAAGCGAAGAACGAACCGGCGTGCAGACTGCCGATCCCTGGTCTCCCGCAGTAGACGTCCAGTGCGACTATGTGATGTGCTATGGCATCGGCGACAGCATGAAGGAACGCATCCAATCGTTCAAAGAAAAAGGGTATGTTGTTCATTTAATGACCGGCGTGTCCTGGGGAAACTACAAGAAGTTCCTGGACGGCGAGTTTGACGGGCGCAGACACTGGGACGAGGGACAGGTGGATCAAAACGGCAACGACCGCATTCACGGCAAGGATGTGCCCTATATGTCCCCCAGCGTCGCATTCGCCAGCTATCTGACCGAGCATCTCAAACAGGCCATCGACGCGGGGGTGGAGGCCGTCCACCTGGAGGAGCCGGAATTCTGGGCGGACTGCGGCTACTCGGAGGGCTTTAAACGGGAGTGGCAGATTTTTTATAACGAGCCCTGGCGGGATCCCATGTCCTCCCCCGACGCGCAGTTTCGGGCGTCCAAATTAAAGTCCTACCTCTATAAGCGCACCCTGGACCGACTGTGCTGTGAGCTCAAGGAATACGCTTTGACCACTTACGGACGGAATGTGCGTTTTTACGTGCCCACCCACTCGCTGGTCAACTATTCCCAGTGGAAAATTGTAAGTCCCGAATCCTCGTTGATCGACATTCCCGCTGTGGACGGGTACATCGCCCAGATCTGGACGGGAACCTCCCGCACTGAAAACGTCTACGAGGGGAAGCTGAAAGAACGCACTTTTGAAACCGCGTTTTTGGAGTACGGTGTGATGCAGGAGCTCACCCGGGGAACCGGGCGCCGGATGTGGTTTTTGCACGACCCCATCGAGGACAGCCCCCGCTACACCTGGAAGGAATACCGGCAGGACTACTACCGCACGGTGACCGCCTCGTTGTTCCACTACCACGTCCACCATTTTGAGGTCTGCCCCTGGCCCAACCGGGTGCTGCTGGGCAAATATCCCCGGGGGGAGCAGGGAAAACCCATCCCGCCGGAATACGCCACCAACCTGCTGACGGTGATGCACACCCTGCGGAACATGAAGCAGGACGACTGCCGGTTCGATCAGGCGGCTCCGGAGATTGGGGTGCTGCTGGCGGACTCCGGCATGTTCCAGCGGATGTATCCCCAAAACACTCCTGAGGCGCAGAATCCCGATCCGCTGATGGATCTCACCCACTGGACGCCTTTTTACGGTCTGGCCCTGCCTCTGCTGAAACAAGGGCTGGCAGTGCGCCCGGTGCAGCTGGACAACATCCGGCGGTTTGTCTCTTACCTGGACGGCTACAAGGCGCTGGTGCTCAGCTACGAGTTTATGAAGCCTGAATATCCGGATATCCACAACGCCCTGTCCCAGTGGGTCAAAAACGGCGGCCTGCTGATCTATGCCGGAGACGGCAGCGACTCCTTTCACAACATCCGCAGCTGGTGGAAAGACTACGGTTACGACAACCCTGCCCAGCATCTGTTCGAATGCTGCGGGTTGGAAAAACGCCCTGCACCCGGCCTGCACAAGGTGGAAAAGGGACTTGTGTATGTCATCCCCTCCCATCCGGCGTCGTTTGCCGTGGATAAAGCTGGAGCGGACCGCTACCGCGCCGCCGTGAAGGAGGCTCTTGCCGCTGCGGGAACCCAGTGGAACAAATCCGCGTCGCTGGTACTGCGCCGGGGTCCCTACGCTGTCACCGCCGTCATGGATGAATCGGTGCAGCAGGAGCCTGTGACGCTGACCGGCACCTATGTGGATGTGTACGACCACAAGCTGTCCGTCGTCCGCGACCCCAAGCTGGCGGTGGGGAGCGTGGGGCTGTACTACGACGTAGACAAAATTGACCGCCAAAAGCCCGCGGACATCCTGGCGGCGGCTGCCCGGGTGGAGGATTTTAAAGCCGGTACAGACGGCTGCTCCTTTACCGCCACCGGCCCGGAAGGCATTGTGTGCGCCGTGCGGATTGCCCTGTGCAAGCCTCCCAAAGAGGTGACCGCCCGGCGCGGCGCGGCCGAAATCTCCATTTTGGGCGAGTACGACGAAGCCACCCAAACCGCCCTGCTGGAGTTTGACAACTCCCCCGACGGCGTACAGGTGGACATCCGGTTTTAATGTTTCAATGCAGGGGTGGATTTCCTATCCGCCCGAATACCCGGCGATATTATGGAAAATCTCCCGCACCCTTGACCCGGTGCGGGAGATTTTTTGTTTTATCTTTGCAAAACCATCCATTGCCGGCGGCTGTCCCGGGGGCGATCCGTCATCACTCCAGCTCGGTGTGCTTGGTTCCCTTTTCCTTTTCAAAAAACAGGGTGAGCTGGTTGTCCCGGTCGCAGGTGCCCAGCAGCACCTGGGACACATCGTTTACCTTCTGCTCCTTGAGCTTTTTTTGCAGCCATTCCTCATTTTTTCCGATCATCTTTAGGTTTTCCTGCATCACCTGGCCGTCGATGATCACGTTGGCGCACAGCCCTTCCTGCGGAGGCTTCAAGTTGATGTCATAGGGCTCCAGCGGGCGCTTGTCGCTCTTTACTAAAAAGCTCACCTTGCCGTTGGTCTCCATGATGGCGTACTGAATGTCGCTGATGTTAAAATACCCGCCGATGCGGCACTCCGACAACAGGTCGTTTAAATCAAAATGAGCGCTGTTTAGATTCTTTTTAATGATTTTGCCGTTTTCAATCAGCATGATGGGCGTTCCCGTCAGCACCCGGCGGGCCTTGATGGACTTGTTGGTGATAAACGAGATCAGAATCGAGACGCCGGCGTACACCGCCATGGCGATCACCATAAAATAAAACGGCGTGTCCTTGTCAAAGGCCATCTGAGCCGCAATGGACCCGATGGTGATTCCCACAGCATAGTCAAAAAACGTCAGCTGAGAGATCTGTTTGTATCCCATAAGCTTGGTCAAGATAAAAAGGATCACGATGGAAGAGACTGAGCGCAGCAGAATCTCCCCCACATCAATGATCGGCTGCATGCGCAAACCCGCCTTTCACAATTTGGTTTCATCCCCTATTGTGTGCCAAAATGGACGGGTTATCCGAGAAAAAACGCTTCAATTTATACGTATTGTTGTTTTTTCTTCTAAATATACAAAACCTCCTGTTTTTCGAGTCGTATTGACCCAAAAAACAGGAGGTTTTTGCCGTTAAAAAGAAAACACCGGATGCTCCTGCGCCTTGCGCAAAAGCGTTTGGCGCTGGCGGTAATCCGGAAGCGCCCGTTCCACCAGCGCCCAGAACCGGGGCGAGTGGTTCAGTTCCCGGATGTGGCAGAGCTCGTGGACGATCACATAGTCCACCGCCGGATCAGGCGCCGTCATCAGCCGCCAGGAAAACCGGATGTTCCCTTTTCCAGAACAGGAACCCCACCGGGTTTTCGCTCCGCCAACCGTCACGGTGTTGGGGGAGATCCCCAACACCGCGGCAAGCTCCCGGGTCCTGGCGGGGAGGTATTCCTCCCCGAGCTGCTTGTAGCAGCCGGTCAGGGCGGCTTTTTGGGCCGCGTCATCTCCATAAGGGAGAAAAAAACGCTCCCCGTCGAACCCAGCACTGGGACGGTCCCAAAGCGTTACAGGATACGTCTTTCCCCGCAGGGGAAGCAGGGCGTTTTCGGTCAAGTGAAACGCCTGCACTGCCTGTTCCCGCTCTCGGGCCCGCCCCGCCCGGGAAGTGATCCAATCCTGTTTCTGCCGCAAAAAATCTTCGATCACCGGTAAGGGGAGCCGGTTGGGAGCGCGGACGATCACCTCCCCCTGGGGGGTGATCTGGACCGCCAGGGATTTGCGGCGGCTGCGGATGAGTCGGTATTCGGTCATCCCGCGTCCTCCACCGCAAACTGGCTGTTGTAGAGATTAGCATAAAAGCCGTTTTTCGAAAGAAGCTCCTCATGCCGCCCCTGCTCGATGATGGAGCCGTCCTTCATCACCAAAATCACGTCCGCCTCCCGAATGGTGGACAGCCGGTGGGCCACGATAAAGCTGGTACGCCCCTCCATCATCTTGTTAAACGCCTTTTGGATGCGGATTTCCGTGCGGGTGTCGATGCTGCTGGTGGCCTCGTCCAAAATCAGCATGGGCGGATCGATGAGCATCACCCGGGCGATGGACAAAAGCTGCTTCTGCCCCTGGGACAGGTTGCCACCGTCCTCCGCAACCAGGGTGTCGTACCCCTTTTCCAGGCGCTTGATAAAGCTGTGGGCGTGGGCGGCTTTGGCGGCTGCCACGACCTCGTCGTCGGTGGCGTCCGGCTTTCCGTAGGCGATGTTGTCCCGCACCGTTCCGGAGAACAGCCAGGTGTCCTGCAGCACCATGCCGTACAGGCTCCGCAGGCTTTGGCGGGTCATCTGACGGATATCCGTGCCGTCCACCTCAATCCGGCCCTGCTGGATGTCGTAAAACCGCATCAAAAGGTTGATAATGGTGGTTTTTCCGCAGCCGGTAGGACCAACAATGGCAATTTTCTGCCCCGGCTTGGCGGTGAGGTTGAGCCCCTGGATCAGCGGAACCCCCTTGCGGTAAGAAAACGCCACATCTGAAAGCTGCACAAAGCCCTGGCAGTCCCGCACCTGTACGGCGTTCGGCTCTTCCGCCGGCTCGTCCTCCTCATCCAGCACGTCGAACACCCGCTTGGCGGAGGCAAACGCCGACTGAAGCTCGGTCACCACGCCGGAGATCTCGTTAAAAGGCTTGGTGTACTGGTTTGCATAGCTTAAAAAACAGGAGAGCTGCCCCACCGTCAGCCGGCCGGAAATGGCGCTGACCGCGCCGATGATTCCCACCGCCGCATACACCACCCCGTTGACAAACCGGGTGCAAGGGTTGGTCAGGGAAGAATAAAACTGCGCCTTGACCCCGCAGTCGTACAGCCGGGCGTTGACCTGCTCGAAATGCTGCTGAGCCCGCTCCTCGTACCGAAAGGTCTTGACGATCTTCTGATTGCCCACCATCTCCTCCACATATCCGCCCAGCTCGCCCCGGACGGCGGATTGCTCCCGAAACATGTTGTAGCTGCGCTTGGCGATAAAGGAGGCTACAAACAGCGACAGCGGCGTTACCAGCACCACCACCAGGGCGATGACCCAGTTGATGGAGAGCATAAAGACCAGGGTTCCCACAATGGTAATCACCCCGGTGAACAACTGGGAAAAGCCCTGCAAAAGTCCGTCGGACACCTGGTCGATGTCGTTGACCACCCGGCTGATTAAATCCCCGTGGGAGTTACTGTCAATGGTTTTTAAGGGTACCCGGTTTAGCTTGTGGAACACCGCGATGCGCAGATCCCGCACGGTGCGGTGGGTGACGATGTTGGTGCACAGGGTCATGATCCACTGGAACAAAGCGGCAAACAGAATTGCGAACCCTAACCAGAGTAAAATCGGCGCAAGGCCTTTAAAGTCCACCTGTCCTTTGCCAATGATGCGGTCGACGCCGTCGCCGATCAGCACCGGAGCCAGCAACGTCAGGGTGACGTTTAGCACCGCGCTGACCAGCGCTGCAATTAAATACCCGCCGTAGGGCTTTAAAAAGCCCAAGAGGCGTTTGATCACTTGCTTGTTCACTGAACCGCCTCCTCTGCGCTCAGCTGGGACAGGCAGATTTCCCGATAGACATCGCAGGCGTCCATCAGCTCCTGGTGGGAGCCAATCCCCGCCACGTTTCCGTCGTCCAGCACGATGATCTGATCTGCGCCCTTGACCGTGGCCGCCCGCTGGGATACCATCAGCACCGTCATACCCTTGGTATCCTGTTTGAGCGCCCGGCGAAGGGCCGCGTCGGTGGCAAAGTCCAAAGCGCTGGCGCTATCGTCCAGAATTAAAATTTTAGGACCGCCCACCAGCGCCCGGGCAATGGTCAGCCGCTGCTTTTGGCCGCCGGACAGGTTTTTGCCTCCCTGCACCACCGGAGTGTCCAGCCCCTCGGGAAGTTTATCCACAAACTCCCTGGCCTGAGCGGTGTCTAGGACCCGCATAAGCTCTGCCTCCTCCGCGTCCTCTTTGGCCCACCGCAGGTTGGAGGCGATGGTCCCCTCGAACAGCACTGCCCGCTGGGGAACCATTCCGATCTGCTCCCGGAGCTGCTCGAAGGGATAGTCCCGCACGTCCACTCCATCCACCAGAATTTTCCCCCCCGTAGCCTCGTAAAACCGGGGAATCAGGTTGACCAGGGTGGATTTACCCGAGCCGGTACCTCCAATGATCCCCACGGTCTGCCCCTCCGGGATGGACACCGAAACATGGGAAAGGGCTTCCTCCTGCCCCTTTCCATAGTAGGAAAACGAGACGTCCTGAAACTCGATTTTTGGCGCTCCGGGAACGGGTGATTTCTGGGTGTTCCCCCGGTCGGTGAGGCTGGGCTCCATGGCGAAGATCTCGTTGACCCTGACGGCGGAGGCCGCGGCCTTGGTAAAGATCACAACCAGGTTTGCCAGCACCACCAGCGCCAGCAGGATCTGGGTCATATAGTTGACAAAGGCGATAATCTGGCCCTGCATCAGCGCGCCGGACTGGACCCGCATGCCCCCGAACCACAGGATGGCCAGGATTGCCCCGTTCATAATTACATAGGTAATGGGGTTGAGCAGCGCGGAGATTCTGCCCACCCGCACGGCGGATTTGGCCAGGTCGCCGCTGGCCTCATCAAACCGTTCCATTTCGGATTCCTGCTTGGAAAAGGCCCGAATGACCCGCACGCCCTCCAGGTTCTCCCGGGTAATCAGGGCGATTTTGTCCAGTTTTTTCTGAATGGTTTTATAAAAGGGGGTGGAACGGCTCATCACCAGATACAGGGTAAGCGCCACCAGCGGCACCGCCGCCAAAAACACCAGCGACAGCTTTAAGTCTAAAAGCATGGCCATCACCGCTGCACCCAGCACCAAGAAGGGCGCCCGCACCACCAGACGGATCAGCATGGCTACCGCCACCTGAAGCTGATTGACATCGTTGGTCACCCGGGTGATCAGCGACGCGGTGCCCACACTGTCGATCTGGGAGTGGGATAGCTTTCCAATATGCGCAAACAGGTCGTTTCGCAGCAGGGTTCCCACTCCCTGAGAGGCCCTGGCCGCAAAGTACTGACAGGTCAGGGCACATCCTAAACCCACCACGCCCAGCAGTACCATCAGACCGCCCATTTTCAGCACGTAGCCCACATCCCGACTGTGGACGCCCACGTCGATGATCCGTGCCATGACCAGCGGCACAATCAGTTCAAAAATAGCCTCCATTAACTTAAAGATGGGCCCTAAAATCACCTGTTTTTTAAAGGGCTTTAAATACCGTATCAGCTTAAACATTCCATCGTTCCTTATCCAGTCAGAATTACCGTTTGGAAAACGGGGCAAAATCTCCCAATTATTGTAACATAGCTCCCCGGTCAGTTCAAGGGAAAGCCAGCCGAAAACATCGACTGGCTTTGTGTTTGTCTTATTCGTCAGCGGCCAGGCGGCAGTTTGGACAAAGATTCTCCGCGAGTTGGCTGTTTGGAGAAGCGCTCCATGTTCCACCGCAAGCGGGGCACCCCTTCATAGGCTTTTGGTTATGAAACAGAAAGTAGTAAACCGGCTTACCCAGTTTTTGTTCCAGCTCCTTTCTCATGCCCATTGCGTCCTTCGACAACTGCGAGTTGGGATCACGCAGTTGTCGAAGAGTAAACCGGTCGGACAGGCCATACATCCACAGCCTGTCCACCGCACGATATGCCCTCTGCCAGTCGATCAGACGGTAATATTCCTCTTCCCCATCGAAATGCGGAAGCCTGTAAAGGGGGATTGCATTGCCGCAGTCGCCGCAGTAAACCGGACTTTCACTCGATCCGTGTTCAGCATACAGCATATACCAGGATGGGCATTCACAGTGGCAAACATTCATGTTTTCCCCGTTTTTTCCAACCTTCTCCAGTTGTCCTATGGAAAAATGTGCCTTGACTTTTTTCTCCTGCTCTTTTACATAACGATTTTTGTATTTCTCATTGAGGGAATCGGATTCCGGCAGGGTAAACAGCGCCGTGTAGCATTCACCATTTTGCAGCAGCATATAATCCTCCATAATCTGGCCGTTCAAATAAAGGACAGCTAGATAGTCCCACAGCAATTCGTTTGTCCCATCACCTAACTGCATATCGTCCAGCGCTTGAAAAATTCGCATATACGTTTCCATAGGATATTCCTCCTTCATCCTTGATTTTCTGTATTCCCTCTACTCATCTTGTCAGATTTTCCATTCAGGGGGCGCCTTTCCCTGCAACCGCTTGGCAATCAACAATACCCACGCCTTTTTATAGGCGTGGGTATTGTTTGCTTAATACAGATTTTTAATATACAGATAGGTGATCTTCTGGGAATTCGTCAGCTTGGGATACAGCTTCATGGCAAACCGCTTGCTGAATTCCACCGCATGCTCCATTTCCTCCGGGGTGATCTCCTGCCGGCTGAAGGATGCCTTCAGATAAGTGCGCATCGCTCGGCGGGAATCCTCCTGATCCACAAAGGGATACGCGTAGGCAATTTCATCCGCAAACTGCATATACGGATGGTTTTTGCTGTTATCAAGCCCCGCAAAGCTCAGTACCTTTTTCAGGTAGGCGTATGCGTTGACCACATTTTGACGTCTGTCGCTGGTGGTAAAGCTCTTCACGCGCTTTTTGTTCGCATGGCTTCTGCGGAATACGATCAGCAGCCAGAGCAGCGCCACAAATGCAGCGATGATGACAATCGTCACGATGATCTGGATCGCCAGCTTGATCGCCTGTTCTTTACGCTGTTTCGCCAGATCCTCCGGGCTAATCTCGGGTTCCTCTTCCACAGGCTCGTCAGTTTCCTCTTCGGGCTGCGGCTGCGGTTCAGGCTCTGGGTTGACCTGGGTGACATTTTCGGTGTAGAAACCGGGTGTGACCTCAAAGGGCACCCAGCCCACGCCTTCTTTGTAATATTCCACCCACGCATGGGCGTTGTTGTCGCTGATGTTGACCACGACGCTGTCCTGCGTACCGGATTTCCCCACGCCGGACAGATCGGTTTTCACCGTATTCCCCTTGCTGTTTTCATAGTCGCTGGGAAATACAAGATATCCTTCCACATACCGGGCGGGAACCCCCGCCGCGCGGAACATCACAGTAGCCGCCGTGGCGTAATGGGTGCAAAAGCCCTGCTTGGTGCTCTTTAAGAAAAAGTCGACAAAATCCGTTCCCCGGGGAACACGGGTAGAGGTCGTGGAATACACGGTGCTGGTGGCCAGGTACTGCCGGATGTTGCGGCCCAGTTCTTCCACACTGTTGTATTCCAGGGAGGAATACATCTCTTTAATTTCTTCCAGACCCTTGTTGGGGAGCTGGGTATACACGTCTTTGACGTACTTGTCGTACTCCTGGATCGCCTTGCTCACCTGATCGTTTTTCCGCAGGGGGCTGGTCTCAATGTAATCCTTCATCGAGGAATAATCGCCGTAAAAAGGAACGCTGTAGGTGTCCTTCCCCCGGATAACCGTCATGGAGTCCTCGATGAAATCCATCTCAGACCCACCCTTTAAGAAAGAGGTGTACGGCAGGTAGGAGTAGTTCTTCTTGGCCATCAGGTTGGTAATTTTCGCCTGGCCCAGGGCGTTGTTCACCGTTTCATTCCGATCTTTCATGGCATCTAAAAGTAGACCGTCCATGCGCTGAGGGCTCAGCCCCTGGCTGCTCAGAGAGTTCAGCATGCCGGCGTATTCGCTTTTTTGCCGGTTGGTCAGGCTTTCCCAGTTGGAACCGGTGTAGTTAATGCCCACATAGCCTTTTAAATAGGTTCCGCTTTTGCTGTATGGAAGCTCTGCCTGAAGGTGAATCTGGTTTTTGACAATCCGCTTGTCGACCTTTTCCAGCTTTCCTTCATTAATACCGCCCATGCTGTCATCCATGTCGTTGTCCTTGTAGAACAGATCATCCACGCCGTTTTTAATATCTGCGCGGAGAACGTCCACTTCAGGGGGACGGGTAAAGTTGGTTTGAGTCAGCACAAAAGTGGTCAGTCCAAACACAAGCAGGGTGGCCACAGCCATGACGACACCGGTACCGATGATCATGCCCTGCTTGGATTCCGATTTGGCGTAAAAGTGTTTGTTGCCATTGGTTTCAAACTGCGCGTTCTTATTACGCCACAAAAACCGGGAGGAGGCCATCTGCATGGCCAGAACCGAGGTCCAGCACGCCAGCAACATCGCCAGCGGCATATACGAGGGAACGATTCCGAAAAACATGCCCACTTCGAACAGCGGGAAGGTGACCAAAAGCACCAAAAACACATTGGGCCGGTACACAACCGCAAAACCGATCAAAGCGGTTAAAAAGAACATAGCCAGAATCAAAAAGATCGAGATGCTCTTGGCATACTCCAACGCGTAGGGGAACACATCCACCGGGAAAGAGTACCCCATCGCCACGTTAATCCCCGAAACCAGCAGGTTTTTCACCAGGTTAAAGCCCATGGCCACGTCCCGGTTAAAAACAATAATCACCACAATAAACAGCAAAGACACAATCGGCAGAGTAAACTTGACATAGGTCTTTGCAGAGTACAGCAGGGTGAACAGCACGCTGAAAATCACGCTGCACACGATCAGGGTAGGCTTAAAGTGCACGATGTCAAAGAACGTGATAAACGTGTACATCGCGCCCAAAGTGCCCAGCAGCACGATGACAAACTGCACGATCATCGCAAACAGAGGCTTTTTGGATTTTTCTGCCGACATTTCCAGATTGTTCAGGGTAATGCCGTTGTCAATTTTTCTGCTCATCTGCGAAAAGGGCTGCGCCGATGATTTTTTAAACAAATTCATCTTCAGACCTCCTCTACAGCACAAGCGAGCGAAGACTGAACTGTACCGCGCCTACCTGAAGAGGAATGACCTCCACCGAGGAGGAAGTCAGATTCGGTTGTTCGTCTACATCGTTGGTAACGTGCAAAACAGACATGGGCGCCATCTTCTGGTACTCCCCGCAGCGGGACAGCACATCCTGGGTAATCCGGGATGTAACATACACCACATGGGAGTACTGGGTGTGGCGATCCACTTTGTGATGGTAATCCAGGGTGTAATTGCCGTCGCTGTTGGTATGAGCCTCCAAAAGCTTGGCGATGGCGGTAAACGCATCCTGTTCTGTGTGAATTTCTTCTTTATAAAACGCGCCGTCCCCGGAATCATACCATCCGATAAAATGGGCTGTTTCCCGCTGCACCAGCAGCCGGGACAGGGAAAACACCGTTTCCACAATGGTGTCCAGATACTCCATCGGGTTGTTCTTGGTGGGGTCGATATAGAGCTCCACCAAAATCAGGAACGAATGGCTGACCGGGAGGGAATACTCCTTGACCAGAAGATCGCCCAGCTTGGAGCTCAGCTTCCAGTGAATGCGGTTTAATTTATCGCCGCCCGCGTAATCGCGGATGTTAAAGACCTCCGATGGATCGTCGCCGCTTTTGAGCTTGGAGAACATCTCGCTCTCGGCGATGTAGTCGGAGTTGCGGTCCACCGCCACGTCCAGGTCATACGTCTGAGGCATCACCAGGACGCTGCAGCTTTTGCCAATCCGCTTGCGGATGCAGAACAGCTTGAAAAAGTCGTACAACTGAATCCGTCTGAGCTCCACCGTCACAGTTCCGCAGTGCGCGGAGGACAGCTCAAAGGATATTTTTTCTTTGTTGTTTGCGTGAATGGGGATGGTGATGTATTCGGTTTCTTCCTGATTGGAAAAGTTGTTTTTATAGCAGACGGTCATTCTGGCGTTGGCCACAGGAAAAAAGGAAAAATTCTCCACCTGAATTTCTACCCGGGTTCCCTCGTCTTTGGTCGCCACCGCCACCGGGGAGGTGATGTTCGCACGGATGCCCGCGCTTGTCATGGCGATAATCGCCAGCATGACCAGCGGCAGGATCAGCACCAGCAGCAGCACGATGATCGACAGCATATCCACGTACAGAACGAAGAACATCAAGGCGCTGATCAGCAGTACCCCATACAGCACTCTGGTTTTTGACATAGCAAATCTCCACTTCTGAACAAATCGCTTATTTTACAACGGGAAGCTCCACTTGGCTTTGGATTTCATCGAGAATCATCGCAGCAGTCACATCGTTGACCCTTGCTTTGGGGCTTAACAGAACACGGTGCTCCACAACGTCGTGGAATACAGACTGCACGTCGTCGGGCGTGACATAATCCCGGCCTTTCATGAACGCGTGCGCCTGGGACATCCTGGCCAGGGCGATGGTGCCCCGGGGGCTGACGCCCAGTTCCAGCAGCGGATGCACACGGGTGGCGTTGGCAAGGGCCACCATGTATGCGTACACCGCGTCATGGACGTAGATCTGCTCCACCAAGTCCTGCATGGCGACAATATCCTCGCCGGTAACCACGGCGTTCACGGTCTCCAAAGGATTGGCCTGTTGTTTCCCTTTTACGATGTCAATTTCGCTCTGGGCGTCGGGGTACCCCATGGTCAGCCGGATCATAAACCGGTCCAGCTGGGATTCCGGCAGCATCTGGGTTCCGATGGAGCCAATGGGGTTCTGGGTGGCGATGACCAGATAGGGCTTGGGCATCTCACGGGTGATACCGTCCACGGTCACGCGGCCTTCTTCCATGACCTCCAACAGTGCGGACTGGGTTTTGGAGGACGTACGGTTGATTTCATCCGCCAAAAACAGGTTGCAGACCGCCGCACCGGGTTTATATGTAAAGCTATCGGTCGCTTTGTTGTAGACCGAAAATCCCGTCACGTCTGTGGGCAGCACGTCGGGGGTGAACTGAAGCCGCCGGTAATCCAGGGACATGGCCTTGGAAAAGGCCAGCGCCAGCGTAGTTTTACCAACGCCCGGAATATCCTCAATCAACACGTGGCCTTTGGACAAAATCGCGATCAGCACCTTTTCGATGATCGCATCTTTACCCACGATCACTTTTTTGACTTCCTCCATGACTTGAACGGCCTTGGGGGATACGTTTTCCAAATGCAGATTGTTGTTGGTTTCCTGTGCCATAATTTACACCCGCTATCATCCCGCTGACAGATTGAAAAGGGACGATATCCTTTCTTTTAAAATAAGATTGCTTCGGAAGGATATGTCCTTCCCATGGAACTTATTTTGTTTCCATTTTACAATTCACCACTAAATTGTATCATCTTTCACAGGCCATTGCAATTAAAAATCAGGCTCCCTCTTATAGAATTACCGACTTCTTTTTTATGGATATTGTCCAATTTCTTTTGCGATTCATCGACGATTATCAACTGTTTGACAAGCTTTCTTTCCAAAAACTTCGTGCAACCAGAAAAAACGCCGGACGGGTATACCGTCCGGCAGATTGATGTGCTCGGCTTACGGGGTCATCCTTTTGGCCAGCACTTCCGGGTTGGAGGCATACATCAGCGCATTTTCCCGGGAGATCCTGCCCTGCTGATACAGCCGCAGAATACTGGCGTCCATGGTGACCATTCCCTGAGCAGCCCCCGCGTAAATGGCGTTGTCCAGCTGGTGAATCTTGGACTCCCGAATCATGTTCCGGATGGCGCTGTTGGCTGTCATCACTTCAAACGCGGGGATCAGTCCTCCGTCCACGGTGGGAATCAGGTGCTGGGACACCACCGCCTGAAGCACCATGGACAGCTGCACCCGGATTTGCTGCTGCTGATTGGCCGGAAACACGTCGATGATCCGGTCGATGGTATTGGCGGCCCCCACTGTGTGCAGGGTGGACAGCACCAGCTGGCCGGTTTCCGCAGCGGTCAAAGCGGTCTGAATAGTCTCAAAGTCCCGCATCTCTCCCAGAAGGATCACGTTGGGGGATTGACGCAGTGCGGCCCGCAGGGCGTTTGCGTAGTCCGCTGTATCGTTGGAAACCTCCCGCTGGCTGACAATGCTTTTTTTATGGGAATGAATATACTCAATAGGATCCTCGATGGTAATAACATGGTAGTTGCAGGTTTTGTTGATCTTGTCGATCATGCATGCCAGGGTGGTGGATTTTCCACTCCCAGCCGGGCCGGTAATCAGCACCAGCCCCTTTTTCTTTTGGTACAGGTCGATCACCTGGTCGGGGATGTGCATCTGCGCCGGATCGGGAAGTTCAAAGGACACCACCCGCAGCACCGCCGCCAGGGAGCCTCGCTGTTTATAGGCGTTGCACCGGAACCGACCCAAGCCGTTTACGGAAAACGAAAAGTCGTCGTCACCCGTTTGCATCAACCGCCCCAACTGGTCCCGATGGGCAATCTCATAGATTTCAGAGATTAACCCCTGCGCGACGCCGCTGTCCAGCTTCTCCTGGCTGAAATAGGCGATCTCCCCGTTAACTTTTGCGGACAGCGGACATCCGGACACCAGAAACAGGTCGGACGCGCCTGTTTGAACCGCCCGCTTTAAAACTTCCATGATCTGCATGTTGACCGATCCTTTCTAAATGCGGAATTTCTACTCCCCTGGCCAGACCTGCACGTCCGAATCCGGGTTCCAGTTTTGAACAGGCAGCAGTTTATAAGACTCGATCCGGTACCGCGCGTCTCCCGCGGGCGGGATGTCCAGCACTGCCCGCAGAGTTCTGCCGTCCCCAAGATCCTGTTGAAGGATCAGGGTGAGT
Organism: Candidatus Metaruminococcus caecorum; assembly: GCA_904420045.1. Lineage (GTDB taxonomy): Bacteria > Bacillota > Clostridia > Oscillospirales > Ruminococcaceae > Metaruminococcus > Metaruminococcus caecorum. The sequence continues at coordinate 64,099 of CAJFTY010000024.1, read as the reverse complement.
CCCTCGCCCGCCTGCTCTGCCTTGGCGCCGTCAAGCTTTAACAGCGCCTCTTTTGCACCGGCCAGATACGCAGTCTGGGAATCGCCGGCCTGTTCGGCGGCTGCGGCCAGCACCCCATCCACCTGGGCCAGCGTGCGCTCCATCCGGGATGCGGCGCGGTAGTACGCATCGGCGGCGTCCAGGCTTTTCTGGGTCAGCGCCGCATCCGCCCGGGCGGTGGTGTAAGAAAGCACGGCGAACACCGTCAGGCAAAGCACCACCAAAATCATGATTAAAGAGGACACGCCCGTCCCGATGTGGAACCGGTTGGAAGCTTTCACCGCGCACCCTCCTTCCATCCCGGGAGATACCGGTCCGCGTCCAGGGAGCAGAGCGTTCTGCCGCCGTTGTCCGCGGTGTCCTCCACCGCCACCTTCATCTTCAAAAGCGTTCCGCCTCCCTCGGAATTTTGTTGTTCGACCGTGACGGACAGCACGATCTCCCCTTCGCCGGAAGGCTGAAATGCCCGGTCATACCGACGGGTGTAGCAGGTGGATGGACCCGATGCCACGGCAGACCATCCCTCTTTGTCCAGCACCGTTTGAGGGTGCTCCGTATTTCTAAGCCGTTCCGCCATGTTCTGGGCCTCCACCAGCGCCTGAGTGCGCAGCTCGCTGCGTTCGCTCTGCCGGTTGGCCGCCATAAACAACTGCAGCACCGCCGCCGTGGACAGCGCAAAAAAGAGGATCACCAGAATCAGTTCCACTAAAAACACCCGGGATTTTACCGTTTTCATCCTGTCTCCTCCTTTCGTCCTGTGAAAAAGCCGCGCCCTGTCACCGGCTGCGCAGCGCCAGTTCAAAGGAACGGACCGTCCCGCCGCTCCCCACCTGGATCAAAAGCCTTCCGCTCTGGGACAGAGACGCCTGAAAGGACGCGGCCTCGGCGATTTCCTGCCCGTTTCCCGGCTCAAACGAATCTCCTTTGGCCGCAAGCTGTTCCATCAATTTTCCATCGTGACAATAAATCAGGGTTTCATAGGGCTCGCCGTCCGTTTCCTCCGCCAGGGAAAGCACGCATATGCCGTTTTCCTGCCGCACGGCTACGCCCCCCGCCTGGTCGGCGCTCCGGACCTTGTTGGACAGATACAGCACCTGAGCCCTGGTCTGGGCGGCCGCTGCGGAGCGCTCCACCGCGCCGGAGTAAGACCGCACGCCGATGAGCACCAGCATGAGGGACAGCACCGCGAACAGCGCAAACAGTGCCACTGCAAAAACCACGTCCACCGAATGGGCGTTTTTTACCGGGTTTCCCATGTCAGCCGTTCCCCCTTTCCGCCACCTGCACAGCGGGATAAAGGTTGGAAGCAAACACCGAATATTCCACCACAAACCGGTCCCGGTCCACCGAAAGCCCGTAATGCTTTTCCAGATACTCCAGGCTTTCTGGATACTGGCCCTCCACTGCGTAGCAGCTTACGATGGACTTGTGGATCGCTGCCTCCATCTGTTTTTTGCGTTCCGCCGATGCGGAGTCGGTGGTTTTTTGAAGCAAAAACGCCGCTGCCAGGACAGCCGCTGCAAACAACGCCAGGGACGCGAAAATTCCCCAGCGAACGGATTTCTTCTGACGGTATAGATGCACGGCTGCTCCTCCTTTCGTCTGTGTCCCAAAACCTCGTAGGGATTGTTTCCCCAGGATTTTTTCCTGTGGGCTGGAATTTTTTACCCGATGGCGGACATGGCGCCAGTCAGTGGCAGCATCACCGCCAGCAGAATTGCGCCGATGATGACGCTCATCACCGCCACCAGCGTAGGCTCGATCACCGAAACCAGACGGGACAAAGACTCATCTGCCTGGCCGGAGCAAAGCTCGCCCAGCTTTTTCATCACCATGTCCTCCCGGCCAGTCTGGCTGCCGGTGCGCACCATGTGCAGATACAGCGGCTCAAACATCTCGGTCTGTTCCAGCGCGTCCGCAAAGGTAACGCCCTGGGCCATCAGCTCCCGGCAGCGGGCGGCCTTGCTCCGCCCTGCTTCGTCGGTGACACATTCCTGCGCCAGCTCCAGTGATTCATCAACGTCCATGCCGCTCTGCAAAAGCATGGCCATGGCCGACGCAAACCGGCTGGAGGTGAGCTTCGCAAAAATCCCCTTGGTCAGCGGGAAACGGCTCCCCAGCCGAATCAGGGCCCGATAGCCCTTTTGGGTGCGGGAGGCCATCAGCAGCGCCAGCACGACCACAAAGGCCAGCCCAATCAGCCCCAGCGCGCAAATCCCCGCCGTCATGCCGAACCGCATCATCGCATTGGAGGTGGAAACCGCCTGTCCGCCCAGATCGTCAAACACCTGAGCAAACACCGGCATGACCTTGATCAGCAGCACCGCGATTACCACCGCCATCATCAGCATCAACACCGCGGGATACACCACCGCGCTGCGGATGGATTTGCGGATTTGATCCTCCCGCTCGTAGTACCGGCTGAGGCTTTCCATCGCCTCGTCCAGCTTGCCCGCCTGCTCGCCCACCCGCACCATATTGACAAGGTAGGGCGGAAAAAAGCCTGCCTGTTTGACCGCCAGGTACAGGGAGCCGGTCTCCTGCACGGTGTCCCGAAGCCGTCCGAACGCCTGGGCGTTGCCGGTTCGCGCTCCCTCTTCACACAGGGAGGCGACTCCGTCGCTGAGCAGGATATCCGACTGCAAAATCATCGCCAGTTGTCCGCAGAACATCGCAAGCTCCGACGCGGGGAGATAGCGCCTGCGCTTGGTTTGCTTGTTGCTCGTATCCATTGTGTTCCAGCCTTTCTTTCGGTTGTCCGCCGTTAATACTCATACAGTCCCGTGTAGTTTTTTCCGTTGCCGATAAAATCGGTCAGCCCTGAAGGCGAGGCGCTGAACGTGGGGTCCATCCGGGTCCAGGTTTTCGCCTGAAAGGTAAATCCCACCTTGATCCACCCTTTTTCCTTGACGTACACCATGTTCCACGCGTGGCTGATATCGTTGGGGGCCACTTTTCCCTTGACCAGTTTGGTGGGAATTCCCTGGGCCCTGAGCATCACTGCCAGCAGCGCCGCGTAATCAAAGCAGATTCCCTTGCCGGAGCTTAAGGTCTCGTCTGCATCGGGCAGGTAGCCTGACGTCACCGTGGCCGCTTTTTTCTTATCGTACTTGATGTTTTGAATGATATAGGAGTACACCGCCTGCACCATCTCAAGCTCGGTGTTCTTGCCCGCGCACAGCTCGTAGGATTTTTTCACCGCCTTGGAGGACGCGGTAAACCATACGTACTGACTGGGATACAAATAAGTTGTCAGGGCATCCTTGAGTTTGACCGAAATGGTGGTGTTGTATAACACACTGTACTTGGTTCCGGCGATGTTTTCCGCCACCATCACGCTGTAGCTTCCGCTTCCCATCGTCAATGGGAATACTTCGTAATTTCCCTTGTTGTTTAAATCGTAGCTGTAGGTCTTGCCGTCCTTTTTGATTTGCAGCTTCAGCCGCTTGCTGCTGCCGGTGTGCTTGACCATGATGTAGCCCTCCGCGCCGTTGCTGGCGTCGATGGACGTGCCGCCTTTTCCCAGCACTACCGATCCGGATGCCTTGGGAGTTTTAACCGATATAGGCCTTTGTGCAGGAGGCTTTGCGGAGGTTCCCCCTCCCCCTTTTGAACTCGTTCCCGCCGGCTTGGAAGAAGGCTTTGCGCCGTCTCCCGTCCCTTTGGATGAGCTTCGGGAAGAAGACGTCCCCGCCGAGAATTCCCCCCGGCTCTGAGAACTGTGCGGGCTGCTTTGTCTGGACGTCTGGGAAGCGTACTGTGAATCCTCTGCGGACACGCTGGGCGCAGACGTTCCTTCATACTCCCTCCCGCCGGAGGAGAAAGCGCCTTGTTCCGAACTCCCCTGGAAGGCTGTCGCAGAGCTGCCCCAGGAGCTTGCATCTTTCGGCCCATCCACTGCCGGCACGCAGGAGGATAAAAGGACAGATGCCAGAAAGCAGGCCGCGCACAGCACAGAAAGGGATCGAACCTTGGTTGATCGGATCATGCCTAACCTCCCTTCCAGACACAGGGTTTTATCGTCCGATTTCCTATACAGGGTCCACCGAAGCGACGGTGACCGTCACTTTGACTTCTTCTTTATTCAAAAGCCGTTTGCACCGGCTCAGCAGGCGGCCGGTGACCATCTTCGCACTTTCATAGGTTGTCATGGGCAGCATCACTACAAACTGAGTGGAGCTGTACGGAGCCACTACATCACCCCGGCGCAGCCCAGCGGCTACCATTCTGTACAGCGGCCGCACCACCCGTTTGATGGTCTCTTTGGACGGGACTTCCCCTCTTTCATCGGTGATGGTCAAAAGGGCAATGTAAATGCTGCTTCCGGTGCGGGCCATCGAGCGGGCCTGCAAGCGGTAGATGTTTTGAAAAATATCATAGTCACAGCAGAACGCGCCCTTGCGGTCGCAGATTTCCCGCAGATCGTCTTTGATTGCCGAAAGATCCGTTTCAATGTTGTGCAGGCTCTTGATGACCGATTTGTACAGCGCTGTGGTCTCTGGGGAAGGCGACACCCCAAACTGATCGAAAAACGTCTCGTTCAGGCGGCTGTAATGAGCTGCCGCTTTTTTCTCCTGCCCGGTGGCCGCATAGGCCGCTAAAAGCGCGCAGTGGATCTCCTCCTCGTAGGGGCAGAACTCCAGCGCCCGCTCGCACAGACGGATGACTTCATCCGGTCGCTGATCGTCGGACAAGAGCTTTGCCAGACCTAAAACACATTCTTTATACAGCGTGGCGTAATAGGCGTTTTTCACAATCACCCAGTCGAGAAAGGAAGATTTTGGCAGATATTCCCCCTGATAAAGCTCCACTGCCCGGGCAAAGCTTTGCATCCGCTGTTTTTCCTCGCGGCTTGTGTCGTATCCCAAACGGTGACAGCGTTCCATTTCCTCCGCGTCCACGACACAGGGAAGGTCGGTGTTCCAAAGGTAGGAGTTGTGCTCAAACCGGATAAACTCCACCTTTTCATCCGAAGGCGACAGCGCCTTCAGGGTGGTGCGGGCCCGGTATACCAGGTTTTTCAGCGCGTTCATGGGGTTTTCCAGTTCCTTGTCCTCCCAGACTGCTTCGATCAGCCGCTCCACGGAAACCCCTGTGTACCGCACCGCAATCAGATACTGGATCAGTTCCCAAACCTTTTTGCTGCGGCCGGTATTTTCCGAGACCACCCGATCCCCATAGCGGATGGAAAGTCCCCCAAAGGTTTGTATCTTCAGTTGTTTCTCATCCGAGAGGTTTCGATCCATGGCTCATTCTCTCCTTTGGCAGCTTCTGACGGTTTGAAACCCATGCTGGGAAACGGCGCCGGCCGTCTTAAACCAAAAGCCGGTTTTGAAAAGGCCGCGGCAAGCCGCCCCGCGTGCTCGGCTTATTCTTCCTGCACCTTATACCGGGTGATGTCATAACAGGACAAAAGCAAGGCCGGCTTATTTTCCCAGTGGATTTTAGATACATCCACGCAGGACCAGACGTTTAGCTGCGGGTTATAAATTTCCGTGGAGCTGGTGTTCCCCTGTAAAAACTCCCTGGCCGGGCAGTGTTCACAGGGGGTTTCTCTGCCGAAAAATGCACGGTAACAAAAGTCCCCTGTCTTTACACCCGGCACCAGCTCAACAGTCTTTTGGTTGACAAACCACATTTGATAGCTGTCCGGATCAATGACGTATACCCAGGAGCTTTGATTATCCAGCACCGTCTGCATACCGGCTACCACTTTTTCCAGGCTGTCCTGCGCGCGCTTTTTCAGCAGGAATACACTGAGGATTTCGGATATGAGCGACAACGTGTCGATTTGCTCCTGCGTCCAGAACCGCCTGTGGCGGCACTCGTCAAAGCCCACATATCCTTTAACCCTGCCATTGTCCTGAATGGCGCACTGAAGCAGGGACTGAATGCCCTGCGGATGCAAAATTGCATACTGCTCCTGAGGAAGCGTCCGGATGTCGCGGCAGTAAAACACGCCATTTTTGTTAAAGTTATCCAGATAGTGCCCTTTGAGGTCTTCCTGATAGCTTACCCGCTTTAAATGCTGAATTTCAGGCTCCACCCCGTCGTTGCACCATTCAAAGGTGTTGCTGCAATACTGGTCGTCCTCTGTGTTTTCAAAGATATAAACCCGGCTGACATCATACTGACGGCCGACAATTTCCAAAATTGCGCCCACCGCTGCTTCAATATCCGGCGCCTCGTAAAGAATGCGGAAAATATTTTCCACCAGCGTGCTGGTCACCGCTGGAGACGGGTTTTCCGAGTCAATGACATCGCCCACCGCCGAATGCGGTGCGGCGGCCGCGCTTTCTCCTGCAAATCCCTGCACCATACTGTCGTCGTAAGCCATAAAGCGCCGCTTTCCCTGCTTTTTTGCACTGTACAGGGCCATGTCCGCCCGCTGGAAAAGGTCTTTAAACCGCATGGAATTCCCCCGGGCAACGACAATCCCAATGCTGCAGGAGGCCGCCTGGCTTTGTATATCCTTGACGGAAAGCTTGGCAAACTCTTCAAGAATCTGTCCCGCCCGCCGTTTGGCAAGCTCCGGATCGGTGATATCCTTCATGAAAACGATAAACTCGTCCCCTCCGATACGGCCGACTACATCCTGTTCCCGGAACAGTTTTTTGATTCTGCGGGCAATTTCACTTAAATATGCGTCTCCAAACAAATGCCCTTTTGAGTCGTTGATCTGTTTAAAATTATCCACATCAATTATTAACACCGCATTAAGCGCATCGTCCCGGCAGGTGGCCAAGTGCTGCTCAATCAAAACCTGGGCGGTTCCTTTATTGTAAAGTTTGGTCAGCGTATCCCGCTCGGCCCGTTCGGTCAATAGCTGCGACTGCTTTTTTTCACTGTCGATGTCCACGATGACGCCAACTGCTTTAAAAGGACGCCCCTGCCGGTCAAACTGACCGGTCATCCGCACCCGGCACCAAAGATATTTTTGATCGCCGTTTTCAATCCGGATCGTAGTTTCTGTATAGGGGATCCCCGCCCGGATGGAATCCATCGCGTCTGTAAACAGACGCCGGTCCTCCGGATGGACGTGCGATTGTTCCAGGAAGCATTCCCTAACCCGAGTGGTCAGCGGCTCATAACCAAATTTTTTCATCCAATTGTTGGAAAACACAAAACCATCCTTGAGAATATCCCACTCAAAGATGATGTCGTTTGCCTGATTCATAATGATCTGATGGCGTTCCAACATTCTGCGGATTTCTTCCTGATCCTTTTTCTGCTCGGTGATGTCCACCAAAACGCAGTAAAACGACCTCTGCCCGTCCCCGGTTTGATAAAGCTGCCCTTTGTCCAGCACCCACATCAGGCTGCCGTCGGCGCAGACTACGCGGTACTGCAGTTCTTTCCGGTCGCTGTTTTTGGTCTGATCTGCGGCGTCCTGCAGCGCCTTTTCCCGGTCCTCGGGCGCGATCATCTCTAAAAAGCTGTTGTGAAACCGGTTTTTTATATCTTCCCGCGTATATCCGAACATGGATAAAAAGCCGTCGCTCATCTGGCGAATGGTCAGCGATTCATCGTCCAGACAGCGAAAAATCCCCCCGGGAACATTTTGCATCAGATTTTTCAGATCCCGATTGCGAGCTTCAATTTCCTCCGACTTTTCCGCGAGCAGCAGTTCCAGCTTGCGATTGGCCTCTTTTGCAAGTTTTTTCGGAAAAAATTCACTGTCATCCTGGTCCGCACTGGGAAGCGACATATGCAGTTCGTACAGCCGAAGCCCCTGGTCGGTTTTACGGCAGATGGCGGACACCCGCACATTCAGCTCCATTAAAATGGTGTAGGGCGCTTTTTCCTGTATCGTCAAAAATCCCCAGACAAAACAAAATTCCTTGGAAAGAGCCACGGCCTCGTAAGACGACTTTAAAATCTGAAAGGAATTATAAAATTCTGCCTGTTCTTTTTCCAGCAAGGCTTTTGCCTGCTCCAGGCCCCGGCAAATTTCCGCCTGGCCTGAGCCAATCCATCTGACGTCCTTGTCCATCAACGAAAGCGTTTTGTTCAGATCTCTGTCTACATAATACACCTGCTGAAGCTGTTCCATAAAGACTTTGGCTTCCTGTTCGATCGACATGACATCACCCCTTTCAGCCAGAGCAGCCGCAGCCGGAAAATCCTTTCCAGGCCACTGTTCCAGCCCGCTTTTATGCGCTTTCACAGCCGCACCACAAAAACGCGCATAAAAACGTCCTGTGACAAATCCTCACCAAGCCTGTTTACCACTTGGCCTGCTGCAAAGCCAATTCTTATATTTGATCTACGTTGAGTATAACAAGTTTAAATTTTGAATGCAATAACCAGTTTCAATTTTTCTTCTCTCAGTCGACACGAATTTGTGACCAGAGGCATTTGCCGAGCGATGTATAACCGTTCGCTTATACACAATTCTAGGAAAAAAATCAGGCGTGCTCCAAACATCCAAACAGCCCCCGGAGAAAATCTGCTCCGGGGGCTGTTCCAGGCGATATGCCCAGCGACCGCATATTTTACTGCTCCATCTTTTTTCGGAGGATCAGCAGCGCCTTTTTTTCAATCCGGCTGACATACGACCGGGAGATGTGCAGCTTGGACGCAACTTCCCGCTGGGTCATCGGCCTGCGGCCACCCAAGCCATAGCGGAGCTTGATGATGGTCTGTTCCCGCTCGTCCAGCGCCCCTTCAATGTGCTTGTGGAGCTGTTCGGAACGCAGTTTCAGATCAATGCTGTCGATGATGTTTTCGTCGTCGGCAACAATGTCCATCATGGTCAGGGTATTGCCCTCTTTGTCCATATCAATGGGATCGTTGATGTACACCTCACCTGAGGTTTTTTTCAGGTTTCGGAAGTGCATCAGGATTTCGTTTTCTATGCACCTGGACGCATAGGTTGCAAACCGGGTGCCTTTGCTGTAATCGAACGTCCCCACCGCTTTGATCAGCCCCACTGTGCCGATGGAGATCAAATCCTCCTGGTCGTTGGTGGCGGAGTAGTACTTTTTAATAATGTGCGCCACCAGCCGCAGGTTGTGCTCAATCAGCTTATCCCGGGCCTTTAAGTCCCCGGCTGCCATTTGATCGAAGCACAGCTTTTCCTCCTTGGCAGACAGAGGTTTGGGGAACGAGCCGTTCCCCTCCAGATGCAGTGCAAAGTACAAAAGATGCGTTGCCACAAACGAAATCAGTGCAGAAAACATGGTTGACTCCCCCGTTTCACAGCGCGGAAAAATTCCGCTTTCCTTATTTATATGTGTCCGGCGCGCAATTTTGTTTGTCCCGGCGGATTTCCCCAGAAAAACGAGGTTCTTTCTGTTTTTTACAAGGCTGCGACAATTTTTTTGTAAATGTAAAGCAAACCCCTTGACAAAGCAGAACTTCTCCTGTATACTCAAACAAGTGTAAAGGGAAAAAGCTTTCTTTGATTTTGAACAGGAGGCTGTTTATGGCAACAAAAAACCTGAGGGTATCCACCCTGTTGGATTTTTACGGCAACATGCTCACCGATAAGCAGCGCGACCTGATCGAGCTTTATTACAACGAGGACCTGTCCCTCTCCGAAATCGCGGAGCTGAAAAAAATCACCCGCCAGGGTGTGCGGGATGGGATCAAGCGGGGCGAGGTCTTTTTGTTCGAGCTGGAGGATAAGCTTCGCCTGGCCGAGCGGTTTTACGACATGGAACAGGCGCTGGAGCGCATCCGCGAGCTGGCCGAACGCTCCTATGAAATCAACGATCAATACAAATACTCCGGGGAGCTGGAGCGGAATCTCAAAGAGATCCGCCTGCTGGCCCGCCAAATCTCGGAGGAAAACAGCTAACGTCATTTAGAGGAGGAGCAACATGGCATTTGAAGGGCTTTCCGACAAACTCTCCGCCGCGTTCAAACGCCTGCGGTCCAAGGGTAAGTTAAACGAGGCCGATGTAAAAGAGGCCATGCGCGAGGTCCGCTTCGCCCTGCTGGAAGCGGATGTTAACTATAAGGTCGTCAAGGATTTTGTCTCCAAAGTCAGCGAACGCTGCGTGGGCAGCGAGGTGCTGGAAAGCCTAACCCCCGCCCAGCAGGTCATCAAAATTGTCAACGAGGAGCTCTGTTCCCTGATGGGCAGCGAAAACTCCCGCATCAAGTTCCCCTCCAAGCCACCCTGTGTCATCATGATGTGCGGCCTTCAGGGAAGCGGTAAAACCACCCATTCGGCAAAGCTCGCCAAGCACTTTCTCTCCCAGGGGCACCGTCCTTTGCTGGTGGCCTGCGATGTTTACCGCCCCGCCGCCATTGAACAGCTTCAGGTTGTGGGTGAAAAGGCCGGCGCCAAGGTGTTTGAAATGGGCAAAGCCGACCCGGTCAAGATCGCCCGGGAGGCGGTGCGCCAGGCTAAGGATTACGGCAACGACATCGTAATTCTGGACACCGCCGGCCGCCTGCACATCGACGAGGAGCTGATGGATGAGCTCAAACGGGTCAAGGCGGAGGTCACCCCCGACGAAATCCTGCTGGTGGTGGACGCCATGACCGGCCAGGACGCGGTCAATGTGGCCCAGTCCTTCAATGAAGCCCTGGGAATTGACGGCGTGGTGCTCACAAAGCTGGACGGTGACACCCGCGGAGGCGCCGCCCTGTCCGTGCTGGCCGTCACCGGAAAGCCCATTAAGTTCGCCGGCATCGGCGAAAAGCTGGAGGATCTGGAGCCGTTCCACCCCGAGCGGATGGCCTCCCGGATTTTGGGGATGGGCGACATGCTCACCCTGATCGAAAAAGCCCAGAACCAGGTCAACGAAAAAGACGCCCAAAAGCTCGCCAAAAAGCTCAAGGAATCAAGCTTTGATATGAACGATCTGCTGGACCAGATGCGGCAGATCCGCAAGATGGGCCCGTTAAAGCAGATCATGTCTATGCTCCCCGGGGTGGGGAAACAGTTGGAAAACGTGGATGTGGACGACCGCCAGATGTACCGCATCGAGGCGATCATCACCTCCATGACCCCCAAGGAGCGGGAAAAGCCCTCCATCATCAACCCCAGCCGCAAGCGGCGCATCGCTGCGGGCAGCGGCACCAAGGTGGAGGACGTCAACAAGCTGCTTCGCCAGTTTGAACAGATGCAGAAGATGATGAAGCAGCTGGGCGGCATGAAGGGCAAAAAAGGCAAACGGCGAATCCCCATGATGCCCCCGCCGGGCATGCCCCCGATGGGATAAACTTCGAAACATGAATTACACTCGGTTTCACTCCCGCTTACGCGGGGTGTAAATAGAAATTTTGGCCGGATATCCGGTTGCAGGAGGTGACAGTCATGGCTGTTAAAATAAGACTTCGTCGGATGGGCGGCAAAAAAGCTCCCTTCTACCGCATCGTCGTTGCGGATTCCAGATATCCCCGCGACGGCCGGTTCATCGAGGAGATCGGTTACTACGATCCCACCAAAGAGCCCAGCGTAATCAAAGTCGACGCCGACAAGGCCCAGAAATGGATCGCAAACGGCGCGCAACCCACCGATACCGTGAAGAAGATTTTGAAAGACGGCGGCGCTATGTAGTGTCAGACACTGCGTAACGGTTCCCGATTGGGGGCCGCGGCAGCGAGGCGGCGCGCGCCGTCCCGCTCCATCGCCGGATCATGAATCGAGGGTACAGGTATGGAAGAATTACTCAAAACCATCGCAAAAGGCCTTGTGGAAGACAAAGACGCCGTCCGCGTCACCGTGGACGAGCCCAACGAAGAAGGCATTGTCGTTTATCATTTAAACGTCGCCCCCGACGATATGGGCCGCGTCATCGGAAAACAGGGCCGGATCGCCAAAGCGCTGCGCACGCTGATGCGGGCGGGCGCCAGTCGGATCAACCAGAAAATCATGGTTGAAATCGACTAGGCGGTGGATCCAGAAAACTTGGGGGAATGCCGGATATTCGGCATTCCCTTGTTTTCTCTTTGTCACAATTCACCGCCTCACGCCCGGAAAGGAAGGACTGCCCACATGGACAAGCAAAAACGCTATTTGGAAATCGGAAAAATTGTGACCACCCACGGCATCGCCGGGGAGGTTCGGGTGCAGCCCTGGTGCAGCTCCCCGGACTTTTTCGCCCAATTTGAACAGCTGTACCTGCGCCGGGGCGCCGAAACCCTGGAGGTGGTGCGCGCGCGGCCTCACAAAAACGTGATGGTGGTAAAATTCGCCGGTGTGGACACGGTAGACGCCGCTTCCGCGCTCATCGGCAAAATTTTGTACTGCGACCGGGAGCAGGTTTCCCTGCCCGAAGGGACCTACTTCATCCAGGACCTGATCGGCCTGACGGTGGCAGACGCCGGAAATCCGGAGCTTGTATATGGCACCCTGACCGATGTGTTTGAAACGGGCGCCAACGATGTCTACCAGGTCACCGACGACAAGGGGAACAACGTGCTGATTCCCGCCATCCCCGACGTGATCCAGAAAACCGACCTGGCCGCCGGCCGGATGGAAATTACACCGCTGAAAGGGCTGTTTGACCATGAGGATTGATATTGCCACCCTGTTCCCCGACATGTGCGAGGCCGTCATGGGGGAAAGCATCATCGGACGTGCCCGCAAAAAGGGCGCCATCACGGTGGAGTGCCACAACATCCGGGACTACACGCTGAGCAAGCAGAAACGGGTGGACGACGCGCCCTATGGCGGCGGCATGGGAATGGTCATGCAAGCCGACCCCATTGACCGGTGCTACTCCGCCGTGTGTGAAAAGGCCGGGAGCACGCCCCATGTGATCTATCTGTCCCCACAAGGGCAGAAACTCACCCAGCAAAAGGCGGTGGAGCTCTCCAAGCTCCCCCACCTGTTTTTGCTCTGCGGCCACTACGAGGGCGTGGACGAGCGGGTGCTGGACAAGCTGGTAGACGAGGAAATCTCCATCGGGGATTTTGTGCTCACCGGCGGGGAGCTCCCGGCGCTGATGCTGGCGGACTGCGTGGCCCGGCTGTGCGACGGGGTGCTGTCCGACCCGGAGTGCTTTGAGCTGGAAAGCCATTACAACGGCCTGCTGGAATACCCCCAGTACTCCCGCCCCGAGGTGTGGGACGGCCGCCGGGTGCCGGAAATTCTGCTGACCGGCCATCATGCCAACATCGAACGCTGGCGGAGGGAACAAAGCCTTATCCGCACCCTGCAAAAGCGCCCGGATATGCTGGAAACCGCCGAACTCACTCCCCAGGACCGGAAATTCCTAGAGGAATTCAGGCACAAACCGGAATAGCAGCGCATAATCAATAGTGACGAGATTGTTGAAAATATTATAGTAATTTTATACAATCATTGAATTTTTCGGAGGCCATTTATCGGGACTAAAGCAGAATTTTTCAGAATTCCGTGAAAAACCCGCACCGCGCGATTGACGGCGGGGTATGATATGGTATAATAGTCCCATCGGTCAAATCATTACAATCTTGTGTAGTATAGGAGAGTCAATATATGTACGTAAAAGATGTAACGGTTCAGAATCAAGTTGGTCTGCACGCAAGACCCGCCACGTTTTTTATTCAGAAAGCCAACGAATATAAATCCTCCATCTGGGTGGAAAAAGAGGAGCGCCGCGTCAATGCGAAAAGCCTGCTTGGCGTGCTCTCTCTGGGCATTATGGGCGGCACCGACATCCGTGTCATCGCAGACGGTGTGGACGAGCAGGAAGCTGTGGATGGCCTGGTGAAACTGGTGGAATCCGGCTTTTCCGAGTAATTCTTTGACGTAAATGCAGCTACAGAGCGTTGCCTAATCCCATAGGCAGCGCTTTTGTTCTTTCTTCCTCTTCCAAGAAAAGGAGGCTCTACGTGAACGAGCGCATCGAATACTTGCAAAAAAAGGCCCGGGAACTGACCACCTCCCCGGGCGTTTACCTGATGAAGGACCGCACCGGCAAGGTGATCTATGTGGGCAAGGCTAAGGTCCTCACCAACCGGGTGCGCAGCTATTTCCGCACCGGAGCCAAACACGACGAAAAGGTCCGCAAGATGGTGGAAAATGTCTACGACTTTGACTACATTGTGACCGACAGCGAGTTCGAAGCCCTGGTGCTGGAATGCAGCCTGATTAAACAATACAATCCAAAATATAATATTTTGCTCAAGGATGACAAAGGCTATCATTATATCCAGGTCACCAACGAGCCCTTTCCCCGAATTTCCGCGGCCAAACAAAAAAACGATCACGACCGTTTTTTGGGGCCGTATACCAGCAGCTATTCGGTCAAACAGGCAGTGGAAGAAGCCAACCGGGTGTTTTTGCTCCCCTCCTGCCGCCGGAAATTCCCGGAGGATTTTAAAAAAGCAAGGCCCTGCTTAAACTTTCACATCAAAAAATGCATGGGGGTCTGCCAGGGGCGGTACAGCGAGGACGAATATCAGGAGATCATCCGCCAGGCGCTGGACTACATCAAAACCGGCAGCGTCCAGTCGGTGCAGGAGCTGACCCGGCAGATGGAAGCCGCCGCCGAGGCGCTGGACTTTGAAAAGGCCGCCCATCTGCGGGACCGCATCCGGGCCATTGAGCGCATCGCCCAGACCCAGAAGATTATCACCGGGGACGAGAAAAACCAGGATGTGATCGCGGGGGCGCAAAACTACGACATGGCGGCGTTTGTGGTGCTTAAATTCAGGGGCGGCCGCCTGACGGACAAGGAGACCTTTGTTCTGCCCGACACCTTTGACCTGGCGGGAGCCCGAAACGAATTTATCACCCGGTATTACGCCGGGAATCAAGACATTCCAAAACTGGTTACGTTGGACGAGCCGGTGGATGATCTGGAGCTTTTGCACCGGTGGCTGTCCTCCCTGGCGGGCCACAGCGTGACCATCGCTGTTCCCCAGCGGGGGGAGCAGAAAAAGCTCACCCTCATGGCCATGAACAACGCGTCGGAGCAGCTGTCCGACCGGGTGGGACGCACCGGCCGGGAGGTGGCTGCACTAGACGAGCTTGCAAGGCTGTTGGGACTTCCCGCCGCGCCTTATTACATCGAGGCCTACGACATCTCCAACCTGGGGGATTCCGGAATTGTGGCGGGTATGGTGGTGTTTGAAAACGGGCGGCCGTTAAAGTCCGCCTATAAGCGGTTCGCCCTCAAGGACATGGCGGGCGCGGACGACTATGCCTCTATGAAGCAGGTGCTCACCCGGCGGCTCAACCGCTATCAGGAGGAAAAGGACTCCGGCGAAGGGTTTGGCCGGCTGCCCGACCTGATCCTGCTGGACGGCGGCAAGGGGCATGTCTCCACCGTGGAGCCCCTGATCCGGGAGATGGGATTTACCATTCCTGTGTTTGGCATGGTCAAGGACGACAAGCACCGCACCCGGGCCATCGCCACCGACGGCGGGGAGATCGCCATCAGCGCCAACCGCTCCGCCTTTACCATGGTCACCAGAATTCAGGATGAGGTTCACCGGTTCGCCATTTCCTACCAGCGGAAGGTGCACAAAAAAAGCTCCTTTCAGCTGGAACTCACAAAAATAAACGGCATCGGTGAGAAAAAAGCCATTAAACTCATTACCGCCTTTAAGACCAAAGAAGCGTTAAAAAGCGCGACTCTTCAGGAGCTTCAAAAGGCCGCGGGAGTTCCGGCCCAGACCGCCCAGGAACTGTACGACCTGGTGCAGTCGATGTAATTCAGACAGAAAGGACGCATCTTATGAGCCTTGTCACCTATGAACAAATTAAACAAAACGACGCGATCCGCACCTATATCAAAAAAGCGGACGAGGCCCTGTGCGCCATCGGCTACACCGAGCACGCCTTCGCCCATGTGACCCGGGTGGCGGAAAACGCAGCCTCTATTTTAAAGACGCTGGGATTTTCCGACCGCACGGTGGAGCTGGCAAAGATCGCTGGGTATCTACACGACATCGGAAACATCATCAACCGGGTGGATCATGCTCTGTCGGGCGCCAACATGGCGTTTCGGATTCTGGACAACCTGGGGATGGACCCCGGGGAGCTCGCCACCGTCATCGCCGCCATCGGCAACCACGACGAGGGAACCGGAACACCGGTCAACGCGGTGACCGCCGCGCTGATTATCGCGGACAAAAGCGATGTGCGCCGCACCCGTGTGCGTAACCGGGACGTTGCCACCTTTGACATCCACGACCGGGTGAACTTCGCGGTGGAAAGCTCCCAGGTAGCCATCAGCGAGGACAAGCGCGCCTGCGTGCTGTCCCTGACCATCGACACCGAGATCTGCGCGGTGATGGATTACTTTGAAATCTTTTTAAACCGGATGCTGTTGTGCCGCAAGGCCGCGGAGTTTTTGGGGCTGCATTTCCGGCTTCTGGTCAACGGCACCAAGCTGTTATAGACGCCCTCCCTAAAATTTTTAAAATTTTCCAGTGTTCCTTTAGGCCAAACGGCATATACTAAAAACGGCAGGGCGTTACGGTCGTTAAAAAAACATGCCTGCGGCAGCCTTTTTCACACAGCACATCGCAGACACGCAGTGAAAAATCGGAGCCGGTCGCGCATCCTTTTTATAAAAACGGCTCCTTGCCAGCGCATGAGTAACGATTCCTGTAAGGGCGGGGCTCAAACTCCGCCCGGTCTACATAAAAAACTTGAGGCACCTTCCGTAAGGAGGGTGCCCCAAACTTTTATATGGATTTTGGTGTCAAAATCCGATGCTCGCTATAATTATGGACTTAATATTTGAAATTTTTCTTATCAATTAGTTGAACAGTTCAATTTCACTTTCGTAGTATTGTTCCTGAAAACTAACTGATTCTGAAATTTTATTTTCATCGAAATTGAATTCTTCAGGTGCGGCGACCAGCTTATCTTCCACATCGTTATGCCTATGAACGATTCCGATAATATGAGCTGTATATTCTTCAACCGGAATATCTACACCAAGCAAATACACATCGAGTTCTTCACCATCACCACCGAACACATTTGGTATATACCCGTAATTGATAGGATAGACAAGTTCTGGGTGTTTGGGGTGTATGCTTCCGATGGGTCTGTCTATTTTTATATTTACTGTTTTTCCGAGATAGGATTTTACAAGTGCTTTTCTTAATGTATAGGCAATAAAATTGTGTTTCCCCTCAAGATACTTTTCTCTTCCTTTATCAACGGGCACTTGTAGAGAAAGGGCTACCTTTAAGTCTTCGTATTCTTTTGCAGCTGAAGGTGTGTTGTTAAGATAATCTCTGAAATTTATGTAATTTATCCAATCCATACTATTTGTATGGACAACATGGACGAAATGAGTTTGCAAATCCCCCGTACCTTCATAAAAGTTACCACAAGCAAACAACAACTGATTCCTGAGTGATGCTTGTGTATTGGGGCGATGGTAAAATCCATTGTCTTTTAATTCTTGTTCAAAATTGAGAATATCATCAAAATCGTCAACTGCGACTGCAATATCAATGATTGGTTTTGCCTTTATGGAAAGTATAGAGGTACTCCCCACATGCTGAATATCTTTTATAACATTACCTAATATCTGCTTCAAACGAGCAATTGTATTCTGAGCTTCAAGTTCCCATTCTTTTTCATGTTCACATAGTTTTATCGTTCCACGTTTTAATCCAAGCACTATTTAATCCTCCAACAGCAATTAATCATTGTAGTAATTATACCATGTAGAGAAATTAAATAAAGATTAATGTTCCAATATCATTGATTTTTCTACAATCCAATCATTCTGACTGATTACAAAAGCCAAAGGGAGACAATTTCCTTACGAAGTGTCTTCCTTAAAGGGGCTCTTTTTTTATGGCCGTGATCCATGCAAATCGCGTATTTGGGCCATTTTTCTCTTTTTTATGCGCAGAATTCATAGATAAGATTTGCAATAATCGTTTTAATATGGTATGATAAAAAAATAATTTGACGGTTTTTATGGATCTTATGGATGATTCAGAAAGGACGAACCGCTGTTGGAATCCAAACTACGTACATTGCAGCTTACCTTGGCATCTATGCTCGACCAACTGGACATATTCTGCCGGGAACACAACCTGCCCTATTACCTGATCGGCGGAAGCACACTGGGTGCTGTTCGGCACCAGGGGTTTATTCCGTGGGATGACGATGTGGACGTGGCTATGCCCCGGGATATTTTTGAGCGGTTTGAGGCATTGGCCGAGGGCAAAAAAGTGGGAACCTTGTATTACGAGCCTGTGGAAAAGCACAGCTTTCCGGAAGCTCCCATCGGCTTTTTATACGATGTGTCCGACCCGGCGCTACCCTTACAGGAATGCCCCTGCATCGATGTTTTTCCACTGGACGGCATTCCCTCCTCCGGCGTGCTTCAAAACATTCAAAAAACCTTTTCTTACCTGTATCACATCTCGGTGTATCAGCAGCCGTCCCAAAACAGGGGAAAGCGATCCCAGATGATTACCAGTGCGTTTATCAAGCTGACCCCGAAATTTCTGTTCAAGTTTTACCGAAAGATCTCCAAAAAGGTCATCGCCCATTGGAGCCCCAACCAGTGCAGCCAGTGGGCCAACATTTTTGGGATGGCCCGTTACCGCAAGGAGATCATGCCAAAAGAATACTTTGGAGTTCCCACGTATGTGGAATTTGAAGGACGCTCCCTTCCAATTCCTGAACAGGCGGATCTATACCTGCGTCACTTGTATGGAAATTACTGGGAGCTTCCCCCAGTGGAGCAGCGCCAGCCACATCACATGGATCTAACTTGGGAGGGAGAATAGCATCGTGTCATCGCCTTTTTTCAGCGTCGTGATCGCGGCGTACAATGCCGAAAACTATCTTGACGCCGCGATCAAAAGCGTTCTCTCTCAGACGTTTGCAGACTTTGAACTGCTGGTGGTCAACGACGGCTCCACCGACCGCACCCGGGAGATTATAGAGGAATTTTCCGCCCGGGACAGCCGGGTCTTTTTGTTGGAAAAAACGGAAGATGGCCGTTCTGTCAACGCAGGCCCCAGTTCCGCACGGAATCTTGGACTCGACCGCGCGCAGGGCGAGTATCTGTATATTATGGACGCCGACGACCTGTTGGAGCCAGACCTACTGGCGGTTTTCAAGGAACACATCCGTCAGAGCGGCTGCGATCTGGCGGTCTGTGGATACAACATGATCACCGTCTGGGACGGAAAACAGCATGCCGATCTGTTTTCAGAACAAGCGTTTACCGCCTCTACCCAGCGGGCGTTTTTAGAGCGTCTTCCCCTGCTCATGGCCCGTCAGCTGATGTATGTGACCTGGAACAAAGTCTACCGTCACAGTCTGGTGGAAGAGCACAGCATCCGGTTTCGGGAATACCGTAGCTGTGAGGACCGGATTTTTAATCTGGACGTTTTTTCCCATGTGCAGAACTTTGTCTTTGAAAGCCGTCCTCTGTACCAGTACTACAACCGCTCCAAGCAGGGGCTCAACAGCAAATACCTGGAAAACCGGTTGGAGTCGCTAAATGTATTCCAGAATAAGCTAACCGAATTATTTCGGGAACACGATCTGCTGACGGAGGAAAATCAAAGCATCTTCTCCCAGTTTTATGTAAAGGGAATTTTAGCCTGCTTGGTGTCTCTATATCACCCCAGCTGCCCTCTGTCCAAGGCGCAGAAAAACGAATACGTAGACCGGCTTTTGCAAACTCCTTCCGTTCATCAGGCTGCGCGCTGCTGCAAATCCGGCGGGCTGGGTCCGCGGGCCACGGCACTGGTTTTGCGCACCCGGTGGAGGTGGCTCAATAAGCTCACCGCCAAAACCGCTTACACCCTCAGCAACAAAGCGTCTGGATTGTTTATGAAGCTCAAATACGGGAAATAGTCGCCATCTTAGCCTCGGATGTATTCTTCTGTCCATTGCAATCTGTACATAAAACCCCCTCCGTTACCGGAGGGGGTTTCATTGTGTGTTTTTTCTGGAGCAGTCCAGTTGCCGGGAAGGGGCTTATTTTACATTGTTGGAGGTGTCCTTGAGCACCACGTCGTGTGCGCCGCCCTCCACAATCGAGGTGGCGGACACCAGGGTGATCTTGGCCTTTTCCTGCAATTCCGGGATCGTCATAGCCCCGCAGTTGCACATGGTGGAGCGCACCTTGCTCAGCGACTGGTTGACATTGTCTTTTAAGCTTCCCGCATAGGGGACGTAGGAATCCACGCCCTCTTCAAAGGACAGCTTGCCCGCGCCGCCCAGGTCGTACCGCTGCCAGTTTCGGGCCCGGTTGGAGCCTTCGCCCCAGTACTCTTTCATATAGGTACCGCCGATGCTCACCCGGTTGGTGGGGCTTTCGTCGAACCGGGAGAAATACCGGCCCAGCATCAAAAAGTCCGCCCCCATAGCAAGCGCCAGGGTCATATGATAATCGTGAACAATTCCGCCGTCGGAGCAGATCGGCACATAGATACCGGTCTCTTCAAAATACTCGTCCCGGGCCTGGGCCACTTCAATGAGCGCAGTAGCCTGTCCACGGCCGATGCCCTTTTGTTCCCGGGTGATGCAGATGGAGCCGCCGCCGATACCCACTTTCACAAAATCGGCGCCCGCCTTGGCCAGGAACAAAAAGCCTTCCCGGTCTACCACGTTGCCCGCGCCTACCTTGACGGTGTCGCCATAGTTTTCCCGGATGTAGTCGATGGTCATCTTCTGCCACTCGCTGAAACCCTCGGAAGAGTCGATGCACAGCACGTCCGCACCGGCTTCCACCAACGCGGGAACCCGCTGGGCGTAGTCCCGGGTGTTGATGCCCGCGCCCACCATGTACCGCTTGGACTCGTCCAGCAGCTCCAACTGATTTTCTTTGTGGGAATCATAGTCTTTGCGGAACACCATGTATGCCAGGCAGCCGTTTTCATCCACCAGGGGCAGAGAGTTTAATTTGTGGTCCCAGATGATGTTGTTCGCCTCTTTCAAGGTGGTGTTTTTATCTGCGTAAATCAGCTTGTCAAAGGGGGTCATAAACTCCGACACCTTGGTGGCGGTGTCCATCCGGCTGATTCGGTAATCCCGGCTGGTGACAATGCCCAGCAGCTTGCCGGTGGCGGTGCCGTCCTCGGTGACAGCCACCGTGGAGTGTCCGGTCTTTTCCTTCAGATCCAGAATATCCTGAAGGGTCTGATCCGGGCGGATGTTGGAGTCGCTGACCACAAAGCCCGCTTTATAATTTTTTACATAGGAAACCATGGCTGCTTCGTCTTCCACCGACTGGGAACCGTAGATAAACGACATGCCGCCCTCTTTTGCCAGGGCCACCGCCATTTTTTCCCCGGACACCGACTGCATGATCGCGGACACCAGGGGGATGTTTAGCTCAATGGGAGAAGTCTCGCCCTTTTTGAACTTGACTACCGGCGTTTTCAGGCTGACATTAGCGGGGATACACTCCTTGGACGAATACCCCGGAACCAGCAGATACTCGCTGAACGTGTGGGAGGGTTCTTTAAAATAGTAAGCCATCGTATCGTCTCCTTATCCATGATTTGCTCAACAAAAACGGTTGAATCGGCGGGGACAAACATCCCAAACGCGCCCGGTCCGGATACCGGGGTGTTCTTCCCCATTCTCATTGATATTCTTATCAATCAGTTTACCACAAAAAGCCCAAATCAACAAGCCACTCCCGCATAATTTGTCAAAATAGCAAAAAGAACCGGCAAAATAGCTGCCATTTTGTCGACAGCCCGGTTTTGCCGGTTTTCGAAACTTGGAATATCGGCGCGCAAATGTTAATTTTCCTGTACTGGCGCAAACCGCCGGACCATCCGGCCGTTTGCCTCCACCCATTCATTCCACATGGAAGCCGGGCGCACCCAGACGCTCCGCTCTCCATACAGGGCGCGGTACACCACCATCGGCTCCAGCGTCTCGCTGTGCCGGGCCAGATACAGCACCTCGTATTCCTTTCCTTTAAAATGCCGGTAACGCCCCGGCTGAATATCACCCATAAAATCCACGCTCTATTCCTCCTTCCCGGCCGCAATCACCATGTAGAGGGCGTAATCCATCCCCCTTTGAACCGCCTTCCCGTCCGGGCAGGGCGGACACAGGTGCCGGTAACAAAATCCCAGCACCGCGCCCAAAATGACCTGGTGCAGATAGTCGGTCTCCTGTGAAGCCGAAAACACTCCGTCCCGAACACCCGCCCGGATCAAAGAATCGAGGATCTGATCCAGCCAGCTTTGAACCTCCTTGCGAAACTCCCCGCCAAAGCGCTGGTAAAACTCCTCTCCCAGCAGCCCGGAGATCATCAGACGGAACACGGCGTTTCCCCGGGCGGCACTGTCCCGCAGGCAGGAAAGCGCCGCTGTAACGCGGGAGTGAAAAGTTCCCTCCCGTCCCGCAGCAGCCTCCAGCTCCCTCAGCTGGTTCTGAATACAGTAGCCGATGGCATGGGACAGGATATCCTCTTTGGAGGAAAAATACAGGTACAGCGTGCCCTTGCCGATCCCGGCGGATTTTGCCATATCCTCCGCCGTCAGAGAGCCTACGTCCGCGCCGCTGTTAATCAAGCGGATTACGCCCTCTAATATTGCCTGTTCCTTGGCATTATACAGCCGGGTGATCATCCGGGATCTCCTCCAATTCCAATTTGTGGTTTTTCATGGGACGGCGGTTGAACAGATCGTATAGTGCAGGAACCACAAACAGGGTCAGTAAGGTGGCATAGGCAAGTCCTCCGATGGTGACAATGGCCATGGGCTGGAGCATCTCCGCCCCCGAACCCATTCCCAGCGCCAGGGTGGACAGCCCCAGGATGGTGGTCAGCGCAGTCATCAAGATGGGACGAATACGCGTCCTGCCCGCCTCCAGCAAGGCGGCGTGTTTTTCCATGCCCTCCTGCCGCAGTTGATTGACATAGTCCACAAACACAATGCCGTTGTTGACCACGATGCCCGCCAGCATTAAAAAGCCCAGCATGGCGATCATGCTGATCTCCGACCCGGTGATCCAAAGGGCCAGCAGGCCGCCGGTAAACGCCAGCGGGATGGTGAACATGACGATAAACGGGGACAGCAGAGACTGGAACTGAGCCACCATAATCAGGTAGATCAGCGCCACCGCCAACAGGATCATCTTAATCAGATCGAACAGCGTGTTGTTGATGGTCTCGTTTTCGCCTTTGAGCTCCACCGAATACCCTGCCGGGACGTCATAGGATGCGAGCTTATTTTCCACCTCACGGCCCACCAGACCGATGTTGTGGTCGGCGTCCACGCTGCCGCTCACCGACAGGGTGCGCATCTGATTGTCCCGGCTGATGCTCTGTAAGCTCTGGGCGGTTTCCACCTTGGCCACATCGGACAGGGACACGGTTTTGCTCTGTCCGTCCACCGTGGCAGTCAACGACAGTTCCCCAATGTTGTCCGGCGTCAGGGCCTCCCCTTCCGGCTGGGCCACGATCACCGGGTATTCCTGGGAGTCGGTGTTCAGGGTGGTCGCCTCGGTCTCGTCCTGCAAGGAGGCGGCTACCGCCTGATACACCTGGGCCACCGTCAGACCGTTTTGGGTGGCTTTGTCCTTGTCTACCACGATCCGAAGTTCCTGATTGGTGTCCTCCATGCCGTTGTTTACTTCCGTCACACCGGGAACTTCTTTCAAAAGCGCCGCCAGATCCTTTGCAATGGACTGGATCTTGTCCAGATCGTCGCCCTTGATCTGGAGTTCAATTCCCGATCCCCCCATGGCGGAAATATCCATGGAGGAGGACTGAACGGTGAGCTCGCAGTCCAGATCCTCCGTCTTTTGAGCGATCAGGGCGGAGACCTCTTTGCTGGTGTGCTCCCGTTTCTCCTTTAAGATGGCGTACATGGACACGGTGCGTCCGCTACCCGAACCCATGCCCATCATGCTGCCGCCCTGCATAGCGCCGATGGTCTGGACATCCTCAATCTGGGTGAGACGCTCGATCACCTGATCGCTCAACGCCCGCACCTCCTCCCCGTCGGAGCCCTGGGGCGCCTCCATGGTAATCATCACCTGATTGGAGTCCATCTCTGGCATAAAGGCGGTGCCCATGGTGGCTGCGCCCACGGCGCTGACCCCCAGCAAAACCACCACGCCGCAAAGCACCCACGCCTTATGATGCAGGCATCGGTCCAAAAGCCTGCCGTAAAACGCCGTGAAACGGTCAAACAGCTTGTGGGGCTTCTCGGAGGTTTTTTTGAGAATCGTCGCAGACATCGTGGGTACCAGCGTCAGCGCCACAATCAGGCTGGCGATCAGGGAATACGCGATGGTCAGGCCCATATCGGTGAACAGCTGCCGGGTGATCCCCTCGGTGAACACAATGGGCAGGAACACACAGACTGTGGTCAGGGTGGATGCCGCGATTGCACCGGCAATCTGCCCCGCTCCCTTGACGGCGGCTTGAGCCGCGGGCACTCCCTGGGATCGCAGCCGGTAGATGTTTTCAATGGCCACGATGGAGTTGTCCACCAGCATACCCACGCCCAGCGCCAGCCCCGCCAGGGAGATGACGTTTAACGTAACGCCGGTAAAGTACATCATCGCCACTGCAAACAGCAGGCTGATGGGGATGGAAAACGCGATGATGATGGTGGGCTTTAGGTTCCGCAGGAAAATGAGCAGGATCAACACCGCCAGCAGGCCGCCCAGCAAAAGGTTGTTGAGCACCGAGTCGATCACGATGTCGATGTACTCCCCCTGGTCGCTTAAATTGGTCAGGTGCATACCGGGGTTGTCCTGTTCCAACTGTTCCATAGCGTCGGTTACCTTGTGGGAGACCTCCGCCGTGGAGGCGGTGCTCTGCTTCTGGACGCTTAACAGCACGCCGTCGTTCCCGTTAATTTTTGCGTACAGGTCTCCCGCGTTGTTTTTCTGTTCCACCGTTGCGATGTCCGAAAGCTTCACCGGGCCGATGTCCCCGGCGGACAGGTGGAACAGCGAGAGGTTTTTAAGTTCCTCCACAGTTGTAAACTGCTCCCCCACCTTGACGGTGTACTCCGCCTTTTCTCCCGCCAGGGTTCCGGCGGGCATGGAAAAGTTTTGGGCCTGCAAAAGCTTTCCCACCGTGTCCATGGTGATCTGCCCGCCAAGCCCCGCCTTTTCATACGCGGATTCCTTGGCGCTTTCCATCTCGGCTTTTTTGGAGGCAAGCTCCTTTTTGCTGTTTTCAAGCTCCACCGACGCCTTGGTGAGTTCCTGATTCAGGGTGAGCTTTCCAGCTTCCAGCTGGGTCTGGGCCTGCTGAAGGCTTTTGAGGGTTTCGGTGAGCGTATTCTGCTGCTCCTCCATGGTCTTAATTCCCTGCTCACAGGCGGTAAGCCCCTGGGTGAGTTGTTCCATGGCCTTCGTCTGCTCCTGGGGCACGGGGACGCCCGCCGCCGTCATGGCGTCGATGGCCTTTTGGAGCTCCTCTTTCTGTTTTGTCAGGGTCGTTTTCTGCTCCTTGGCCTCTTTTAAAGGGGCGGTCAGGGCATCCAGGCCCTGCTGGGCCTGTTTGATCCCCTGTTCCAGCTCCACCGCCTTTTGGGCCAGGCTGTCGGTCTGTGTTTTGCTCTGCTTGTCATACTCGCTCTGGGCAGCCGCCAGTTTTTTCTCCGCTTTTACTAGTTCCGCCTGGGCGGAGGCAAACTCGCTGTCCACGGATTTTAAGATTTTATCGTTTAACGCGTCGATTTTTTTCGAATCCAGCGTGATCCGCAGGGAATCCTCCACCAGTCCCATGGCGGAAACCGACGCCACGCCGTCCAGCCGCTCCAGGGCGGGCAGAACGGTCTCGTTGACGATCTTGGAGGTTTCCACGCTGTTTTTCCCCTCCACGTCCACGCTGGCCACGATCACCGGCATCATGTCGGGATTGATTTTCATCAGGGTGGGAGCGCCGACCCCGTCGTCCATCTGGCCCTTGACCTGATCCACCATGGAGGACAGCTCGATCATGGCGCTGTCCATGTTGGTGTCCTGCTCGAACTGCAAAATCACCATGCTGGAATTCTCGTTGGAAACACTGGTGATCTCCTTGATTCCCCCGGCGGTGGCCAGAGTCTGTTCCAATGGCTTTGTCACCGACTGCTCCACCTTTTCGGGACTGGCTCCGGGATATGTGGTGATGACCGCCACATAGGGCAGATCCATCTTAGGGAGCATGTCGGTGGTCATGCTGGTAAAGGAGATTACACCCAGCAACAGGACGATTATGACCGCGACGACAATCGTCAGCGGCTTTTTTACGCTGAATTTTGAAAGCATAGGGCAAATTTTCCGCCTTTCTATAAGCTGCGGGCCAGAACTGACCGACCAGTCAGTCATTATTATAAATCCACAGGGCCTCTCCCGTCAATGAACCAAACGTAAACAAGTGATCGATAACCGCGCCGCCCGCTCGAAAAGATTAAAACGAGCTGTGAATTTTTTCACAGCTCGTTTTATTATACATTCTTTATGTATGCAAGCGCTTCCCGGTTGGCGGGAGAAAACGCATAGCGGTCCAGTTCCTCCACCGGCGCCCAGCAAAGCTTTTGGTGGACAAGGGGGCTGGGTTCTCCTTCCCCCGCACGGACCTGATAGAAAAACAGTTCGATGGGCTGATCGGGGAAGGGATACACCACCCGGCTGATGAGCTTGACCGGTTCCACCAAAAGCCCCACTTCCTCCATGCACTCCCGGACGAGACACTGCTCGGGGGTCTCTCCCGGCTCCAGCTTGCCGCCGGGGAACTCCCACAAGCCGCCGCAGTTTCCGCCGGGAGCCCGCAAGCCCAGCAGCACCTGGCCGTTTCGCAGAAGGATTCCGGCCGCCACCTGTGTCATACGCTGTTCGCCGTCCTTTCCCTTCAAGCGGTTAGTCGAGTTTCATATCCTTGATCCGGTTCTGGATGATCTTGTTGTAGTTGAGCACCGTGCGCTCATATTCCTCATTCATATACCGGGAGGTGAGCAAAAAGTCCGCCGTGGCCTTGTTGTTGGCGATGGGGATGTCGTACACCACCGCGATGCGCAAAAGCGCCTTCACATCCGGGTCGTGGGGCTGGCTTTCCAGCGGGTCCCAGAAAAAGATCACAAAGTCGATGTTGCCTTCCACAATCCGGGAACCGATCTGCTGATCGCCCCCTAAGGGGCCGGAGTTGTACCCTTTGACTGGAAGTCCCGTCTGCTCGCAGATCAGCCGGGCGGTGGTTCCGGTTCCGCAGAGAAAGTGGTTTTTAAGAATCTCCTTGTTCTGATCCACCCATTCCACCAGCTCTTTTTTCTTGCTGTCGTGGGCAATCAATGCGATGTGCTTTTGCTTTTCGATGGTAAAGGGAATGTATGCGTCCTGAATCATGATGTTCCGCCTTTCTTGGTATCATTATAATGAAAATTGCTTCGCAATTTTTTCACCCTAGCTATAAGCTACATGCGCTGTGCCTGAACGGTAAGCTGATTGTTTACACTAAGCAAGAGCCAATGTTCAAGCCTCCCCGCCTTTGTCAGCCCACCGAGGCCGCAACTGTGAGGGGTTACACAAGGGGACACATCCCCTTGTGCCGCCCGGGGGTTGTTAGGGGATACGGCGGCGCGTATCCCCTAACCCGTCGCAGCGGGCAAGCGGCTAAAGCCGCCGGGAAGCCCACATAACCGTGGTATCATAGCAAGGCGAGACAAAAAATTTCATTTCCTGTTCTCCCTCCTGGAAGGACAGTCCTTCCCGCAGGCGGAGCAGTCGCCGCAGCTTCCTTTCCGGCGAAGGCTGTACACAAGGGCTGCCGCCGCCAAAAGCACAACCACTCCAATGAGGATGTAATCCAATGGGCCCATCGGCAACGCTCCTTTCAGGTGAAACACGTATTTAGTGAATGAACAGCCGGCCGGCCTGATAGACCAGCGTAGCCACAACCCAGGCCACCCCGGTCTGGCAGACCATCACACCCAGGGCATACCTTAGGCCGCCCAGCTCCCGCCGGACGGCGTTCACCGCCGCCACGCAGGGGGTGTACAGCAGGGTGAATACAAGAAACGCCACCGCCGCTAAGGGAGAGAAGATCCCTGCCAGCGCGGCAGGCAGGGTGGCGGTATTGGTACCGGTGAGCACCGCCAGGGTGCTGACCACCGCCTCCTTGGCGGAAAATCCTGTGAGCAGCGCGGTGGAGGCCCGCCAGTCCACAAATCCCAAGGGGGCAAACACCGGGGCGATCAGACGGCCGATTCCCGCCAGCATGCTGTCGGCACTGTCGGCCACCACGTTCAAGCGGGTGTCGAAGGTCTGCAAAAACCAGATGACCAGCGAGGCCACAAAAATCACGGTAAACGCCCGGATTAAAAAGTCCTTGGCCTTGTCCCAGATCAGCAGGGCCACGCTTTTGGCGCTGGGGAACCGGTAGTTGGGAAGCTCCATCACAAAGGGGACGGGATTTCCCTTAAAAGCGGTCTTTTTGAGCACCAGCCCGCTTAACACCCCCATAAGCATGCCGAACACATACAGCCCAATCATCACCAACGCCCCATGGTCGGGGAAAAACGCCGCGGTAAACATAGCGTAGATGGGAAGCTTTGCGCTGCAGCTCATAAACGGGGTGAGAAAAATCGTCATCTTGCGGTCCCGCTCGCTGGACAGGGTGCGGGTGGCCATAATGGCGGGCACGCTGCACCCAAAGCCGATGAGCATGGGGACAAAGCTTCTCCCCGACAGGCCGATCTTTCGCAGCAGCTTATCCATTACAAAGGCGACCCTGGCCATATAGCCCGAGTCCTCCAGAATCGACAGGAAGAAAAACAGCACCACGATAATGGGCAAGAAGGACAACACGCTCCCCACCCCGGCGAACACCCCGTCGATCATCAGGCTGTGTACCACCGGGTTGATGCCGTAGCTTGTAAGGGCGCTGCTGGTGAGTTCGGTCAGCGCGTCGATCCCCATGGACAAAAGATCGCTTAAAATCTTGCCAAACACCCCGAAGGTCAGCCAGAAGATCACCAGCATAATCCCCAAAAACATGGGGATCGCCAGGTATTTGTGGGTTAAAAGCTTATCAATTTTGATACTGCGCAGGCTCTCCTTGCTCTCGCGCCCCTTGACCACCGAATCCTGGCAGAGCTGCTCAATAAAGGTGTAGCGCATGTCCGCCAGAGCAGCCTCCCGGTCGGTGTCCAGATCCCGCTCCATCTCGGTGACCGAATGCTCCACCATGTCCAGCTCGTTTTCGGTCAGGCCCAAAAGGGCCCGCATGGGCTCGTCCCCTTCCACCAGCTTGGTGGCGGCGAACCGCTGGGGAATCCCACACCGCTGGGCGTGATCCTCCACCTGGTGGGCGATGGCGTGGATACACCGGTGCACCGGCCCGGAGCAAAAATCCTGGCGGGCGGGCCGGGTCTTGTGCTGGGCGATCTGCACAGCGGTGTCAATCAGCTCGTCGATCCCCTCGTTTTTGCTGGCGGAAATGGGTACCACCGGCACCCCCAAATCCTTGCGGAGCTGCTCGATCTTGATGGTTCCGCCCGAGCCCCGCACCTCGTCCATCATGTTCAGGGCGATCACCATGGGGATGTCCAGCTCCATAAGCTGCATGCTCAGATAGAGGTTGCGCTCGATGTTGGTGGCGTCCAGAATGTTGATGATCCCGTCAGGGTGCTCGTTTAACAAAAAGTCCCGGGTGACGATCTCCTCGCTGGTGTAGGGGGACAGCGAGTAGATCCCTGGCAGATCCACCACCGTACAGTCCTTGTGCCCCCGGATGACGCCGTCCTTGCGCTCCACCGTCACGCCGGGGAAATTCCCCACGTGCTGGTTGGAGCCTGTCAGCTGGTTGAACAGCGTGGTCTTGCCGCAGTTTTGGTTTCCGGCCAGTGCAAATACCATCAGTCCAGCGCCTCCACTTCAATATTGGCCGCATCCTCTTTGCGGATGGTCAGCTCATAGCTGCGCACATGCAGCTCGATAGGGTCCCCCATGGGGGCCACCTTGCGCACCATCACTGCCGTGTGGGGGGTAAGCCCCATGTCCAACAGCCTGCGCCGCAGGGCCCCTTGACCGCCCACTGCGAGGATCCGGGCGCGTTTCCCGATCTTACATTGATCCAGCGTCAAAAAGAACGCCTCCCTATAAATTGTTAATCTAGACTAACAACTATTATAGCGAAAAAACGGGTTCTTTGCAATCACTGGAAGGCGTTCACAGGAGAAAATATGTTTACAAGGTTTGATCCGCGTCGCTGGGGACATATTGGGCAATTTCTTCAATTCTACAATTCAGGATTCTGCAAAGATCATTGATGGTGGTAGTCGTCAACGGCTGTCCTTTCCGTATTCTGCCAATGGTAGAACTGCTGATATTGCACTTATAAATAAGATAGTAGGTGCTGATCTTTTTCGCTTTCAATGTTCTCCAAAAAGGTTCGTATACAATCATACTGCTCATCTCCTTACAAACCCAGTTTAGTTTGTAGGAGATGTATTGACTATATTCGATATATCGACTATAATGTACAAAAAAATGAGGAGCATTTGACATGTTCGGAAAGCGATTGAAAAAGCTGCGCAAAGACCGTCAATACACCATTAGTAAAATGAGTTTAGTCCTCGGAATTAGCGTAGAACTCTATCTAAAATACGAACGGGATGAGCTGCATCCGAATCTTCCCATATTAATAAAGGTTGCTTGCACATTCCATGTCAGCATTGACTATTTGGCTGGTCTGACGAACCTTCCCCTGCCCTATCCAGAAGCGGAAAAATATCTTGTATAAGCAGAACGGCTCCCCTGTTTCCAGGGGAGCCGTTCGTATTACACCGATTCTTATTTGCCGTAGTAGGATTTCAGGTACAGTTCTTTGATCTCGCTCATCAGCGGGTAACGGGGGTTGGCGCCGGTGCACTGGTCGTTGAAGGCCTGCTCGACCATCTCGTCCAAGGTCTCCAGGAACACCTTCTCGTCGATGCCCCAAGCCTGGATGGAGTTGGGGATGCCCACGGTGGCTTTGAGTTCTTCGATCTTCGCGCAGAATTTCTCCAGAACTTCCTCGTCGGTCTTGCCGGAGATTCCGCAGAAGCGGCCAGCCTCGGCGTACCGGGCCAGGGTGTGGGGGTACTGATACTGGGGGAAGGTGCCCATCTTGGTGGGAACTTCCGAGGCGTTGTATTTCATCACGTTGGTGAGGATCAACGCGTTGGCTACACCGTGGGGGATGTGATGGAACGCGCCCAGCTTGTGCGCCATGGAGTGGTTGAGCCCCAGGAACGCGTTGGCGAATGCCATACCGGCCATGCAGGCCGCGTCGGCCATTTTCTGACGGGCTTCGGGATCCGCCGCGCCTTTTTCATAGGCAGCGGGCAGGTAATCCATTACGCTCTTCATCGCCTTCAGGGCGAAGCCGTCGGTGTAGTCGCTGGCCATCACGGAGACGTACGCTTCCAGCGCGTGGGTCAACACGTCGATACCAGACGCGGAAGTCAGGCCCTTGGGCTGGTTCATCATGTTGTCGGTGTCCACAATCGCCATGTTGGGCAGCAGCTGGTAGTCCGCCAGCGGCCATTTTACGCCGGTGTTCTCATCGGTGATGATGGCGAAGGGAGTCACCTCGGAACCGGTACCGGAAGAGGTGGGGATGGCCACAAAGTAGGCCTTTTTGCCCATCTCGGGGAAGGTGTAAATCCGTTTCCGGATATCCATGAAGTCCATGGCCATATCCTGGAAGTTGACGTCGGGATGCTCGTACAGCACCCACATAATCTTACCGGCGTCCATCGCGGAGCCGCCGCCCAGGGCGATGATCACATCGGGCTCGAAGGCGCGCATGGCCTCGGCGCCCTTGGTGGCGCAGCCCAGGGTCGGGTCGGGAGCAACCTCGAAGAAGCAGGTGTGCTCGATGCCCATTTCATCCAATTTCACTTCGATGGGTTTCACATAGCCGTTTTTGTAGAGGAAGGTATCCGTGACGATAAAGGCGCGTTTTTTGCCCATGATGGTGCCCAGCTCGTCCAGGGCGACCGGCATGCAGCCTTTTTTGAAGTAAACCTTTTCAGGCGCGCGGAACCACAGCATATTCTCTCTCCTCTCGGCCACGGTTTTGATGTTGATCAGGTGCTTGCACCCTACGTTTTCGGAAACCGAGTTGCCGCCCCAGGAGCCGCAGCCCAGCGTCAGAGAGGGAGCGAGCTTGAAGTTGTACAGGTCGCCGATACCGCCCTGAGAAGAGGGGGTGTTCACCAGGATGCGGCAGGTTTTCATGGCCTGGCCCATCCGGTCGATCTTCGCGCGCTCGGTGACCGGGTTGCAGTACAGGGAAGAGGTGTGGCCGTAACCGCCGTCGGCGATCAGGCGCTCCGCTTTGGCGACCGCGTCGTCAAAGTCCTTCGCCCGGTACATCGCCAGCACGGGGGAAAGTTTTTCATGGGCGAACTCTTCCTCGAGCTCCACGCTCTCGACTTCGCCGATGAGGATCTTGGTGTTCTCGGGGACCTTCACGCCGGCGAGCTCCGCGATGGTGTGGGCCTTCTGGCCGACGATCTTCGCATTCAGGGCGCCGTTGATGATGATGGTCTTGCGGACCTTCTCGGTCTCCTCGGGGTTGAGGAAGTAGCAACCGCGGTACGCGAACTCTTTCTTGGCCGCCTCGTATACTTTATCCAGCACGATCACAGACTGCTCGGAGGCGCAGATCATGCCGTTGTCAAACGTCTTGGAGTGAATGATGGAGTTGACCGCCAGCTTGATGTCGGCGGTGTCGTCGATGATGGCAGGGGTGTTGCCCGCACCCA
This sequence comes from Candidatus Metaruminococcus caecorum, assembly GCA_904420045.1. Lineage (GTDB taxonomy): Bacteria > Bacillota > Clostridia > Oscillospirales > Ruminococcaceae > Metaruminococcus > Metaruminococcus caecorum. Next base: position 31,453 of record CAJFTY010000024.1, on the reverse strand, counting down.
CGCCCACGGCGGGTTTACCGGAGGAGTACGCCGCTTTGACCATGCCGGGGCCACCGGTAGCCAGGATGATGTCGGCGCTGGCCATGACCTCGTTGGTCAGTTCCAGAGAGGGCACGTCGATCCATGCGATGATGTTCTCAGGAGCGCCGGCTTTGACCGCCGCGTCCAGAACCACCTTCGCCGCAGCGATGGTGCTCTTTTTCGCCCGGGGGTGGGGGCTGATGATGATGCCGTTGCGGGTTTTCAACGAGATCAGGGTTTTAAAGATCGCGGTGGAGGTGGGGTTGGTGGTGGGGATAACCGCCGCCACAACGCCGATGGGCTCGGCAATCTTGGTCACGCCGAACGCGTCGTCCCGTTCGATCACGCCGCAGGTCTTTTCGTTTTTATATTTGTTGTAAATGTACTCCGCCGCGTAGTGGTTTTTGATGACCTTGTCTTCCACAACGCCCATGCCGGTCTCTTCCACCGCCATTTTGGCCAGGGGAATCCGCTGCTGGTTGGCGGCCATTGCCGCTTCGTAAAAGATCTTGTCGACCTGTTCCTGGGTGTAGGTCGCGAAAATCCGCTGGGCTTCGCGCACCTGCGCCATCTTGGCGATCAGCGCATCCACGTTGTCCACCAAGCCGGTGTTCGCCGGAGCAGCTTTCTGCTTTTTCTCCATGGTTTGAATCCTCCATTCATTCTTCCATCACGTGTGTTTGCCTGTTGAATCGGTGTAGTTGTTATTTTTTTAACAATCACATTATACCATACCCCAAAAACAACTGTCAACCGTCCCGCCTGCCAATCCTCGGGTGAAAATCCTCCCGGATTTTAGACAGAATGAATAATTTGCCGGACAGCCTTTTCGCCATCCGGCAAATTTGAAATTTTGGGGCGCGCAAGAGCGCCCCGGCTTACGCTGTCAAAGGATGTCCAGCAGCCAGAAAAAAACAGACCAATCCCACGCAGCACAAACATAGAAAAATTCGGAAAAAGATGCTCCATCCCCGATGCTTTTCCCGAATTTTTAAGCCAAACAGCCAGCCGCCCCAAAACAGCGGGACAACCGGCGCCACAGCTGGCAGGAAATTCCGCCAGCTACCGTGCGGCCTCACGGAAAGAGTGTGATATCCCCAATTGCCCAGCAATTTTGTGAATACAATCGCTCCTACCAACAAAATCCCGCCTATAATCAGCAGAATTTTCATCCACCGGTCCCGTTCATAACGCCGCATAAAATAGTTCCCCCTCGCATAGCAAAAAAGTGGGGCAGAAATCTTTCTGCCCCACTTTTTGCGCTGTGTTTATTCGTAGGCCACCACGTTGACCCATTTCATCAGCAGGTCTTTTTCCGCGGGGTTGTTTTCGGTGAGCTGGAACGCCGCCACAATGGGCAGCCAATCCTGCACATATTTTTTAGAGGTGTTGGTCTTTTCGCAGAACTTGTTGAGGTACATCTCCGCCATTTCGGGATTCTTTAAGGACAGCAGCAGATAGGTGCGCCCCACGTCCGCGCTGGCGTTGCCCTGGCGGGCCGCCACCCAGTCCACCACATACACGCCCTCGTCGTTCATGATGATGTTCTCCGGCATGAAGTTTCCGTGGCAGAGCTTAGTGTGCTTGGGCATGCTGTCCAGCCGGGTGAGCAGTTCATATTTGACCGCGTCATCCACCGTGTCCAGCAGGTTGATCTGGCGGATCAGTTTATCTTTCAGCTTGCTGAGCTTCGGAACAGACTTGGAGTGGATTTCGATCTGGATATCCACCATCTGATCCACATATTTTTCCATGTTGGCGGGGTCGTCCTTCATCACGTCTGCCAGGGTCTTGCCCTCGATCAGATCCATGTGGATGGCCCAGCGGTTTTTAATCACTGAAACCTCATGTATCACCGGAACCCGCAGCCCGGTTGCTTCGACCCGAGAATGGGTCAGCGCCTCGTACAGCGCCATAGTTTTGGGGCAGCCTTCCTTGAACAGTTTGATCGCCATCTTGCCGTCCTTAAAGACATCAACTGTTTCACTTGTTGAAATTAAATTTTTGAGTTCCATAGACTATTTTCCCCTTTCATATACATCGTAAATATCTATTACTATTATACAACTTTTCGCTATATTGTAAATACTTTTCTGTACAATTTATTTGATTTTTTTTTGTGGAAAGGGGCAAAAAAATCGTACATCTCTGTGAAATCGGCATGAATTTTTTCGGAATCCGTCCCAATTCCCTAAAAATTCTCTCCGTTCCATCCCCAGTGCTCGCACTCTGTGTATTTCACATAGATACGGGACGCCTGAATGCCCAGTTCGGCCTGCAAAATATCGGTAATCGCTCGGGTCAGGGCGCGGTAAGCCTCCCGGGTGGAGCTTCCATACACGCTTACATCTACAAACGCCGCAGGAAATTCCTTTTCCCCCTGAAAATAGATGGTACGGCCGGGCTCCAGGGTAATCATCAGCCACTGCTCGCTCTTGCCCGGAATCAGCGAGATCGCGTGCCCCAGCTGGGATTTGATCTCCTGCTCCTGCGGGGCTTTGATCTCCACATTGGTTTTAATTTGAATACACGGCATACTCCATTCCTCCTCTGATTTTAACGGATATCCAAAAGCAAGGGATCCCCCTGCCAAAAACAAGCTTTCATATCCACCCTGCCGTCGGGCAGAAAGGTCACGCCCTCGGCCGTAAGAAGCTCCCGCTGACGGTTTTCCCCGCCAAAGGCAAACGCCGGAGCCAATTCCCCCAGACGGTTGACCACCCGGTGGCAGGGAATGACCCCCGGCCGGGGATTGGCGTGCAGGGCGTATCCCACCACCCGGGCCCAGCGGGGGCTTCCAGCCATGCGGGCCACCTGTCCGTAGGTGCAAACCTTTCCCCGGGGGATTTTCTCCACAACTTTGTAAATCCGCTCAAACGCACTGTCCACTTCTGCGCCTCCTTTCTGTTGATTCTTAAAAGGTCAGTTGTGCTGGAATGAAATCCCCACAGGAATCTCCCTTTGGCTCGCTGTCAATTCCCGCCTTTTTTGCCTGGCGGTGCTGCTCCCGCCGGGGAACCCGGTACAGCCGTCCGTCTTTTTTAAACCGAGCCCCAGTCTGTTTAAAGGAAAAAGCCACTCCCGCCTGATAGCACTGTGCTGCCAGCGAGAGCACCCAGTCATAGTCGCAGACCCTAGCCCCATTTCCCGACTCGCCCCCGGCGATGAGCTGCTCCGCCCAGGGGCCCAGCATACCGTTTAAGTCGATGGGACCCAGCAAAGGCTCGCACACGATGCCCTTGTGACGAACGGGGGCGTCCATCAGAATGGGAAGCCGCTTGTCCGCCGCCTCTTGATTTTCCATGGTGCAGCAGATGTGGACGTTTTCATATCCCTCTCCCCAATCTGCGGGGAGGCAGTCCGCCAGCCGGTGAATCCGCTTGGTGATGAACAAAAACCGCAGGTCGTCCCGCTCTTTCATCATCCGCCAGGCGTCGGGCCGCCAGCCGTCCGCGTCCTCCAGCAGAAAATCCGAGGAAAAGCAGGTGTACACCGTCGAACCAGGAGGGATTTTATAGTCTCCGTTCCGACCCCGGCGCACCGGGAGGTCAAACAAGGCGTTTTTGCTCACCTGGGACGGATCCCGGCCGTGGCCTAAGTCAATCCGGTACACATAGCAGTTTTGGCACCCGGCGCTGAACTTATGACAGCCGTGCCATGGATTCCAGCCTGCATCCATTTACTGTTCGCCCTCTAAATAGGCCAGAATCTCCCCGGCGTTTGAGTCGGGCTTTGCCTTGGAAAACACCTTTCGGATCGTCCCGTCCTCCCCGATCACAAAGGTGGAGCGCACCACCCCAAAGCTCACCTTGCCATACAGCTTTTTTTCCTGCCATACACCGTAGGCCTCGATGGCCTGACGTTCCGGATCGCTGAGCAAAAGAAACGGCAGCTCATATTTTTCCGCAAACTTTTGATGGGAACTCACGCTGTCCTTGCTGATCCCGATCACCACCACGTCCTTGTCCAGAAACCCCTGATACGCGTCCTTAAAGGCGCAGGCCTGCCGGGTGCAGCCGGGGGTGTTGTCCCTGGGGTAAAAGTACAGCACCACCTTTTTACCCAAAAAGTCCTGAAGACACACAAGATTCCCGTCCTTGTCTGCCAGCGTAAACGCCGGCGCTTTCATTCCCGCTTCCAACATGGTTGTTTCCTCCGCTTTTGTAAAAATAAGGCTCTAAAAGCCCAAAACTATTCTTCAATTGTCTCCACTTCAATCCAGGCGGGGAAAAATCCGCTGTTTAACGCGATCCGCCAGGAGGGAAGATTGGACAGGCTGGTGCCGTAAAAGGGGATTTTTCCCCGCCGGATGGTCTCGTTTTTTAAAAGCGTCACCAGATAGGTCCCGATCCCTCTGCCCCGGTACTGTTCCTGCACGTCAATCCCGATCTGCCAGAGCTCCGGCGTATCGGCGGAGCACCCCGCCATGGCGATGATCTGCTCCCCGTCGTAAGCCGCCACCGCCAGCATATCGGGCCTTGCAGGCATAAAGCGGCTGCACAAAGCGTTTGGAAACCGCTTTTCGGCGTAAAACGAATGAAGGTTTTCCTGCTCGTGCCAACGCACAGGCACCAGATCCTTTACCGAGGTGATCTCCATGTCCGGCAGGAACATGTGGTGGGTCTGCCACAGACGTTTCCCGTACTTTTTCAGCTGGTTGTCGATTCTACACAGGGACCGGTGCTCAAACAGCCAGTGACCGGGCTGATCTTCCACATATTCGTGGAGCCATGGGTGGAGCCGCTCGTCCGCAGTAATCACCGCGTTGCCTCCCAGTGTCGCCATCTGGAAAAAGAATGGCCGGTCGGCGTACACTCGCCGCCCTTCGTTGGCGGCAGAAAGGGTCACCACGTTTTCCCGGCGGGAAAAATCCTCCGGACGGCAGTTGTATTCGATGGCGAGCTGTGTTTTCAGTTTATCATACAATTCCTGTTTATTCATGTTGTTCTACTCCGCATAAAATCGTTTCACGCATTTTTTCACCGGATAAAGACCAATGTATCCCCGCTGGAAAGTCCCGGCTGAAACGTCCAGCCGCCCCAATCGAAGGAGGTCAGCCGTTCCGGGGAATCCAGCCGGTTTTGAACAATGAACCGGGCCATCCTCCCCCGGGCCATTTTGGCTTCGGTGGGCAGGGTAATGAGCTTTTGTCCCCGGCGGGTTTTAAACTCGCAGGTAATCATGGTTCCTTGACCAGAATGTTTCGGGCGTACCGCTTTGGAGTATTCCCCTGACGCCAAGTTGATTACCGGCTCCCCCAGGCGGAACAAATCCTCCCGCAGGCGGCCGCCCCAAAAGGCGTACAGGCTTTTTCCGCCGGGCTTTACCCGGCACTGGAACTCCAGCCGGTAGGGGAAAATCCGGTCGGCGGGCCGCAGAAGGCCGTAAAGCGCGCTGACGATCCGCAGATGATCCTGTGCAAAGGCAAAATCCTCAAGGCTGAGCGTTGCCGCGTCCAAATGCTGATACGCCAGCCCGTAATAGGACAGCGCCGCCGCGCTGCCTCCCCGGGCCGAAACGATGTCCTCCGGAAAATCCTGAGAGAGCCCAAACGCCTTCAGAGCCAGATCTGGATTGAGCTGCATCGCGCTTTCGAACTGCCAGGGGCTCATGGCCCGCAGCAGGGCGGAAAGCTCCGCCGTCTGCCGGGAATAATCCGGTTCCGTCAAAGAAAGCCCCTGCATTTTGGCGCTCCGCATATTTTTGGCCGGCGACAAAATCGCAATCAATCGAGTCTCACCTCTGGTTCAAAATCCAAACACTTCTGTATTCATAGTATACCATATTCGCCTGTCCTGCAAGAGAAAAAACCTTACGGTTTTTTGAATGTTTTTGATACACCGGCGCAAGAATCCCACCGCCGCTTTCATCCATCTGTTTTTCTCTGACAAACTGGAACTTTCGCTTATGAATGTATCTTGTTCTTTATACGCAAACAGGCTTCTGTGTGCATAATCCAATGTCTTGAGAGCGGCATTTGAATTAGTCCACGAATATCTTTATTACACCAATAATCAATCAGCCAAATTGCTTTTTCATTGTCGTTTACTACATTTAACGATTTTAAGTATCCTTTTCTTTCTTCCGGTATTTTTCTTTTTAAATCATCATAAGATAACCGTTCAAGCATTGTCTCAGTGCTTTCCCGTACTTCAAGAATATATGAATATAATTCTTCCAGATTAAGCTGTTTTGAAAAGTCTGCAATCTGCTGTTTCATGAGTTCATTTCCTGTTGTGATGATAGGTGAATTGATACGCTCTTGATAATTGTCCGCAAAAAATACTTGTTCATCTTCATTTATCACTGTATGCACAACGATATCTTCAATGCGGAAAATATGCCAAATTGAATATGCAATTGTCTTACTATGATAACCATCAGCGCTTATAAAGGGGATTGAGTTAAAAGCTTCTCTGCTTAATTCCTCTTTGAAAGATATTAAGGTTTGCATTATCTGACTGCGTAAACGAAGTAAAGTATCAATCCCCATCTTAAAAGTATCTTTCTTTTTTATTTGTGCCTGCATTGTTTTATTAAGGTCAGACCATTCCTTATTCATGTTCAATTTCCTCTCAACTTCCAATTTATCTTTTTATTTATTTTATCATGCTCCTTTAAACATTGTCATTTCTTTTCTGCTTATGAAAAGTTACTTATTCGCTTATGATTTGTAAAAGGTGCAAAGCATTGTTTACGCAACAAACCCTTGACAAATCAAAGTCTAATACGTTTTAAGGTGTTTAAACAGAAATGAAATCGTCTGTTGTTTCACTGTATAGAAAACGACACTCTGTTTCAAGTGCCGATTTTTATAACTTTAAAGGCTCTTTCATTTGTTGTAATTTTCTTCTTTTAGCTATTTTGCTGATAGATACTGTATTTCTGCGGATATTTTCAATTTCCTATCTGTTTTTCAGAGAAAAAGAGCTCCCTTGCAGAAGGGAGCTCTTTGGGGGTTACTTAGAATCAAGCCCTCGGCTGGGTTTCAGAGGGATGGGCCCAGACGATGCTATCCCAAAAGCTCCCGCCAGTCCGGATGCTTTTGAAACCAGCTCACCGCGTAGGAGCAGACGGGGACCGCTCGCCAGCCGTGCTCTCGAATCTGCCGGACCGCCTGTTCCATCAACTGCCCTGCCACTCCCTGGCCCCGCAGGGATTCGTCCACATAGGTGTGGTCGATTTGTACCACGCCGGGGCTTACCTCCGGGAACGTCACCTCGGCCAGGAGCTTACCAGAATGATCCTCCAGATAAATGCGATCACGATCTTTTTGAAACTCCACGATTGATTCCTCTTTTCATTTCGTCTGCCGCAAACCACGGCAGTCATCATTTGTTTCCTTCATTCTTTTATAATACCTTTGTAGAACTTTTTAATAAAAAACGAGGGCTGAAAAATCAGCCCTCGTCTTTACTTACTGTCAACTCTTATTTTCTTTTTTTGGTCAGGACCAGAGTTGCGCCAGCCGCAGCCGCCAGAACCAAGGTGCCTACCGCAATGCCAGCAGCGCCGGTAACAGGGTTGTTGTTGCCGTCACCATTGTTGGTGTTATCATCGTAGCTGGGAGTGCTGTTGTCGTCCGGAACATATCCGTCGTCCGAAGACGTGTCGTCCGAAGACGTGTTGTCATCCGAGGACGTATTGTCGCCAGAAGACGTATTGTCACCGGAAGATGTGTTGTCTCCAGATGAGGTGTTGTCGCCGGAAGACGTGTTGTCGTCATCCTTCACAGCCAGAGAATCGGGGTTCTGCACGTTGTACAGCGGTGCTCCCGCTTCGTCAATGGCGTAATGGGTCATCTCAGCGGATACATACAGCTCCGCAGCTCCGTTGCCGCCAAACCGGCCTTCCACATGGGTCAGATCGCCCTGAATACCGGAATCAATTGCTTTTCTGGTGGCATCGTCCATTTTAATAACAAAGCTGCCGTAGCCATTTTCATCCTTCGGAGCTTTCACATAGTCCGCTTTGGTGAAGGGGATTGCAAAATCTCCGCCGCCGTACTTGTTGTCAAAGTGGAACAACACGGTATCATCGCTGAGATCTTTCAGATCCTCTTCTTTTACTTTGACTTTGTAAACAGTGACAACGCCATCGTTCCAATTGCCTTCGGTCGCGTCAACCGTGAAGTTCCAGAACGCACGGCCGTTGGTGGTCTTGGGGATCACGACGCAGTTGTTCACTTCGTCTTTGCTGGCTCCGCCTTCCAGGTTGATATTGTTGAGATCCTTTTTCGCCAGAATCTCTACGACCTTTTCAGTGCTGTCGTAGCCGATAGCAACTTCTTTTCCGTTGACCAGGTATTTGTCAGCGGCTTTCGCGGGAATCTCATCCGGATTTCCCTCATCCGCTTTCACAGTAGCGGTGACCGTGTAGGTGGCAGTGGTGCCATCTTCCGCAGTCACGGTAAAGGTAACAGGCTTGCTAAAGTCTTTCACGGTCGCAGGATCGGGGCTGATGGTCGCCTTGTCGGAGATCACTGCGGTAGCCGTCAGGTTGGTCAGATCCGTGTCTTTGGGCATCTCAACGGTAATCTTATCGCCAGAAATCACGCCCGCGGTTTCACCCAGTTTGAAGGACTTGATCTCTTTCTCGCCGGACTTAGAAGGCTCTTCCACTTCGTGAGAAGGGGTCCAGGTGCCCTCCGCAGGTTTGGACGCGTCGATCGCAGAACCCTGGTTTGCCACTTCTTCCAAAAGGAGCTTGTAGTCGCCCTGGTTCGCCATAAAGTTGTAGTCCGCAGAAGCGATGACCACTTTGTCGATAGTGCCTCTAAGGCCTTCCGCGATCATTTTCATCTCGCGGTCGGTGCCTTTGAAGGGAACCGACAGAATGACCTTCTGAGGTTCGGTGGCGCTGGCGTCAAACAGATCGCCATTTTTGTAGACGAAATAATACTCATTGGCAGGACGGATCTTGAAGTCCCAACCAGTTTCTACAACCTCGTCAATGGTCATATACACACCGATTTTGTAAACTTTATCCCCACTGATGTTGTTGCAGTACAGGCCCCAGAACTCGTTGTTAAAGCTGCCCAGCAGTTTGGTGACGCCGGCTTCGGTATCTTTTTCGCTGCTGTTGCCGCCCGCCCGGTCGTTCTGCATGAAATCGCTACCCTTAAAGGTAGCATAGATGCCGTTCTCGTCCGGTTCCGCAGGGATATTCGCTTCCGCTGCGCCGGCAATCATGGTGGTGCCCGCTACGATCGCCGCCGCCAGAATGACGGAAAGCGAAGAAAACAGGCCGTTGCGTTTCTTCATTCGAAACATCCTCCTTTTTTATTCCCTTCTGTGAATGTTTGGTGAATCTTTTTGAAAGGGTTTATTTGCATCATAACATACTTTTCTTATAAATGCAATATTTTTAGAACTTCTTCTGAAAAAATTCACAATAATGTTTTCATCAATGGTAATGTTTAACAAATTATACGCGTCAAATTAATCGGTTTGACGAAAGCATTCTTCTATTTCGGTTCCCTCACCCTCAATTTTCATCGTTTCCATCTGTTGTTTTCCAATCTTGTTTTTTTCACCATATCGGATCCAAAATTGGGTAGATGCCTTTACAAACATTTCTTTGGAGATCGGCATTGTGGTTTTAAATATACCTGGCCGGCCCCGTTCAATGGAAGCCGCCAGCTTTTTGATTCCACGCCTGGCCAAAAAAGCAAACGGGGTCGTGAGAATTGCCTCGCCGGAGCCGATCAGCAGGCAGGACCCAAAACGATATCCGTTTTGGGCGCAGAACATTTTAACCATATCGCAGGCGGTCTGATTTTGATCTGGCTCCAGAAATCCGCAGTTCATCAGCACATGAATCACCGGCTTTTGGGAGGGTGAGAACGCTTCCAGTTCCTGGAGGAAGCGCAGCAAAACCGCAGGGATTCCGTCTGCGTAAAGCGGAAATACCAACAGCATATCCTGGTAACGGTTCAGCTCCTCAAACACGCGCATATGTTTTTTCTCGGTAATCAAATAGGTGTCAGTATCGCCGGAAAAACAGCGCGCAAAAAGTTCTCCATACCGCTTGGAATTGGAGCGCGGAGCCCGGGGACTTCCGTTGACAATCAGCAATCGTCCCACTTTGCCACCTCCTGTTCCACAGCGGCGAAAAGATCCTCCTCACAGACGAACCGGACCCGGTGGGACCAAAACTGCATATTGCGGGCATTGCGTTCCACCAGCCGTTCAAACAGCCGTTTTTCCTCCTGGGATTGGGCTCCGTAGGCGACAATCACCGCCTGTTTTTTCTCCACAGCGCGCTGCACGTGGTGCGTTTCTCCCTGGTGGACGCGGATAAACGCCTGCTGAATCGGAATCGCGCGTTCAAGCATCGTTTTCATCGTCACATCATAGGATCCATATTTGATACGGCTGACATAGAGGAGATTTGTGCTTTTCGCAATCAAGGGATATACCTTCACTGCGTCGTCCCGCAGAACGCAGCTGCCAGGTGTTTTCACCCAACACCCGAAACATCCCATACAATTGGCGATTGTCAGCTTCGACAGATCCACATAGCGGCAGGTTCCCGGCAGGGTAACCGGCAGCGGCGTATCGCTCATCAACAAATTCATATTCGTCCCCCTTTGTTTTCGTCGTTTATCCTGACTGCTTTTACTATATTACAACGATTCGCAAAAAACAAGAAGAAAATTGTGGGGAAGGTATTTGCGTTCCACCTGGGATTTTTCCCGCGGCGAAAGAACCTGCACGGCAAAACGCCGGGCGGAAAAACTTTTTCCGCCCGGCGCTGATCATTTTTTCAAAGAGACGCGTCCCTGTGCTAGGAATCAGAACCGGTCCGCCGCTTGTGTTTACCGGTTGCCGCAGCCAATGCTCCTAAGGAAGCGGCCGCCAACAATCCAACCCATGCGGTGGGGACTGCGTCCCCCGTCTGCGGGCTTTCTAACTCCCCGCTGGGCTCATTCGCCTGTTCTGACGAGGGGCTCTGAACGCCGTCCGGACGAGAATTGTCCGGACCGGGATTTTCTTGTGGCGGCTGGGACTGGGAACCGCCCAGCGCGGGGAGCTCCTGAACCTTGGTTTCACCGCACACTGTACAGGTATAGGTTTTTGCCCCCTTCGCCGTGTCGGTGGGCGGCGTCGTAACCGTTCCGCTGTCCCAGGCATGCTCCTGGGTGTCCGTATCGCCGCAGGTTTTGCAAACCTTTTTATGGGTCTGCCCGTCGTTTTTCTCCCACTTGCCGTACTCGTGGCCCAGCGCAGGGATCTCGGTGACCTCGGTTACCGCGCCGCAGCGGACGCAGTGTTTGGATTTTTCTCCCTTTTCTGTGCAAGTGGGCGCTTTGTCCACGGTAAACTCGGCTGCAAAATCGTGTTTTTCGCTGTCAAGCTGCCCGTATTCTCTGCCGCAGACCGTGCACTTTGCTTTGGCAGAGCAGTTCGCCTCGCCGCCGCTGTGAGAAGCTTTGTCTTTGATCTCCCCGCAGCCAGAGCAGGTGTGCCAGTGGCTTTCACCGTCCGAGCTCCATTCCTGTGACCAGTCGTGCACGTGGCCGGCGCTCTCCTGATAGAACACCTCCAGGTAATAGTCGCCCAGTTTCGTCTCGTTGACCAGATTGCCGGTGTTTTCGATTTTATACATGGCAAGGGCGCCGTCGTAGCCTTCCTGCCGGGCCTGTACACCGGTGTCCATACTCTTGGCGCTCAACGCCCAGCAGTAGATTCCCTCGCCGCCGGACTCCTGGCCCAGTATGATGTAGTATGCCTTTCCCTTTTCCAGCGTGTAGGTAAATTGGGCCGTCACAATTCCCATATCCGTGGGGATTTTTTCCACCGGGATCACCGTGGAGGCAAGCTTTTGTCCGGGCTTTCCATTTTGATCCGCGTCGTACAGCTCCACCGTCACGTCTTTTGCAGCGGTTTTGTTTTTAATCATCACCTGAACGCCGGTCATGGTTCCTCCCTGGGTGGCCACGAACATCTGGGCCCGTTTGTACTGGTCGCCGTTTTGGTCGCCGAAGTCCAGGTTAAAGTTTTCCTCCCAGTCCGATCCGTCCTCGGGCACCAGCTTGTAACTGCCGGTATGGACGGGATCTTCATCGGTTTTCAGGGTGTCTTTTTCCACCACCGTGTCCCCGGGCTTGTAGTCCACCGCCGCATCCATAAGCTCCGCCACGCGGTCGTTTTTGTACTCCACTTCGCTGGAGGCCTTAAAATCTGTCACGGCGGCGTTTGTTTTGACCACGGCCCCGCTGTCGTCCAGCACCGTCACCTTGCCAGTCTGAGAATCCCAGGTAAAGTGGCACAGCCGGTCGGTTGCGGCGACCTCTTTGCCGTCCACATACAGGTGATACCCGTCCCGGTTGAGCTCCACGCCGATGTCTTTGCCATGATACCGGACGTTGGTGAGTTTAAACGCCTCCATCCCCGCGTCGATGGGATGAAGTTCAATTACCTTGTCGTCCCTGGGGGTAATTCCCATCACGTTTTCAATGATCAGGGTGTTGTATTGGGAGTGCCAGTTGTGATGGATCCAGGAGCGGTAAGGGGTTTCCGGATTGCCGTTCCAGAACTCGTTGGCGTCGGGATAGTGGATGTTTTTGTTCACAAAGCAGGTCATGGTGTACTGCTTGAGCACCTCCATGAACGCCTCTCCGGTGATGTTGGGCGCGTCGTACTCCTTGATGACGTTCGCAAACATCTTCAAGGTGATGGCCGTGTTGCCAGGCGAGAAATTCCGGGAACGGTCGGTGTACCGGTCGTCGTTCTGGATGATTTCATAGTCCTTGGAGTTGCTGACATACATGGGCCACAGGGGGAACTCCGTCTCGTCGCCCCACACCCGCAGCGCCGTGTCATACCCGGCATCCTGGGGGATCATCCCCACCATAAAGGCGTAGTAGTTGTTGATGTCCCGAAAGGGGATGAATGCGCCGCTTTCGGTTTTCATCAAAAACTGCTTAGAGTCGGCGTCCCAACTGTTTTGCAGGTTCACCTTTTGGATCTGGCTGGCGAATTCCTGATACACCTTTGCCTGGCTTTCATTGCCAGCCGCGCGGTACATTTCGCTGACCGCCGTGGCGTTGGCCCAGGCAAGCGCTGCAGTGTCGATGCGCTGCTGTTTGCCACCTACCGACAACGAAGCGGTGTCGTTGTCCCAGGCGTCGTACTGGATGTCGTAGATATAGTCGCCGTCCGCGTCAAAATTCGCTCTGGTTCCCTGCACATCTCCCGCGCCCGCGTCGGCCATCGCCTCTAAAAACGCGGTGGAACCGCCGTGGACCTTATAATTTTCCCACCCCGCTTTGGAGATGTAGTGCTGGGGCTTTACGCCCCAGACGCCGGCGGGGTTATCCTTGTAAATGCCGCCTGCGGCCACAAACGCAGCGTCCGCCCAAGTTCCGTATCCCACCAAGGGGGAGCGCAGATACCGGGATTCGTCCATCTGCCAGGGAACCGCGTTGACAATGGCGTTGTTGTACCCGAACACACCCTCCATGGCGGTGGGGAACGGATAGCTGTAGGTGCCTGCGTCCACCACATTTGCCCGGGCGATCCACCAGCGGTAGGCGATCATTTTCTGAATATACGCGTCGGGCACCCACATGCTGGGGATGTTTTCCACCCACCAGTAGTTGTATTTCTGCACATGGGTTTCAAACGCCTTTTCGGGCGTATAGCCCGCATACTGTTTGTACTCCGCACCGGTCTGGGCGTCTTTTTCGTCGATAAAGCCCATCTGCGCCTTTTGGGACACGGTCTGTCCCGCCGGGATGGTCACAGATTTTTGAATTTGCTCCCCAGAGATTTTTCCGCCGTCCATCGACGCCTTCAGCACAAGATTTTTATAGTCCACCCGCGCTTGGCCCACCAGGGTGTCCCCATCCTTCTGCTTACAGGAGGGAACCAGCATGGAAAGCTCGACAGTTTTGTCTGCGCCGGTGGTGTTTTGAATCTCCAAAATGGTCACTGCCGTGTTGTTTTCAGTGATAAAACGCTTGGTGGTAACCGCAAGGCCCGCCTCTGCGCCGCCCTCTTTTCCTGTGTAAAAAGAGGTCCAGTGGCTGGGATAGTCCACCCGCCGGGAGGTGTCCTCCACAAAATCAGAGGCTTTCTTGCCGTTGATTTGCAGGGTGTAGCCCGTGCGGTCCACTTTGATGTAGCGCATCGTCCCGCCGAAGCCAAACTCCTGGATCAGTCCATTGCTGTTGGTTCCCTTGGTGTACAGGGCCCTGCCCCGGGTCATCAAGCCAGAGTCCTCGATCAAAGACGGGTCCACGCCGGGGCGGGCTAAAATCCGGTCCATGTAAAAGGAAAGCCCGCCGTTTTCCATATCTTTTTGATACTGGGTTGCCAAATCGTCCTCAGGCTGCAGAACTTCGTCCAAGCTGTAGTTTGCCTTCAGCCACAAATCGCCGCAGCGGGAATCGTCGGTCATCGTTCCATCCTCCGCATACAAAAAACTTGCCAAATCCTCATCGTACCCCTTTTGCTTGATCTGGGGGTTGACAAACGGCGGCTTCCACCACTCCGGGTTGGAGTTGTCATAGGAGCAGTACCATCCGTACCACCCCGTTCGGGTCTTTTGCCCCAGCACCACGGTGTAAAGCTCGTCTTTCTTCATCCCCTCGTACCGCAGGGGGATGGTCACTTCGGTGAATTCCGAGGCGGAAACAGCCTCTTTGGAAAGCTCGGCGGTTGCCAGGGCTTCGCCTACGGGAGCTTTGGTCTCACTGTCGCACCGGTAGAGCTCCGCCGTGAGATCCCCGGGCGCCCCTTGCTCGTCCACAGCGATGATCTTGGCGGTCACCGATTCCAGGTTGCTGTCCTGGGTGGCCGCAAAGGTCTGCCCCCGCTTCCACTGATCCCCGGCCCGGCCGAAGTCGATCCCCTTGGTGTCCGGCCCGTAGGTGTCGTTGACGAACGACAGGTCGTAGCACAGCGCTTCCACTTCCCTGGGAGCATAGTGTGCCTTCAGCCACAGATCCCCGCAGCCGGTGTCGTCCAAAAACTGGCTGTCCTCGTTCATTTTAAAGCTGGGCAGATCTTCATCGCACCCCTTTTGCTTGATCTGGGGATTGACGCTGCCCGGCTGCCACCAGTTCGGATTCGAGTTGTCGTAGGAACAGTACCAGCCGTACCACCCGGTCTTGGTTTTTTGTCCCAGCACCACTGCGTACATGCTCCCCTTTTGGAGCTTGTCATACTGCAGCGGGATTTCCACCACCGAAAACCCCGAGGCCGAAATGCCTTTCCCGGACAGCTCGGCGGTTGCCAGCGCCGCGCCCGCAGGCATTTTACTGTCTGGATCGCAGAGATATAGCTCCGCTGTAAGATCCCCCGGAGCACCTTGCTCGTCCACGGCGATGATTTTGACCTCCACCGAGGTCAGGGCGCTGTTTTCCAGAGCTACAAAGCTCTGCCCTCGCTTCCACTGATCCCCGTTCCGGCCAAAGTCAATGCCCTTGGTGTCGGCCTTGTAGGTGCTGTTTTCAAACGACACATCGTACACGAATTCATCCTGCGCGCCCGCCGTCAGCGTTTGGATCGGAAGAAGCAGAGAAGCACTGACTACTCCCGCCATCAAAAGACAAAGCGTTCGCTTCCATTTTCGGATCATAAAGCCGCAACCTCCCATTCATTTCCAGTTTAGTACCCGCCTGTTGTACTCTCATCATAGCAGGGAATCCGGAAAGAAAGAATAGGCTTTTGCGGGACAAATCGGCACTGATGTTGTTTTTCTGCACAAAATTCACTTTGTGCTTGTGTATTTTCTGGGGGAAACACCGAACTTCTTTTTAAACATCTTGGAAAAGCTGGCCGGGTCGGTATAGCCGCAGGCGTACGCGGCCTCCTCCACCTTATAGTGGTACAGGGCTAAAAGCTCCGCCGCTTTGTTTAACCGGCAGTCGATTAAAAACGTCTGGGGAGAAACCCCCATCTCCTTTTTAAAGATTGCGCTGAAATAGGAGCGTTCCAGATTCAGCATGGCGGAAAGCTCCGCCACGGTGATCTCCTTCATATAATTGGCCCGGATGTAGGAAGCGGCTTTTTTTACATACACCGGCGCGTTTTGCTCCCCTGGATGCCTCCGGTCGATCTGGCACAAAATCTCCAGCACCTTGGCGCTGATGTAATACTCGCAGTTTTCGTTCAGCTCCCTGGCCCGGATCAGATCTTCAAAGACGTACCGGAGCTCTGGTACATGGAGCACATCCTGTTCCACCGCCCGGGACAGATCCTGCACCGAGGAAAAGCCCACCCACACATAATGCCACGGATCTTCAGCGTCCGCCTGGTATTTGGTGGATTCCCCGGGGCGGATGATAAACAGATCCCCTTCCCCCAGACGGTACATCCGGCCCTGGTTTTCAAAGGTTCCCTTCCCCGACAAAATGTAGTGGAACAGATAATACCCCCGCACCGACTGATACCAGTAGGAAGGCTCGCAGATCTGATGGCCGCAGACGATGGGATTGGCGTCGTAAAGTCCTTTGTCCAGTATGATAATTTCATCCTTCATGTTGTTTTCCAAAGGTTCCCTTCGTTCGTTGGAACGCGTCTGGGAAACCATTCCTTTCCAAAGCTAGCGCCGCTCTATTTTACTATTAAAGTATCATTCCGGATACAAAAAGTAAACGGCTGGAACGGATTTTAGAAAAGATGACAGTTTCCCCCTTTCTGATTTGTCACAACTGTCAAACAGAATTCAACCCACAGACGATAAAAAGTCCCTATACCGTCTATGGACGGTATAGGGACAAATCGGTTCTATCTTTTCACAGGTCACTGCATCGCACTTCTGGCGTACAGAATCCATTTGGAACGGTCCAGCGGGTCCACGCCCCGGCGGGGCGCAGTTTTCCCAAGCTCCAGCGGGCACTCCTGATAGCCGCAGAACTCCGAGGCGTAGGTTCCCTTTCCGGAGGTCATGGAGCGAAAATCAATGGGGTAGTCCAAAGAGGTTGCCACCGGCAAAACAGCTTCCAGCGTAAACTGTCCCTGACGGATCAGCGGGGTGTCGAAGGTTCCCCGCATGTTCATCACATCCCGGATCACCCGGCCCAAAAACTCCTCTCCAGCCGAAAGCGTCACTTTGGTCATGGGCTCCAACAGAATGGTGCCGCTGTTGACCAGAGCCCGCTGCACCGCCACCGGCGTCGCCACAAAAAAGTCCAGCGGATGGGTGTGGACATGGTGGTGTTCCCCGTCCACCAGGGTGAATTTGGCGTCGGTGACCTCCCACCCAAGAGGGCCCTGCTTAATCGAATCAAACAGGCTTGTGCGAACATGATTCTGGTACCGGTAGGGAAGCTGTTTTTCCTTGATCGCCGACTCGTACTGAATCCCGCTCCCCCGGGGAAGCGGCTCCACCAGCAGCTTGACCACCGCCCAGCAGGGCTTGGGCATGGTGTACACCTCCAGCCCTTCCGCCGGGGAGGAAGGCGTTTCCTTATAAATCACCGTGGGAGCGGAAAAGCGCACCGCCAGCCGGTACCGCTCCTGGATCAGCTCGGTTAATATCTCCAGCTGGATCATGCCGGTGATCCGCAGGTGCAGTTCCCGGCTTTCCGGCGTCCACTCCAGGTTCAGCAGGGGATCTTCTTCTGACAGCTCCTGCAAAGCCGCCGTCAGCGCGGGGAGCTCGTCCTCCGCGGCGGGATATGCCTGCACCTGCAAAAGCGGAACCGCCAGCTTGCAGACCGGGCGGTCGGGAGCCTGTCCGATTACATCGCCGGTTTTGATGCTCGACAGCCCGTACACCGCGCCGATTTCCCCGCTGTGAATTTCTCCGATGTCCACGGCCTTCTGCCCGTTCAGCCGGCGGATCTGGGTGATTTTCTGGGCCTGCTCCGATCCCAGCACCGTAAGGCTGTCCCGGTTTTTGATACAGCCGGAAAACAGCCGCAGATGAGCGGCCTTTCCCATCACCGGGTCGTGCTCCACCTTGTAGACCACACCGGAAAGGGGCGCTTCGTCCTGTTGAGGGGCCTGAGGTAAAAACTCTACGATCCCGTCCAACAGCTCTTTCATCCCCACCCCCATCTTGGCGGAGGCGAACAGCACCGGAAACAGCTCCCTGGCCGCCACCCCCGCCCGCAAGGAGTTTAGCAGCGTTTCCCGATCCACTGCGGTTTCTTCCAAAAACGCCTGAGCCATCTGGTCGTCGTACTCCGCAGCGGCCTCCAGGGCGGTTTCCCAGTATCCGCTTGGTGCGGCTACCCGGCAGTCCTCGCTTCCGGGGGAGAACACCTCCTGGGTGACAAACAGCCGCCCGGTGAGCTCCTGCCGGATCTGATCCAGCACTTCTTGAGGCTGGCAACCCACCCGGTCTACCTTATTGACCAGAATCAGGGTGGGGACTCTCAGCTGCTCCAGCGCCCGCCAAAGCAGACGGGTCTGGGACTGCACCCCCTCCGCACCGGAGATCACCAGCACTGCGCCGTCCAGCACTCCAAGGCAGCGCTCCACCTCGCCGATAAAATCCACATGGCCGGGGGTGTCGATCAAATTGATGTCCAGCCCCTGGTACTGTAACACCGAAGACGCGGATTTCACCGAAATCCCCCGCCGGCGCTCCACCTCCAGCCAGTCGGTGTGGGCGGTTCCACTGTCCACGCTCCCCGCCCGGCGGATGCTCCCGCTCAAAAACAAAAGCTGTTCGGTCACAGAGGTTTTCCCCGCGTCCACATGAGCTAAAATTCCAAGATTCATTGTTCCTGTGCGCATACGATCTTACCTGCCTGTTCACAAGCTTTTTGACTTCATCCGGCTACTCGGCTTACCAAGCCGGACATTCCGAATACGCGGTTCATCAGCCGCACCGCAGTTATTTTTCATCATACATCCGGGAGTCTGGTCTGTCAAATTTTGGGCAGCTAGCTTATTTTATGAATTATATCCCAATAACAAGCAGGATGGGACTCAATTACAAAGGCAATCAGAAGTTTGCTATCCTTATTATACATCGCCTCAAAGAGTTTCCTTTGTTTACTGTACATGTGCTTTTCCGGCGCTGTGCTGCTTATCGGCTTGCTTGATACATACCGTACAATATGGCAATAAGCACAAGAATAAGCAATCCCCACCGCACTGCTTTTAAAACTCTTTTCGCCAGGCTCATTTTCTTTTTGGGAGGAAGGACCAGCATCTGCGAAATGCTTTCTCCGTCTTCGCCGCAGGTAATTTGATACTTTTTTGCATAATAGACTTTAAGCATATGAAACGTGGCAAGGATAGCCAAAAACATAAAAAGCATTGTAAATATAAAAACGGCTATCCACATGGCGATATTCTTATCCATATTCTTAAACAGTATTCTTAAAAAAGAATACCCCAAAGAAGCTGCCCCCGCAATTGTTGCCGTACAAACAGCAGAGCCATTTCCCTTTTTGCCAAAAAATTTTCCATTTTTAATTCTTTTTATGGTAATCAGAGCATACGTAACCGCCGTTAAAATCTGTAAGCCAATCAGAAGAATGATATCCAAAAAATTAAAATAATTTCCCGTATATAAAATGGTATATACAAACAATTGCAACTGAACCGTGAGTGTAATCACGCCCAGCGCATTGGTCGCAAAACGGCAGGAAAACGATGGCTTAGGGCACCATAAGTGAAATGTGTATATAAAAAACGTATAACACAATGTGACTGCTGTTCCAACGATTCCAAATGCAAATACATTTCCCACAATGCTTGCACCCACGCAAAAAAAGGCAAATACAAATAGCAAAACGGAACCATTTGCCGGAGCAACTCAATGGATGAATATTTTTCCGCACCATAATAAACAAAGTCTTTGACGTTTTGTTCGTTCATACAATCTCTCCATTCCGGCTGCCTTGGATCATCCATATCTGCATGGAAAAAGCCTGAACGCAGATTTGCGTTCAGGCTTTTTTGATGGTTGCGGGGGCCAGATTTGAACTGACGACCTTCGGGTTATGAGCCCGACGAGCTACCGGACTGCTCCACCCCGCGATATCCTCTCACAAGAGAGCTTATTTATAATAGCACATGCTTTCCCTCTTGTCAAGAGGGAAAGCGGCTTTAAAGTGAACTTCTCCGGATTTTTTCAGCTGTTTCATTCGCTTTTATTTACAATTCGTATTATTCTGTTTTAATATCACAAAAATACAGTTTCCAAACCGGATGTAGAGATTGATCAAAGATTTATCCAAACAGTTTTTCTTTGAGCGTTTCCCAAAGCTCTACAATGGCAAAGCGAACTTCATACTTGGGATTTTTCTCCACCAGATCCACCTGTTCGTCGGTGAGCGCCTGGCTGAGCTCCTGTTCTGGCTCAGCGGCGGGCAGGCACAAAGGAGGATACAGCACGCACCACCAATTTTTTCCCTGAGCGGTTCCGATGGTGACCCGCATCGCGTCGTACCGGCCAGCCGGCATCGTGATCTCTCCATACTGGCGGGTATCAAAAAACATGTTGGTCAGCTCCACCTGCACAGGATATTCATAGCCTTGGCGTTTGATCTCGTCTTCGGCGATATGCTGGACACGGTCCAGCTGTGCGCTCACTTTTTGCTCTGCTCCCTGTTTGGTCTCGGCGTAGAACAGGTCCCCTGTTTCCTGAAGGATGCGGTCCCGCACCTTGAGCTTTAACGCCTGGTCCTCCTTGGAATCGGAGTTCGCCAAAATATGCAGGCGCAGCACGTTTTCCCGAATTCCCTCACAGGTGGACGCAAAGCTTCCCACGCTGCAAAATACGATGGATACAATCAGTCCGATCACCAGAGCAATTTCCAGTTTGCGAATCCTGCTCATAAAAAATTCCGTCCTTCCAAAGCTTGTTGGCCTTAGTGTGGACGGAAGTTTTTTCCTTTATTCAAATGAATTCAATTTTCTTTGCAGATCACCGCGCCGTGCTCCAGCGGCTGACACAAAAACACCTGATCGGCACAGTCCTCCAACTGGTTTTCACAGCGGGATGCTTTGCGCTTATTGTCAAACAGCCCGAACACTGCCGAGCCGCTTCCGGTCATCATGCTGCCCAGTGCACCAGCCGCGTCCATCGCCTGCTTGAGAGGCTGGACGAAATCTGCGCGTACCGCTTCTTCCAGTACGTTGTGCATGGACTGGCCCAGCTGCTCCAGATTGCCCGAGACAATTTCCGCTACCAGCTGATCGTGGTCCGGCCGGTGCCGGGCTCCCTTCTGATCGTACGCCCGATAAGCTTCGGCGGTGCTGATGCCGACTCCCGGCTTTGCCACCACAAACCAGCAGTCCTCCGGCAGGCTGGGCAGGGGGGTAAAGATATCCCCTACGCCCTCCGCCAGCATGGTTCCTCCCATGATGCAGAAGGGGATGTCCGCGCCGCAGGCCACCCCGATGTCGCACAGCTCCTCTTTGGAAAGCCCCGCGTCAAACAGCTCGTTGAGCGCCACCAACGTAGCCGCGCCATCCGCGCTGCCACCCCCTAAGCCCGCCTGGGAGGGGATGTGCTTTTGAATGTCGATCTCCACGCCGCAGTTGAGGATTTGGGTTTCCTCAAAAAACGCCGCCGCACAGCGGTAGGCGATGTTTTGGTTGTCCAGAGGAACATCGGCGCGGTCACACCGGATGGTAATGCTCCCCTTCTGATTGGTTGCAACCGTGACATAATCGCACAGATCAATGGTCTGCATAATCATTTTTAAAATATGATAACCGTCCTCCCGGACGCCGCACACGTCCAGCGACAGGTTGAGTTTTGCAGGTGCCTTTACGGTTAACCTGTCCAAAGAAAAACCACACTCCTTCTTTCCTTTACGAACTCCGCCGAGCGGAAACCCACATGCCTATATACACGATTTTCGCATAAACAGACTTGAAAGTCCATAGACGGTTTTTGAACAGTTTGCACGCCACAGGAACACGGGATCCCTTCCAGGCCGTTTATAGACTATGTAAAAACCGCTCGATCCGCTTTAACGCCTCCGCCAGGTGGTTGAGGGAATACGCATAAGAGACCCGCACATGCCCTTCTCCGCTGGCGCCGAACGCCGTGCCGGGGATCAGCGCCACCCGCTGGGCGTGCAAAAGCTTCTCGCAGAACTCCTCCGAAGAAAGACCCGTGCTCTGGATCGAGGGGAACACGTAAAAGGCGCCCTCGGGTTCAAAACAGTCAAGCCCCATCCGGCGGAACCCATCCACCAGCATGCGGCGGCGGATGTTGTACTCGTCCACCATCATCTGGATGGCGTCGTCGCAGTTTTTTAAAGCCTCCACTGCCGCGTACTGGCTGGTAGTGGGGGCGCACATGATGGCATACTGGTGAACCTTGGTCATCTGACGGATCACCGGCTCTGGCCCCGCCGCAAAGCCCAGCCGCCAGCCAGTCATGGCATACGCCTTGGAAAATCCGTTGATTACCACGGTGCGCTCCCGCATGCCGGGGATCGACGCGATGGACACATGCCGGCCGTTGTAGGTGAGCTCCGCGTAAATCTCGTCCGACAGAACCAGAATATTGGTTTCCCGCAGCACCTGGGCAATGGCTTCCAGATCCTCCCGGCGCATCACCGCCCCGGTGGGATTGTTGGGGAACGGCAGGATCAAAAGCTTGGTGCGGTCGGTGATCTTATCCCGGAGCTCCTGCGCCGTCAGGCGGAAACTGTCCTCCGCCCGGGTGGGGATCGGCACCGATTTACCGCCGCTTAACGTCACAATGGGGTCGTAGCACACAAAACAGGGCTCGGGAATCAAAACCTCGTCCCCGTCGTCCACCACCGAGCGGATGCACATGTCGATGGCCTCGCTGCCGCCCACCGTAACCAGCACCTCGTTTTCCGGGTGATAGACCAGATTAAACCGCCGGTCCAGATACCGGACAATCTCCGACCGCAGCATAGACAGGCCGGCATTGGCCGAATATTGGGTTTTCCCCTTGGCCAGGGAGTCCATCCCCGCCTTGCGGATCACCCAGGGGGTTTTAAAATCCGGCTCGCCCACTCCCAGGGAGATCACGTCCTCCATTTCCTCGGCGATGGCGAAGTAGCGGCGGATTCCGCTGGGCTTGATGCCCCGCACCTTTTCCGACAAGACTCCATCATAATCCATTTCGATCACAGAAACGCCACTCCTCTTCTTTCATCCACAGGCTCGTCGTACAGGATGACCCCGTTTTCCTTATATCTTGACAGGATAAAGTGGGTGGCGGTGCTGAGCACCGAGTCCAGAATGGCCAGCCTGTGGGAGACAAACAGCGCCACATCCTTAAAATCCTTGGCGGTTACCCGCACCGACAGGTCATACCCGCCGGACATCAGGTAAACGCTTTCCACTTCCTCATACATCATGATGGTGCGGGCAATCTCCTCAAACCCCAGGTTCCGTTTGGGGGTCACCTTCAGTTCGATCAGAGCGGTCACCTGCTCCGGCTGGATTTTGTCGTAATTGAGCAGGACCTGATAGCCCTTGATGATCCCTTTTTTTTCGTACTCCTCAATTTTATCCGCCACTTCCTGCTCGGTGATTCCCAGCATGGCGGCCAGACGCTCGTTGGAAAAGCGGGCGTTTTCCTGTAGGAGTTTCAGCAGCTTATCCATAATACTCTTCATTCCTTTCCTGTGCCAGGCACGTTAACCTCCGCGCCCTTTCCCAGTGGATGTTTATCTACAATCCTTCACAGGAATTGTACTATATTATAGCAGGGTTTTCCGGGTTTGCAACCGTTTTCCCCATTTCTTTACCGGATTTTAATTGCTACCGGTTTACGGGATTTAAAATAGTGCACGTACGAAAACCCGCATTCCCGCAAAAGCTCATACGCGTCCCCGACGCCCTTGCCCAGATCCTGAACGCAGTGGGCGTCGGAGCCTACGGTAATCAGCTCGCCCCCCAGCTCCCGATAACGGAGCAGGTAGGGCTTGTGGGGAAGGGTGAGCCCCAGCTTTTGCCGCAGCCCGGAGGTGTTGATCTCGATCCCCTTGCCGTTTTGGATCAGGGTTTTAAAGATCTCGTCAATTAGATCCCCGTAGGGAGCCATGTCAAAGGGAATCTTGTATTCCCCCACCACATACCGCAGCGGATAGGTCAAATGCCCTAAAACGTCCAACTGATTCAACCGCACCATCTGGAGCATCTCCTGGTAATATTCCTCTACCAGCAGCGCCGTATCCGTGCGGGCCTCCTGAGCGTTCATGTAATAAAAGTCCTTGCGTCCCGCGCTGTTGTGCAGCGAGCCGATGACAAAATCGTATTCCCGTGCCTTCAGGCACTCCAGCGCAAACGCCTGATTCTGCATGATCTGCCCCAGTTCGATTCCAGCCAAAAGCTCCACGCCCCTGCATCTGCCCGATGCCCTGAGCTCCTGTATTGCATCGTAAGAGCCTGTGCAGGCGGTTTTGCAGCCGGCGGAGTCGGGGTCGTTGGCCTCGCAGTGGTCGGTGAGGGCCCACACTGCCAGGCCCAGTTCCTGTACCCGGTCTGCCATTGCCCCCGGGGAGTCCACACCGTCAAACGAATAGGAGCTGTGGGTATGTACGTCCATAAACTGCTGCATGTTCAATCTTCTTCCTTTCCCCAAGGGGCTTCCCCTGTGCCGGGACTGTCCACCGTAGACTTGTTTCAAACAAAGTTTTTATTCTACCGGGGCGATCCGCAGGTAAAATCGCTATTTGTAGCTATTCTGCCATGAAGCGAAATGGTAAAATCGCCATGGCCTTCTGTAAGTAGAATAGCTGCTTTGCAGTTTATTCTACCACAAATGAAGAGAAAATGGAATGTCCCCAACATTTTTTTGCACGCTGTTTTCCCGTAGAGCGCAAAACCTCCCCGGTGAAGCCTTGGTTCACCGGGGAGGTTTTTTCTACATCATACGTTGTGAATGCTTGGAATTAACGGTCCTTTTTCTTTTTCATTACAACGATTGCCGCTCCTGAGGCTGCCAGCACCGTCAGCACCAGCACGGACATAGCCGCCGGGCCGGTCACCACATTGGGCTCGCCGTTGGAATTTAAGTCGTCCGCTCCGTTGCCGCTGCCGTCCTCATCGGAAGGCTCGGTCGCCGTCTGGTCGGAAGACAAATCGTCCGAAGACGACTCGTCGGAAGATGAGTCATCTTTATCCCCTGGCTTGGAGGAGTCGCCGCCCTGGGGCTTGCTGCTCTCGCCAGGATCTGCCGGCTCCGAAGGATCGGAAGGTTCCGAGGGGGTCGAAGGTTCGGAAGGATCCGGATCTTCGCCACCCTGTTTTGTGTACGCTTCGTCCATGTCGTACCACACCAGCACGCTGCTGTCGTCCGGCCCGATGGCGGAGACATTCTCGCCCAGATCGGCCTGATAGCGGGCTTTGACTTCTGACGCAGTCAGAGCTTTGGTGTACAGGTGCGCCGCTGCAATCTCGCCCCGCAGGGTGCGGCCGGTTGCACCGTCGCAGATTCCTACGCCCAGCGCCTCCACGCCAATTCCCATAGTGGCATTTACTGTGGTGCGTCCTACTTCATTACCATCCACATACAAAACCAGGGTATTACCGGTATAGGTACCCACAATGTGGTGCCATTCGTCCATGGTCAGGCCAGCGATTCCAGATACGTTCAGAGCATGCCAGTTGCCGTCCCGGTGGATGAAGAACTCCAAACCGTTCCCCTTAGTCTGTAACACAGCCTGATGGTCGCCCTTAGCCATAAAGATGTTGTAGTCGTTTAAGTCATCGGGTTTGACCCAGACCTCCATGGTGAAGTCCTTGGTCCACTTTTGGTTAATCAGGCTGGTGTTGGGCGCTAAGAAGTTCCCGCTCATGCTGTATCCCAAAGGCGAGGACGCGTCCTTCCAGATTTTTGCACGGTTTGTGATCTCCCCGTCCAGCTTGTTGGCGCTCTGGTCTTTCACATAGGCCTTGGCGTTTTTCAGGGATTCGATTTCTTTTTCCGCCTTGGTCAGGGTATCCAGGTTTTTCACCAGTTTTTTCTGAGCGTCGGTCAGGGCGTCATAGGCCTCCCGGGCCGCTTCCACATCGGCCTTCTGTCCATAGTGGAGAAGCTTCGCCACCCGGTCGATCAACGTTTCCACAGCATCCGCCTGCTGCCGGTCGTAATCCTCTTGGCTGAAGCTTTCCGCATCCCGCCAGACCTTGCTCAACTCCATGGGATCGGCGGAAGCTTTTGCGTAGGGGACCATGGTGTAGGAGTAACTGTAGCTGCGGTTTCCATACACCCGGTACTGATCCAGTGGGCCGGGGCCGCAGCTTGCGCCGCCCAGTCCCCGGGACACCATGTTGACATTCAGCACCGTATAATCCTTTTGGGCAATCTGATAGGGATGTCTCGCGCTGTTTAAATCATCGGTGCTGAAGTGGGTGGCACTGGCCTCCAAGCTGTCGCCTACCACCATCAGGCCGACGGGCTTGCTGGGATCTTCCAGCGTCAGGTACCGCACATCCACGTGGTTGCCGCTGTCCTGGGGTTTGACAAAGGGATAATAGGAATCCGAAACCGTAGTGTTGTACACACCCACATTAGCCGTCTGCCGGTCAGTGTAGGTTTCCTGCGGTCCTTTACCGTACCAGGTGATGTTCTCATACCCCTTGGGCATGGTGATGGCTGTGCCGTATTTTAACAGCTCGCCCATCCCGGATGCGGGATCTAAGGTGGCTTTGACCGTCACCTCGCCGGAGCCGTACACCGTGTATTCCATGGTCTGGCTGGAGTTGTTCGCATTGGGGAGCGTAAGCTTTGTGGTAATGGTGACCGATTTATTGTCGGCAGCCGCCTTCACATCCAGCGAAGAAAGCTTCATGTTCCGGTGGGCGTCGTACCACTTAGTGTCCACCCCGCTGTCGTTGTTGGTCAGGCCACGGACATAACTGGGCGTCATCCCACCGGAAATGATCGTCTGACCATCGAAGGAATAACTTCCGATCAGACCGGTGGCTTTATCAATGGTCAGGCTGAATTTTTCCCCGCTCAGGGTCACAGCCTGATCGGTTTCCGCTTTTTTCACTTCGGGGATCACCGCGGTGTCAATAGCGGGAACCTTGGAAATCTCCACGGGGATCTCCATCTGGCCTTCACTGACCACATACCCCGCCTTGGCGTACAGGGTATCCTCTTTAAAGACTGCTTTCATATTTAAGAAGTATTCGCCGTCTGCTTTGAGCTTGTCGGGCATGGTAAAGGGCACCGTTACCGCTTTGGTCTGTTCCGGACCGACGGATTCTTTGAGTTCGCCGGAACCGATGACCTTGCCGTCCTCCACCAGCTCCCAGATAAGCTTATACGCGTCGCTGTTTGTAAAGTGCAGGGTGTTTTGGATGTTCACTGTTCGATTGAGCATATCCCCCTTGGAGGAGCTAAACAACAGTCCCTGCTGCACCCGTTTGACTTCATTGATCTCCGGCTGAGGCGTCCGGTCATTGGACACGATGCCGTTGGCGCAGAAGTCACCGGAGTTGATCACATCGCCCCAGTCGCCGCCATAGCCATAGTATTTACCGGCCATATCCTCCCGGCCGGCCTCGGCGTAATAATCCCAAACCGAGTCGGCGATCACCTGGGAATTCGCCTTGTTAAAATCAAGCCACATCAGGACCTGGTCGCTGTCCGCTTGGTAAGCGTAATCACCGGCGCCTTTATCCGCCGCCATCTGAGCCTTGAGCTGCTCCGCCGTCAGAGCGGTGGAATAGATCCGCACCTTGGCGATCTGGCTGTGCCCCCGCCGTCCGGCTTCTGTATTCCAGTTTAACGAAAGCTCGTTCTGGCTCTTGTTGATGTCACCGGGGATCTTTCCGCCGCCTTCAATCTCTTTCTGCTGAACGCCGTCGATGTACAGCCGCATGTATTCGCCGTCAAACACGCCGGCAATGTGATGCCAATTCCCGTTCCAATCCGACGGGATGGTATAGGAATTCTGATACCACACCCCTCCGGTGGTGCAGATGTAGAAGTCAAATTTGTGGCCGTCGGTCCGGATGCAGACCTGATGGTCGCCTTTGGAGATGATGTCGCACTGGCCGGACTCGGCAATCCCTTTCACCTGCAGTTCAATGGTAAAGGGGTTGCGCCCGGACAAAGCGGTATTCACCCCTTCGATGTTGGGATTCTGGTCATTGTTAAAAATCGTATAGCCGTTTAAAACTTTTCCATAGGTTGCGTCATCGGACAAAACTCCGGTTAAAGTACTGGTAAACTCTTTGCCTCCTTCACCGCCAGTTACACAGCTGGGCACCGGCAAAGGAGTGGCAATGGACTGGTCCGCCCAGTCCCAGATAAAGCCGCCCATGATGTTGTCGCCCGAGCGGAACGCGTCAAAATACTCCTGCAGGTTTCCAACTGAATTGCCCATGGCGTGGGCGTACTCGCAAACCACATAAGGCATATGGTCGCTGCGGTCGGCATTGCCCGCCACTTGGGAAACGCCGGGATACATGTTGCTGGCTACATCCACACCGCCGCCGTCCCCCAGGCCCTCATAATGGATGGGCCGAGTGGAATCGATGGGCCGCGCCACTTCGGGAATGGATTTCTGGAACATCTTGGTGTTGGGACTGTTACCGGACTCGTTGCCCAGCGACCACATCACCACGGAGGTGCGGTTTTTTCGCGCCTGCATGTTGGCGGTGATCCGGTCCCGATACGCCGCGTCCAGATTGCGGCCGATGGTGTCGCTGTCCGCCCCATGGGTTTCCATATTGGCTTCGGCCATCACATACAGGCCGTATTTGTCGCACAGATAATAAAAATACGGGTCCTCTGGATAGTGGGAGGTTCGAACTGCGTTGATGTTGTACTGCTTCATCAACTGCGCGTCTTTTTCCGCTAGTTCATGGCTGATATACCGGCCGGTCTGCGCGTCGTTCTCGTGGCGGTTGACGCCCCGGAACTCCAAAGGCTTTCCGTTGATGGTGATGGTCTGGTAGTTCTGGGTCGTCCGGTTGTAGTTTGCATCCACTTGGGTTTGGGTGAATTCAATCTCCCGGAAGCCCAGCTGCTGGCCTAAAGACTCAAACAGTTTTCCGCTCTGTTTATCATAAAGCGAAATCACCAGTGTGTATAAATAGGGGTCCTCATCGGACCACAGGCGGGGGGACTTGACCAGCCTGGACAACTCCACGCTGACTTCCTCCCCGGACTTCACCATGGGAACGTCTCCCCGAAGGGCAGAGGTTTCAAACACGTTGTTTCCCTTGTCGTCAAACAGCTTGACGTCCACACCGTAGCTGTCCAAGTCGGACGTGCTCTGATTTTGGACCTGTAAATCCAAAGACAGGGTGGCGTCGGTGTAGGTTTTGTCAAGATCGGTCTCCACCTTGTAGTCCCGAATGTGCATTGCGGGGGTGGCATACAGATACACGTCCCGGAAGATCCCCGCCATGCGGAGGAAATCCTGATCCTCCAGCCAGCTGCCGTCGCTCCAGCGGTGCACCCGGACCGCCAGCAAATTGTCTTTGCCGTCCGCATTCAAAAACGGAGTGATGTCAAAGTCGTGGGTATCAAAGGAGTTTTCCGTATACCCCACCTCGTGCCCGTTGATATACAGGTACATAGCGGATTCCACGCCCTCAAAGGAGATGTACACCTTTTTTCCGTTTTTCATCCAATCGGGGTCCACATCGAACGTATGGCGGTAAAAGCCCACAGGATTGGTCACCGTGGGAGCCACCGGGACTCCGTCGTTGGAGTTGCCGTAAGCCCCTGGCCATGGATAATTAAAATTCGTGTAAATGGGGAAGTCAAACCCCTGGGTCTGCCAGCTGGCGGGCAGGGTCACCGACTTCCACCCGCAGGCGTAGTCCGCGTTGTTGTAGTCGGTCACCTGATCTTTCCCGGTGTAGGGGTTTTGCTCCACGCCCTTGTATCCGGGCTTGTAAAATTCCTTGGAGATCCCGTCCTTGTCCGCCTCGGCAAGGCTTTTGTAAACAGTCAGATCCCACTTCTGATCTTCGCCGGTGAGGAGCTGATAATAAGGGGACTGCTCCTTGTCGTAGTCCACCGCGCCCTGGCGGGCATGCTCTACGCTGTCATAGGGCAGAGTGTCCGAGGCGTGGGCCTTTTCCCGGTTGACCTCGTACACGTCCGCCTGGCGGACTGCCTTTCCGTTTATATCCTTGCTGCTTACCTCGCCGGTCCACTCCTTGTGGGTAAAATAGGTCTGGTCTTTTTTCAGTTTGCTGACCGACGTTAAATTCGGCCAGGCCGCCCCTTCATTCCAGGGGTCGCTCGCCGCCGAAGCGTGAAGCAGAAGCGGCATCAGCAATGTGCCGCAGATGCTTGCGCTCAGACAGGCGGAGAGAATCCGTTTTGCCCTGCTCATAAAGATATTTCCTCCAATTTTTTTCTTTCCAATAAAAAAGATTTATTGGATTTAACCAATTGATGTTTTTATTATAGTCCTAAAAAATGGAAGAAGCCATGGGACAATGTGGGACAATTTGTCGTTATGTTTTGTTGCTATTCTCGTTTTTTTCTGTTATAATGTTTTTCGTAAGGGGGATTTTTATGAAGATGATCGTTCTTGCAGATCGAAAATTAAATGACATAAACCCCACAGAATACGGGGAAGAGCGCTGTCCGCCGGACTTTTACCGGGGGCCTACCTCCCGGCGGTATTACTTATTGCATTATGTTTTCTCCGGCCAGGGTACCTTGTGGGTGGGCGGGCGTGGATACCCCTCCTCAAAAGGGCAGATCTTTGTGATCCACCCGTACGAGATGGTGCGCTACAGCGCCGATCCGGCCGATCCCTGGTACTATAGCTGGGTGGGATTTGAGCTTTTCTTTGACGTTCCCAAACTGCGGGACAATTACATCCTGGACCTGCCCGAGGCCGAACCGATCTTTCAAGCAATCAAAGACGCGGAGCTGTCCGGCTGTCAAAAAGAGCTTTTTGTCTGCGGAAAGGTGTTCGAGCTGCTTTCGCTGCTGGGAGAATCCCAATCCTCCAAAGCCACCCGCGCGGAGGAATACGTTCTGCACGCCAAGCAGTACATCGACATCAACTATCCTCAGATCATCACCGTGGACAATCTGGCTAAGGAGCTGAACATCAGCCGCAGCTATTTCAGCACCATTTTCCGCAAATACATGGGAAAATCCCCTCAGCAGTACCTGGTGGAGGTGCGGCTGGACAAGGCTGCAGAGCTGATCGCCAACTACGGGTACAGCGTGGGGGACGCGGCGATGAGCGCTGGTTACACGGATATCTTCAATTTTTCCAAGATGTTTAAACGCCGGTTCGGCGTTTCCCCTTCCACCTATGGAAAAACCAAATCTTAACGCTGGAGGCCTTGTCCCGCGTCTCCTTTTGGATAAATCGCACAAGATTTTTCCGACAGCGGGTCAAAGATTCTCCTCTGCTCCAAAGCATTTCCGCCCAGAGGCCGTTTGCGGCCTCTTTTTTCTTTGCGGCAAGTATGGTATAATAGCCGCAGAGCAGCTATTATACCACTTTTATGTCCCCATTGGCTCCCGGCTTACGCCGGAACCGCCAAGGGATGACACATTCTGCCATTTGCTCCGCTTTATG
>CAJFTY010000023.1 GCA_904420045.1 Candidatus Metaruminococcus caecorum | reverse complement strand
CGATTTCTCAGTATTTTCGGGCGATTTCTTCAAAAAATCCAGATTTCATGCGGGTTTGCGGGCGTACAAGGCTGACTGAAACTGACGGGAGAAACCATGTAAGTAACAGACGGCGGGAAAACTCGAAATCAGTTGTACCTTTACTGGTACCGTGGGTTCGAATCCCACCGTCTCCGCCAGGCCTGTGGTCGGCAATTCGTGATGAGTTGCCGGCTGCTTTTTATTGTGCTTTTTCTAACGTAAGTCTAAAAAATCAAGGCAAAACAGATGTTATAATACTCTTGGTTTGCCTTGGTTTTTGTGCTATAATGATAAAAATCCATATTTATATGTATACTTGGGGGAGAAGGCTTGTGAATACATTCGAAAAAGCAAGAGAGTTCATTTATAGAAATGCACGACCAATTGATTTATCGAGGTGGCAATACCATTTTGAAAATGGCAGTAAAAAAGCAGTACTTGATATACTTTCATGTTACCAAAATGAAGATGGCGGATTTGGGCACGCTTTAGAGGCAGATTCTTGGAATCCAAACTCATCTCCAATTCAGACTTGGTGCGCAGTAGAGTTATTGCGTGAAATTGATTTTACTGATAATGCACATCCGATTATCAAAGGTATACTTAAATATCTTGAGAGCAAAAATGGATTTGTTAGAAACAAGTGGGCCAGTGAAATTGAAAGTAACAATTATTTTCCACATGCTTTTTGGTGGGATTGGAACCCCGATTCAGAATACGACTATAATCCAACAGCGACTTTAGCAGGCTTTATATTGAAATTTGCGGATAAAAAAAGTCCCCTTTTTTATAAGGCTTGTGAAATTGCTAGAGAAGCTGCAAACTCCCTTTTGAATAGAGATAGGGTGGATGACGGACATCTTTTACTGTGTTACATTAGATTGTACCAATGCTGTCTTGAAACCAATACTATCACTTTATTTGATTTTGATGAGTATTCAAAAAAGCTAATGAAATTTGTTTCGCAAGCTATCTGCAATGCTGACATAGACTGGTCGTGTGACGGTGTTGTATTTGAATATATCAATGCTTATGCATACGATTTACAAAGCATTTCACTGAGCAGTGATAAAATTAATTATATCGTAAATTATTTAAAGGATAATCAACAAGATGATGGTTCTTGGAATATTTCATGGGATTGGAGTAATTATGCTGAAGAATGGGCTATTAGCAAGAATTGGTGGAAATCATACGGAATTATAGCAAATATGCTGTTCTTAAAAAGGTATCAAAGTTGTAGTTTAGATTAAAGACTATAGAATATAATCTCACTATACTATGACACACGTCGTCGCGAACTAAGATTCACTCGCAACGCTCCTGTATACTGCTAATTTTTCGGAGATACAAGACGTTCACCTCTCTCATCCAAAACCGCAAACATATCCTTTTATAGCCATTTGATAGATTAAAAACACCATTGAGATCTGAACCCTTAAAGGTTTGGCATCAATGGTGTTTTTGTTGTCGCATGAACCCCCGGCTATGCCGGAGGAGTTCAAAAAAGCCTTAGCGTTCCATAGGAAATAAAAACTCCTCTTGATACAATAAAGATGCGGTCTGTCAACTGCACTAAAGTATCAAATAAAGAATACATAGACCCGTTTACAGGTAGCAAGTAACAGTCTTTTCGTTGATGGCAGACCGTACCAACGCCTTTAGGCGTGGCTAGTATAGTGGATAGTATAATAGTATAATAGTATAATAGGGCTTTGCCCGCATATGCAGACCCACCAGTTCTGCTAGTGGATCCCTGTTAATGCTTCATTAAAAAAACACCAGTTAACAAAATTTAAATGCGACAATGCCATGGCGAAAAAATTTTTTCTATTCTCAAATTCGAATCACGAATGCATTCGTCTTTCATTTTCATATGTTTGCAATAAATTTGATTTATATGCAGCTAATTTTTATGCTTATTATGCTTATACCGAAAAAACATAATTCCCAATATTACACCAGCCGAAGCCAATGCACAACCGAGACCAGTATAGAACACTGCGATGAACACATCTGGTACCAGCCCTGAAGAGCGTAGCCAAATTCCTCCTCCCATCATGACCGCCATAATAAGGTAGGCTTTTAAGTCAAAGAAATGCCATACAGGACGATATTCTTCTTCATAATTTCTGATCCGTTTGGCGTGTTTTTTACTCATCTGCAAAAACATCATGCCAAACAGACAAAAAACAACTAGGGAAAGCAGTATGTGGATGGCTGTAATAGACGGTAACTTGTGGTAAGAGCTCCCCCCTAGCCTTGCTACATTAAACCCTGCGGCAAACCACACACAACCGGCAATAGCTAGCAGAGTACGCTTTTTTACATAGAAGATAGAACGCTTATTCAATCGGCTCGCTCTCCATTCCCTGCCATCTTTTTTAGTGTTGCCAGTAATAGGATTATCCCTATTCCCGTTAGGATATGGCCGATACCTGCAATACCAGAGATGGCAGAAGAAATTCCAGCAGACAGGGACAACCCAAGTACCTGGGTTATGCCGCGTACTAACAGCATAATAGCGGTCACCGGGACGCCAATATTATATATCCACAAGAATACACGAAAGGTTTTGAATTTTGTTAAGTTGTAGTGGCTTGCAAACAGCGCCACAAGTAGAAACACAATCATTCCAAGAAGAAACAGATGGACGTGAACCTTTCCTAAAGCTGTTACGCCAGTAAAGTTGTTATATTTGGTGAATTCCCGATAAAA
Organism: Candidatus Metaruminococcus caecorum; assembly: GCA_904420045.1. Taxonomy (GTDB): domain Bacteria; phylum Bacillota; class Clostridia; order Oscillospirales; family Ruminococcaceae; genus Metaruminococcus; species Metaruminococcus caecorum. Next base: position 42,054 of record CAJFTY010000023.1, on the reverse strand, counting down.
TACACCTCCCGCCATAGCAATAATCACATAGATAAGGGAAAGATTGAGATACCTTTTCATTTTAATGCCTCCTTTTTCAGCGTAGAATCCTATTTAGAATAACTTGGATATCGAACAGAGTAATATAATCCTAGGATTCACCTTTTTATTGTAAGCAGTTATTCATTATAAAGCTTAATAAAAAAACTGAGTCTGGAACGCGAATTGCGTCCAGACTCAGTCTGGCGGAGAAGGGGAGACTCGAACTCCCGCGCCGGTTACCCGACCTACGCCCTTAGCAGGGGCGCCTCTTCACCAACTTGAGTACTTCTCCGTTTGGTGAAAATAAAAAACAATTTTTGAAAAGTGGCGGAGAGGGAGGGATTCGAACCCTCGGTCCCTTTCGGAATCACTGGTTTTCAAGACCAGCTCCTTAAACCACTCGGACACCTCTCCAAGAAACTTGGACAAGCAACGGAAATTATGATACCACAGTTTCCATCGCTTGTCAAGAATTTCTATGGAAGATTTTTTGTCTTTGCAAAATTTATGTATGGAAAGTTAGAAATGCAGGTAATCGGTGTATCCATAAGGATAATAGGTCGCATCAACCAGTCCGACAATCAGCACAAAAACCAGCAGAATGACGCAAAGAACCAGTGCGATAATCGACATAATTAGCCCGGCTTTGGCCATTCCGTTTTTCTGGGATTTTAGGCTAAGGCCGCCAAAGATGGTTCCCAAAATTCCGAACAAAAGTCCGCCCCAGCAGGAAACCGAAAAGACAATTGCTAAAATCCCCATAACCAGCGCGGCCACAGCCAGCCCGTTGCGGGAGGGATCTCCCGGTTGCACCATGGGAGGATAAGGATGAAATCCAACCGGCTGCTGCCCGGGAATGACATAGGGATTAAATTTAGGCTGAGGCGGATAGGGATTCTGGTTGGGTGTGTAGTTTGGATATGCAGGCCGCGGCGGATACGGTTGTCCGGCATACTGCGGAGGCGCTGCGTTTGGCTGCGCCTGCTGAGAAGGGGGCTGCACCGGCTCCTGCTCCCGGGCTTGTTCCGGCTGCTGATCCTGAGCCGGAGAATACACGCTTTGTTTTTCCTGCTGGGCTCCGTCTGACTCCCGCGCGGAAGGGGAGTTGGTCTGCTCTAATAAGGCGCCGCAGATGGTGCAAAATTTTGCGTCCTCCTGGATGGCTGCACCGCATTTTGGACAAGTTTTCATGTTTTTTCCTCCCAAATGATCGTAACGTATTTCTTTCTATGTTATAATATTCATAGAGTGGAGCGTATGCTCTTTTAAAAATCCCTAATTTAATCAAAAAATGTTTTTTATAAGTTCATGTTTTGTTCATTATATCATGATTTTCTACAATATGCAATGAAATTCTTACGGAATATGACTGCTAAATTTTGTTTTTCGAGGATGTTCGACCATGAAAAAAATTCCTTGGGACCTGATACGAATTTTGTGTTTTCTTTTGTTTTTCGGATTGTTTTATCTGATTCCAGTGCAGGCCGTGGAATCCGGAAGCATCTGCCTGCTTTATCGGATGACGGGATATTTGTGTCCTGGCTGCGGTGTAACCCGGGGATTTGTAAATTTTCTGCACCTTGATTTTTCCAAGGCGTTTTCCTATAATCCTGTGTTTACCTGCTCGTTGTTTCCCATCGGGATTTTGTTGGTGGTGCAGGACATCACCGTCGTGCTTTGGCGTACGATTTTCAAAAAACCGGCAAGATCCATGCTGGAATACGCCTGGGATCTGCTGATGGGACGGTGAGAAAATATGTTGACAGCGCTTTGCATCATCAGCTGCCTGGCTGCGTTTGGCTGGTTTGCATTTTTGTATGCAGCCAAACGAAGCAGTCGGTCAGGAAAAAGAATTCTTCTGATTTTAATTGCAATTTCCTTTTTGTTGTTGGTATTATGGGGAGTACTGCGAAATTTTGATCTTCCATTCTGGGTTGGGCCTTCTGGAATTACAAGATGAGAAAACAAAAGAATTTAGGAGAATTCGAGAGGATTTAAGAGATTGAAGAAGCTTCTTTGAGGAAAGATTTCATAAAATTCCGGTTAAATGTAGAAATATCGCAAAAAATCACGGTATTTTCCGAAAAAACTCTTGACTTTTGTGTAGCAAGCCCTTATATTAAGTATTGTTGTTTATGTGTCTGACTGGGCCGGTCCGCTGTGTACCTGACAGTGGGCCGGCTTATCACGGTGTCGTATGTATCATTGTAAAGCGGTTTTAAAAGAACAAAACCGCCCAAAAAGCCTTTTGCGGGTGATGATATTAAAAGGGCCGTGGGTACGTGGTAAAACACGACTAAATCCGCAAAGGGGGATACATTAATGAGCGATAAGATCATTATCGACTTGAAAAACATTGTGGTCAGCTATGATGGGGAGAGGGTCTTGGATCGGATTAACCTGTCTATCCGGGACAAAGAGTTTGTGACACTGCTGGGGCCTTCCGGCTGCGGCAAGACCACGACTCTGCGCATTATCGGCGGTTTCGTCTCCGCCGACGAAGGCGAAATTTACTTTGACGGGAAAAAGATCAACGACCTGCCGGCACATAAACGTAAGGTCAACACGGTCTTTCAGCGATACGCGCTGTTCCCGCACTTGAACGTTTTTGACAACGTGGCCTTTGGGCTGAAACTGCAAAAACTACCTAAGAATGAAATCCAGCAGGCAGTGCGAAAAATGCTGGAAATTGTAAATTTAAAGGGCTTTGAACGCCGGAAGGTCAATCAGCTTTCCGGCGGCCAGCAGCAGCGTGTGGCCATCGCCCGGGCGCTGGTCAACCGTCCCAAAGTCCTTCTACTGGACGAGCCGTTGGGCGCGCTGGACTTGAAGCTGCGCAAGGAAATGCAGCTGGAGCTGATGAACATTCAAAAACAGTTGGGCATCACCTTTATCTACGTCACCCATGACCAGGAAGAGGCGTTGACCATGTCTGACACGGTGGTGGTCATGAAGGACGGTGAAATCCAGCAGATCGGCTCGCCTCAGGATATCTACAACGAGCCCACCAACGCCTTTGTGGCCGACTTTATCGGGGAAAACAACATCTTTGACGGTGTGATGCTGGAAGATTATAAAGTCCAGATCCACGGCCATGTGTTCGACTGTGTGGACAAGGGATTTATGAAAAACCAGCCGGTGGACGTGGTGATCCGTCCGGAGGATATCCGCATCGTCAAGCCGGAGGAGTCTCCGCTTGTGGGTGTGGTGGAGTCGGTGATCTTCAAGGGCGTCCACTATGAATCCACGGTCAAATGCGAGGGTTTTTCCTGGCTGATCCACTCCACCCAGTGCGCACCGGTAGGGTCGAAGATCGGCATTGCCTTCGGCCCCGAGGACATTCATATTATGAACAAACTGGTCCCCTTCAGCACCAACCGGGTGGAAGGGGTTGTCACCGAAGAAAACACGGTGGAATTTTTGGGTGTCACCATGGTTCGTCCCAACCTGGGCCTTTCGGTGGACACGCCTGTAATGCTCACCATTGACCCTAAAGACATTGAGATCGTCTCGGAGGATATCAGCGACCTGACCGTGTATCTGGAGTCTATGGTCTGGAAGGGCGCCTACAACGAAATGGTTATTTGGACCCATGACCGTCAGATGATCCTGCACTCCCAGAACGACGAACAGGTGGCAACCGACATCGGGATCAAATTCCATACGGAAAACATCCTCATCGAACCTCTTTCCCAGGGGAAGGAGGCGTGACGGAGATTGAAAAAGAAAATAGCGTCCGCGCCGTATATTCTGTGGATGGCGCTCTTCACCGTCATACCGCTGGTGCTGGTGATCGTTTTCGCGTTCACCAATGAGAACAAGGAATTTACGGTGGAAGCCTTTACCAAAATGGGGCAGTTTATTCCGTCGCTGATTAAGTCGCTCAAACTGGCGCTGATCTCCACGGTAATCTGTTTTGTGCTGGCGTATCCGTTTTCGTACATCATGTCCCGCTCGGCAGAACACGTGCAGCGCCGGATGATGATGCTGATTATGCTCCCCATGTGGATGAGTTTTCTGCTGCGCACTTACAGCTGGATGACCCTGTTGGAAAAAAACGGTCTAATTAACCGGTTTTTCGGCCTGTTCGGTCTGGGGCCGTTCCAGATGATTAACACCGAGGGCGCGGTGGTGGTGGGCATGGTGTATAACTTCTTGCCCTTTATGATTCTGCCGCTGTATACCGTCATGCTCAAAATTGACAAATCGGTGATCGAAGCGGCTCAGGATCTTGGCTCCAATTCGTTTAACGTGATCCGCAAGGTCATCCTGCCCTTGAGCCTGCCGGGGATCATCTCCGGGATCACCATGGTGTTTGTGCCGTCGGTGGGAACCTTTATGATCTCCCGGATGCTGGGCGGCAATGAAAATATGCTGATCGGCGACCTAATTGAAAAGCAGTTTTTTGGGAACATGTACAATCCGTACCTGGGTTCTGCGGTGTCCCTGCTGTTAATGGTTATTATTTTGATTACCATGGGGATCATCAACCTCTTTGACGACGAGGAAATGGAGGGGATGATGATATGAAAAAAGTTGCAAGCCGCGCGTATGTCTGGCTGATTTATCTGTTTTTGTATCTGCCGATTTTGGTGTTGATCGTCTTTTCCTTTAACGACTCCAAAAGCACCGCGAAGTTTACCGGATTTACCCTGCACTGGTATACGGATTTATTCCGGGACCGGGATCTTTTGATGGCGATGCTCCACACGCTGGAGATCGCCTTGCTGGCGTCCATCATCGCCACCGTGCTAGGGACGGCGGCCGCCATCGGCATCCGTAGCATGGGCAAGGCCGGACGCAGCGTGATGATGAACCTGACCTACCTGCCGGTGGTCAACCCTGAAATCGTCACCGGCGTGTCGTTGATGCTGCTGTTTGTATTTCTGGGGGGACTGCTTGGATTCCAGCAGGGATTCGGCACCGTGCTGATCGCCCATGTCACATTCTGTACGCCCTATGTGATTTTAAACGTCCTGCCAAAGTTAAGACAGATGGACATCAGCCAGTACGAGGCGGCGCAGGATTTGGGCTGCAGTCCCGGAAAAGCGTTTTTTAAAGCGGTGATCCCGCAGATCCTGCCGGGCATTACCTCTGGAGCGCTCATGGCGTTCACGTTCTCTTTGGACGACTTTATGATTACGTATTTTACCAACGGCGCAGGATTTGAAACCCTGCCTACCATGATCTTTTCCATGGTGCGCCGCAGGGTCAGCCCAAAGATCAACGCGCTGTCGACGCTGATCTTTGTGATTGTCCTGCTGATGCTGATCCTGATTAACATCAAGGATATCCGCAGGGAAAAGCGGGAGAGAAAGCAAGAAAAACGAGCGGTATAAGCCGTTGGTCTAATTTTAATCGTCTATGCGAATTTTCGCGGTGCCACAGCGCCGACATCACGTTACCAGAAAGGAAGATTTCGATTGAAAAAGATGAGCAAACTGGTTTCTTTGGCCCTTTGCGGCTGCATGGTTTTAGGTCTGTTTGCGGGATGTGATTCCGACAAGGTGACCATCAACGTCTGCAACTGGGGCGAGTACATGTCCACCAGCGGAGCAGGGGACATCGACGTAATCCAGAAATTTGAGGAAAAGTATCCCAACATCAAGGTCAACTACACCACCATCCCCTCCAATGAGGAGCTGTATGCCAAGATCAAATCCGGAGGAGCCGCCTATGACGTGGCCATCCCCTCTGATTATATGATCGGCCGCCTGATCGACGAGGGAATGCTGGAAAAACTGGATTTTGCCAACATTCCGAACTTTGCGAATGTCATGGATGACTTTAAGGGGGACAAGGTGGAATTTGACCCCACCAACGAATACTCCGTGCCTTATGCGTGGGGAACCGTGGGCATCATCTACAACTCCAAGATGGTGGACGATCCGGTGGACAGCTGGGACATTCTCTGGAACGAGAAGTACAAGGATCAGATTTTAATGTTTAACAACTCCCGGGATGCGTTCGGCATTGCGGAAAAAAAGCTGGGCTACTCCCAGAACACCACCAGCGAAGAAGAGCTCCGCGCCTGCATGGAGGAGCTGAAAAAACAAAAACCAGTGGTGCAGTCCTATGTGATGGATGAGATCTTCAACAAGATGGAAGGCGGTTCCGCCGCGCTGGCGCCCTATTACGCAGGCGACGCCATCACCATGGCGGAAAACAACCCCGACTTGAAATTTGCGATTCCCAAAGAGGGAACCAACCGGTTTATTGACTCTATGGTGGTCTTTAAAGGAACCAAGCACAAAAAAGAGGCGGAGCTGTTCATCAACTTTATGTGCGAAACCGAAATCGGCCTGGCGAACTCGGAGGTCACTGGATACTCCACTCCTTTGAAAAACGTCTACGACGCTCTGGATGACGATGTGAAAAACAACAAGATCGCCTATCCGGATCAGAGCGTGCTGGAAAAATGCGAAAGCTTTAAAAATCTGCCCACCGAAACCAACAAGCTTATGGACGAACTTTGGATGGAAATCATCACCGACAACAACTAGTCCAATTTTGGCTAAAAGCCGTAAAAAGGAAGCTCTTTTTGAGCTTCCTTTTTTGTGGCTGCAACAAAATCGGCAATTGAATATTATAGAGAGTTATGGTATACTAAATCAGTAGATTGTAAGTAAGAATTTAAACAGGGATTTCCCTTATCTTATTTGTTCAGAAAGGAGCCGGGCCATGGCGCTGTTCGTACCAGATGTGATGCTCACTTCCGTTACGGATATTACACCGGAATTTTTAAAAAAACATGGTATAAAGGGACTGGTTCTGGATGTGGACAACACGCTGACCACCCATGGAAATCCCGTTCCAGCCCCTGGAGTACTGGAGTGGATCGCGGATATGAAACGTTCCGGCATCCAGCTGATGATTGTGTCCAACAACACCAATAAGCGGGTAAAGCCCTTTGCAGATATGCTGGGGCTTCCATTTGTCTCTATGGGGTGCAAACCGCTGACCTTCGGGTTTTCCAGAGCCCGCAAGAGGTTTGACTTTACAGCTAAGGAGATCGCCGTGGTGGGCGATCAGATCTTTACCGACATCCTGGGCGGGAACGTCAAAGGGATGATGACAATTATGGTGACCCCTCTTTTGATGGAGGAGGGTGGATTTTTTCGGTTTAAACGAAAGATGGAAAATCGTTTTATCCAAAAATACCAGCGCAAACACGCTGGGGAATAGCCGGAATGCCGGCGCAGGAAAGGAAGTGTTTTTATGAGCGCATTGTTTGGCCCCGCGGGGAATTCCCAAAGCTTTCACGACCGGGGCTTTAAATCCAATTTGGACATACCAGGGTATGTAAAGGAGTTTGGCCTTACGGCCTATGAGTACCAGTGCGGCAGAGGAGTGAAGATTTCCGATCAGGCGGCGGCCGCGTTTGGGGAAGCCGCAAAGAAAGAGGGGATCACCCTGTCTCTGCACGCGCCGTATTATATCTCCCTGTCCAGCGTGGAGGAAGAAAAACGGGACAACAGCATTACCTATATCCTTCAAAGCGCCCGGGCCGCCAAGGCGATGGGAGCAGGAAGGATCATCGTTCACAGCGGCTCCTGCGGCAAACTCAGCCGGGAGGAAGCCCTTTTCCTCGCTAAGGGGACGCTGCAAAAATGTGTGGCTGCTCTGGAGCAAGAGGGCCTGGCCGACCAGGTGGCTGTCTGCCCGGAGACGATGGGCAAGGTGAATCAGCTGGGAGATTTAAACGAGGTCATGGAGCTCTGTCTGGTGGACGAGCGGTTTATCCCCTGTATTGACTTCGGCCACTTAAACGCCCGCACTTTTGGCGGTATTAAGGGAGCCGAGGATTATAAGGCGATTCTGGACACAATGGAAAACAAGCTGGGCGCCGATCGGGCCAAGCGGTTTCACGCCCACTTCAGCAAAATTCAGTACACCGACAAAGGCGGAGAAAAAATGCACCTGACCTTTGAAGATACCGTTTACGGGCCGGAGTTTGAGCCGCTGGCGGAGCTGATCGCCAAGCGGGGGCTGTCGCCTACCATCATCTGCGAGTCCGCCGGCACCCAGGCGGAGGACGCGGCCGCCATGATGCAGATGTATCATCGTTATGGACAATAGCCGCGGATGCGAGCGGCCGATTCGGGATGATTGAAGGCCAAATCCCGCCCGGTTTTTCACATGCGGTTAAGACTCCCGGCGGAAACCGCCCGGAAAGGAAGGACAGAAACAATGAAAAAAAACGTTTTGGTGATTCACGGCCCCAACATCAATATGGTGGGGGAGCGGGAGACCGGCATCTACGGCAAGGAAAGCTTTGAAAGCATCAACAAGCAGATTGTCTCCTGGGCCAACGAACTGGGGCTCAACTGCTCGATTTTCCAGTCCAACCACGAGGGGGATATCGTAGACAAGCTCCATCAGTCTCGCCACGAGTTCGACGGGGTGATCCTCAACGCAGGGGCGTTTACCCACTACAGCTACGCCATTCGGGACGCTATTGCCGCTATCAAAAAGCCCACGGTAGAGGTGCATCTGTCCAACATCCACAACCGGGAGGAGTTTCGCCACAACTCGGTGATCGCCCCGGTGTGCGCCGGACAGATCGCGGGATTTGGCAAGTACAGCTATATGCTGGCGCTGTGCGGAATCAAGCCCCTGATCTAGGCGGACTGTATGCAATGCCCTGTGTTTTTTCTCCTTGCGCCTGTATGAACAAACCAGAATCAGGCATAACAAAAAAGTAGGAACGGGCCGGAGCGAAGGCGTTTTTGCTTGCGTTTCTTCAATCCGCTGGAAAGGAAGCGTCTGGATGGATCATCTCATAGAATTTATGAAGCGCCTGCCGGAGGGGATGGAGGCCGCGCTGATTATTTCCCCGGAAAACCGCCGGTATCTGACGGGCTTTGCATCTTCGGCCGGGATGTTATTGTGCACCCGGGAGGAGTCGTATTTCCTAATCGACTTTCGGTACTTTGAAAAAGCCAAGCGTACGGTCAAAGGATGCCGGGTGCTGTTGCTGGAGGATTTGAAAGCCCAGGCGGAGGAAATTTTTACCCGCCATCAGGTGAATACCGTGGGAATCGAGGCCGCCGCTGTCACGTTGGAGGAGTTTGCCTCCCTGCAAAAGCGGTTCCCTGAACGGGCGTTTGATGCAAGCTCCGCTGTGTCCGACTGTTTGTTTTCCATGCGCAGCATCAAATCCCCAGAGGAGCTTACGACCATCAAGGCCGCTCAGGCCATCACCGACCGCGCGTTTGCCGAGGCGCTTAACTTTATCAAGCTCGGCGTCACCGAAAAACAGGTGGCAGCTTATTTGGAATATCAGATGAAGCTGTTGGGGGCGGACGGGCTGGCGTTTGACACCATCGCCGTGTCCGGGGAAAATTCCTCGCTGCCCCACGGCACGCCCACCGAGCGGGAGCTTCGGAACGGGGACTTTCTCACCATGGATTTCGGCGCATCGGTGGATGGATACTGCAGCGATATGACCCGCACAGTGGCCATCGGCCAGGTGGATGAGCTTCAGATGACCGTTTACAACACCGTTTTAAAGGCCCAGGAAAAGGCGTTTGATATGATCCGGCCCGGCATTCCCGGCAAGCAGGTGGATGCGGCGGCCCGCAATTTTATTGACAATCGTGGGTTTGCCGGCTGCTTCGGCCACGGTCTGGGGCACAGCGTGGGGCTTTTTATCCATGAATCCCCCTGCTTTAACACCAGGGAGGAAACGCTTCTGGCTCCCGGCATGGTGATCACCGTAGAGCCGGGAATTTATCTGGAGGGAAAATTTGGTGTGCGCATTGAGGACATGGTGGTAATTACCGAACACGGATATGAAAATCTGACAAAAAGCGAAAAACAACTGATAACTTTGTAAATTAGGGGTTGAAAAAATTCCCTTTATGCGATAAACTGTATCTGATACAGTAATTTGCATTTTTTATGGAGGTAACTTATGATTTCAGCCGGAGAATTTCGAAATGGCGTAACCTTTGATATGGATGGCACCGTCTATCAGATTGTGGAATTCCAGCATGTGAAACCGGGGAAGGGCGCGGCCTTTGTCCGCACCAAGGTCCGCAACGTGATTACAGGCGCTGTGCTTGAAAAAACTTTTAACCCCACTGAAAAATTCCCCACTGCTTATATTGAGCGCAGGGCGATGCAGTACCTGTACAATGACGGGTCGCTCTACTACTTTATGGATACCGAAACCTACGAGCAGGAGCCCATCGACGCCAGCAAGCTGGACGACAACTTCAAATTCGTCAAAGAGAATATGGAAGTAAAAGTTCTGTCTTATAAGGGCAATGTTTTCGGCGTGGAACCTCCGTTCTTTGTGGAACTGGAAATCACCCAGACCGATCCCGGCTTTAAGGGCGACACTGCCACCAACGCCACCAAGCCTGCCGTGCTGGAAACCGGCGCGGAAATCAAGGTTCCCCTGTTTTTGGAAGAGGGCGACCGCATCCGCGTGGATACCCGCACCGGCGAGTATATGGAGCGCGCATAGGTTTAAACGGGTCGTTTGAACCATTACAAAATTGCTGATGGGACATTGTCCCATCTTTCGCGAAAGCGAAACCGCAATTTTTATATGGGCGGGCTCAGTAAAGGACTTTTGGGGTCCAAAAGTCCATTGGAAAAACACTTGACGGGTTGCAAACCCGTCTGCCGCAAAGCGGCATCAGTGTTTTTCAGTACCTGGGCACAGGTATAGGATTTTCCTATGGAAAATCCATTGGAAAAATTGTTGTTGACACAACATGTCAGCTGCCGCAAAGCGGCACCACAATTTTCATATGAATGGGCACGGTGTTCAACGGGGCGTTTGAACCATTTTACAGATTTATGCGGCCAAGCTGTTGTTTTGGCGGGAGCTTTTGGACGTGCATAAAATCAGGCGTTGGGCATTTTTTTGCAACAACAAGCATACAATAAAAATAAGCATCTCATTCCTCCGCCGGATATGAGAAGGCTTACAGGACGATTCCGGCGGAGAAATGAGGCGTACAATGGATATCATGGAAAAAGTTGCATACTTAAAAGGCCTGATGGATGGTCTGGATCTGGACATGGACAGCAAGGAAGGCAAAGTATTCGGCGCAATGCTGGATGTTTTGGATGAAATGGCCATGGCTGTCAGCGATCTTCAGGACTCTCAGGACGAAATGGAAGAGCTGGTGGACATCATCGACGAAGATCTGGGCCAGATCGAGGAAATCGTCTATGACGATGAGGACGACGATGAATGCTGCTGCGACGATGACGAATATTATGAAGTTGTGTGCCCCACCTGCGGCGATACCATCTGCCTGGATGAAGAGATGGTCGCGGCTGGCGAGATCGAGTGCCCCAACTGCCACGAGGAGCTGGAGTTCGATTTTGATGAGTGTGGCTGCGACGACTGCGGATGTGGCTGCGACAGCGAGGAAGACAAATAGCGTTTTGTACAACTGAAAATTAAATGTCTGTTTCAGGGCGGAGTGAAAGTCTCCACCGGCGGTAATGCGCGCGTCGCGCGTCAGTCCGCGAGCTGGGTTTCCCGGCAGACTCTGGTGCGATTCCAGGACCGACGGTTAAAGTCCGGATAAAAGAAACGGGTTTGTCACAAAACCGGCGCGCCCTCAGTGTTTTTCTGAGGGCGCGCTTTTTGCGGCGGCCAAGGACCCCCGGCAGACCTCTAATTTTAATTCTTTATATTTGGAGGTAGCAAAATGAAAGCAAGTGTAAACAGTCTCAAACGGATGAGCGTGAAACAGATGTCGCTGCTGGCGATGTTCTGCGCAATCTCGGTGGTCTTGGTGTGGCTCATTCATTTTCCCATCATTCCGGGTGTTGCATTTTTAGAGTACGACCCCGCCGATATACCAATCTTTATCGGCACGTTTTTGTTTGGTCCGTGGGTGGGACTGATGCTCACAGTGGTCACAGCAGTGATCCAGGGCGTCACGGTTAGTGCAGGGGGCGGCCCGATCGGAATTTTGATGCACATTGTGGCCACCGGCAGTTATGTAGTGGTGGCGGGGCTTCTGTATAGGCGTAAAAAGACCCAGGGCAGGGCAATGCTGGCTATGTCGCTGGGAGTGCTGGCGTGGATAGCAGTGATGATTGTGTGGAACATTCTGCTTACGCCAATCTACATGGGCCAGCCCAGGGAAGCGGTAGTCAGCCTTCTTTTGCCCGCAATTATCCCCTTTAATCTGGTCAAGGCGGGCGCCAATTCCATCATCGCGTTTTTGGTTTATAAATCTATTAGCAAACTGGTAAAAAAACACATTTTGGAAGAATCGGTTTGAAACGGTTGACTTTTGACGATTCTCGTGTATAATAACATATGATAAAACCTTATCAAGAGCGGCGGAGGAATCAGGTCCTATGATGCCCGGCAACCTGCCTGACAGGGCAAGGTGCCAAATCCTGCGGTTTTAACCGGAAGATGAGGAACAGCAAAAAATGGTAACCTCAGCGCCCGGCAAAATGCCCGGGCGCTTTTTACTGCCGGAAATCCCCGGGAATGCGGCGGATGTATGGTTTTTGTTGCTTCCGAAAACATGGAACAAGTCGACAAAAGAAAGGATGAACATGCGATGGCAAAAACGTTATTTACCTCGGAATCTGTGACCGAAGGGCATCCCGATAAAATCTGCGATCAGATTTCCGACGCGGTGCTGGATGAAATTTTAAAACATGATCCCAACGCCCGTGTGGCCTGCGAAACAGTGACCACTACGGGAATGATCCTGGTGATGGGGGAAATCTCCACCAGCAGTTATGTGGACATTCCCAAAATCGCCCGGAATGTGGTGCTGGATATTGGATACGACCGGGCCAAATACGGCTTTGATGGGAACACCTGCTCGGTTCTCACCGCCATCGACGAACAGTCGGGCGACATCGCCATGGGCGTGGATAAGGCCTATGAGGCGAAAGAGGGCATCGACCCGGTGGAAAGCGAAACCGGGGCGGGGGACCAGGGGATGATGTTCGGCTACGCTTGCGATGAAACGCCGGAGCTCATGCCCATGCCGATTTCGCTTGCCCACAAGCTGGCCTTAAAGCTTACGAAGGTGCGCAAAGACGGGGCGCTTTCTTACCTGCGTCCCGACGGAAAAACCCAAGTCACGGTGGAGTATGACGGCAATAAGCCTGTCCGGGTGGACACGGTAGTAGTGTCCAGCCAGCACGACGCCAATGTTTCTTTGGAGCAGATCCGGCTGGATATTCTGGAGCAGGTGATTAAGACCACCATTCCCAAAAGCCTGCTGGATGAAAACACCAAGGTCTACATCAACCCCACCGGCCGGTTTGTAATCGGCGGCCCACAGGGGGACAGCGGCCTGACCGGACGCAAGATCATCGTGGACACCTACGGCGGGTACGCCCGGCACGGCGGCGGTGCATTTTCCGGGAAAGACCCGACGAAAGTGGACCGAAGCGCCGCCTATGCCGCCCGTTATGTGGCGAAAAACATCGTGGCGGCGGGCCTTGCCAGCCGGTGCGAGATCGAGCTCGCCTACGCCATCGGTGTGGCGCGCCCCGTCTCGGTGACGGTGGATACCTTTGGTACCGGCAGCGTTTCGGATGAGTGTTTGGCCCAGGCGGTGTCTCGGGTGTTTGATCTTCGCCCCGATGCCATTATCCGAGAGCTGGATCTTCGCCGTCCTATTTATCGCAAGCTGGCCGCTTACGGCCACATGGGCCGGGAAGACCTGAACGTCCCGTGGGAGAAAACCGACCGGATTCCCCAGTTGCTGGCGGCGGTGGACGCGCTTCAATAAAGCCCATACAAAAGGACGCGGAGATTTTTGTTCCGCTTTCTTTTGTGTTGACAGTAAAACGGCGCTGCGAAATTTCGCAGCGCCGTTTTTTTCGAGATACTGGGTTATTTCACAGAGTTCTCGTAAGCTTCGATCATTTTTTTGACCATCTGGCCGCCAACAGAACCAGCCTGCTTAGAGGTCAGGTCGCCGTTGTAACCGTTTTTCAGGTTCACGCCAACTTCGTTCGCAGCTTCCATTTTGAAACGGTCAAGAGCCTCTCTCGCCTGAGGAACAACGATTTTGTTGCTAGACATAATACTTAACACTCCTTTATACTTTTCTTTTTTATTGCGTTTGCTTTCTTATTATAGGCGGCGCCCGTTCAATTATAAATGGTAATTCATTCCGAATGGATTTCCGTTATTTCGGTGCCGCTGTTTGTAGTATGCGCATCCTTCGACGAAATAACACAAAATCCATTTTAAAAATTTTTCCAATACGAGGGATCTATGTACTGGTCTGAAAAACAGAACCGGCGTTGTGAAAACCGGCAGAAAAGAAACATCCCGGCTCCTTTGGGAAGCCGGGATGTTTTAGCGTTTGATTATTTCGCGTCAGGGTCGAAGATAAAGGTGTCGGTAATTCCTTTGTTGATGTTGTCCTTCAGCGAGGTAACCAGCTTTTTAAAGGACTGGGAGGAGGTGGTGGCGGTGGCGATGACGTCCACATCCTCGATGTTCTGTTTTTTGATTAAATCCTCCGGCAGCCGCTTGGAATATTCGTCGGGTTTGACGTATTCTTTATCTGAGGGATACGCGGCCATATATTCCTGATCCTCGCTTTTTTTCTTTCCGTCTTTGTCTACGGCGTCAAATTCCACCGATTCATATTTTCCGTCTTTGATGGTTACGACGACGTATTCCTTCCAGCCGTGGCTGTCATAGTCCTTGGCCTCGGCCCGGTAGGTGCCGTCCTTCATGGTTGCAGTGCTGTTGCACCCGGCAAACATGGAAACGGCGATCATCGCTGCCGCAATGGTGCAGATGATTTGTTTTTTCATGAGAGGTTCCTCCTAACAGTTTTCATGGGACGAAAATGCACGACTGGACAAATTCGTTCGCCTGAATTTCATAAACCGTTTTTTCTGCGCAATAAACCCAAAACGCGCATACATTCTTTTGAAAGCGCACAGAATAAAAGGGAATACAATTCGCTGGCGGATGTCTGTTTTTATAAAAATCAGAAGCTTTTATCCGCAAAAATCGTGCAATTTTCCTTGACTTTCCATTCGCTCCATATTATGATTGAACTTGTTGCAGAAAGAACGGAATCGTTCAAAAATTAGATTGCCCAGTTTCGATAACCTTAATCACAGGAGACGTTGACAGAATGAAGAAAAACAAAGCCATTCGATGGACCGTAACCATTTTAATCATCCTTGTTTTGTTTGGATCCCTGGCATTTCTAGCCGTAAAGCTCCTTCAAAATAAGCAGCAAGACACGCCCACGGTAAAAGAGCCTCCCAGCTACACGCTGGATGGCTTCGCCATGGACACTACGATCTCTCAGATCCTGTACGGCGACGCCGACGGCAAGTTGGATCAGGCGAAAAAAATCGCCAATGAAAACATGCAGCTTTTACAGGAACTGGA
The DNA here is from genome assembly GCA_904420045.1 of Candidatus Metaruminococcus caecorum. Classification (GTDB taxonomy): domain Bacteria; phylum Bacillota; class Clostridia; order Oscillospirales; family Ruminococcaceae; genus Metaruminococcus; species Metaruminococcus caecorum. The sequence goes on along the minus strand of CAJFTY010000023.1, from coordinate 26,657 downwards.
AAACAAGCTGTCGATGTATGTAAGCGGATCGGAGATTTCCCAGATTAATGACAAAGCGGGCCTCACCGAGGTCAAGCGGGTCAACTTAAGCGACGACACCTATGCGCTTCTCTCCAAAGCCAAGGAATACGGCAAGCAGACCAAGGGGCTGTTTGATGTGACCATCGGCCCGTTGACCTCTTTGTGGAACATTACAGGTGACAATCCTCGGGTTCCCTCCCAAGAGGAGATCGACACCGCGAAAAGCTATGTGGATTACCGGCAGATCTCCTTGGACGACAAGGCCAAGGCCGCCCGCCTGCAAAAGCCCTATATGAAGCTGGATCTGGGCGGGATTGCCAAGGGTTATGCCTGTGACCGCCTCAAGGCGAAGCTTCAGGCGGACGGAGTGGATTCGGCGCTGATCTCCTTGGGCGGCAACGTGCTGGCCTGGGGGAAAAAGCCCGGCGGAGAGGATTTTTCCATTGGTCTGCGCAATCCATTCAGCAAAAACGCCGACGACCTGGTGGGAAAGCTGACCGCGCCCAACAAGATTCTGGCTACCACTGGCGCTTATGAGCGCAGCTTTGAACAGGATGGAAAGACCTATCATCACGTGCTGGATCCCCGCACCGGCTATCCCTGCGAGACCGACCTCGCTTCGGTCACGGTGGTGAGCGAGGATGGTACGCTGGCGGATATGCTTTCCACTACCTTTTATATCGCGGGGAAAAAAACCGCGCTGGAGCATCTCAACAGTCATCCGGAATTTGCTTTGATTTTGGTGGATAATCAGAAAAACGTCTATCTGTCCGACAGCCTGAAAAACAGCTTTACTCTGACCGAGGGATTGGGATTTAAGCTGGCCGAGGGGAATTAATCGATTGAAACAACAACAAGCAAAGGGATCCCGCGCCTTTTTAAGGCGCGGCGATCTCTTTATCATTCTGTGCCTGCTGCTGGTTGCGGGTATTGCATACGGCGTTTTTTGGCTGTTTGGACAAAAACATCAAGCGAACGAAATCTTGCAGGCCCAGATCCTCTGTGACGGTAAGCTGGTTAAAATCGTCGACCTAACAAACGGAATTGACGAAATTTTTTCTTTGGATCAGCGTCCCGACGTAACTTTTGAGGTAAAACAGGGCAAAATAAGGTTCATAAACGCAAAATGCCCGGATAAACTCTGCGAACACGCCGGATTTCTGGGGACGGCTCATCAAACCGCCGCCTGTATCCCAAACCGGGTGGCGGTCCGAATTGTTGGAAAACAGAGCAGTTCGAATGTAGACGCCGTGGCGGGGTAGCCAGGCTGTATTTCACTGTAAAAAAGGGGGATAGGACGCCATGATGCACAATCAATCCATTTTTAGGCCCCTTCGCCATATGGTTTTTTTAGGACTTTTGCTGGCGATGGCCTCGGCGCTTTCCTTCCTGGAGGGGCTGATCCCGCCTTTGCCAGCCATGCCGCCCGGCGTTAAACTAGGGTTGTCCAACATCGTCACCATGTACACGCTGTTTTTTATGGGCCCTCTTCCCGCGCTGACGGTGACGGTGTTAAAATCCGGGTTTGTCCTGCTGACCCGAGGTCTGACAGCGGCGGCTTTAAGTGTGACAGGCGGGCTTTTTTCCCTTCTGGTCATGCTGCTGCTTCTGGCAGTGGGAAAACGCCGGATCAGCTATTTCATCGTCAGCGTGTTCGGAGCTGTGTTCCACAACCTGGGACAGCTGGCCGCCGCGTCGCTGTTTACGGGGACTACCCTTATATTTGCGTATGTTCCGGTGCTGATCGTATCCGGCGTGGTCATGGGCGTTGTCACGGGGACCGTGCTGAAGATTGTACTGCCCGCTTTGGAGCGTCTGCAATTGGCGCTTTTTAAATCCAACCCAAACAGAAAAGGTGATGAATTTGTCCGTATCAAAAAGTAGGCGAAAGCTGAGAGGCGTGTTCCTGCGCCACGATAAACACACTCAGGAGATGGAAACCGTCCGGCTCCCGATGCCGGCGGCAGTCAAACTCCCCATGCTTCAGCATATGGGAAAACCCTGCCGCCCGCTGGTGAAAAAGGGCGATCTGGTCAAGGTGGGGCAGAAGATCGGAGATTGTGACGAGCTGTTTTCAGTCCCCGTCCATGCCAGTGTTTCGGGCGAGGTGGCCGAGCTTCAGGAATACACCGCCGTGGGCGGCGCGGTCACTCAGGCGGTGGTGATCCGTCCGGACGGGGAGCAGGCGGTCAGCGAAGAGATTGCGCCGCCCACGGTCACCGACCGGGAGAGCTTTTTAAAAGCCGTGCGGGAAAGCGGCCTGGCGGGCATGGGGGGAGCGGGCTTTCCCGCCCATGTCAAGCTTGGCTACAAAGACGTCAACCGTCTGGACACCCTGGTGATCAACGCCGCGGAATGCGAGCCCTACATCACCTCGGACTACCGGGAATGTCTGGAGCACACCGCCGACGTCATCGAAGGAATTCAAGCGGTGAAAAAATGGCTGCGGATCGACAACGCTTACATCGGGGTGGAGGATGATAAGCCCGCCGCGATCCGGGCGCTGGATGAAGCAGCGGCAGGGGATTCCGGCATCCAGGTGGTAAAACTTCACTCCAAATACCCGCAAGGCGCGGAAAAAGTAATCATCTACACCGCCACTGGCCGGGTGGTGGAGGACGGCAAGCTCCCCGCCGACCACGGGGTGCTGGTGATGAACGTGTCCTCGGTGGCGTTTCTGGCCCGGTATTTAAAAACCGGAATGCCGTTTATCTCCCGCCGTCTGACGGTGGACGGCCCCGTTGTGCGAAAGCCCCAGAACGTAGAGGTTCCCCTGGGGACGCCCATCGGTGAGGTGCTCCGCTTCTGCGACACAGACGAGGAAGCGGTCAAGATGATCCTCATGGGAGGGCCGATGATGGGCGTGTGCGTATACGATCCTGAAACACCGGTGATTAAAAATAACAACGCCGTGCTGGCCTTCGATCAAAAAAACGCCCAAGTGCCTAAAACGACGGCCTGCATCCGCTGCGGCAAATGCGTATACGTCTGCCCCATGAATCTGATGCCCGCGGCGCTGGAAAAAGCCTATGACTCCAAAAACGCAGCGGCTCTCACCGCGATGAGCGTTAACCTGTGCATGAACTGCGGCTGCTGTTCGTATATCTGTCCCGCCAAGCGCAACCTGGCCCAGAAAAACCAGCTCGCCAAGGCGTATCTGAAAGAGCAGAAACAAAAATAAGTTTGAGGTGAAGTAAGTTTTGAATCGTTTAGCGGTTGCATCCTCTCCCCATCGCAGGAGCCAGAACAGCACCACCCGAATCATGCTGGATGTGCTCATCGCGCTGGTTCCCGCATTTATTGCGGCCAACATCATCTTTGGCCTGCGGGCGGCGCTTGTTACGCTAACCTGCGTTGCCAGCTGTGTGCTCTTTGAATATCTGACCCGGAAGATCATGAAGCGGGACAACACCATTTCGGATTTAAGCGCCGCTGTCACCGGCGTGCTGCTTGCCTATAACCTGCCGGTCACCATTCCGCTGTGGATGGCGGTGGTGGGAAGCTTTTTCGCCATTGTAGTGGTTAAACAGCTCTTTGGCGGCATCGGCCAGAATTTCGCCAATCCCGCCATCACAGCGAGGGTAATCCTGCTGGTGAGCTTTTCCGGCCAGATGACCACCTGGGCGCAGCCGTTTTTCTACCGAAGCTCCGGGGCGGATGTCATCACAGGCGCGACACCTTTGGTCCAGATGGGAACCTCCGATATGCCAGGCTACCTGGATTTATTCCTGGGCGTGCGGGGCGGATGTCTGGGAGAAACAAGCGTTTTGGCCCTGCTGATCGGCGGAATTTATCTGGTGGCACGCCGGGTGATCCATCCGGTCACCCCCATTACCTTTGTGGGCACAGTGTTTTTGTTCTCGGTGATCTTCGGAACCGATCCGGTGGCCCAGATCATGAGCGGAGGATTGATGCTGGGCGCGATCTTTATGGCCACCGATTACTCCACGTCGCCGGTGACCACCCTTGGCAAAATCGTCTTTGCCCTGGGCTGCGGAACGCTGACCATCATCATCCGGCAGTTTGGCTCTTATCCGGAGGGCGTGTCCTTTGCCATTTTGTTTATGAATATTTTGGTGCCATACATCGACAAGGGCACTAAGATTAAACCGTTTGGAGGGAAAAAAATGAGAGTAGCCCGGGATATTGTAAAACCTGTGGTCACCCTGGCGATCATTGCGCTGGTGGTGTCCTCGGCGCTGGTGTTCACCTATAACCTGACCAAATCCGACGAGAGTGCGGTCAGCGAGGAGGTACAGGCCGCTGTGAACGACCTGCTCGGAGAAGGCGGCGAGCAGGTGGAATTTGATGCGGCGGCTTTTGAGGAAAACAAGCTTCAGACGGTGTTTAAAGACGCGTCGGGCCAAAAGCTCGCCCTGGTGGTAACCCCCAAGGGCTACGGAGGCGACATTGAAATGGTGGTGGCCGTGGACAAGGACGGAAAGATTACCGGCACCCGGGTTACCGCCCAGACCGAAACGCCGGATTTAGGCTCCCGCATCACCGAAGAGGAGTTCCAAAAACAGTTTGTGGGCAAAATCGGGGAGCTTACTGCGGTGAAAAATGGCACGGCAAAAGGGGAGGGCGAGATCGACGCCATCGCAGGGGCGACGATTTCTTCCAAAGGCTTTACCGACGGGGTTAACAAGGCGCTTGCCGCCTTCGAGCAGCTGAAAGGGGCGTTGTCCTGATGAAAGGCGGACTCAAGGTATTCTTAAACGGCCTGATTAAGGAAAATCCTGTGCTGGTTTTGATGCTGGGGATGTGTCCCTCCTTGGCGGTGACTACGGTGGCCAAAAACGGGATCGGCATGGGGCTTGCCACCACCTTTGTGCTGCTGGGCTCCAACGTGGTGATCTCACTGATTAAAAAGCTGATCCCCAAGGCGGTGCGGCTGCCGTCGTTTATCGTAATCATCGCGGGCTTTGTGACCATCATCGGCTTTTTGATGAAAGCCTACCTTCCCGAGCTCGACAAGGCGCTGGGAATCTATCTTTCCCTGATCGTGGTCAACTGCATCATCCTGGCCCGGGCGGAGATCTTCGCCAGCCAAAACGGGGTGGGAAAATCTGCACTGGACGCGCTGGGAATGGGCTTTGGCTTTACCCTGGCGCTGTTTATCCTGGGGTCGGTGCGGGAGCTTTTGGGCGCCGGCACCTGGATGGGACTGACGGTGACCAAGGACTTGTTTGAACCGATTCACTTCTTTGTCACCCCGGCTGGTGGATTTTTCGTGTTCGGCGTTATCATCGCCATTGTGGGAATGATCACCAACCGCCAGCCCAAAAGCGCAGGCTGCCAGAACTGCCCTTCGGCTCAGGCCTGCGGCCGGGCGGGCCTTGAAAACACAGGAAAGGAGAACGCCTAACCGATGAAAGACATGATGATTATTTTGATCGGTGCGATTTTAGTGGATAACTTCGTGCTGTCCAAGTTTATGGGCGTGTGTCCTTTCCTGGGGGTTTCCAAAAAGGTCAATTCCGCCTTTGGCATGAGCCTGGCGGTCATCTTTGTCATGCTTATGGCCACAGCGGTGACCTATCCGATCTACACAGGACTTCTGGCTCCCAACGGGCTGGAATACCTTCGGATCGTGGTATTTATCCTGATTATCGCCCTGTTTGTCCAGATGGTGGAAATTGTGCTCAAGCGGTTTATCCCGTCCCTGTACAAGGCACTGGGAGTATATCTGCCACTGATTACCACCAACTGTGCGGTACTGGGTGTAACGCTTTTAAACATCGACAACGAGTACACCTTTGCTGAATCGATGGTCAACGCCCTGGGCGGAGGCCTGGGCTTTATGCTGGCACTGATTCTGTTCGCGGGAATCCGGCAGAAGATCGACGCGTCGGAGCTTCCAAAAGCGTTTAAGGGAATGCCGGCCACCCTGGTGGCGGCGGCCATTGTCTCGGTGTCCTTTGTAGGCTTCGGCGGTGTGGTGGAAGGCATGTTCCAGTAAAGGACCGGCGCGTTTTCATCAAATTACATGGAAAGGAATTGCGGGCTTTTATGTTTGAAACCTATCTGTTGCCCATCCTGTTGTTTGTGGGATTAGGGCTTTTGGCGGGACTGCTGCTGGCAGTGGTGTCCACAGTGTTCGCGGTTAAATCGGACGAAAAGACTCAAGCCGTCCGGGAGGCTCTGCCCGGCATCAACTGCGGGGTGTGCGGTTTTTCCGGCTGCGACCAGTATGCGGAAAAAATTGTGTCCGAGGGTGTGAGCACCAACCGCTGCGTGCCGGGAGGAGACGCCGCCGCAAAAAAGATCAGCGAGATTATGGGCGTTTCTTTTGAGGACGTATCCGAAAAGGTAGCCGTTGTGCACTGCGGCGGCGTGTGTTCCGCCACCGGAGATAAATATGAGTACCATGGCACGCCCACCTGCGCGGCCTGCAACGAGTTTTACGCCGGAAGCGGCTTGTGCGATTACGGCTGCATCGGATTTGGCGACTGCGTCAAGGCCTGCCGGTACGACGCGATCCATCTGGTGGACGGCGTGGCCCGGGTCGACCCGAAAAAGTGCGTTGGCTGCACGCTGTGTGCTGTTCAATGCCCGAAGCACCTGATTAATATGGTGGACGCCACAGCGAGCGTCAACGTCATCTGCGCCAGCCAGAACTCCGGCAAGGTGACCAGAGGCAATTGTTCCAACGGGTGCATCGCCTGTAAGAAGTGCGAAAAAACCTGCCCCTATGACGCCATCCATGTGGAGGGGAATTTGGCGCGGATCGACTATGATAAATGCACCCGCTGCGGCGCCTGTGTCAAGGTCTGCCCAGTGCAGTGCATCCATTCGTTTTCGTAAAATGATTCCGTATCACTTTACGCGGCTGTCGGTTGACAGCCGCGCTTTTTCATGTCAAAATAGTACAAATAAGGGGTTTGCGCCGGAAAGGGGAGTCTGGTTGATGCGTGCACAGCAATGGTCCGACTGTGATGCGGATATTAAAGCGTTTGTGCAGCGGCTGATTGCTTTGCTCTTGGATGCCTTTGAAGACGAGCTCAAGGGAATTTACCTGCACGGCTCTTTGGCGACGGGGAGCTACTATCGCCCCAAAAGCGATCTGGATCTGATTGTCGTAGTGGAAAACCCACTGCCTCCCTCGCTTTACAGACAAACGAATCAGAGAATCGCGCAGCTTGCCCAAACGCGTCCTACTCAGGGAAATCTGGAATGCTCGGTCATTACTGCAGAAACGGCCTTTTATCTGCCCATTCCCATGCCCTATGAGCTCCATTACAGTTCCCATTGGCATGACCGGATTCTCGCCGGCCAGGTGGATTATGAAGCTGAGCGGTTTGATCCAGATCTTCCGGCGCACTTGTACTGCGTGGGCAGGCGGGGCGTCTGCCTGTGGGGAGAGCCGGTTAAAGCGGTGTTCGGCCCGGTCCGGTGGGAGGATTTTTTTCGGGCGGTTTGGGAGGATTTTCGCTGGATTTTGCAGGATGAAACCATTCTGCAAAATCCCTGCTACGGAATTCTGAATATCTGCCGGACCATGCAGCTTTTGGAGGAAAAAAGCGCGTTTCCATCCAATAAAGACGAGGGTGGAGCGTGGGGTCTTGCGCATTTTCCATATCGCTACCGGCCTTTGATCCAAACGGCCTTGACTGTCTATCATTCTGAAAAACCGGCGGATCCTTCCGCTTTTCCACAGGCGGAGCTTCTGGCGTTTCGGGATTACGCCCGAAAGCGGACAGCCGGTTTTCTCACTCCATAACATACCAAACGCCCGGGCTGCTCTGGGGGGCAGACCTTGTTAAAAGCGATTAAAAAGGGACTCCTCTACGCCCACCGGATTGATGGTAAAAAAGAAAGGAACACGTTCATGAATGGATTTTTACCTGTCTGCAAGCAGGATCTGATCGACCGGGGAATCGAGCAGCTGGACTTTATCTGCATTACCGGGGACGCGTATGTGGATCATCCCAGCTTTGGAGTCGCCATCATCTCCCGGGTGATTGAGGCCATCGGCTACACAGTGGGGGTGATCGCCCAGCCCGACTGGAAATCGGCCCGGGACTTTACAAAGCTTGGAAAACCGAAATACGCCTTTATGGTTACCTCCGGGAACGTGGATTCCATGGTGGCCCACTATACCTCCGCTAAAAAGCGGCGGAGCGACGACGCCTATTCCCCAGGGAATATCGCCGGCAAGCGCCCTGACCGGGCGGTGACGGTATACACAAAAAAATGCAAGGAGCTTTTTCCCGACGTACCGGTGATCATCGGCGGGCTGGAGGCGTCCCTGCGCCGGTTTGCCCACTATGACTACTGGGACGACGGGGTGCGGCCCTCCATCTTGTTGGAAAGCGGCGCGGACATGCTGTCCTACGGCATGGGAGAAAACCAGACCATCCAGATCTGCAACCGGCTGGCGGCGGGGGAGGACATCGCCGCTATGACCGACATCCGGGGAACCTGTTATTTGACCGAACCCAAAAATACGCCCCTGGGCGCGGTGCAGTGTCCAGACTATGAACTGGTGAAAACCGACAAAAAAAGCTATGCCAAGGCCTGCCGCATCCAGTTTGACGAGGTGGACGAGGTGCGGGGCCGTATGGTGATTCAGCGGCATGGCAGCCGGATGCTGGTGCAGAATCCGCCTATGCCCGCGCTGACCACCGAGGAATTCGACTGGGTGTACGAGCTGCCTTATCAGCGCGCCTACCATCCCATGTACGAAGCCCAGGGGGGCGTGCCCTCTATCAAGGAGGTGGAGTTTTCCATCATCCACAACCGGGGATGCTTTGGAAACTGCAATTTCTGCTCCATCGCTCTGCACCAGGGGCGGAAGATCTCGGTGCGCAGCATGGATTCGGTGGTGCGCGAAGCCGAGATGCTCACGAAAAAGCCCGGATTTAAGGGCTATATCCACGACGTGGGCGGCCCCACGGCCAATTTCCGGCGAAATTCCTGCGACAAGCAGGAAAAGGCGGGGCTGTGTAAGGGAAAAAAATGTTTAGCGCCCACGCCCTGTCCGGCGCTCAAAGCCGACCACAGCGAGTATGTGGAGCTTCTGCGCCGCCTGCGGACCATTCCGGGGATCAAAAAGGTGTTTATCCGCTCGGGTATCCGCTACGACTATCTGATGGAGGATCCGGACGACACGTTTTTAAAGGAACTGATCGCTTACCATGTAAGCGGGCAGCTCAAGGTCGCGCCCGAGCATTGCAGCAATAACGTTCTGGACAAGATGGGCAAGCCCCACATCGAGGTATACGAGGCGTTTGCCAAGCGGTTTTACGATCTGACCAAATCCATCGGGAAAGAACAGTACCTGGTGCCATACCTGATGAGTTCCCATCCGGGGAGCACTCTGCGGGACGCGGTGGAGCTGTCGTTGTTTTTAAAGAAAAACCACATGCACCCGGAACAGGTGCAGGATTTTTATCCCACCCCCGGCACCATTGCCACCTGCATGTTTTACACAGGACTTGATCCCTATACCATGGAGGAGGTCTATGTTCCCCGAACGCCTCGGGACAAGGCGGAACAGCGGGCGCTTCTGCAATACTTTAAGCCGGAAAACGCCGATATCGTGCGCCGGGCGCTCGTAAAATGCGGGCGGCGGGACTTGATCGGCTATGGAAAAGACTGCATGGTTCCCCCCGCGCCCCAGGCGCCGGAAAACGGCTTTAAAAACAGGGGAGCGGCTTCTGGAAACAACCGGCGATCTGGGAAAAAAGGACCAATTCGCTCTGTGGGCAAAAACGGGCCCCATAGAAAGAAAAAGAAATAGCCCATTGGAAAGGAACGTGCCGGACTTATGGCGAGACGAAGAAGAAAAAGCAGGCTGGGCGCGGCGGTCGCAGCGGTCGTTCTGGTGGCCGCAGCTCTTGCGGCTTTGGTCATTACCTATGGGGAAAAACTCAATCTCCCCTTTGATATTCCCACCTGGAGTGAGATCGGGGCCTATCTGGGCATCAAAAAGCCAGTGGAGCAGGGAGAAGCGGGGAAAGACCCTTTTCAGCTTCACTTTATCGACGTGGGCAACGCGGACGCTACCTTGATTGTAGCGCAGGATAAACATATCCTCATCGACGCGGGGGAAAACGATATGGGGGACCGTGTGGTGCGCTATTTAAAGGATCAGGGCGTGGAGAAGCTCGATCTGGTGATTGGCACCCATCCCCACAGCGATCACATCGGCGGGCTGGACAACGTGATCCAAAACTTTGAGATCGGCACGCTGATGATGCCCAAAATCCCGGACAAGATTGTCCCTACCTCCAAAACCTATACCGATGTTCTGAAAGCTGCCAAGGCAAAACAGCTTTCCATCACCGCCCCAAAGCCGGGAGACAAGCTGGAACTGGGCGGCGCGACCTTTACGATTTTGGGCCCTGGGGAGGAATACGACGATTTAAACAATCTGTCGATTGTGACGAAAGTCGACTACAAAAACTTTTCCGCCCTGCTGACGGGGGACGCGGAAAAGGAAGCGGAGTCGGATCTTCTGGACGGTGGCTGGGATTTATCGGCGGATGTGCTCAAAGTGGGGCATCACGGCAGCAGCACCTCCAGCAGCAAGAAGTTTTTGCAGGCGGTGAACCCCTCCACCGCGGTGATCCACGTGGGGACGGACAACAGCTACGGGCATCCTACCAAGAGCACGCTGGAACGACTGCGGGACGCCGGAGCTTCGATCTACCGCACAGACTTAAACGGAACGGTGATCGTGGGGAGCGACGGCACGACCGTCCATGTCAACACGGAAAAGTAAGAGGGACAAGCCATGAAAAAACAACCGGAATTTTGGTCGGTAGACCGCGTTGAAAACGGAATCGCCCTGCTGGAAAACGACCGTCGGGAACAGAAAAAGGTCCCGGTATCCCAGCTCCCCGAAGGGGTCAAAGAAGGAGACGTCCTGGCGGAAAAAGGCGGCGGATTTCGCATAGACGCCCAGGAGGCGGCCCGCCGCCGGGAGGAGATCATCCGGCTGCAAAATGAGCTGTTCGAGTAAAGCGGTTTGCACCGGCGGGAAAGACAAACATCCGCCCTGGGAGTTATTTCCCAGGGCGGATGTTTTTTGTAATATGTTAAGTGAGATTACGAATTGCAGCCGCAGCCGCTTGTTTCATTTGTTTGGCCAGCCGGGTTCTGGGCATTGGCGGCGTTGGCGCAGTTGCAGCTTCCGTTGCAGTACAGCGCCTGGCAGCACAGCCAGCGCGGATGGCAGAATTCCGGCCAGAAGGGATTGCGGCACTGGCAGGGAAAACGGTAGCATTTTCCGTTTTGGTCGCAGCAGGTGCGGTATTTTACTTTTCGGCCGCAGCCGTGCTTAATGGGGATTCCAGTGCAGTCAACGGCCTCGTCAGGCTCGTCGGCGTTTCCGCAGGCGGACAGCACCCGCGCACAGTCGGGGGTGAATCCACAGCCGCAGTTGGACAAGGTGTAGCATTCGGCCGGCGCGCTGTACGCGGCGGCGTCGCAGCCACAGGGCTCCTCAGGTTTAGGTCTATGGCAGCCGCATTCGCAGCCACAGGGCTTTTTATTAAAATCGTCATCACAGGGTTTGTGATTACAATTGCATGCCATATCAATCGATCTCCTGTCTTTCGCACAGGGCCTGTTGGTCCCGTGCAGTTTTGTTACCGCCTCTGGCACGGAGCGCATGAGAAGGATGAGCGGTAACCTAACACATTCTATGCGAAGCGGGAGGATTGTGCCCAATGATTTTTTTGGGTGGCTCTGTCATGAATTTGTAAGGATTTTTGGAGCGAAATCGCAAATCATCCGTTGCAAATCACAATAAAAAATGGTATTATAAACTAATAATGCAATCCATGCAGTAGGAAACTGCCTTGGGGAAGCGAAAGGATACATCAGCTTATGATTAAAAGCATGACAGGATATGGGCGCGCTCTGCAAACCGTGGATGGTTACGACATTTTGGTGGAAATGAAATCTGTGAATCACCGGTATCTGGAGTTTACCGCGCGGGTTCCCAGGGCGTACAGCTATCTGGAAGAAAAACTGAAAAGCTTTTTGCAGCAAAAAGCGGGCCGGGGCAAGGTGGAAGTTTCGGTGAGCATCTACGCTGTGGATGGAACGGACGCCCAAGTGGAGGTCAACCGCACCCTGTTAAAAGGATATGTGGACGCGCTGCGTTCAGCGGGGAAAGAGCTTGGGCTCACCGACGATCTGACCCTGAGCGCGGCGTCGCGGTTTGGGGATATCTTTAACGTCCGCAAAGCCGTGGAGGACGCCGACGAAATCTGGGGCCGGGTGCTTCCGGTTGCAGAGGAAGCGCTGGACGGCTTTTTAGCCATGCGCGAGGCTGAGGGTAAACAGCTCAAAGCGGATATTCAGTCCCGGCTGGAGATCATCGGGCAGTTTGTCTCTCAGGTGGAGGAACGGTCTCCCCAGACGGTGGAGGAATACAGAGCGCGTCTGACCAAAAAAATGCAGGAGGTGCTGGGGGATTCCTCCATTGACGAGGCCCGTATTCTGACCGAGGCGGCTATCTACGCCGACCGCATCGCGGTGGATGAGGAAACCGTCCGCCTGCGCAGCCATCTGGCTCAGATCGGCGAGATGCTGGACAGCGGCGAGGCGGTGGGCCGCAAGCTGGACTTTATTGTCCAGGAACTCAACCGGGAGACCAACACCATCGGATCCAAGGCGCAGGATCTGGAAATTGCCAGGATTGTCGTAGAAATGAAAGCGCAGATCGAAAAAATCCGCGAACAGGTTCAAAATATTGAATAGCGTTTTGACAAATGGATAACAGCTGAGCATAATAAAAGGAAGGAATGTATATGAAACTGATTAACATCGGATTCGGGAATATGGTATCCGCCAGCCGGCTGGTGGCGATTGTCAGCCCGGAATCCGCCCCGATTAAACGGATCATCCAGGATGCCAGGGACAAGGGCGTGCTGATTGACGCCACCTATGGACGGCGTACCCGGGCGGTGATTATCACCGATTCGGATCATGTCATCCTGTCGGCGGTGCAGCCGGAAACGGTGGCTAACCGCGTGGTAGACCAGTATGACGATGAAGATGAGGATGAGGAAGATGAGGAATAGAAAAGGACTTTTAATCGTGTTGTCCGGCCCTTCCGGAAGCGGTAAGGGAACGGTGCTCAAAGAACTGTTGGCCAAAAACAACAACCTGTTTTTATCGGTGTCCGCCACCACCCGCTCCCCCAGGGAGGGAGAAGTGCACGGCAAACACTATTATTTTCTCTCAAAAGACGAGTTTGAAGCGCGGATCGCCGGCGATGGGATGTTGGAATACGCCAGCTACTGCGGCAATTACTACGGCACCCCCAAGGACGCGGTGTACGAGATGTTAAACGCTGGCAAAGACGTAATTCTGGAAATTGAGGTTCAGGGAGCCATGCAGATCAAAGAGCGGTGTCCCGACGCGGTGTTTGTGTTCGTCATGCCGCCCAGCATGAACGAGTTAAAGCACCGGCTCACCGACCGGCGCACCGAGGACGCTGAAACCGTCGCCAAGCGGATGCAGGCTGCGGTGGATGAAATCCGCGCGTCGTATCAATATGATTACATCGTCGTCAACGATACGGTTTCCGAGGCGGCGAACACCCTGGACGAGATTATCCGGGTACAGAAGTGCAGCACAGGCCACATGAAAGAATTTATTGATGAGGTGTTGGAAGATGAATAACAGACTGTCATACAGCGATATCCTGAAGAAAAACGAAAGTTATTACTCCCTGGTGGTGGCCATCGCCAAACGGGCCCGACAGATTTCCGAAGAGGCGGAGGAAAAAGGCGAGATCATCACCGTAAAGCCGGTGCAGCTTGCGATCGACGAGTTTGTCAAGGGGCAGTACAAGCTGATTGAAAAGGAAAACATCGGCCAGGAAATCGAATAGGCCGTTTGCAAAACCGGAAAGGAGGCCGCCATGCTGACAAACAAAACGATCGTGTTGGGCGTTACCGGGGGGATCGCCGCCTACAAGGCGGCAGATCTGGCCAGCCGGCTTGTAAAGCGCGGATGCCGAGTCTATGTGCTCATGACCCGCAGCGCCACCGAGTTTATCGCGCCGCTGACATTTGAGACTCTCACCGGCAACAAGGCGGTGGTGGACACCTTTGACCGGAATTTCCAGTGGAATGTGGAGCATGTGGCCCTGGCCAAACAGGCGGACGCGTTTTTAATCGCCCCCGCCACCGCCAACGTGATCGCGAAGCTTGCCCACGGGTTGGCGGACGATATGCTGACCACCACGGTGCTGGCGGCTTCATGCCCAAAGGTGGTGGCGCCGGCTATGAACACCGGGATGTATGAAAATCCTGTCACCCAGGACAACCTTCAAACGCTGCGGGACTACGGCTTTTCCATCGTGGAGCCCGACAGCGGAGTCCTCGCCTGCAAGGATGTGGGCAAAGGGCGGCTGCCCGACGCCGACGTCTTAATCAGCGCTTTGGAGGACGCTTTGTCTCCCAAGGATTTGCAGGGGATTCGGGTACTGGTGACGGCGGGGCCCACCTGCGAGGCGCTGGACCCGGTGCGGTACATCACCAATCACTCCAGCGGCAAGATGGGCTACGCCATCGCCCGGGCCGCCGCCCGCCGGGGCGCGCAGGTGACGCTTGTCAGCGGAAAAACGGGACTTTCTGCACCGGCCGGCGTACAGCGGGTGGACGTGTTTTCCGCCCAGGAGATGTTCGATCAGGTGACCCGGCGTTTTCCCGAGCAGGATATCGTCATCAAAGCCGCAGCGGTAGGGGATTACCGCCCCAAGCAGCGGCAGGAGCACAAGATCAAAAAGTCCGGAGAGACCATGACGCTTCAGCTTGTGAAAAACCCGGATATCCTGGCGTATTTGGGCGAGCACAAACGGCTCGGCCAGGTGATCTGCGGCTTTTCCATGGAGACCAAGGATCTGTTGGAAAATTCCCGTAAAAAACTGGAAAAAAAGCAGGCGGATCTAATCGTCGCCAACAATCTGACAGTGGCGGGCGCGGGCTTTGGGGTGGACACCAACGCCGTGACCATGATTACCCCCGAGGACGCGATCCCTTATCCGGTCATGTCTAAGGAGCAGGTGGCGGACGAACTGCTCACCCGGCTTTTGGGCATTTTAAAGAAAAAACAGGGCGAATAAGGAGGTTGTCATGGAAAGGCGGAGGATTGCAAAGGTAGCGGTCGACAAAACCGCCTTTTCCTTTGACAAGCTCTTTTCTTATGCGGTTCCCCAGGGGATGGAGCCGGTGCCAGGCGGCCGGGTGCTGGTGCCCTTCGGCAGGGGAAACAAGCCCCGGCAGGGAATGGTGTTTTCCCTGGAGCCGGACAGCGGGGAAGAAACCCTCAAGCCCCTTTTGAAGGTGATCGACCGGGAGCCCTTGCTGGATCAAAATCTGATTCAGGTGGTGCGGTTTCTGGTGTCCCACACCTTCTGCACCTATTATGACGCGGTGCGGGCGGCGCTTCCCAACGGGATCAACTTCCAGGTGGCGCCAGTCTACTCCCTGACAAAGCCCATTGGTGAGATCGACGCCGAAGCCCTCAGCGAACAGGAAGGATTGCTGGTCCAATTTTTAAAAAATCCCCGCTCCGAAAACGAAGTGGCGGATTTTTTGCAGTGTGAGGACAAAGCCCGGCGGCAGGAGGCTTTGAACCGGCTGATGGAGCAGGGCGTGGCGCAGAAAACCGACGAGCTCAAACGAAAGGTGGGGGATCAGTCCATCCGCATGGTTCGGGTAGCGGAAGGGTTTGAACCTGGGGAAAAGCTCTCCAAAAAACAGGCGGAGGTCATGAACCTGCTGGCCCAAACCGGGACAGCTTCGGTGCGGGAGGTCTGTTACTTTTGCGGCGTCACCGAAGCGGTGCTCAAAAACCTTCAAAAGCGCGGAGCGGTTGCCTACTACGACCGGGAGACCTACCGCACCCCCTATAAAAACAAAGAAGCGGTCAGCGGGGATGAAATCGTTCTATCTCCCTCTCAGCGCAAGGTTTACGACGGCCTGACCGGCCTTTGCCGGGATGAACATCCCGCGGTGGCTTTACTCCACGGGATCACCGGAAGCGGCAAGACCCAGATCTTCTTAAAGCTCATCCAGCAGGCGGTGGCCCGGGGAAAACAGGCGGTGATGCTGGTGCCGGAAATTTCTTTGACCCCCCAGATGGTGGCCAAGTTCCAGCAGACCTTTGGCAGCCGGGTGGCGGTGCTCCATTCAGGGCTTTCTATGGGGGAGCAGCTGGACGAGTGGAAGCGCATGAAGCGGGGGGAGGCGGATATCGTGGTGGGCACCCGCAGCGCGGTGTTCGCCCCTCTGAACAATATCGGGCTAATCATCATGGACGAGGAGGGGGAGTATTCCTATAAAAGCGAAAACGCCCCCCGTTACCACGCCCGGGAGGTGGCAAAGCTCCGCTGCGTGCAGAGCTCCTGCCTGCTGCTGCTGGCTTCCGCCACCCCCAGCGTGGACAGCTATTACCACGCAAAAAAAGGCGATTACAAGCTGTTTACCCTGAATGAGCGGTACAAGAACGCAAAGCTCCCCGACGTGCGGATTGTGGATCTGAAAACCGTGGAAAAAGCGGGCTTTCAGGCCATCAGCCAGGAGCTGGCGGATGAGCTGCACTACAATCTGTCCCACAAAGAGCAGTCGATCCTGCTGCTCAACCGCCGGGGGTACAACACCTTTGCTTCCTGTGTGGAGTGCGGCCAGGTACTGACCTGTCCCAATTGCAGCGTGGCCATGACCTATCACAAGGCAAACGGCTATATGATGTGCCATTACTGCGGCTATGCCCAGCGGCCGGTGCAGACCTGTCCCAGCTGCGGATCGGGCCATGTGCGGCTGTCTGGCCTTGGCACCCAGCGGGTGGAGGATGAAGTCCGGCAGCTGTTCCCTGACGCACGGATTCTTCGCATGGACACCGACACCACCTACTCCCGCTACGCCTATGAACAGAACTTTGACCGGTTCCGGGCGGGGGAGTATGATATTTTGGTGGGGACCCAGATGATCGCGAAGGGGCTTAATTTCCCCGATGTGACGCTGGTGGGGGTGGTGTCGGCGGATCAGTCGCTGTACGCCAACGACTTCCGGTGCAGCGAGCGGACGTTTTCTCTAATCACCCAGGTGGTGGGGCGAAGCGGCCGGGGCGAAAAGCTGGGCCGGGCGCTGATCCAGACCTACACCCCGGAAAACCCGGTGATCCAGTTCGCCGCCCGGCAGGATTACGAGGCCTTTTACCTGGACGAGATCGAATCCCGGCGGGCGTTGCTGTATCCGCCGTTTTGCGACATCTGCGCGGTGGGGTTTTCCGGGGACTCCGATGACAAGACCCGCCGGGCGGCTCAGGCGTTTTTGGAGCTGTTAAAGCAGGCGGCCAGGGCGATGGAGTTTTCCTCCCCCTTGAAAGCGCTGGGGCCAGTTCCCGCAGGTGTGTTCAAGGTCAATAACAAATACCGGTACCGGCTGGTCATCAAATGCCGGGCCCAAAAGGAGTTCCGCCGTCTGATGCGGGCGGCACTTAAAGAGGCCGGGAACGCCCCGGAATTTCAAAAAATAGGGCTGTTTGCCGATGTCAACGGCGAATTATAAGTATGATTTGGAAAGGAACGAGGATGCTATGGCGATACGCAACATTGTAAAAAACGGCGACGGGCTTTTACGAAAGAAATCCCGGGTGGTGGAGCAGTTTGACCAGCGCCTTTGGACGCTGCTGGACGATATGACCGACACCATGCGCAAGGCCGACGGCGCGGGACTTGCCGCTGTGCAGGTGGGGGTGCTCAAGCGGGCGGTGGTCGTGGAAGTGGACGACCAGCTCATCGAGCTTATCAATCCCGTGATTATTGAGGCCAAGGGGAAACAACGGGGAGCCGAGGGCTGCCTGTCGTTCCCAGGGGAATGGGGCACTGTCACCCGCCCGATGCACGTGACCGTCAAGGCACAGGACCGATATGGCAAAGAGTTCACCGTTTCCGGGTCGGAGCTGATGGCCCGGGCGTTTTGCCACGAGCTGGATCATTTGGACGGTAAGCTTTATGTGGATATTGCGGAAGAAATGATCAAAGAATAACCTTAGGGGGAAAGGAGCCGTACCATGCGGATTGTTTTTATGGGAACGCCGGAGTTCGCCGTCCCATCCCTGCGGGCGCTGATCGAAGCAGGGCATGAGATCGCCGGGGTGTTCACCCAGCCGGATAAGCCAAAGGGGAGGGGCTATCAGCTCACGCCTCCGCCCGTCAAGGAGCTGGCTATGGCGTATTCGCTGCCGGTGTTTCAGCCTCAAACGCTGAAAACCGACGAGGCCAAAGCGCAGGTTTCCTCCCTGCATCCCGATTTGATCGCAGTGGTGGCCTACGGCAAGATCCTTCCCAAGGAGGTTTTGGACTGCCCGCCTTTGGGGTGTGTCAACGTCCATGGGTCGCTGCTGCCGAAATACCGTGGCGCCGGCCCGATTCAGTGGAGCGTGTTAAACGGCGAGGCCGTCACCGGCGTCACCACCATGTATATGGCTGAGGGTCTGGACACCGGGGACATGATCCTCAAACGGGAAACCCCCATCGGCCCGGACGAGACGGCCGACGAGCTCCACGACCGGCTGGCGGAAATCGGCGCGCAGGCGCTTATCGAAACCGTCCGGTTGATCGGGGAGGGAACAGCCCCCCGCACCCCTCAGGACGACGGGGAAGTTTCCTATGCGCCCATGCTCAGCCGGGAGCTTTCGCCCATCGACTTTACAAAACCTGCATCCAGCGTTCACAATCAGATCCGGGGGCTGTCCTCCTGGCCCTGCGCCTGCACCACAGTGGAGGGGAAAACGCTGAAAGTTTACCGCTCCCGTCTGGCGGAGGCTCCTGCCGGAACTCCCGGAGAGCTTTTGGACGACAAGCGCCTGCTTGTGTCCTGCGGCGACGGCCGTGCAGTGGAACTTTTGGAGGTTCAGCTCCAGGGCTCCAAGCGCATGGGAGGGCCGGATTTTCTGCGGGGCAAAAAGCTTCAAAAGGGAACGGTGTTCTCCTCTTAACGTATAGAAAGGAACGAACAGTATGCCGATGTATGTGACCTACGGATATGGTTTTTATGGCTATCCGATGTGGGAGTGGGCGCTGATGCTGGTGTCGCTGGTGATTGCAGTGGCGGCGCAGATCGGCGTGTCCTCCGCGTTTAACCGGTATCAAAAGGTGATGTGCGCATCGGGCCTGACCGGGGCGATGGCTGCCCGCCGGATTTTGGACGCCAATGGTCTTGCGCATGTGCCGGTGGAGCGTGTCGGCGGCCGTCTCACCGACCACTACGACCCGAGGACCAATGTGATCCGTCTGTCGCCGGAGGTGTACGATTCCACCTCGGTGGCGGCCATCGGCGTGGCGGCGCACGAAAGCGGCCATGCCATCCAGTACCAGAAGGGGTATGCGCCCATTAAAATCCGGGCGGCCATCCTGCCGGTGACCCGGCTGGGGTCGATGCTGGCATTTCCTCTGGTGGTGCTGGGTGTGTTGTTTTCCGCAGTGGATTTTCTGGTTCCAGTGGGCGTTGTTTTGTTCGCGGCGGTGGTGCTGTTCCAGCTTGTCACCCTGCCGGTGGAGTTGAACGCATCCTCCCGTGCCATGGCGATTTTGAGGGATGGTCAGATGTTAAATCCCCAGGAGCTCGAAGGCGCCAGGCGTGTGCTCACAGCGGCGGCGATGACCTATGTGGCAGCTCTGCTAACCGCTTTGATCCAACTGCTGCGGCTGCTGGCAATCGCGTCAAGGAGAAGAAATTAACAGATGAAAACAGTTCGGGAAGCAGTGCTCATCGCACTCAACAACATGGAATTTAGCGAGGCGTACTCCAATTTGACGCTGGACCAAACGCTGGATCAGGGGACGTTTTCCCAGCAGGACCGGGCGTTTGCCACCGTTTTGTTTTACGGCGTGCTGGAGCGCAGACTCACTCTGGACGCTTGTGTCAAGCGGTACTCCAAAATCCCCATGCGAAAACTGAGCGGTGATATTCTCAACATCCTGCGAATGGGGCTGTACCAGCTTGTGTGGATGGATTCGGTTCCGGATTCTGCCGCGGTCAACGAGAGCGTGCGCCTGGTGTACGCCGTCAAAAAGGTCAGCGCTAAGGGATTTGTCAACGCCGTGCTTCGGGGCTTTGTCCGGGACGGCAAGCAGATTCCCCTGCCCAAGGAAAAAATCGCCCGGTACGAGGTGGAATACTCCTGCCCGGCCTGGCTTGTGCGTAAATGGATCGACGAATATTCCGAAGACACAGCTGTGGAACTTTTGAAAGCTTCGGTGAGCACGCCGCCCTTATACCTGCGGGTGAATCCCCTGAAAACCACGCCGGAGGAGCTGGCGGATCTGCTGACCCGCCGCAGGCGGGGGACCGAAGTGGTGAAGGAGATCGACAACTGTCTGTCCGTCCAGGGGATCGGCAGCATCCGGCACCTGCCGGAATATAAAAAAGGAATGTTCCACGTGCAGGATCTGGCAAGCCAGACGCTGTGCAAGCTGCTGGATCCCAAACCCGGAGAGCGGGTGTTCGACCTGTGCGCGGCTCCCGGCGGAAAATCCTTCACCCTGGCCCAGCGCATGGAAGGCAAGGGGGAGCTTTTGGCCTTTGACCTTTACGAAAACCGGGTGGAGCTCATCCGCCAAGGGGCGGAGCGCCTGGGGCTTTGCTGCATTACCGCGCAGCAGGGTGACGCCTCCGTTTTCCGGCCGGAGCTTGGGCTGGCCGACAAGGTGTTGTGCGACGTGGTGTGCTCCGGCCTCGGGATCATCCGCCGCAAGCCGGAGATCAAGTATAAAGACCCGGCTGACATGAAGGCGCTGCCCGACCTCCAGTACCGCATTTTGGACACCGGTGCAAACTACGTCCGCCCAGGCGGAATGCTGATGTATTCCACCTGTACGCTGAGCCGGGAGGAGAATGAACAGGTGTCGAAAAGGTTTTTACAGGAACACCCGGCATTTGTTCCGTGCGCGCTGCCAGGATACGATTCATTTGAGCATACCTTTTTTCCCATGGAGTGCGGAAGCGACGGGTTTTATCTGGCGATGTTTCAAAGAAAGGAATAGACTGTGGAAAAAATTGATATCAAATCCATGACGCTTCCGGAGCTCAAGGAAGCGTTTGCATCCCGCGGGTATGAATCCTTCCGCGCCAAGCAGGTGTTCCAATGGCTTCACTGCAAAAATGTTAATAGTTTTGACGAAATGACTAACATTTCATCCAAGATTAAGGGGGATCTCACAGAAGATTTTTACATAACTTCACTAAAAATCGGAAAAAGGCTTGTAAGTAAGCTGGATAATACGGTAAAATATCTTTATGAATTGCCAGACGGCAATCATGTGGAAAGCGTGCGAATGAGCTATAAGCACGGAAACAGCGTGTGTATCTCCACCCAGGTGGGATGCAAAATGGGGTGCAGTTTCTGCGCGTCCACCATCGCGGGATTTGTGCGAAACCTTACGCCCTCTGAGATTTTGGAGCAGGTGTACGCCGCCTGCAAGGACGCAGGACAGCGGGTTTCCAACGTTGTGCTCATGGGTATCGGGGAGCCGCTGGACAACTACGACAACGTCCTTCGCTTTTTAAAGCTTCTCTCGGATGAGGACGGTTTTCATCTGAGCCTTCGCCATGTGAGTTTGTCCACCTGCGGGGTGGTCCCAAACATCTACCGGCTGGCGGAGGAAAAACTGCAGCTCACTTTATCCATCTCCCTGCACGCCCCCAACGACGAGATTCGGTCCAGAACCATGCCGGTCAACCGGCGGTGGAACATCGATGAACTGCTGGAGGCATGCCGGTACTACGAACAAAAAACCGGCCGTAGGATTTCGTATGAATACGCATTGATTTCCGGGGTCAACGACAGCCTTCGCGCGGCGGAAGAGCTCGCCTCGCGGCTGAAGGGAACCCTCTGCCATGTGAACCTGATTCCCGTCAACTCGGTGGCGGAGACCGGCTACCGGGCCAGTACAAAGCAAAAGGTGTTTGCCTTTCAAAAGTATCTCAACGATCACGGCATTCCCGCCACCGTCCGCCGGACACTGGGAGCGGATATCGACGCCGCCTGCGGGCAGCTCAGACGGGAACAGCTGGACGCGGAAAAATCTTAAACAAGGAGGAATGCAGCTTGGAACTTGAAGGCCGGACAAATATAGGAAAAAAGCGCCAGGTGAATCAGGATGCATTCTTTATCGACATCGTGTCGGATACGGTGGGCATTGCGGTTGTCTGCGACGGCATGGGCGGGGAAAACGGCGGCAATGTGGCAAGCGAGCTCGCCTGTGAAACCGCCGCGGCGAAGCTCCGAAAAGGCTACCGTTCCAAGATGGACCTTAATTCCATTCGCAATCTCTTGATCACCGCCGTCAACGCGGCAAACGCCGCAGTTTATGCCAGGTCTAAAGAGGATCCCGGGCTTTCCGGTATGGGAACGACCGTCGTAGCGGCGATTGTCACCCCGGATATGGCGTATATTGCCCATGTGGGGGATTCCCGGGCGTATATTCACAATAAGGATGAGACGGTGCAGGTCACCAAAGATCATTCCATTGTCCAGGTTCTGATTGAACAGGGAAAATTATCGGAAACCGATGCCAAATACCACCCGCAGAAAAACCTGATTACCCGGGCGGTGGGCGTGGGATCGTCTGTTTCCGTTGATTATATCGAGGCGGATCTTTCACCCGGCGATTGGGTGCTGCTGTGCACCGACGGATTGACCAATATGTGTACGGACGATGAAATCCGTGAAATTTTGCTTCAATATGATCCGGGAACCTCCTGCGACGAGCTGGTTCATCTGGCGAATAACGCAGGCGGGACCGATAACATCACTGTCGTAATTGCGGCAAATTCATGATAAGGGAAAAGAAAGGTTGTCACTATGGATAAGTATTTGGGAAAAAGACTGGACGGCCGGTACGAGATCAGAGAGCTGATCGGCATCGGCGGAATGGCGAACGTCTACAAGGCCTATGATAAGTTGGAAGACCGGATGGTCGCGGTCAAAATCCTCAAGGACGAATATCTGCACAACGAGGAATTTCTGCGCCGGTTCCGCAACGAGTCCAAAGCGATTGCGGTTCTTTCCCATCCCAACATTGTCAAGGTGTTTGATGTGAGCTTTGGCAACAACATCCAGTACATTGTCATGGAGTATATCGACGGGATCACCTTGAAAGAGTATATCGAGCAGCAGAAGATCCTGCGATGGAAAGAAGCGGTGCACTTTACCGTGCAGATCCTCCGGGCTCTGCAGCACGCCCATGACAAGGGGATCGTACACCGGGATATTAAGCCTCACAACATCATGCTGCTTCAGGATGGCACGATCAAGGTGATGGACTTCGGCATCGCCCGGTTTGCAAGAGACGAGCGCAAGATCACAACCAATAAAGCCATCGGTTCGGTGCACTACATCAGCCCCGAGCAGGCGAGAGGCGAGGCCACCGACGAAAAAACCGACATTTACGCGGTGGGCGTTATGCTGTATGAAATGCTCACTGGCCGGCTTCCCTTTGACGGAACCAACCCGGAGGCCATTGCGGTAATGCACATGCAGTCCACCCCACGGCGTCCCAGGGAGCTCAACGACACCATTCCCGAGGGCCTGGAGGAAATCACCCTGCGCGCTATGCAGAAAGAGCCCAGCATGCGGTATCAAAGCGCTGCGGAAATGCTGCGGGACATTGACGAATTCAAGCGCAATCCCAGCATTGTGTTCGAGTACAAATACTTTAACGACGAGGGAACCACCAAGTATTTCAACGCCGTCAACGGCGGGGGAATGGGTGGCTTCGACTACGAGGACGACGAGGATGACGAAGAGGATGACAAGCCTCAGAAATCCCGGATGATCCCCATTCTGGCTGGAATCGCCTGCGCCTTTGTGGTGGTGACCGGCATTATCCTGCTGGTGATCTTCGGCTTTGGCTTTGGCCCGAAAACCGGCGATGTTCTCGTTGAGGATTTGAAAGGAAAGGTCTATAACGAACTGATTAACGATCCCAACTTCAAGTTTAAATTGGAAGTCGTCGCTAATGAGTACAATGATAACTATGAAGCTGGTCAGATCTATGAACAGTCCATTGATCCCGGCAGAAAGGTCAAAGAGGGTACGACCATTGAAGTGGCGGTTAGCAAGGGCAAACGCCAGGTGGAGGTTCCCGACGTGTACAACAAATCCTCCGCAGAGGCCGAGCAGATGCTCAAGGAAGCGGAGCTTGAAGTGAGCATCACTAAATCCTATGATCCCTCTGTGGCAACCGATCACGTCATCCGCACCGTTCCCGCACGGAAAGAAATGACTGCTGTGGGTACCAAAGTTGTGGTGTATGTCAGCATGGGCGAGGCCGACAATCCGGTTACGGTTCCCAATGTGGTTGGCAAGCAGCAGGATGCCGCGATCCGGGAGATCAACGGCAAAAACCTGAAGTATACCATCCATGAAGTGGACAGCTCGGAAACCAAGGGCAAGGTGATTTCTCAGTCGCCTTCCAGCGGCGTGGTCAACGAAGGGGATACCATCACCCTGACGGTTTCCAACGGAAACGCTCCCAGCAAAACCGTTTCCTTCAGCGGTATCACCCTGCCCACCGGCGCCACCGGCGAATACAGCTATCAGGTGTATATGGACGGCGTCAAACAGGGCAGCGCAGGCAGCTTTAACGCTACCGTTACCAGCAAGTTCCCCGGCTTCACCCTGAAGGGATCCAGCTCTGCGGCTGAAGTGACCGTGGTGGTTTGGGAAAAAGGCAAATCCGAAAGCAGCGGCGCGCGTTTCCTGACCTATACCGTTGACTTTAGCAAGGGAACGAAAACCCAGGTGTCCCGTAACGACAGCGTATTCCGTCTGGCGTCTCCTTCGTCCAGCGAGCCTGCGGCGCCTTCCAGCTCTGAGCCGGCTTCGACTTCCTCCGATTCCGGAACCGAGTCGACGGTATCTCCGAACGAGGATTAGGCACAGGATGAATACAGGAATATTGATCAAATGCATCGGCGGCTTTTACTATGTAAAAGCTGCCGATGTGGTTTATGAGTGCAAGGCAAGGGGCGTGTTCCGCAAGCAGGCGGTTTCTCCCTTTGCGGGAGACCAGGTGGAATTTGAGCTGGACGGCAGCCAAAAGGGCTGGATTGTAAAGATCCTTCCCCGGAAAAACAGCTTTCTAAGGCCGCCGCTGGCCAATTTGGACCAGATTGTGTTTGTGGCTTCCACCTGCGATCCGTCTCCCAATCTGCTGGTGCTGGACAAGCTGATCGCCATCGCGGAGAAAAAAGGGATCGAACCGGTTTTGGCGGTCACCAAGACCGACCTTGCGGACTGCACGGAAATGAAACGAATCTATGAATCGTCCGGGTTTCAGGTCGTTCTCATCGACAACAAAAACCCGTCGGAGAGGCAGCTTGAGGCGCTTAAAACCCTGCTGGCGGGAAAAATCAGCGCGTTTGTGGGGAATTCCGGCGTGGGGAAATCAAGCCTGCTCAATCGCCTTTTGCCTACGCTTCATCTGGAGACGTCGGATATCAGCCAAAAGTTGGGGCGGGGCCGCCACACCACCCGGCAGGTGGAGCTGTTCGAACTGCCCCAGGGGGGATTTGCAGCGGACACACCCGGGTTTTCCACGGTGGATTTTGAACGGTATGAAACGATCTTAAAAGAGGATCTTCCCAGTTGCTTCCGGGAGTTTGCGCCCTATCTGGATGAATGCCGGTTTACCGGATGCTCCCATACAGTGGAAAAGGGCTGTGCAGTGCTGGAAGCGCTCAAAGAGGGGAGGATCATGCCTTCCCGTCATGAAAGCTACCGGCAGTTGTATGACAGCGTCAAGGATATCAAGGAATGGCAGCTTCAAAAACGGGAGAAGAATACTTAATTGAGGGCGGGAGGAATCCTTACATGCAGGAGAACACGGCGGGAATTTGTTATCTGTTTGCGGCGGCGCCCATCAACGACTATCGTTGGATTCGCCTGCGCCCTACGCCCCAGGATCTCATATTGTGCGCCGACGGAGGAATTGTCCACGCCAAGTCTCTGGGACTGACGCCCGGCCTGGCGGTAGGGGATTTTGACTCCTGTAAAAGAACGGAATTTGATTTTCAAACGATGCAGTTTCCTCCAGAAAAGGACGACACGGACTTTATGATCGCTTTAAAAGCAGGGCTTTCAAAGGGCTACCGGGAGTTTCAGATCTATGGAGCTTTGGGCGGAAGGCTTGACCACACGCTGGGCAATATCCAGGGCGTCAGCTTTTTAAAGGATCATGGAGCAAACGGCGTGCTGCTGGATGAAAAAAATCAGCTTCGCATGCTGCAAAATGAAACCTGCTCGTTCCCCAGGCAGGACGCGAAGGTGACGCTGTTAAGCTTTTCCGACTGCTGCGTGGGAGTTACCACCCGGGGGCTTCAGTATCCGCTCAAGGACGCAGTGCTCACTTCGAATGTCCCCCTTGGAGTCAGCAATGAATTTACCGGGGACATCGCTTCGGTCACGGTCCGGGAGGGGAAACTGCTTCTGCTGTTTTCCAAAGACTGAATGCTGCGAGCGAACATCCTTAAACGGCTTTATAAAAAACATCCCCGCCATTTGGCGGGGATGTTTGAGCGTGTCGACAAAGTCGACAACGCTCTGGAAGAGGGGGAACCCCCTCTTCCAACATCTCCCCGCAAATCCCATAGCCATGG
>CAJFTY010000022.1 GCA_904420045.1 Candidatus Metaruminococcus caecorum | reverse complement strand
TAGCGATTCCCATCCCCAGCATAGGCAATGCGCCGGTCTGTGGGGAACTGGCGCCGCCTTCCGGCCGGCTGCTGCCGGACGGAAGGGTATTTGGGCCTGCATTGCCGTCAGAGGATAGGTTCTCATCCGGCGCGGAAGAAGAACTCTCCTGGGAATCGGGCCGGGAACTTTCCTCAACTGCGGAGGAAGAACTTTGCCCCTGAGCGCTGCTGGTCTGGGAGCTTTCCCCGCTGCTGGCCGGAGGCTCGCTTTCCACCGGCTGGTCGCTGCTGACATCTCCTCCGGGGTTGTCCGGCTCTTCCGGCTGGTCAGCGTCTTTCAAAGCCTTGGCCATTTCGTCCGCCATCCACTGATATCCCTTGGCGTTGGGATGGATGTCGTCGTTCATGTAGGAGCGCAGCGTCGCATCCGAAAGGGGCTCCATGCCCACATAGTTGTAGAAGTCGATGATGCCCACGCCCCATTTTTCCTGGAGCTCATACAGCGCGTCGATCATCTTCTGATAAGCGGCGCTGTTGTACTTTGGATTGGTGTAAAAGGTGACTGGACAGTTCCAAGTCTCGTTTACGTAAGCGATGATATACTCCATCGCCCCGATGATGGTGGAGGTGTCGAAGTCTTTGAGCTCTTTGCTGCCAGATACGGTTCCCAGCGGCTTATTCTGGGAGGCGTCGTTGGTGGACAACTGGCAGATAAAGCGGTCCATATGCACGTTTTCGTTGATCTGGGTTTTCATCCGCTGGATGTAGGAGCCCGAGCCGTTGTCCACCAGCGTGGTGCCGGACACCGCCCGTTTGTGGCAGATCCAGTCGTTGTCCTTGGCCATGTTGTCCACAAAGGACACCCCGCCCGTGGCCTCGCCATACGTCACCGAGGAGCCCAGGAAATAATAGACCGGACGGTTTTTGTCGTCCTGTTTGACTGTCAACGTGGTGTTTTTCTTCATATCGCTCAACTCGTCCGCCGTCAGAGTGACGGTTTCATTTTCAGAAGTTCTGTCCCAATTGAATACGGTGTAGCTGTCCTGCTTACCGTCGCCCAAGACGGTAAGCAGCTTGCCGTCCTGCTGATAGAGATAAGTCGCCACCCAGTTCTCCTGCTCGTCGCAAAGCTGCACAAAATACGCGCCGGTGGGAACCACATACCGCAGGCCAGGGCCGTTGCTGCGAAACGATATGCCATAGCCCTTCGCATAGGAAAACGTCCCGTTCCGGTTATAAATGGCGTTTCCGGATACATTTCCCCGGTACGCCCCGCCGGACACATTGGAAACCGTCTTGTCGTTGCGCAGGCCGTAGGCGCTGCCCCGGCCGTTGATCTTACCTAAAAACGCCCCGCCGGTGATGGCGCCAATCGTCCCCTCGTTGGAGATTCCCAGGGCGTTGTTGGAGCTGGCGGGGTTGTCGATCTCGCCGGACAGCCTGCCGCCGGAGATTTTGTCGATCTCGCCGGAACCCTCGTTGTAAAGGGCGAACGCCCACTTTGCGCCGTTGGTGTAAGCGGTGACCACGCCGCCTTTGATCTCCTCAATTTTGCCGCGGTTGCGCACGCCGTAAGCGACTCCGTTGTTGTTGACCTTCGCGGAGATCGTCCCGCCGGACAGGCATTTGACCACCGCGCCGCTTTCGGTGGAAATCCCCAGGGCGTTGTTGGGGTTGGAGGAATTCTTGATCTCCCCGTGAATGCTGCCGCCGGATACATCCTCGATGGTGCCGGTGTTAAAAATCCCGAACGCCCACTTGTTTCCGGTGGTGGCCGCCTGGATCTTGCCGCCGGTCACGGTGAGATTTTTGGTGTTGTTGATCCCGTAGGCGATGCCCTCGCCGCTGGTAGAAATGTCAATCGTCCCGCCGGCCATGGTCAGCGTGCCGTTGTTTTGAACCCCATAGGTGTCCTGATTGCCGGAAAGCCGGATGGTTCCCTCGCCCTTGCTGTCCCGGATGGTCAGATCGCCCTTATTGGTGATGACCGCGCCGCTGGCAGCGGTCATGTCATAGCCGTTTAAGTCCAGAACCAGGTTTTTCCCTTCCCCTATGGTCACTGCCTGGTTGGAGTCGTTTTTCAGGGTGATGACCGCGCCGTTGGGCGCTTTCGTGATTTCATCCGCCAGATTCTGCTCCGTTTGGGCGGAGGCGAACAGCGGGATGCTGCCGGCGGCCATCACCATGGCCAGCGCCGCCGCCAGTCCCCGGCGTCTGTTTAACTGCTTTGCTTTGTTCATATCATACCACCATTTCCTTGTTTTGAGTACGGGCATTGTTTACTCCGTACTCGATTTGGTTATCTTTATCATATCATGGCGCTTTTTTTCTGTAAAATACCATATTTTGTATATCAGTATACTTTATTTTATATGCTCTACTGGAAATTCCCTATTATTTCTGATATAATTAAATGGTATTCTTGTACAAGGAGGGAACCACGTGGAGCTTTTGCAGCTTCGGTATTTTGCCGCTGCGGCCAAGTACCAGAACATCACCAAGGCCGCCAGGGAGTTTTTAATTCCCCAGCCCGCTATGTCCAAGACGATCTCCAACCTGGAAAAGGAGTTGGGCATGCCGCTGTTCCAGCGGGGAGGCAACCGGGTGGTCCTCAACGAAAACGGGGAACAGTTTTACGCCACTGTGCGCCAGATGCTCAAGTCCTTAGACGACGGCGTGGCCAGCTTAAAAGAGCGGGACGGCTCCATGTCCGGGGAAATCAAGCTTTTGATTCTGCAAAACCGCAACGCCGTTATCGACCTGATCGCCGGGTTTACCGATCTGCACCCCAACGTCCGGTTCACCATTTACCACACCAGCGTGGTGCCGGAGGATTTTGAATTCGATTTCTGCCTGGCCTCTGACAATTTTTACGCCCAAAACGTCCAGCGCACCCTGCTGTTCACCGAGGACATCGTATTGGCGGTGGAGCGTTCCCATCCCCTGGCGGCGGGAGCCTCGGCGTCGGTGGACGATCTGCGGGAGGAGCGTTTTATCTCCATGCCCGAAAGCTCCGACTTATCCTCCACGGCGCTCAGGGCCTGTAAGCGGCATGGGTTCGCACCCAAAAACGTCATCCTGTGCGACGATCCTTTTTCGGTGCGAAAATATGTCTCCCTGGGGATGGGGGTGGCCTTTGCTCCCGCGGTGGCCTGGGATCAGCTTTGGCCGGAAAATGTAAAGCTATTGCCAATCCGAGACGCGGCGTTTCGCCGCAGCGCTTACCTGTATTCCAAAAACGGCAAGCACGCCGTGGACGAACGGCTGGTGTTTAAGGAATACCTGCTCAAGCACCTGGGCAGTCTGTAAGGCAGACCGCGCCCGTTCAGATTGACAAAACCGTTTTTCTTGCGTACAATACAAATAGATGTATGCCACACAAAGATAAGGGAAGTGGAGAATTGCCTTCCGCCGGCTGCGCCAAGCGCCGGCGGAAGGGGGCGGGGTTGGCCGGTCCTATTCCCCCTTGTCAAAGCGATACCTGGTAAGCCGGAGCGGTGTACGCTCCGGCTTTTGTCCGCACATTTTCCCCGGGGCATGTTGTTTTTACAGCGCCTTATCAAGGGTATGGAGAGATTGCCATGATACAATCACCCAAAACCGATTCTTCCGGCGAACAACTGCTGGGACCGGTTGTTCTGCGCGTTTACGGGAGGCGGAAAAACCTTTTGTTGGCGCTGGCGGCGTTCGGGGGCGGCGCGCTCCTTTTTTGCACCCCTAATCTGACGAAATACTACAGCAACCTGAAAGATCTGTACCTGCTGGAACGGATTGCTGCAGGCGTGCTGACCCTATTGGGAATCTGGTCGCTGATCCTGTTCGCACGGATACTGGTGCTCCGGGAAAACGGGTTTGAGCTATACCGCTTGACGGGAAAAACGTCCGTTTTGTACCGGAACTGCACCTTTTCCCTGCTGCGTACCGACCAGCCGTTTTTTACCATGCTCCAGTACGACCGCAGCAAGGTCACCGGCCGGAAGGTGGTCTGGGAATACACGGTCCGCGCCGCCGGACTGCCAAAAACGCTCAAGCTCAGCAACAAGCGGTTTCAAAACCTGGAGGACAAAATGCAGGCTTTTAACGCCCGGCAAAAAATGTCCGGACGCGCTCCGATTGTCTGCGCGCAGGTGGACGACCGCTTTGTGTCCCCCCGTCCGGTTTCGATGGAATAGCCTTGCGGCCCAGGCGCTTCGCGGTCAAAGACGCTGTGCCCTGAATCCATTTTCGAAAAAGAGTTGTGCCGCCGCTGCGGCACAGAAGGGAGAAAACCATGAAAAAACTTGTTGTCCTGCTGCTGTGCCTGAGTATATCCACAGCACTGACCTCATGCAGCTTTCTAGAAAAATCCAAAGGCCCCTCGGTAGCTGTCAGCGGGGATGATTCGTCCAATGGAAGCAACGCTGCGGGCTCCACCTGGGAAGAAACAGCGTCTACCACGAGCACCGGCCCGATCGACCCTGAGGAACCATATTTATACGATCTCAGCGCAGTGAACACTCTAAACGGGCTGTTCCGGCTGAACGAATCCAAGCAAAAACTCCGGAACATCACCGACCGGCTGGATATCGAAGGCATTCATTCCTATGACGACGACAAATTCTCCGGACATATCTGCGAGGCCAAAGACGCTCCGGTTGTCATCCAGCAGACCAGCGGTGAAAAGCTGGTGGTGGTGGGAAATGAATACGACGGCTCCGATCAATTCAAGGTGTATCCCGCGTCGTTTATCGGATACTCCAACACCTCAGCGTTCTATCGTGTCAAACTGGCCGACACCATCGACTTTATGGGGGCGGACGTTTCTGGTATCAGCAAGGACTACAAAGCGGTCAACCAAGCCTTGCAGGGCACCGGCGTAAGCTTTCACCGGTGTCAGGACAACCAGTCTGTCTACCGGTATATCGAATTGTTCCTATCTGAGAAAAAAGATCAGACCGTCCACTATTCCGTCTACTCCGGCACCCAGAGCAAGACGAATTTCGTTCAAATGACCCACTCCAGCTTTTTGGTAAAGGACGACGATATGGTTTACGCGCCCATTCAAAAAACACAGGAGGGATATTTTATCATTGACACTTCCTCCTTAAAGCCCGGCATTTATGCAGTGGACAGTTCTTCCGGCTGGTACGCCGTGGAAATTCAGTAAACGCCGAACAGCAAAACCGCCTTTGCAGGACAAATAGTCCCGCAAAGGCGGTTCCTTTTTACAGATTCACCCAGGGCGTGTCATCGCTGCTCCTATGTGGATGCAGATGGTTCCACAACCCGGTCAATTTCCCGGGAGGAGGGCTCCTGAAACTTGGCGTCCAGCCGGCAAAACAGCTCCTCCCCGATGATGTACTCCCGGCGGGGGCTGTCTTTTAACTGCTCGTTGCGCCGAGCAAGCCGTTTTCGCTGCTCCTCCCGCTCTACGGGGAGATACCAAAGTTCCACCTCGATTCCCTTTTTTTCAAAATACGCCTTGGCCTGTTCCCGGGAGGATTTGGTCCAAAACCCAAAATCCAGCACCGCATCCGCTCCGGCAGCCGTCACCTGCTCCGCCACCGAAAACAGGTAGCGGGAGCACCGCTCCAGCACCGCATCGTGGCGGGCGCCCAGGCACTGGTCAAACAGCGTGAGCATCAGCTCGTCGCAGGACAGAAGGACGGCCCTCCCCCGACGCTGGAGCTTTTGGGCCAGGGTGGATTTCCCGCTGGCGATCCGCCCGCACAGTAAGATCACGTTTGCCATGGCCTGTATTCTCCCCCAATCGCCGCGTTATTCCTCACCGACGTATATTCGGCGCTGCGCAAAGGCGGAAAGCTTCTCCAGCGCCACCACCAAAACCGGCACCACCGCCAGCTGCAAGACCGCGCCGGGAATCCCCGTGGCCAAAGACGCGATCACCGCCAAGGGCGCGGTCATTGCCGCCTTCATCCCAAGCAGGGAGCCAAAGGCCACCGTCAGAATCACCGAGACCGCCCGCCCGGCGACCATGGCGGCGATCAGGCTCACATAGAGCCGCAGCAGCTTGCCGGGCAGCTTGTGCAGCGCCTTGACCATCAGACCGGAAATGAGCCCATAGGTCAAAAGCTCCCCGGTCATGAACAACACGGCGGGGAACTGAGGCATACCGGTGGTGAGAAAGCTCAGCACCGGAGAAACCGCTCCCACCGCCATGCCGTACACCGGGCCCAGAAACAGCCCCGCGATCAGCACCCCCAGGTGCATGGGCAGGAACAGTCTCCCCGCCTGGGGGCCGAACACATGAAACGCCTGCGGCAGCAGCAGATTCACCGCCACCAACAGCGCGGCCAGAATGAGATTCCGGATAAAAATGCTTGTTTTTGTCATACTGTGCTCCGTTTTCCGTCAAATTTACAGCTTTTGCAGCACCGCTTCCACCCGGTCCAGTTCCTTTCGGATGTTCAGGTGCTGGGGACATTTCTTTTCACACTTCCCGCAGTTTTTACAGTCAGCAAGCAGTTTTCCCCCGTCGTTTTTATACCGGTTAAACTCCCCTTTTGCGTGGTCGGTCAGCCCGTACACATTGTGGTAGGTAAACATGTTAAACAGATGGGGGATGTTGATCCCCGCCGGGCAGGGCTGGCAGTAGGCGCATCCGGTGCAGTACAAATCGCTGAATTTTTTCAGCCGCTCCGCCGATTCGCCCAGCTGTTTCCACTCCTCCTGGGTGATAGGCGTCGAGTCGCTGCCGATCTTGGCGTTTTGCTCCACCATCTCCATGGTGCCCATGCCGGACAACGCGCAGCACAGGTGAGGATGTCCCAGCACAAACTTAAACGCCAGCTCATAGGTGGCGATGGGCTCCTTGCCGGTCAGCCGTTTGTACAAGTCGGTGGGAGCGGACAGCCGTCCCCCTCCCACCGGGCCCATGGCCACGGTGCCCATCCCTTTGGAGGCCGCGTAGGTGATCATCTCCTCATTGCTGCGGTCGAGCAGGTTGTACTGCACCAGCATGGTCTCCATGGGGACGCCGCGCTCCAGCGAGGTGTCGATGATGTGGCGGATTACCTCCGGCTTGTCGTGGAAGGAAAACGAGATGTGGCGGATTAAGCCCTCCTCCTTGGCTTTTTTCGCCTCATTGAGCAGGTCCATTCCCACGATCTTCTGGTCAAACACGTCTTTCCCAATCCCCCAGAAGTGGTAAAAATCCACGTAGTCGGTGTCCAGCTTGCGCAGGCTCTTTTCCAGCCACCGGCGGTAATCCCCGGGTTGTTTGATCTCGTCCCCCATGGGACATTTGGTGGAGATCATGACCTTATCCCGGATGTCGTGCAGGGCCTTTCCCACGGTGATCTCGCTGTTTTCATGGCAGTAAAAGGGGGCGGTGTCAAAATAGTTGACCCCGCGTTCATAGGCCTTTTGCAGCATGGGCACCGCTTTTTCGTCGTCAATGCTCCATTTGCCGCCGGTTTCCAGCTCCGGCAGGCGCATGCATCCATACCCCAGGGAGGAAATCTGCTCCCCGGTGGTTCCAAAGGGGCGGTATAACATGGCGGACATCTCCTTGTTTACAAGATTTTCTTTTATTTTACAGGAACCGGCAGGGTTTGTAAAGAGAACGGGAACCGGTGCTTTTCCAGTTTCCGTTCTCTTTATCCCATCCGGATCACCCGGTTGGCGCACCGTTCCACAAAAGCCCGGTCGTGCTCCACAAACAGCAGGGTGGGCCGGTATTTTAAAATCAGCTCCTCGATCTGCATGCGGGACAGCACGTCGATGTAGTTGAGGGGCTCATCCCACACGTACAGATGGGCCTGCTGGCACAGGCTTTTTGCAAGGAGCACCTTTTTCTTCTGCCCTTCGGAGTAGGAGGCCATGTCCTGTTCGAACAGGCTGCGGGAAACATCCAGCTTCCGCAGGATGGTCCGAAACCGGGCGTCATCCAGGCCGTTTTCCCGGGAAAAGTCCGTCAAGCTCCCCTGTAAAAAATCCGTCCGCTGGGACACGTGGGAGACAATCAGCCCGCTGGCGGTGGTCAGCGTCCCGGTGTGGGGAACCTCCTCCCCCAGCAGGAGCTTTAAAACGCTGGTTTTTCCGCAGCCGTTTTTGCCGGTTAAGGCCACCCGCTCCCCGTTTTGCAGCGAAAAGCGCACCGGCACGCAGGGGGAGGTCCCGGGATAGGCGATGCAAAGCTCCTTTGCCTCCACCAAGCATCCCGCGTGGTGTACCAGAGGGGAGAGCTTGAGACGGTCGGCCTCCTCCAGATTTTTTAAAAGCTTCTGCCGGTCCTCCAGCGCCTTCTGCCGCCGGTTTTCAGCGGATTTGGCCCGCTTCATCATCTTGGCGGACTTGTGACCGATATAACCCCGGTCGGGCCGCAGCCCGGAATTTTTACTGCCGGTCTTGGTCTTTTCCACCGCGTCCGACCATCCGGCGGTGCGTCGGGCCGCCTCCTTGAGGCGGGAAATTTCCTTTCCCAGCTTTTGATGCTCCGCCCGTTCGAACTCGTCCTGCCGGCGCTTGTTTTCCGCCCAAGAGCTGAAGTTCCCCTTCTGGATTTCTATGTCCGCCCGGTTGATGGACAGGATGTGATCTACACAGCCGTCCAAAAAAGCCCGGTCGTGGGACACCAGCAGAAAGCCTTTCTTTTTGCGGAGGTATCCGGCCAGCAGCTCCCGCCCCTCCATGTCCAGGTGGTTGGTGGGCTCGTCGATGAGCAGGTAGCGGCCGTCATTTAAAAACAGCGCCGCCAGCAAAAGCTTGACCTGCTCCCCGCCGCTTAAAGTGTCAAAGGGCCGGAACAAAACGTCCGCCTCCATCCCCAGCAGGGAAAGCTCCCGGCAGAGCTCCCAGAACTCCCGGCCCGGGGCGGTTTCCTCCGCGATTTCAAGGGCGTTTCGCCCCGGGTCCCCCACTGGAAAGGGAAAATAGGTGACGGGCACCGGGGAGGATATGCTTCCCCGGTATTCCAGCTCCCCGGCCAGCAACTTTAAAAAAGTGGTTTTCCCCCGGCCGTTGCGGCCGGTAAATCCCAGCTTCCAGTCGGTGTCAAACTGGAACGAAACGCGGTCGAACAGCAGCTCCAGCCCGCCGTCGTAGGAAAACGTCAGATCCGAAACCGAAATCATAGACATTGTATCATCACCGTACCTTTCAAAAAAGGCCGCAGAGAAACACCGGCGTTTCCTGCGGCCTTTAAGCGGCACGGCGGCCTCCCCCTACGGGGGTAAAGAGGCGCACGGGCGCAAAGGGAGTGGGGCAACGCAGGATTTCTCACGGCAGCGCGTTGGACAAGGCGCGGCAAACCCGGCCGAAGATCCCTCCGGCCGAATTTTGACACACCCCGTCCGCGAATGCTAGCGAGAAATCCTGCGCATATGAAAATCCCTCTTTCGTTTGATAAATTGTGATTATGATACCACAGCGTTCCACACACTGTCAAGGCAAGCGCTTGTTACCGACCGCTTTTCTGAGCCAAAAACTCCAGATACTCGTCGTAGGTGCAGATCCGGTCGGTGAGCGTTCCGTCCGGCCCAATCTCCATGATCCGGTCAGCCACCGTCTGGATAAACTGATGGTCGTAGGAGGAAAACAGCACGTTCCCCTTAAAGTCGATGAGCCCGTTGTTCACCGCAGTGATGGATTCCAGATCCAGGTGATTGGTGGGCTGATCCAGCACCAGCACGTTGGCCCCGAACATCATCATCCTGGACAGCATGCACCGGACCTTTTCGCCCCCCGACAGCACCTTCACCGGCTTTAACACGTCGTCGCCGGAAAACAGCATCTTGCCCAGAAATCCCCGCAGGTAGGTTTCGGTCACATCGTTGGAGTACTGCTCCAGCCACCGGATGATGGGCAGGTCGCACCCGTCAAAAAATTTCGAGTTGTCCTTGGGGAAATAGGACTGGCTGGTGGTGCCGCCCCATTTATAACTGCCGGAATCCGGCTCCATCTCCCCCATAATGATCTGGAACAGGGCGGTGGTGGCCACCTCGTTTTGTCCCACAAAGGCGACCTTTTCTCCCCGGTTTAACCGGAAGGAGATGTTGTCCAGCACCTTGACCCCGTCCAGGGTTTTGCTGAGACCCTCCACCTCTAAAATTTCCTTGCCGGCCTCCCGGTCCATGGTGAAGCCCACATAGGGGTACCGGCGGGAGGAGGCGGGCATTTCTTCCAGCGTCAGCTTGTCGATCAACTTTTTCCGGGAGGTGGCCTGCCGGGACTTGGACTTGTTGGCGGAAAACCGCTGGATAAAGCTTTCCAGCTCTTTGATCTTGTCCTCTTTTTTCTTGTTCTGATCCTTGATCATCCGCTGCATCATCTGGCTGGACTCATACCAGAAGTCGTAGTTGCCCACGTAAATTTTGATCTTGTTGTAGTCCACGTCCACAATGTGGGTGCAGATGTTGTTTAAAAAGTGCCGGTCGTGGGACACCACGATCACGGTGCCCGCGTAGTCCATCAAAAAATCCTCCAGCCAGTTTATGCTCAGCACGTCCAGGCCGTTGGTGGGCTCGTCCAGCAGGATGATGTCCGGCTGTCCGAACAGGGCCTGGGCCAGCAGGATTTTGACCTTTTCCTTTTCTCCCAGCGACGCCATGGACGCGTACAGCAGCGCTTCGGAGTCGAGCCCCAGGCCCTGCAAAATCCGGGCGGCCTCGGTTTCGGCGTCCCAGCCGTTTAATTCCGCGAATTCCCCTTCCAGCTCGGAGGCCAGAATTCCGTCCTCCTCGGAAAAATCCTCCTTGGCATACAGGGCTTCCTTCTGCTGCATAATCTCGTACAGCCGGGGATTTCCCTGGATGATGGTGTCCAGCACCGTGAATTCGTCAAAGGCAAAGTGATCCTGTTTTAACACCGACATCCGGGTTTTGGCGTCCACCGAGACCTCGCCGGAGGAGGGCTCCAGCTCCCCGGACAAGATCTTCAAAAAGGTGGATTTTCCCGCGCCGTTTGCGCCGATCACACCGTAACAGTTGCCGGGGGTGAACTTTAAATCCACATGGGAAAACAACGCCTGGCCGTTAAAGTTCAGGCTCACATTGGATACAGTAATCATTTGGTTCCTCCATCTATAACAGCAATGGTGCAATGGAAATTCCTGTGAAATTTCCATTGCACCATCCTATGATAACAGACTTTTCAAAAAATATCCAGCCATTCCGGACAAAATCGCCGGCTATTGAATGCGGACGTAGTATTTTTGCTTGAATTCCTCGATGTCCTGGGCGTAGTCCTCGCTGTCACCCTTGTGCATCGCCTTTAAATACTCGTGACGGTTCAAGGTATCCCGGTCGAAGTTGTGGCCGATGATGTACACCCCGATGTTGGAACAGTGGTCGGAGATCCGCTCCAGATTGGTCAGGCTTTCCAGGAAATTGATACCCGCCTCAATGGTGCACTTGCCGTTTTTCAGCCGCTCGATGTGCTTGTACTTCAGGGTTTCCACCATGATGTCGATGGTCTCTTCCAGCGGCTCCACCTTTTTGGCCAGCGTCAGGTCGGTGTCCCGGTAGGAGACAAGGGCCATTTGGATGATCTCGCCGCAGGCTTCACCGATGGCATCCAGCTCTTTGTAGGCCTTGTCCGAAAACTTAATGCCCTGCTCGTACATCTGATGGGCCAGCTCCATCAAATTGATGGAGTAGTCCCCCACCCGCTCGAATTCCGAAATAATATGGAGGATCTGGGTGACATCCTTGCTTTCATGGTCGGTGAGCTCCCGGTCGGTAAGCTTTAACAGATAGTTGCCCAGCCGGTCCTCCATCCGGTCGATGGAATCCTCGAACTCCCGGATGCGCTCCACCGCCTTGGAGTCGTACTTGTGAAACAGCTTCATGGATTCACGGAAGTTGTAGCTGGCGTACTCGCCCATTTTTACCACGGTCGCCTGGCACTGCTCCAGCGCCAGAGAAGGGGAGACCAAAAGCCGGTCGTCCAGCACCGCCACATCCTCGTCCGGACGGTCGGCGGACTTGCTGCTGCCCCGCACAGTGAACTCCGCAAGCTTTGCAAACAGTCCCGCAAAGGGCATGAACAGCAAGGTGCAAACCACGTTAAACAGGGTGTGGAAGTTGGCGATCCCGTCTTTGTAGATCGCATCATTCCAAAAGGAAAACCCGCCGGGCAGAATCAAATATTGTAAGGAGTACACGGCGATCAGGAACAAAACAGTGCCGATGATGTTAAAATACAGGTGTACCATAGCGGCGCGCTTGGCGTTTTTGTTGGCCCCGATGCTGGCGAGCAGCGGAGTCACACAGGTTCCGATGTTCTGTCCCATGATGATGGGAAACGCCGCCGAAAACGTGATCGCCCCTGTTGAACTTAACGCCTGCAAAATTCCCACCGACGCGGAGGAGCTCTGAATGATGCCGGTGACCACAGCGCCCACCAGTACGCCCAGAATCGGATTTTGCAGGGATACGAACAGCTGCTGGAACTCAGGGACGTCCTTCAAGCCGCTGACCGCGCCCTCCATGATGAACATTCCCTGAAACAAGATGCCGAAGCCCACTAAAATCGAACCAATGTCCTTAAACTTGTTGCGCTTGGCCACCATAATCATGATAATACCCGCAATGGCGATCATAGGAGCCAGCGCCTTGGGGTTTAAAAACTGCATGACAAGGTTGGGGCTGTCCTCGTTGCCGCCCAGCCGCAAAATCTGGGCGGTGACGGTGGTGCCGATGTTCGCGCCCATGATGACGCCCACCGCGTTGCGGAGCTTCAAGATTCCCGCGTTGACCAGGCCCACCACAATCACCGTCGTGGCCGAGGAGCTCTGGATCGCTGCGGTGACGATCAGGCCCAGTAGCACGCTTTTCACGACATTGCTGGTCAGCTTTTCCAGCATCTTTTCCATCCGGCCCCCGGATACCTTTTCAAGACCTGCGCCCAGCTGGTTCATTCCATACAGGAAAAACGCAAGGCCGCCTCCCAGGGTTATTACGTCAAAAATGTCCATAACCGACCACCATTCCTTTTTCTTTCGTCAAAGCCGCTTCTGCCCGTAATCGTCTGAATGTACAACCGTTTTTGATGGGCAAGGTGAATGAAACTCAAAAAGAAACCGCCGCGCAGGATTTCCTGCAAAATACGACAGCATGTTTATTTTACCATAGCTTCACAGAAAATGTATAGTTTCTTTACACGGATTTTACACACAAACGATGGATTCCACATTTTGTGTAAAGTTAGCCGTTCCTTTGTCTTTATTTTTCGTAAAGAATACAAAAAAATCCCCCGAGGATCCATTTGTGATCCTCGGAGGATACCTAGTTTTGGTTTTATCCGGCCGTTTCCTAATTTTGTTTCTTCTTTCGAGCAAGTAAAACATAGAGGGTGATGGCGGCGATTAGCGCTCCCAACGCCCCTGCGATGATATCTCCCATGGTGTCGGACAGGCTTCCCAACTGGGAGTTTAGCCCCAGAATGTGATCCGCCGCAAACTCGTAGATCTCCCAGAACCCTGCGCAGGCCGCGGAGAAGAAAAAGCCAAAGGCGGTGGGCAGCAGCACAGGAAGGCCGCTGTCCGCATCCCGCACAATCAACGAGTACACAAACTGGCCGATGTACACCAGCATGATCCCGCTGCCAAAATGCACCACCAGATCATACCAGGCGATATGTTCATAAAACTGGAACATCATTCCGCCGAACTGGGCAAAGAACAGGAAGATCACGATGGTTGCATACTGGGGGAGCGGCACCTTCCACAGGATGATGTTTAGGGCCAGAGCTGTCCCCAGCGTCACCAGCATGTCAAAAGGAATGACCATCCGGATGGTGCACCGGTCGATGACAAATCCGGCCAGAATCAGCAGGTAATAGGGCAGCGTAAAGAGAAACTTGTTTTTTAAAAACAAGTTTTGTTTGGTAGTAGGCAAAAGGGATTCCTCCTTTTTCAGGGTCATCGTCCGGTCAACAGCGGTTTTGCCTTGTTGACCAGCTGCTTGTCGTTGTCGTAGCTGAGTACCTCGTGCACCCGGCCTAGCTCCACCCAGCGAATCTGGGCAATTTCCTCCTCCTGCGGAACGTAATCAAAGGTCTTGGCCCGGGCCAAAAAATAGATCACGTCCTTTTGCGTGTCCTTTTTTGGGGAGTAAGACACAATCTCCCGGAAGGTGGGATCAATGATGACCTCAATGCCGGTTTCCTCCCGGATTTCCCGGGCGGCGGTTTCAAGCTCGGTCTCCCCTGGCTCCACATGGCCCTTGGGGAAGGACCAGTGGCCCCCGTTGGCGTGTTTAATTAAAAGCAGTTCGGTGTTGCCGTGAAACTTACGATAGACAATGGCTCCGCAGGACTTCTCAAAAATCATACTGCCCGCCCCTTTCAAATAGAAGTAATTGTTTCTATTTTATCATACTCTCCCTCAAAAATCTCTTTTTTTACAAAAAGTTCAGAAAGGCCGGCAAGACCCCGAACATAAAAACTGCCGGCAGTCTGCCGGCAGTCAAATCGGGCGAACCATACGCGCATAGGCCGCTTTACGCAAGCCCACAGTCGTTGTAATCTTTCCACTTTTCCCGATGCTGGTGGTCGCTGTAAATACGAATGACAAAATAGGCAATCGTAGTCGCAACGGCGGCAACGCCCAACAGGACGGAAATAAAAGAAAAGAATCCGTTGTTTTTCGGCTGAATGTTTTTCAAAACCTGCCACCTCCCGGAAGATGGAATGCAAAAGACGTCTCGTTTATTTCTTTCACATCATATACGATTTTGCCCATAAAGTCAATAATAACACCAAAATCGTAAGAAAATTGTCCCCACTTTGCAAAACTTTCACAAAAATTATGAGGATAGAGCACAAACCGGCGCCCGCAGAAAAGAAAAAACGGCTCCCCAGAGGTTGGAGGGGCCGTTTTTGTAAATTCGTATCAGAAGGACAGAACAAGCTTATGCGTTCTGCAGTTTTTTAGCCAGCTGAGATTTCTTTCTGGCCGCGGTGTTCTTGTGGAACAAGCCTTTCGCGCAAGCCTGGTCGATGGTTTTGATCGCCTGGCTGACAACAGCCTGCTTGTCCGCAGCGTTGGTTTCAATCGCAGCGTTGGCTTTTTTCACCATGGTTTTCAGGTTGGAGCTCATCGCTTTATTGCGCAGGGTTTTGGTTTTGATGACCTTCACCCGTTTTTTTGCTGATTTAATGTTCGGCATCTCGGGACACCTCCTTCACATAAAGCCGCAGGTTCTGCACAAAATAAGGTTGCGTTTTGGTTCCGCGGGAAAAATGGTTTGCAAAGCGGGTCGACTTTTTCAACCAGAGACACGATCCCACACGGATGTCATCCTATGACAGTGCTTATAATGATACCATCATACCGCGCAAATTGCAAGAGATATTTTGACAAAAATCCAAAAAAAGATGAGGAGGCGCTTGTGATGAATATACGAACCGACCTGGCCCTGGAGCGGATGGAGGTCTTGACTGGCGCGGTCCCCAAAGGCGTGACCCAGGAGGAATTGGAGGAAGGCGGCGTCAAGGTCACCCGCATCCGGGTGGAGGACGAACAGGGCGCCGCCGCCTTACAAAAACCCCCGGGCACCTATGTCACCCTGGATCTTCGGCCCTTTAAAACCGTCACCGATCGGCTGGAAGAAGAGGTGGAGGCCGCCGCCAACCAGATCCGCCCCTTTTTGCCGGACAAAGGCCTTGTGCTCTGCGTGGGATTGGGGAACGCCGACATTACCCCGGACACCATCGGGCCCATGACCACCGCTTCGGTGCTGGCCACCCGCCATATCATGGGGGAGATCGCGGCTTCCGCCGGGCTGGAGGGACTGCGCCCGGTGGCGGCCCTGGCCCCGGGGGTTCTGGGACAGACCGGTATGGAGACCGCCGAGGTCATCTACGCCGTCTGCCGGGAGCTCTCCCCCGCGGCGGTGATCGCGGTGGACGCCTTGGCCTCCCGCAGTGTGGAACGGCTGGGCTGCACCGTGCAGATCGCGGATACCGGGATCTGCCCAGGCTCCGGGGTACAAAACGCCCGCAAGGCCCTGACCAAGGAAAGCCTGGGCGTTCCGGTGATCGCCGTGGGGGTGCCCACCGTGGTGGACATGGCCACCATTGCCTACGATCTGGCCGAGGGCAGGGTGGATGCCTCCATGGTATCCGACCGGGGACGGACCATGATGGTCACCCCACGGGAGATCGACGTCATCGTGGAACAGGCTTCCAAGCTGCTGGCGTTTTCCATCAACCGCGCCCTTCAGCCCCAACTGAGTTTCGAGGAGCTGTCCTCCCTGGTATCGTAACGCGCTGTTCTGCCTTTTGACGAAAAGACGTTGTCCTGTAACAAAAAGTTCATGGTTGCCCGCTCCTTTCCTGCATATAGATAGAAAAGCAAGTGTAAAGCGGTTTTCGCCGCTTCGCCTTCATCGGATTTTCGGGGATTTTGCAGGAGGTGCAAAGGCAATGAGACGAGGCAGGAGACGTCCGGGAGGAAATGCCCGGACAAAGGTTCGGTGTAAAAAAATCGCGCTTTGCCTGGCAGCGGTGGTCTGCGCTGCCGGGCTTTTCAAGTTGATGCTTCTGTCGCTGCCCTATTTCAGCGCGGCGGCGGAAAAGGCTGCGGTGTGGAGCGCTGCGCTGACCATGCCGGAGGGCGGGGCAAAGCTCCTCACCGAAACGGTCACCGCCCGGGCGGATGAGGAGGAGGACACCCCCGAAGACGAAACTGCCTCCCAACCGGACGTTTCCTCCACGGCGCCTGTATCCTCCGGACAGGGGCAGGTTTCCAGCCAGACGTCTTCCGCAGCCAGTTCCAGCGTTTCTTCGGCCGCCAGTCAGCCCAAACCAAAAAACGCGGGTACCATCGTGCGCAAGACCTACACCGCCTCGGCCTCTAACATCTATCTGCCCCTGCCGGGCGGCGCGTTTGTCAAAAATGTCACAAAGCTCGCCGCCAGCAAAGTGAAAACC
Organism: Candidatus Metaruminococcus caecorum; assembly: GCA_904420045.1. GTDB lineage: Bacteria > Bacillota > Clostridia > Oscillospirales > Ruminococcaceae > Metaruminococcus > Metaruminococcus caecorum. The sequence goes on along the minus strand of CAJFTY010000022.1, from coordinate 7,993 downwards.
GCCATGGCCCAAAAACCCGCCTTTAAAATTGAGAAAAACGACAAGCCCCAGGTGCTGATTATGCACACCCACACCACCGAGAGCTATGAGCCGGTTACCCGGGACTGGTATGACAAATCCTACAACTCCCGAACCACCGACAACTCCAAAAACATGGTGCGGGTGGGGGACGAAATTGAAAAACAGCTCAAAGCAGCGGGCATTGGTGTGATTCACGACAAAACCCAGCACGATTACCCCTCCTACACCGGTTCGTATGACCGCTCGGCGGTGACGGTCAAAAACATCCTCAAGAAAAACCCGTCCATCAAAGTGGTACTGGATGTCCACCGGGACGCCATTCAGTCCTCCAACGGAGTGCGCACCGCCCCCGTGGCCAAGATCGGCGAAAAAAATGCCGCTCAGGTGATGATTATCTCAGGCTGTGACGACGGGACCATGAACTATCCCAACTACTTGAAGAATTTAAGCTTTGCCTGCGCCTTGCAATCCCAGATGGAAACGGATTACAAAGGGCTGACCCGCCCGCTTTTGTTCGATTACCGCAAATACAACCAGAATCTGACCACCGGCTCCATTCTGCTGGAGATGGGCTCCAACTCCAACAGCCTGGAGGAAGCCGTCTACGCCGGCGAACTGGTGGGAAAATCCTTGGTCAAAGTTTTACAGGGACTGCAAAACTAGCCTTTCATTCAACGTTCTTTCATCCGTTCACCGCCTCCCCGCGCGTATATTTTACCCGCGGGGAGGCGATACTTTTACTGAGAATTAATTCAGTAAAACCAAAGGGGGATTTGGATGGAAGAAAAAAAACGGGCCGCCAAACGGTTTGGCGTGTCGTTTATCCTCACCCTTTTGTTCTGCGCCACCGTCTTCGGCTTCTACACATCGGCGGTCAACACCGAAACCCGCATCAAGGGGGAGGACGCCTCCGCCTGGGTGCTGCTGGGGGAGGACAAGCTTAAAATCCACCTGATGGGCGGGCAGTGGGACGTTTCGCTGGCGCTCCCCAACCAGGCGGCCAAGGCTGTCCAAGACATCCACACCGTCCTGCCCCGGGAATACCGGATGGTGAAACAAGCAAAGTCCCTGCTGGAAGCTCTTTTGGACAGCGTGTTCGGCCCACCGGAGAGCGAACCGCTGCGGTAAAAACCATTCTTAAAAACCGGGAGGCAGTTTGCCTCCCGGTTTTTGTTGCGCAGCGGGCTTTGCGTTCAAGCGGCTTTGCCGAAAGCAAATACAGCCGGCGCTGGAAAGTCTCCGCCAACGTCCTCTATGTGCAAAATCAATTGAAAACGGCCCTTAAAACCGACACCTTATCCAAATTTTCCCCAACACCTTGCGTGTACCATCAAGTTCCGATATAATGAAAATGAACAAAATGTAAACGCCTGATCCCTTGCGGCATTGGGGACAGACGAACAACAAGAGAGGATGGTACTCCTTTATGAAGCAATGTCTGGACCGCTTTTTTCAGATCACCGAAAAAGGCAGCACCCTGCGGACGGAAATCATCGCAGGGCTCACCACATTTTTCACTATGGCCTACTGCGTTGTGCTGACCCCCAACCTGATCGGCCAGGGCAACACGCAGATTTACAACGGCGTGTTTTTTGCCAACTGCATCGCTGCGTTTGTGGGAACCCTTTTGATGGCGCTGCTGGCCCGGATTCCCTTTGCGCAGGCGTCGGGCATTGGCCTCAACGCCTTTTTCGCCTTTACCGTCATGCCCCAGATCGCGCGGATCGCGCCCGCTCCGGAAGGGCTTTCCGCAGACGAACAGCTGATCCGAAGCTATGAGATGGCGCTGGCCGTGGTCTTTTTGTCCGGGCTTTTGTTCATCCTGATTACCGTGCTGGGTGCGCGGGAGGCCATTATCAAGGCCATCCCCAAAAACGTAAAGCTTGCAATCTCGGGAGGAATCGGGCTGTTCCTGGCGTTTTTAGGGCTGAAAAATGCCGGGCTTGTCGTAGCGGACGAAAGCAACTTCGTGGGCCTTGCAGACTTTTCCCGAATTGGCAGCATCGGAGCCAAAGGCGCGATCTTGGCGTTTTTAGGACTGATTATCATCGCAATTCTTTATAAGCTAAACGTCAAGGGTGCGATTTTGATCGGAATCGCCGTGATTTCAGTGATCTCCTATCTGCCGGGAATCGGCGTGGCCACCATCGCTCCCGGGACGTTCCATGTGGACTTTGCCGCCCAGGCGCAGGACTTTGTGCACACTTCGCTGTTTGGATTTGTCCGGGGCTTTGGGCACCTGTTCAGCGGCTCCAACCTTTTTTCCGCCATCGCAACCGTTTTAATGCTGTTGATCGTCTTTTCTATGGTAGACATGTTCGACACCATCGGCACCCTGCTTGGGACTGCGAAAAAAGCAAACCTTTTGGATGAAAACGGCGAGATGCCCGGCATGAAAAAGGCGCTGTTGTGCGACGCAATTGCCACGACCGCAGGCGCCGTAACCGGAACCTCCACCGTAACCACCTTCGTGGAGTCCAGCGCCGGCATCGGAGAGGGCGGTCGCACCGGCATGACCTCGCTGGTCACCGCGGTGCTGTTTTTGGTCGCTCTGGTTGCCGCCCCCTTTGTTGGACTGATCCCCAGCGTAGCCACTGCGCCGGCGCTAATCTTCGTGGGCGTGCTCATGATTAGCAGCATCCGGGAAGTGGATTTTTCCGATATCACTGAGGCGGTGCCCGCGTTTTTGACCATCGCTATGATGCCTCTGACCTTTTCCATTGCCAACGGAATTGCGTTCGGCATTATCTCTTACTGCCTGCTGAAAATCTGCACCGGTAAGATCAAAGAGGTCAGCTGGGTGGCGATTTTGCTGTCTGTGATCTTTATTCTCCGCTACGCGCTGATCCGGTAGGCAGCCGGCGGATTCTAGTTTTTCCCGAACCGACGCAGGAGGATGGCGTACGCCATCCTCCTGCGTTTTTGGTTATGAGTCTTTTCGGATCAAGTCTAGAGGGTTTAGATCAATCATCGCACAAAGTTCCAGAAATTTTTCGATATTGGAACTGTTGCGCCCGTTGATCCACGCGGTGATGGTGTTGGGGTTCAGGTTGAGCTTTTGCCCCAACTCCTTGTTGGTAGTGCCCGATTTTCCGATGTGCAGTTTAATCAGTCTGCCGTTCATGCTACCCCATTCCTTTCCGGCGCGCCGATTCTTTACGAATGTTCATCCTCGTCCAACAAGTCCAATGGATTAATTTGCAGCTGAGAACAAAGAATGAGAAATTTTTCAATATTCTCGGTATTCCGGTTGTGAATCCAATTGGAAATGGTCGTTTCGTGCACGCCAATCTGTTTTGCCAAGTCCTTAATCTTTTCTTCTTTGTCCACGATCTTTAGTTTTATCAGTTTACCATTCATCCTACTAACTCCGACACTGTTACTAATAGCTTCAGTGTATCATAAAAAAGAATGGAATGCGTAGTGAACAAAAATATTTCATGTTACCATGAAAAATATCTAAATTTAGGCCTTGTCAATGAAACATATTTCCTTATGTCCTATTATAAGACATTCCATTTTTGATTACAATTCACCCCTCTTCCCTTTTTCATACAAATTTGCGCACAAACTGTTTGTTCATATTGCGTTCATAATATAAATGTGGTAAAATCAGAAACGGGTCGTTTCTGATTTCCCAAAAATGCCTTTCGGGACGCTCTCCCTCCGCCCTTTGGGCGACGGCATTTTTGATCGCCTTGGCTCTCCTTCCGCGACCTGGGTCAACGGGTCGTTTCTGATTTCCCAAAAATGCCTTTCGGGACGCCCTCCCTCACGCCTATTTGAAAAACCGATACCTTATTATAAAAAAATAAAGGAGCGTGACTCCGCATGAAACTGCTGACATTTGTGCTTAACCAGACGGAAAAATTGGACGAGCTCCTCACCGAATTCGCCCACATGGGCATAGGAGGCGGTACAATTTTAGAGAGTACCGGCATGGCCCGGGTGCTGGGTGGGCACCACGATGAGGAGGACATCCCGTTTCTAGGGTCCTTGCGGAGTCTGCTGGATCCCCAGCGGGAAAAAAGCCGCACCATTCTGCTTGTGCTGTCCGATGAAATGATTCCCGTGGCGGTGGACGCCTTTGAGCGGGTGGTAGGCGACTTGTCTCACCGGGATACCGGCATTGCATTCAGCGTTCCCATTGACTTTGTAAAGGGGTTGCCGACCGGTGGAGCTGAGTAATACCATCTTATTTCAAATCGCCCTGATTATGGCGGCGGGGCTTTTGTTTGGAAGGCTTGCAAAGCTGGTCCGGATGCCCAACGTCACCGGTTATCTGATCGCCGGGCTGGTGCTGGGGCCCTGCCTGCTGAATTTTATTCCAGCGGACATTGTGGAAAATTTTTCCGTAGCATCGGATATGGCGCTGGGATTTATCGCTTTTTCCATTGGCAGCGAGTTTAAGCTCAGCTACTTTAAGCAGGTGGGCGCCTCTCCCATCATCATCGCCATCACCGAATCCCTGGGCGCGGTGGTGCTGGTCACCGGGGTGCTGCTGCTGTGCGGGGTAAGCGTTCCCCTTTCGATCCTATTGGGGGCAATTGCGGCCGCCACCGCTCCCGCCCAGACGATCATGGTCATCAACCAATACCGGGCCAAGGGATCGCTGACCTCCATGCTGATGAGCGTGGTAGCCTTGGACGACGCGGTGGCGCTGATCGCCTTTGGGTTTGCCTCCACCATTGTCAAAACCATCACCAAAGGCGGGGGCTTCAGCCTCCTTTCCCTGGTGCAGCCCCTGTACGAGGTGCTGGTGTCCTTTGTTCTGGGCGCCGCCCTGTGTATGCTTATGCTGCTGTTTCTCCGCTGGTTCAAAAAACCCGGGAACCGCCTGTGCGTCACCATCGGCTTCGTGTTTGGCGCCACCTGGCTTGCGAATCTGCTGGACGGCTCTCCGCTGCTTACCTGCATGGCTTTAGGCGCGGTGCTGGTCAACACGTTTAAAGATACCGACCATGTGATGAAGGTGGCGGAATCCTTTACGCCGCCAGTCTACATGATCTTTTTTGTCATGTCGGGAGCAGGTTTTGACCTGGGGGCCGTGCTCAGCGTGGGCGTGATCGGCGCGTTGTACATCGTCCTGCGAGTGCTGGGCAAAATGGGCGGCGCATGGCTGGGCGGAAAGATCACCCACAGCGAGGAAAAGATCTGCCGGTGGCTGGGCCCCACCCTGATGCCTCAGGCGGGCGTCGCCCTGGGCCTGCTGACGGTGGCGGCCTCCATTGTGCCGGATTTCGCTCCCACCATCCGGACCATTATTTTGTGCTCCACGTTTATCTATTCCATTATCGGGCCCTCGGTGGCCAAGTTCTCTTTAGTCCGCGCCGGGGAGATTGTCCTGCCGCCCAAACAGAAAAAAGGCGGGGAGCAGATGCCTTCACAGCGCCCCGCTGTATAAACCCTTTCTCAACCGCATATCCGGCTATCATCCGGCCGGTTCAGCAGGCCGGGCTTGCCGCTGTTCATTCAAACGGTGGCAAGCCCGGTTTACACATCGTATAATAAAAGGAAAGTTCTCCAAATCATTACAAAATAATAACAAGATTTTTCAGATGAAACACGAAAAGTGCACAATTTAATAGTTGTTAAACTATATATTTCTTACAAAGATTATGGATTCAAGCAAAAAAGTTTCCCCTAAAAGGTTGCAAAATAAGGATTTGGCGTTATAATAGTAAACAGTTGTTACTAATTTGTAATCATTTTAAAGGAGTTGATGTTATGAGTCGCAGCATGGGCGAGAACGAAGCGGTAGAAAACCATTCTCAGCCGGCCGACATGAAAAATCAATCCGACACCACATCCAAACCGACGATTCTAATGAGTTTCAATAAATGCCTGGAAGCCTTAGGGGAATTCACTAAGGCCACCGCCTGGGCAGCGGTAACCCTGACGGGAAAAGGAGTAGGCTTCTTGTTCCGCCGGATCCGCATTTTGGGCCGCAGGAGCGCACGGAGCTTCAAACGAGGCGCTGCGAAGTTCGCCCGGATGCTGGCTTCTCCGTTTGTGGCGGTAAAAAAAGGCGTCGTTCTGATGAAAGATCACGCCGGACAAGCCAAAGCGCAGGGGGGGTCTCCTGTAAAAGCGGCTGCGGGCATCTTTTGCCACGGTGTTTACAACAATCGTAAAATTTTTAAAACCGTGGTCAACTACGCAATGCCTGTCATCTGCGTGGGCGTGTTGGCGTATATTGTGCACTTTGCCTCCATGCTCACCTTTGCGGTGGAGGTCAACTACAACGGCGAAACCCTAGGGTATGTCACCGATGAAGGGGTGTACGAACAGGCCGAATCCATGATGCAGCAGCGGATTATTTACGAGGACGGAAACGAGGTGCTGGACACCCGGCCCCAGTTCACCGTCAGCGTGGTAAATAAAGGCCAGGTCATCGACGAAGACCGGCTGGCCGACCAGATGATTAAAACCTCTGATCAGGATATTACCGAGGCGGAAGGCCTGTATGTGGACGGCAAGTTCTACGGCGCGGTCAAGCAAAGCGGTGTAATCACCAAAACCCTAGACGGAATTTTGGCACAATATAAAACCGGCAACGACGCGGATGAAATCTCTTTTGTCAAGGACGTAGAGGTCAAGCAGGGCTTGTACCTGACTGCCAGCGTGGTGGATGAGCAGGAGATCACCGATCTGATTACCGGCAATGTACAGACCGAAAAACGCTACACCGTGGTGGAAGGTGATACGCCCACCGGCGTGGCCTCGAAAAACAACGTGGCGTACTCCTCGCTGAAGGCGCTCAACCCGGACATCGAAACCAATTTCCTGCCCGGACGGGAGGTTGTCCTCCAGGCCAGCGAGCCATTTTTAAGTGTAAAAGTCAGCAAAGTGATCACGTATAACCAAACCGTCAACTATAAGACCGAGGAAATCAAAGACAAAAACTACGTAAAAGGGTACTCGGTTCTCAAACAGGAAGGCAAAAACGGCGAAAACCAAATCACCGCCAAAGTAGAATATGTCAACGGTACGGAGGTTTCCCGGGATATTCTGGAGACCAAAGTGATTACTGAACCGGTCACCAAGCAGATCATCAAAGGCGACCGGGAGCCGGTGAGCACAGACTCCATCTCCCGTGGAAAAGGCTCCAGCATAACGGCGGCCGCCGGAACCCGGTTTATGTGGCCGGTAGGCGGCGGATACACCAGTTCTCCTTACGGCGGCACCCGCCGGCATAAGGGGACCGATATCGCGGCTCCCAAGGGAACTCCGGTGTATGCATCCGCGTCGGGAACCGTGACGTTGGCAAAATGGTACTCGGGTTATGGAAAATGCGTCATCATCGACCATGGAAACGGGTATCAGACCCTGTACGGCCACAACTCCGCGATCTATGTCAAGCCCGGCCAGTATGTGGAACAGGGCGAAAATATCGCCGCGGTGGGTATGACCGGGCAGGCTGACGGAAATCACTGCCACTTTGAAGTGCGCTCGGGCGGTAAGATTTTAAACCCCGAGGCATACATCGGGCGGCGTTCCCGGTAAAACAGCAGACATATTCAAAACGGGTACTGAAAAGTACCCGTTTTTTTTCGCCCCTTTTTTGTGAACCGGTGATTGTTTTTCTCCACGATTGACAGAAGGGCGGCCGTCTGCTATCATATACCCAAACATCGCAGGAAGGGGATCGCCATGACACCCAAAACAACACGCATCGTCCGCCGTGCGGCGGTGGCATTGGGAACTGTGCTGGCTCGCGCCCTCCCATCTCACCTATAAAATCCCTCATGGCACGGACGCGCTCGCCTGTGTCAAATAGCTCTCGATGACCGGCAAAGCAGAATTTGACAATCTGCCACAAGCAACAAAGGACAGATAACATGCGTTATCTGTCCTTTGTTGCTTTGTCCAAGTCTAGTCATTTGCCTTCCGGCGGGAGGGCAACAGCTGTTTGACACTTTTTAAAATCGGCCGCAGATTGATGGCGATCACACCCAGCATTAACAAGGTC
>CAJFTY010000021.1 GCA_904420045.1 Candidatus Metaruminococcus caecorum | reverse complement strand
TTTTTTCTCCGAAACGGTCGGCTCTGCCGTCCGATGTGATACGTGAGGAGGCTATAGACCCCTCACTTTAACCTGCTTTTCATAATATCCGCCGTTTTTTCCTCATCCGGCCATTCCCAGTCAGTTAAATCAGTGATTGAGTTTGTCCCGCACAATGGTACAACCATGTCCAGCACGCGGTCAAAGCACCCGCAGCACAGTTGAAGCTTCACCTGACACCCATCGTGGGAAGATCCATAGCCTATGCGTCGATTCAGGCAAACGCCCTCCTGCTCGTCCCACAAATCAAAATATTTTCCGCACATGGTACATCGCTTTTTCGATTCATTATGGAGTCTTTTGATCTTATACAATTTCGTTTTCATCCCTTACACGCCCTTTCCTGCTTGCGCTGTTCAAGCAACTTCCTCGTCTTATGCCGTGCGGATTCTTCCTCTGCACGCTGTAACTGCTGATCAAAGTAATGCTCTTTTGCTTCTTCGATGGGACGGATGGTATACAGCAGACTGCCGTTTCGTTTTCTGCCGTCCTTGGTAAAGACCGTTGTCGGCTCAGTTGTGATCAGATGCTTTTGTTCCAGTCCCGTTATATATTTTTTGACAGTGTTTCGACTGAGTCCTACCGCCCGGCCAATGGTTTTGTAACTTGGATGACACTGAAAGGTTTTCCGATCCTCGCAGTACATCAGGTAAGCGTACACCGCAATCTCTCCGGTAGAGAGTCCAAGGCAAAAGATTTCATTCGGCAGAGGAAAATAGTTTTTAATGGCATCTCTTTTGGAATATTGCTTATAGCTCAATTGATCACCTTTCCCTTTCCGATTGCTTGTCTACCCATTCTCGGAACTTTTCTTTTGATACAATGAGCCGGCTGCCGACCCGTATGCTAGGAAAATCTTTTTGGTGAAGCAGTTCATATGCCGTGGTTGACGATACGCCCAGCACCTTGCCGACCAACTCCGCATTCAGGAACAGCGGCAGCTCGTCATAACTCTTGTAAACCGATTCTTTCAATCTGACACCTCCTGCTGAAAAAATAAAAAGACCTTATCTTCTATCGCACTACGGTAACACAAGTAAAGCGGACAACTTTGTTCGCTTTACTTCATGTTCCGTGCCCGATATGTAAAGATAAGGTCTTTGCGTTTCAATGTGTCTGCTCATCTCTTGAGCATTGGCACTTCTATATTCAATTGTCATCTGCATTATACAGAAACGTCTGTTCTTTGTCAATATCTGGACTGAATATTTTCCTGATTCCGGGGGATACTATTTTCTTTGTTTATTGCGAAACAAAAATTGACCATCGCTTACCTTTTTCATTTTTGTATCTATAAAATCGTATATGTACTCATTCCTTTTGTCTACAGAAGCGCGGCTTTTAAAAATGCAAAGAGGGCGAGCAAACTATTTTTTACCCAACCCCATTTACATTCTCAAAACATAAAAATCAATGTGAAAGGAACACTTCCTGCTCGATTGTCACACCGTATTCGATAATGCGCTTAATGGCATTTTCAAACAGAGGATATTCTGCTTTCTCTAATGCTACCCTCAATTTTTCCAAATAGTCTGCTGAACGAGGAAGTCCCATTTCGTGGTAGGCGACCACGTCCTCTGCTGTCATCCGCATGGGCTGCAATTGGGGAATCAACTGCCGCAGATGCACAAACATTTGGAATCCCCCCAGATCAATATCAGCCCAAAAGTAAACCGGTACGCCATCAGGAATGGCATATACAATTAGCGAAACGAGTTTTCGTTTTTGAGGGCTGAGAAAACCGCCGTGATAAATAACCAATTCATTGGCAGCCATTTCAGACAGCACATATTCATCGTAATTCGTCTTGTTCTCGATGAACACAATCTTCCCGATATTTTTTAAATTTACGGATGTGATAGCATCAATAGCCGTACTCGGCAAAGCAATTCCGTATGGCATAAGCGCATCAGCATGAACAATCCCCCTGGCTGTTTCCAAAGAAAAATCACCGGAGAGTTCGTAAATTTCAGGACGTGCATATATGCCAAGACAGGCAAGTTTATCCCGAACTCCCATCTCTTCTCGTTCACAAAGCTCAGAAAGATCAGAACAATATTTTTGCGCAATGCGCAGAAATTCATCCCGGATTTCCCGTTCAAAATATTTGCTGTCATGATAACATTTGCTGCTAAAAGTTCGCATGGTGATAGAATTGCCATGCAGCGAATCATACATAGCAAGTGCCACCAGCAGTTTGGATAAAAACACCGTATCTCTTTTACAATAAGCAGGAACGCTAAACGCGTTTTTGGCCTTTGCGCAAAGCTCGTCCCGCCACAGGATAATCCATGAAGTTGAAACAGAAGACAGCTCTTTTTCAATCATTTGTGCTACAACAATCGCTTGTTCCTTTGGATGTTTTCTCCCCACAAGAGGGTAACACGCGTCCACGCGATCCAGATTCAGAATAATCGCAGAAAGAACCGGTCGCTCTGTGACCCATTCCAGCGCAACCAGATGATCTTTTTCCAACTCTTGTGCCGCCTGATTAAACGCATCACGAACAGAAGCCTCTTGATATTCGTACTCCGGAAGCTCCTTCTTTTCAATTCGCAGCATAACGCGGCGGGTGGACACGCCCGGTTCAAATAGATGCTTGCTATTCTCGTATTTATCCAAAAGCCTAGAAAGGATAATGCTTTGTTTCATTCGTGAGGAATCTCCTTACCATAGGATAAGATGTGCATTTGATATTTGTCCTTGCTAACCAAGAGGGTACGATCCGCCAAAGGCATGATATCCGGTAGCTTGTCCGGAGGTGTGCAGATAATGGCTTGCAGATGCATCTTTCTAAGCAGGCGAACACTTTCAATAATTCGGTCGCTATCCATTTTATTAAACGCTTCATCAAACACAACCAAGCGTACCGTATTATTGACAAGACCGGAATGATCGTTTACCTGATACAACTGCGCAAAAGATGCCAGTACAGCAATATAGAACGGCGTTTGGGTTTCGCCGCCGGACTTGGTATTTAGAGTCTGGGACAGCAGTTGTTTCGAGCCGTTCCGATCGGTCGTTTCCAAATCGAACTTCAAGTATGTCCGAAAATCGGTATAGCGTTCAATGTTCTGTTTCAGTTCGCTCTCTTTGCGGGCGTTCAGTTGTGTATCGTCTGAAGTGGCTATACGGCTGAATAGTTCTTCAATCAGTTTCCCGTATTTCTGCTGGAAAGGTAACGCAAACAAGCCTGCTTCGCCTTCCATGAGGTCAGGATCCATGATCATATCGTAATATTCTGCATAATCCGGATTCCTATCCACACGAAACTGATAGCGATCGGTGCCGAATTGCGCCTGTTTCAATGCTTTGTTGAGATTTATGACTTGCGATTGCACTTGGTCTATACCGGATTTGAGTTTAGCCAAAAAATCGTTTTGAAATTGCTCCATGGCGCTTTCCCGCGCAGCCTGAATCTTTTGACGATATTTCGGCAGTTCACTCTCTTCCAGCAAACGCATCTCTTCTGAAAATTCATCGTTATCAATAGCGTCATAACGAAAAGCACATGGCTGAAAATCCCGCACGTAATCCGAACGTCTGGAAAACAGCTTTTTCTGTGCCATATCTTTTTCGTTGACCGTCTGCGGAAGACGATCGCCAAAGTTTTTCGCCACAACAGACGCCTTCTTAAGACGTTTCAATTCCTGTTGATAACGGGGAATGCCGACACCATCTATGAAGGCTTGCGGAAAATCTTCACTGATTTGATATTCAATATCATTAAATTGCTGCCACAGGCCCGGAAGCACATCGTAATCTAACGTATGAATCCGTTCTTCCAGGCGAACTTTTTCATTATCGTGCTGTCTTTGGATGCTTCGCAAAGAGTGAATTTCTTGCTCCAATTTATCGATTTCCGTGTCTATTTGCATCAACCACGTAAGATCCAAACCGGAAATTCGATTTTCAATCTCAGAAAGCTCATTGGAAATCTCCAACCCCCGTAAATACTCTTCCTGGTACTGTACCACAATGCTTTGCACAAAGTAGTGCGAAAAAACATACTCTTTATTTTTCTGCCTGTTCAATTGCTCAAAAACAGGACACCAGGTGCGAATGCCCTCTTCAATAGCCTCCAGGTCAGAAAGCAACCGCGCAATCCGCAAATCCACCGCTCGGCGACCGATAAAAGCGTCTTCCATGCGATCTTTCGGAATGGGCCGCATTACATACCCTTGATACAGCATACCCGCCGGTGTAATAGCAATTTTGTGCTCTCTCAACCGATCCACACGGGAACAACAGACGACCCGTCCCAGCAGGTAATCAATGTATGTACGAGCCAGATCACTTTGTGTCTCTATTTTTTTAGCGAGGCTGTCCTCCCATGGCGCAATCGCTTCTTTTTCACGGAGTTTTTCAATATCGACCAAACCAAAGGACTGTCTGCCATATTCCTGTTTTATTTGATCATAGATGGATACGGCTTGTTTATAATGCCGGGGATCAACCAACAGATAGAACTTCTGAAAATTGAGGTATCCCTCAACAGCGTTTCGCCATTGCTCTTCCGATTCGGAAATTTCCAGAACATCGGCAAGGATATCAATCTGAACACGCTGTGCTGTTTGCTTATGTAATTCGTCAGAAAGCCGATCTCTTAATTGCAGCAGCCCTTTGGGATAATCCTTGATATTCCTGCGCAGATTGGATAATACGGCTTCCTTTTGATCTTTTTCTTGCTGAAGGCTTACAATTATATTTTCAACTTTGTATGACGCCTCACGGACAACGGCTGCAAAGTGTGCCGACGCTGTCTGAGCGCTTTCAAAAACGGACAATGGTTTTGAAAATATAGTATAGTCGCAATTTAAAAAAGGAGAAAAAGCAGCTCGTAAAGTATCAGCAGCTTCTATAACAGCAAGAAGGGGGTCAAGCATCGGCCATTCGTGAATTTTGTTACACAGATTGCACAGCAAGTCCGCTTCGCGTCTGACTTCTACAGCAACATTCCGAAGCTGTAATAAAAGCTTTTGCCGCTCGCCCTCTAAATGCTCTTTCTGCGTGGACAGCTTTTCCTGCTCGCGATAAATGTCGCTTTGACCGCGCGCAGTAATCAGTTCATTTTTTCGCTGCTCCTTTTGAGTGATTAAGGGTGACATTTGTTCAAACGCATCGTTTGCCTTTGCAGCAGCTTTAACGCAGTCTTCTTTTTCCAACTCGTGTTTATCAATTTTTGAACGCCAAGCCTCTTTTTTCGCCCAAGCGACGAGAAATCTATGTTCCTGCCAACGATTGATTGCTGCCTGCCACTCCCGATATAAGCGTGCGATTTCTTGAAGTACGGCTAATTTTTCCTCCTGACGCTGCGCCAGTTGTTCATGCCGTTTATAGTCCCGGATATTTTGCTGCATAGCCTCTATGTCAGGCTTGTTGGGAATATCACAGATATTCTCCGTAATGAATTTCTGAATATCCACAATCGGGCGGAAAGAAACCGCCTTTTTCAGCATACGGCTCACCTGTTCGTTATGGACATTCCACTTTGCCAACATATCCGACCGGTACTGCTTTTGCGTATCGTATAGTTTGGCATGAACGCCATATAGCTGTTTAAGATAGCTACGCAATCCGGGAATGTCCATCGCCTCTTGATTCTCAAGGAAGCAATTCTCCGGGATGACACCATCATAAATAAAGAAACGCTCTTGGCAAGTTCCATCGCTGCGGCAGTCAAAGACAACACCGGTTACAAAATGTGTCCCCTCTGTTTCATCTAAGAATTCACAAGCGATATAACTGGAAAAATCCTTACCGCGTCTGGAATAAGGAGAATTCTCATCCATATCCGCGCGCAAATAGCCATCCAATGTACGCTGCGATTTTTCATTCGCCGCCTGGTTAAAGTTACGGGAATTGGTTTCGCCGAGGAGAACAATTTGCAGCGCGTCAATAACCGTGGATTTACCGGCGCCGTTTTTACCGGTCAGAAAATTGATATCATCTACTTCTATGAGCTGTTTGGAAAAGTACAGCCAGTTAATCAGCAGGATCTTCTTCAGCTTCTTCATCCTCGTCCTCCTTCCGCAATACAGCGACAGTGGCGCTCAATTTCTCGCTAGAAACAGCAGTTAAAATCGTGGGAAGAATAGCAAATTTACAGCCGGTCTGGTTGTACTTTCCATCGATCCGTTGGATAATACAGTGATTGTCCAAAAGTGTCAATGAGCGCTTTATTTCATCCATGTTCGGTTTGGAGGGAAGTATGGCATAGTCGGTCACTACTTTTTCCAGCACATCACGCACTGTACAGATCACATCATGCTCCAGGCCGACACGCTCCTGGTTTTCATCATAGATCATACGGATCGCCAACAGTATAGCCGTTTCCTTTTTGCCTAAATTACAACGGTTCACTTCATCTGTATTCAGCACATAGAAATACCCATTAAAATCATCTTTCCGCAGATCCCAATCCAAAAGAGACAAATACTCCCGCACTTCTTCATAATGGCTGGAAAGAAATGTATAATCCGGATTGTTTACGCGTCCTTTGTCGGGATGAACCATTGTACGCACGACAAAGGTTCGGCTGAGCAACTGATTGCAGACCGCCTTAAACTGCTCCAATTCTTTTTGTGAAGCCCCGCTGATCCACTCAAAATTCATCGTTTCCCCTCCTTACGTGTGATTTGCAGCTGCGGAATAGAATAACCGTTTTCAGAGAATGTCCCGCCTAATTCTTTTACGGCGTGAGCCGCAGACGCATCACTACTGAGCAGTACCGTCAGCAAACTCATAATATAGGCTTTGTCATCCTCCAACCGTAAATCTTTCGAATAACAAATCCCCGATTCGCCCAACCATTTTTCAATGTAAGCAGCAACGGCTGTTCTGCCATATTCGGAATGCAGCAGTAATTCCGCCTGCTTGGTTATTTCGGAATCGATTGGTTCGTCTTGAATCAGAACAGGATCTGCTTTCGTGCGCTTTCCCGGCCGTTTGCGATACCAAAGGCTTTTGTCAGACAAGAACGACTGCTCACACAGCTGGAATGCAGGCTGAATTTTTTCCACAAGATCCGAAGCACGCCGGTTTCTTGACAAAGCTGTAAGTAAATAATTCAAGTTACCGCGAACGTTGTGATCCCGGTTGGTAAGGTTTTCTATTTTTTGTGTTGTTGCCCGGGTGTAACGGCGAACCTGCTGGTCGATTTCATCCAGATAGTCATTTTCAATACAATCATAGCGTTCTTTTACCCAAAAGATCTTTTGCAACAGATCGCCTCGGCAGGCTTCCAGGGTGGATTCACGTTTATCCTGCAATGCGGCGTTGGCCATGGCCATCAATGTATCATCATCTTCCAGCCAGCTGTTTAATATAGCTTGGATGGGAACACGATATTTGGGAACGGAATCTTTGATTTTCAGGGGCCGAATATAGGCTTCTACAACTTTTTGGCCGAAGTCATCAAAATGGGAGGCGAGCACTGCATTAACCTCTTGCATCTCAACCTGGATCTGAAAAAAGTGTTTCACATTGTGATAAACCATCTGCAGCAACTTAATAAGGGACTGGGTATTTTCGTAAGCGCTGTATACCGCTGCCATTTTGTCATAAACAGTAGCACCTTCTGAAGCCACTTTCAGCGCAGAGTAGGTGCCAAACACATAGGAATACCCCCGTACGGGACTGTCATCCCGCAACTGATGAAAAAGCTCCAGCAATCGGCTGCTATATCCCGGAACAGTAATGTACTCGTCAAAATCATCGCCGCGTTCTTTTTCAAACCACCCCTTATTGCAGAGCTTTCGAATAAGGAATCTAGCTCGCCCGGAGATATCCCGCAATTCTTCTTCGTCAATATCTTCTCCATCAAACGTAGCTTCAGCCAGCTGTCGCTCCATTTTTGCCCGTAGCATAGAATAGAATGTTTCTTCCGGAATTTTCAGATTTTCTCTATAGGCATTGTATAAAACCTCAAGAGCATCTGCGTATAATATTCGATTTGGTGAAGCCAATACGGAAAAGAGTTCGCTGGGAACTACTTCAAACAGTTTCATAGATAATCCCCCCCGAATGGTATTGCCATGTTGGAATTTTAGTGATCCGGCAAAATCAGCAGGCATATCTCCTGCTTTTCGGAAAAGCGCCGTTATATTATCCAAATCGGCACAATGAAATTCTTTCTGTCCAATGCTCCAAATTGCTTCGCCATGCAGGGAAAGATAGGAAATCATCCAATGCGCATATTTCAGGTAACTTTAACCAACTATAATTATAGCCGAAAGCAGACAATTCATCAATAATTATCCGGCGGATTTTAAAAACATAAACAATCAGCCAATTGTCTACTGTGGCGCGGATTCTGACTTGAATCCGTATCATTCCAAAATAAAAATACCAGTAGAAAAGAAAAGTATGAGCCTACAAGTTCAAATTGCAAATTTTCAATAGCATCAATAAAGCATCAAACGGTATGCGATTCTGTGCAAAAATCGATATACACTGCGCAACGATGCCATTGCTTATGCCTGCTTGCATTGTTCCTCATCCACTCCAAAACCGCGTGCCGAGGGTTCAAGTCCTTCTGCCCCTGCCAGCGGCGAAAGCCGCCCTAATCCTCATCTTTTGCAAGGAAGATGAGGATTTTTCTATATAACAGCTAGGTGGCTTTATATGCTTACAAACGCCCCGTCACAGGATACTTTTCTAAGCATGACGACAACCCAGCCTGCGCATGTCGTTCTTGTATCACAGAAATCCACGCTGCTCGCTGGTTCTTCAGGTCATGGAAAAATTGTTTACGGAAATCTGTATTCTCCCCTAGGGCTTGCATTTCGTCCACCAAAGGAACGGCATGTTCAAAGTTGGGTAGGAACAAGAGCAGAGAAACATTATCCGTGATAGGGGACACCTGGTTGGTAACGGCTTTAGAGTATGCTTCCGAATTAGAAAGCGCCATCGCTGCACTTCACTTTGATCTGCTTCCCTGTAGCAGACCAAAGTGAATATTCTGAAAAAGCATATCTATCTTTTCGATATGTTGAATCTCGCTGAGAATTATGATATATTCAATTCGAGGTGAGCAGATGGAACTGCGAGTATTAAATTATTTTTTGGCAGTTGCAAGAGAAGAAAACTTTACAAAAGCAGCCAGGCAGCTTCACTTGACACAGCCAACACTATCACGACAAATTGCCGACTTGGAACAGGAGCTTGGAGTTAAGCTTTTTGTCCGCAGCAATCACAATATTGTTTTAACCGAGGACGGAATGATATTAAAACGCCGTGCGCAGGAAATTTTATCTTTAGCCGATAAAACAAAACGGGATTTTATGCAAAAAGAGGAAGCGCTCTCCGGAACAATTTCAATCGGCAGCGGTGAATTTTTATCTACAAGGTATTTGACAAACTGTATCGCAGAGTTTCGGAAAAAGCACCCTTTTGTCTGCTATGAATTTTATAGCGGAAATGCCGGTAATATCCGCGATTATATTGAAAGAGGGTTATTGGACATCGGGTTAATGTCCGAACCGATTGATATACGTAAGTACAACTTTGTCAATATGCCAATCAAAGAGCAATGGGGCGCATTCGTGAGGGAAGATTCTCATTTGGCAGAAAAGGAATTTATTAAACCACAGGACTTAACAAATATGCCTTTAATTTCCGCTGTGGGAGAATTTACAGAAAGCAGCATAGGAAAGTGGTTCGGAGAATATGCAACACAGATTAATATTATTGCAAAGGGCAACCTGCTTTATAATGAAGCAATGCTGGCGCAAAGCAATGTTGGAGCGGTTATTGGTATTCGTTTAAACTGTAATTATAAAGGACTTCGTTTCATACCGTTGTCTCCAGTGTTGGAAAGCGATACCGCTTTGGCGTGGAAAAAAGAACAGATATTTTCTGCCACAACCTCTGCCTTTATAGAATTCGCAACACAATACTTAAAAAGCATATCTTTTGATAAACTATAAGTATTAGACATTTCAAATAACCAGATTTATAATAAAGGTGTTCCAAAACGGAGCACCTTTATTTTTGTTGTTTACCCAGAAAGGAGTTAAAATGACAATTTTTGAGGCAAGCGAAACCTATAACATTCCTGTCAAGATATTGCAGGAGTATGAACGCTGGGGACTATGCGGTGAGATGAAAAAGGTAATGGGCTCGTGGCGTTATGACGACAGCGACATCGAGCGTTTAAGCACCATTATGACACTTCACGACATTGGATTTACAAATGCCGAGGTGGAACGGTATATGAAACTGCTTTTACAAGGTACATCCAGTGAAGATGAGCGGCTTAAAATGCTGGATACAAAAAGAAATGCAACGCTTGATGAAATTCATTTTAAGGAACGGCAATTAGATCGGCTGGATTATCTGCGGTTTGAAATGAAATTGCAGAATAAAAATAAATGAAAAGGAGAATTTCAAAATGAAAAAATTAATTGAGATTTTAACGGCATTGGCTCTGCTGTTCTCTTTTGCAGCTTGCAGCAACAACACAACGAACGAGGGGTCTTCCCCTGCATCGCAGCAGTCAAACACCCCAGGCTCCACATCCGCAGAAGAATCCAATATTCAAAACGATTCATCCGGACCTGCCGAATCGAGTGAACAAAACGCTTCTTTCACCCCCACCGAAACAGAATCAAAATCATTAGTCGTTTATTTCTCTTGGTCAGGCAACACCGAACATGTCGCCAAGTCGATTCAGCGCCAAACGGATTCCGACATTTTTGAAATCGTACCTGCCACATCGTACAGCGACGATTATGATTCTGTTGTGGATTTGGCGCAGAAGGAACAGCGAAACAATGCTCGTCCTGCTATTTCCGGTAGAATTGAAAGAATGGAACAGTATGATGTCATCTATGTAGGCTTTCCCAACTGGTGGGGCGATATGCCGATGATTCTCTATACATTTTTTGACACTTACGACCTGTCCGGCAAAACGGTTGCCCTGTTCTGCACCAGCGGCGGCAGCGGACTTTCTAACACAGTAAATGAGGTGAAATCCCTCGAACCAAACGCAGCTGTAACAGAGGGACTTCATATTGGCAGCGGTTCATCGTCCAATCCCGACAAGGAGGTCAGCGAATGGTTAAATGACATAGGACTTGCGAAATAGGGGTCCATTTTCTGAAAAACATGATATCTCTGTTTTTATCGCTGTCCCTTAATTTCTCTCTGACGGTTTGCAGTCAGTCAGAAAATTCTGACACAGGCTGAGCAGTAACAACATTCATACAAATTGATTGCGGAGGAAAAATAAGATGAAAAAATTAGTTGCATACTTTTCGGCAAGCGGTATCACCAAGAGGGCCGCAGAACATTTGGCTAAGGCGGCCGTTGCCGATCTCTTTGAAATTAAGCCTGCCATCCCCTATACTCGTGCCGACCTTGACTGGACGAACAAAAAAAGCCGCAGTTCGCTTGAGATGAGCAATCCTAACTCTCGTCCTGAAATTGCGGAAAAAGTATTGAATATGGGTGACTATGATATCGTGTTTATCGGTTTTCCGATTTGGTGGTATGTTGCCCCCACCATTATCAATACCTTTGTGGAAAGCTACGACTTTTCGGGTAAGACGATTGTTCCCTTTGCTACTTCCGGCGGCAGCGGAATGGGGAAAACAGTAGAAGTGCTGAAAACGCTCTGCCCAACTGCAAACTGGGAGAAAGGCAAAATGCTGAACCGTATTTCAAATCGGGAGTTGGAAGATTGGGTAAAAGGTCTTTAAACAAATGGACAGATGTATAACGGAAAAAGAAAAAATGCTCTGCGGCGAATTCTATGATACAAGGGATTTGGAGCTTCGCCGGCTGAGCAGCAATGCAAAAGACCTTATGCGGGTTTATAACAATCTGCCCGCTGAAAATATGGAGTTGAGAAATCAAATACTTCGGTCGCTGCTTGGCTTTTGCGGCGAAAATGCCCGTGTCAATCAGCCGATTTGGGTAGATTACGGATGCAATATTTTCCTCGGCTCAGGCAGCCTTGTCAATATGAATTGCACCCTTTTAGATACAGGCAGAATCACAATCGGTGACAATGCTTTGATAGGCCCCGATGTGAAAATATATACTGCCGTCCACCCAATTGTGGCGGCCGAGCGTATCGACACAGATAAAAGCGGCAAACAGGTAATCCGCACGCAAACCGCTCCCGTAGCGATTGGAAACAATGTTTGGATTGGCGGCGGGGCGATTCTTCTGCCGGGTGTCACTATTGGAGATAATACTGTGATCGGCGCGGGAAGCGTGGTCACAAAATCCATTCCCGCCAATGTTGTTGCCAGCGGGAATCCCTGCACTGTAAAAAAGATGTTGTCTGACGAGAAATAAAGAAGGTGGCGTGATGCCGCATATCAATATTACAATGATTCCCGGACGGGACGACGGATAAAAGAGAGACAGCCGTTAAGGTACAGCAGTTTTTGGTAAAGAACTGACGGGCGTATAAGGAGCTTTTTTATGGAGTACACAAAATTAGGAAATTCAGACCTCAAGATATCCCGGATTTGTATGGGATGTATGGGATTCGGAGAAGCAGGAAACGGTCAGCATAGCTGGACGGTTGATGAAGAACACTCCCGTGAAATTATCAAAAAAGGCTTGGAGCTTGGCGTCAACTTCTTTGATACAGCAATCGCTTATCAAAGCGGTACAAGCGAGCAATATCTCGGCAGAGCGATCAGAGATTTTGAAAAGCGTGAGGATGTTGTAATTGCAACAAAGTTCCTGCCCCGTACCAATGAAGAAATTGAAGCGGGAATCACAGGACAGCAGCACATTGAAAACATGCTGGATAAAAGCCTTGAGAATCTCGGCATGAATTATGTTGATTTATACATTTACCATATGTGGGATTACAATACACCCCTGTACGACATTATGGAGGGCTTGAATAACGCTGTAAAAGCCGGTAAAGTCCGTTATATCGGCATTTCTAACTGCTTTGCCTATCAGCTAGCAAAGGCAAATGCACTTGCTGAAAAAGAGGGATTTGCAAAATTCGTATCGGTACAAGGGCACTATAATTTAATTTTCCGTGAGGAAGAACGAGAAATGGCAAGGCTTTGCTGTGAGGATCATATCGCCATGACGCCGTACAGCGCACTTGCAGGCGGACGGCTTTCCAAACGCCCCGGTGAAACCTCAAAGCGGTTGCAGGAAGACAGTTACGCCCGTCTGAAATACGACGCCACCGCCGAGCAGGACGGTATCATCATCGACCGTGTCGTTCAGCTTGCCGACAAGTACGGTGTTTCCATGACGGAAATCTCTCTCGCTTGGCTGCTGACAAAGGTTACGGCTCCTGTGGTGGGCGCGACAAAGCTCCACCACATTGAGGGTGCGACAAAGGCTATCCAGTTTACATTGACTGCCGATGAGCTTGCTTTCTTGGAAGAACCCTATGTTCCCCACAATTTGGTAGGCGTAATGGCGCAGAACACCCCTGCCGCTGCAAAGGACAAACACGTGTGGTCGTTAAGCGGGCAAAAAATCTGAAAGGAGAAACAAAAATGGATTTGCATAAAACAGACCCTGAATTTGCAGAACGCTTTGAGTATTTTGCATTTGATGAAGTTGTAAACGAAGAAAACCAGCAGTTAAAACCCTCTACCCGCTATCTGGCGATTTTAGCAGCACTGATCGGCTGCGGCGGTGTGGACGCTTACAAAGAAACGCTCCCCCAAGCGTTAGAAAACGGTATCACGCCGATTCTTGCAAAGGAGATCGTTTATCAAGCGACCGACTATTTGGGATATGGCAGAATGCTGCCGTTTCTAAATGTTACCAATAAAATATTAACCGAGAGAGGCATAGAGCTTCCGCTTGACGGACAGGCAACGACTACCCTTGACAATCGGCTTGAAAAAGGGATTGAAGCGCAGGCAGAAATTTTCGGTGAGCATATGAAAGAGGCTTGGAAAACAGGACATTTAAGCCGCTGGCTGGCGGCAAATTGCTTCGGCGATTACTATACTAGAAACGGATTAACCCTTGCAGAGCGTGAACTCATTACCTTTTGCTTTCTTATGGCGCAGGGTGGTTGCGAGCCGCAGCTAATCGCTCACGCAAAAGGAAATATGAATATGAAAAATGACAAGGACTTTTTGATACGTGTTGTTTCGCAATGCCTACCTTATATCGGTTATCCCCGTAGTTTGAATGCGATTGCCTGCATTCACAAGGCGGTGGAGCAATGAAACCGAAACCCGTCATCAAATTCGCCGTCGATGTTGCAATGACGCTGGCATTGCTTTTTTTAATGGGCTATCATCTTTGGGGAGAAGCGCTCCACGAATGGGTGGGCGCCGGAATATTACTCCTTTTTATCGCTCACCACATTCTAAACGGACATTGGTACAAAACCTTATTCAAGGGAAAGTACAATGCAATGCGTATTTTAACGCTTTGCATTGATTTTCTTGTACTTGTATCTATGCTAGCTCAAATGTATAGCGGTATTGTGATGTCCCGTTATGTGTTTGATTTTCTGTCATTTCGGGGCGGTATGTCTTTGGCTCGCCGGCTTCATATTCTCGGAGCATATTGGGGTTTTCTTTTGATGAGCCTGCATTTGGGACTACATTGGAAGATGATTTTGAAAATGTTCCGAAAAGCGGCCGGAATAAAAAGCAAAGCAAAAAGCCGAAATATGCTCGCTTTCATCGTAGGCGTGGTCATAGCCGGATATGGCGCATGGACATTCATCGGCAGAGATTTTCCGACCTATCTGTTTTTGAAAAGCGAGTTCGTATTTCTGGATTACAGCGAATCGAAAATTTTGTTTTACATAGATTATCTTGCGCTTATGGGGCTTTTCATCTTTATCGCTCATTACAGTGCAAAACTTATACGTAGAAAACAGAGAAATCATAATGGAATTTTAAATTTTAAGGAACGATATAAAAATTTCCGTATTGGGGCTTGAAGCTTGGTTTATAGGCGATGGTAAAGCAGATAAGATGGAGGAACAGCAATGAAAAAAGATGTTTTCATCGTTTTAAGCGTATTGCTTTGTTTCAGCTTGGCTGCCTGCACAGCGCAGCAAGCAGTACCTCCTGCATCCGGACAAAATTCTCGGCAGGAGCAGTCGGATATACAAAACGGTACCAATCGTTCGGAAAATCAATCCGCAAATTCACAAGCGACGGACTTGTTGTCAAGGAATTCAGAAACTCCCGAAACCGAAGGGCAAAAAGTGAAACTGACAATAAACGGGAGAGAATTTGATGGAACCCTATATGATACCCCTGCCGCCAATGCGCTTTATGACATGCTTCCGCTTGAACTCAACTTTAAGGATTTTAACGGTATCGAAAAAATTGCTTTCATGGAGAAAGATTTTCCCACAGAAGGAGAGCCGGACGAATTTGACCCTGATGTCGGTGATCTTTGTCTATATGTGCCGTGGGGCAATTTATCAATCTTCTATAAAGATTTCCGCAGCTCAAACGGGCTTATCTCTCTTGGTCATCTTAATTCCGATATGGATTTAATAGCTGCAATGGATCATGATTTTTCTGCTGTTCTGGATCGGGCTGAATAAAAAATTTCAGAATTTTTACTGCTTCCTATTTGTAGGCAATTGGCATTCTGTACGCACATACAAAGCCATCGGCTGGATGCCGGGATGCGGATTCCCGACTGATCGCTGGCCGCCGACGTTTCCAACATGATGATTCGATCAGGCCTAGATTCCCATTCTAAACCGCTTGGAAACAACCACAACACCATGCAGGAAAACTTATGCTTGCGTTTCAATTCAATCTCTGCTATACTGATTATTATAAAATCGAATTATTTTAATTTGACTTTAAAATGCCCAGTGAAGGAGTTCTATCATGTCCAGAAAAGCGTATTCTGATGACGAACGGAAGCAGATTCGGGATAAACTAATTTCGACAGGATTGGAATTCCTTGGAACATACGGCGTAACACAAACCAGTGTGGAAAATCTTTGTAAAGTGGTAGGAATTTCAAAAACTTTCTTTTACTCGTTTTTTCCAAGCAAAGAAGAATTTATCACGCAGGTGCTGTATCATCAACAGCCAAAGCTGCTTGAACATGCAAAAGGGTTGATGAAACAGCCTGACTTGAGTTGGCGAGACAAGATAAAGCAATTCCTTTGGGACTGCTGCCGCGGCGAAAAAAGTGGATTTGTCGTTTTAACGATGAAAGAAGAACAGGCGGTGTTCCAGCGGCTGACTTCCGATAGTTTTCGGGTGTTCCAGCAAAAGCAAATTAGAATTTTCAAAGAAGTTCTAACGGTATTTGGTTTACCAGTTTCTACGTTTGATCCTCGCCTGTTTGGAAATCTGGTTTTGGCAATGATTATGGTTCGCAAAGCGATTCCCGAGGAAATGCCGTTCCTTTTCCCGGAAATGGCAGACGAAATGGTTGAGTTTCAGATTAACGCTGTGATTGATCAATTGGAATCTTTTCGAAATTCAAAATGAAAAAGACTGGGATTCCAGTTATGAGGTAACTTTAGATGGGATCGTCTGCCTGTTTCAAATTAGACAAAGGTTTTGTTTTTTGCGGCTGCTTACCAATAGACGTCGCGGGATTTTATATGGTTTTTTCCCTGTATTAATCTGCCTGTCAGACAGTTTAATACAGGTTTTTTATTTGTACAAACGCTTGAAGCTCTGACAAGGGCGGGTATCGGCACAATTCGTTTAAAGCCGACTGATTCCCATGAAGGCCGGAATATTTTAGATACATAAAGGAGGCCTCCGCTATGCCGGACTATTCGCAGATGGTCGAGGACGCGCTGGATATACTGAAATTTGACGGAGATGTGACGGACACCCTGGCGGAGCTCCGTCAAAAATGGAGCAAACAGATCCCGGTTCTGCAAAACGGGTGCTTTGACAGGATTGCCACGCAATACATGCGCCTATCCCATGAACAGGGCGTGGCCGCTTTGGGCCAGGAACTGAGTGCCTTTGGCTGGGCGCTGTATGATCTTTGCGGAGACGACATCTACCTCTTCGCCCTAATTCCGCAAGCTCAACAAAACGCGTTTGAAACCTTTTGCAAAAAGCAAAACCAATACTGCCGCCTGCTAAAACAGCGGGGACGCAAATGGGGAGACCATGCCAATGCGCAGGATCCGGGTAAGCTTATGCACTGTGAGGAATACACGCTCTCCGGCGAGGAACACTTTTTCATCCATTCCCTTTCCGGCGACTTTGCAGCTGGTCAATGGAAAAACAAAGAAGAGGAAAAATGGCTCAAGTCCTGCATCGTGGACTTGAGCTGCCGGCCGCCGCGTCTGGTCAAGCTAAATGCCCTGTATCACCTAAAAACCCTCTGCTATTCCGCTGAAAATAAGCTTTACGCGGCCGCCACAGCCTCCGCCAGCGGAATGGTTGGCCATGTGCTCGTAGGGCGGGATCCTGCAAAGATGGACGACTGGTTTTGTCCCTCCCCAATCGGCTACGATGGTCCGCCCCAGATGTTGGTCTGGTCCGGCAGAGCACTCTGGGCGGGTGATCCATGCAACGCCACCCGAATTGAAATAACCGAACGAGGTACCTGCAAGGATGTAAAGAACTGGAATCTTCCCCAGGACGGCTGGAGTGGCAGCAATTACTGTGGAATCGCCGCGGACGGCACGGGACGAATCTACTTTTCCAATGAATGGCGGGACGGCACGCTCTACAAATGGGAAAACGGCGAAGTAAACCGCCACCCTTTCAAACTTTCCGGTTACGATCATTTGTCCGAGGCTATTCCCGCTTTGGACCAAAAACGTCTCTATATGATTCATGCCACAAGTGGAAAAGGCCGTATTGAAGAAAACCTGCTGGAGCTGGACATGGACACCGGGCAAAGCCGCATCGTGCCGTTGCCTGGCATGGGCGAAGGACTGCGATTGCGCTGGTTCACCGGCAACTGGCTGCTGGTTCAGGGAAACGGCGAGGTTCTTTCCGATGACTTTGCTCAGCTCATCAACATCGAAACCCGGGAAGTGCTCCGTATCCGCCCTGGAATGTTCGGCAGTGAAAAAATGCAGCACATCGGTGTTTTGACCGACGGCACAGTGGTCATCGTCATCCGCCGTACTGGAGTGGGGCCGGTATTCTGTTACCCCACAAACTTTTGGGAATTTCTGCGGACGGCCAACAAGCCGAAAAAACTGGAACGTTGGCGTGAATACAAGGAGCTGTATCCGGATCTTCCATTTACGCTTCCTCCCAAAGCAGCGGAAAAAAAGGCGGAGCTGAAAAGAGAAAGCCTTACGATTTGCGGCAAGGTTTTGACACCGCCTTTTACGCTGGAGCAGTTATCCTCCACGCTGGGAACAGCCCGCATTGTGATCCAAAACGACGTCCGAAAAGACGATGTTACCGGCGAAGAAGCTCCGTATACGCAGGTCTTTGCAGTATGGGATGCACTGGGCTTACAAGGCTGGCTGGAGGAAGACGAAGCCACCATACGCACGCTGGCTCTCTGCCTGGCTCCCCACAGTCAGAACCTTCCTCAAAGGGAATTCGACGGGACATTCCGGATTGGAGGCAGGAGCTATCGAGACGCCAAGTGGGAACCCTTTGGATTTGCGCAAACACGTAAGCTGGGTGGATTTACCGTTTTCACCCGCCTCCCCTCCCCCATTTCGGATGAGGTTGACTCCAAACTGCGGAAACGGATGGAGCATTTAGCCAGCCGGGTGGAGATCAGCTGGAAAGCTCCTGTGCCAAAAGCAGCCAAGCTCCGGAAGTACCGGATGGAAAAGCCGGATGAACCGGTGCTGAAGTTTGATAATTTCAACTTTAAACTGGCGGTCGTCGAGGTGCTGATGTACGAAAAAGGCTTGCTCATACCAAAATTTGATATTGGGGAATTTGCGCAGGAGTACGGCCGCCGCAAAATCAATGTCGAGGAAGAAGGTTATGCACCCATCCCGGAGGCCGTCCAGTGGTTTAAACGGTTGGCGATTCCAGCACGGCTGGCTTCAGAAGTCACAGAACTGGACATGGACGGCGGCAGTGAGGTCTATGGCCAAATCTGGCCCTTCTGGGATGGTGAGGACGGATATTTTGACCTGAATTCCATCAGCGGAGAAGAGCTGCGGCAGTTTTCCCAGCTCAGGCATGTCACTCTCATGTCCTCTAGAGAAGAACAAGTGGCGCCGCTGTTGGAGCACCAGGGCATACAAGTAGAACTGCTGTGAGGAGGAGATACAATGTGAATGAAATATTGCTTCGTCCCCAATTTAACAAACTGAAAATGACCGAGAAGCTTACGCTGATGCAGTCCCTTGCGGATTGTTATAATATGACCTTTCAGTCCTTATACGTCTTTACCCGATGGGGTCAAAGCTGTACCACCGGAATTTTTGAAAAGGCTGGCCGCGAGTTTGTCTTTGTCCCCGGCGACACGGTCACCCTGGGATGGAACCAGTTTGCCGTTGGGCTGGAACAAAATTGTCTGGAAGAGCTAAAACATCTGCTGGAGGAATACTCATATGAGGGCTCCCCTGAGCATTTTCTTCGTCAGTACACGCTTCCCGTGCGTGTGGCGGAACTTCCCCCCATGCTGGTGGGGCGTAATTTAGAAGAAATCGGGTGGGAACCAGTTTCCTTTTGGGACAGCCGGTTACAGGAGGAGCACCGTGAATGGCTGGAAGCTTTCTGGCGGCACGAACACTCCGGCATCCAAAAATACAACATTGTAGGATGTGCGAAATTCGAGCGGTTTGGAACCCGGTGGCAAGCTTATTTGCAGCATAAAGTCACCTATCCCCAGCTAAAGGAAACTCTGAAAGAACAGGGCTTCTCTCTGCCCACAGCGGACGAATGGTCCTATCTGTGCGGCGGCGGATGCCGCACCCTGTTCCCATGGGGAGAGTGCATAGACGCCTCCATGCACCTGCGCCATTATGAAGTACAAGGCGATCCCCGTCCTTACGACTTGGAGGAGCCTAACTTTTTTGGTCTGTACATCGCCTATGATCCTTATAAACAGGAGGTGGTGGAGTCGGACTCCCTCACAACCTGCGGCGGCGACGGTGGATGCGGGGTCTGCGGCGGGCTGGGGCCTATGCTGGGCTATCTTCCCTGCTCTCCCCATTACAGACCGGATATACAAAAAGATAATGTGATAAACAGCGACTTTAAGTTTTACCGGCCGGTCATTACAATCCAATAAAAAGTGGAGGTATCTGCAATGTTTGATATCAACGAACTGATGAACCGTGCAAACCGTATGAAAGAGCAAGCGGCCAAACAAATGGATGACCTTATGCAGTCTGCCGAAGAAGCACAGGCGCAGATAGAAGCCAAAGAGGAGACTGCACGACAGACCGAACAGCAGGCAGAACAGCAGGCAGAACAATCCAGCCATTCAGTGGAAACAGAGACGGAAAACCTGCAAAAACAGATGGAAACCCTGACGCAAAGGATGGGAGAAGAATTTGCCAAACAGTCGGCGGCCATGCAGGAGCAGATATCGGAGGAAGTGAAAAAGCAGGTTGGCGAGATGGCTTCCCTCGGTTCACAAGAGCTGATTGAAAAACTGTATGGCGAGGATATGGCGATGCTTTCAGCGGCTTTTGATACCTTGGAACAACTAGAAGGAACAGACGTTTCATTTGAGGAAGAAGAGCTTTCCTCCGAGCAACTCTATGGGCTGATAGAAGAACAAATGGAAAAAATTCAGAAAATTGAGGAGCCTTCCCCTGTTCCCTACGCAGACCGTCTTGAAGATTGGCAGCGTTTTGGTATTCTTCTTTCCGGTATTATTTCTACGGTCAACGATCATAAACTGGATTCGCTGGAAGTAGAAGAACATATTCCGGTTATGGATCAGCAGATTTTAAGCCTCGTACGCAGTTCATGGGGAATTACCGGAAGAGAAGACCTGCTTGAGATGCTGTCGTATCTGACGCAGGGAGGATACCGCGCCCGTTATAAACGCTATGCTGTGGCTCAAACCGCGGAAGAATTATTTGATGAAGAAACCGATGACGACGAGAAAGAGGGCCTTCAGCGGGGATGGGCGTTTGTCCAGCATTTTAAAGAAAAATATCCAGCGGATTTCCTGCTGGGCTGGGATATCGGACGGGCAGCAATGATTACCCGCTGGGGATATTTCCTCGGCTGGATCACGCAGGAGGAGGCCTGGGAACTGCTGTCCGATATGGCGCGCACCGCGGCGCAGGGACTTTCCGGCTGGAGGGAATTTGCCTGTTCTTACTTGTTCGGAGGTGCTTTCTGGAAAGAGGTCTGCGCCGCATACGACGCTTCGTATTATTTGGACACGCTCGCCCATGCAGTGGAAAAACTGATGGGATCTGCAGAAAATCCGGACGGTGGACAGTGGAAAAAATATCCTTGGCCTCGTGTGTTTCCCGTTCGATATCAAAGCCATTAATTGACTTAATAGAAAAATTGTATCCTGCTCAAGAGGAAAGAGATCAAGCGGTTTGTATGTACTGGACAAACGAAATTGCATGCGAAGGAGAAAGCATCATGGAATTATTAAAACAATGCCAGATCTGGAACGAGAATGACGAATACCAGAAAATCGTAGACGCGCTGGAAGCGGTTTCCCCGGAAGAACGAACTCCGGAGATGGACAGCGAACTGGCCAGAGCCTTCAACAACCTGGCGAACGGAGACGACCGGGAACTGTTTCAAAAGGCCATTGACCTGTTAAAACCCCATGAGGAATATTTTCAGGGCGACCATTGCTGGAACTTCCGCATCGCTTATGCCTATTATTACTTGGATCAGGAAGGCCCTGCACTGCACTACTTTGAGAAAGCGCTGGAAGCCCTGCCCGGCGACGAGGACACCCAGGAATTTATAGACGACTGCCGCAGGCGGCTGTCTCTGCCCCGATTTGAACACAATTTTCGGGAAAAAACAGAACAAGCCTGGGCGGCCTTTGAGAAAATCGATGCCGAAGTGCGCGGTATCATAGACGCGGATCAAAATCAACAGCAGGGCGAAGAAATCCTTGCGAAATGCGGCGAGGTTTTGGAAATTGCTCTGTGCAATCCTGCATTTGAATTGGGCTATAATGGAGAGAAGTACGAACTGATCCTCAGCCCAGAGGGAAACCGCGCCAAGCTGTTCGAGCTGGTCTATTTTCAGCGTCATGCTCCGGCCGCTGTTTTAGAACACTGGAATATCTGGGTGGGACGTCAGCCCAGCCACGGATTTCACCTTCGCTCCGATGACTGGGAGATCTCCGGCCAGGATGTGCAGGTCTGGCCCGATCTCCAGGAGGGCGGGCGGGTATCTCTAGCCCTCTACTGTGAAAAGCTGCTGCCGCTGATGCAGGATAATGAGAACAAGGCATGGTGGATTCTCTCTGTTCTCACCGATCAGATTTTGGGCGAAGTGGCTTCCATAGCGCTGATTGAAGGATTTGACGTGTTGGATACGCCAAAAGCAGCGCCTTCTATCCGGCTGTCCGAACTGCCAGAGGTTGTAAAGGAAATGGGCTTGTCTCTTGAAAATGATGCCGCGGCCTATCTGGAAAACAGCTATCTTGCCTATGAGCTGAACCCGGTCCAAGACTCGGATGCCGATTGGCGGCTGGATGTATATACCGGTTCCACCCGACTGCCTGTTCTCATCAACGAGTACATGAGCAACCAAAGCGAAGTCATGAACGATTTTCACATGAACGGCATCGTGGCAGGTTTTCTTTGCTACCCGTTGGACGGCTTTTCCGGTGAGGAAATGGCCAAAAATGTGCTGGATTTCCGGGACGCTCTGCAAGCTTTCATTTCCGAGAACGCCGGAGAGGAGGCGGTAGCCTTCCTGGGCGGCGCTACCGGGCTGTATAGTGGATATCTGGACTTTATAGCCTGGGATCTGCGGGCTGTACTGAATGCGGCATCCGTGTTTTTTGAAAACAGCGAGTTGCCCTGGGCAAATTTTCACGTCTTCCGGCGGGATGTGGGAGGTGTGCAGCTAATAAGCCGGGAGGAGCATCCGGATGGAACATCGAGTATCCATGAGGAAACAGGATCGCTGCTTTCACAGGAGGACATTGAAACACTGAAATCGTTTGACGAGGGAGTATCCGGCTACTTCGGAAAAATGCTCCGCTATATCAATGATTTCATAAACGATGGTGTAAAAGAAGGAAAATTCACCGAAAAAATGGCGCACCAGGACTTGCAAATTGCACTTTGGTATTCGTTCGCCTGTAACAATTTGGATGAATATGAATATTACTATCGTGCAACCCAATGGATGCCGGATTCCGAGCAAAATGCCAAAGGCTGCGGAACCTGGTACTACCGGTATTCGGTGGCGCTGATGTACTGCGGCAGACTGGAAGAAGCCAGACAATATGCGGAACAAGGGGCCTTGGAAGAACCAGACTATCCCTGGATTTGGCTGCAGGTTGGGAAACTGCGCGCCCATTTTGGAGATCAGGCAGGCGCACTCAAAGCGGTAGATTGCGGCCTTTCTCTGGAGCCGGATGACTATGAATTTTTAACTCTGCAAAAGGAGATTAAACAAGGAGCTACTCTGGAGCAGATGGGGTATCATTGGATTCATCCGGATGCCGATCAAAGCCTCCAGGCTGGCCTGGATGAGGATGCAGATGAAAAACAGCGCGCCATCTCCTGCATCCAAGTCAATCCCGAAGGGTTGGACCGGGTAAAAGCGCTGTTCCAGCCAAAGGATTGGACGGCAGATGCTCCCTATTGCAGTTTTCATTATCCGATTCAGGGACACAAGGTCGAGCTGGTCTTTAAGATGAATGAAGCCGGGCTTTCCAAGCTGAGAACAGAATGGTTGGAAACGCTGAAGGGCTGGCTCGATCTTGGGCAGTGGCTAACCTATGAAGCGGACGACGGCCAAACCGCAACGCTGGATGCGGTCCTTGTCGGACTTGATTATCGCATTGGACTCATCTACAAGCGGCCAGATGAAAACCAGTATTTTCAAATTTTTCTGCGCTCGGACGGAAGCCGGATCGAAGATGCTCTTTGGTCCTCGAACAATGTTCAAGAGGAACATACAGCAGAGGACAAAGATTCGGACAGCAAAGGTACCTTTGCTGGCTTTGTCCTCCTTTCGGATGTAGGCTGGGACAAAGCGCAGCTCGTCCACGATCTGAAAGAGAAATGGAATATTTCAGTGGAAGAAGATGCAAAAACAAGCGAGGATGCTCTGGTGTTTGAGGTCGGCGACATGATCGCCGCTCTGAGTCTGATGCCCGCTCCCATTCCAAACGGCGAAGCCGAGCTGAATGCGGAAAACAACTATATGTGGCCGCAGGCCGTGGAAGTCGCAAAGGCTCACAAAGCCCATATTATGGTGGCCGTTCTGGGAAAGGAGGAAAATCTGCTGGAGCGCGGCAAGCTCTATGCAAAGCTGGTGGCCGCCTGCTGCCGGCAAAAGAATGCCACCGGTGTCTACACCAGCGGCGTAGTGTTTGAGCCTCGCTTTTATGAAGGCTTCGCGGACATGATGCGCGAAGGCAAACTGCCCATCTTCAATTGGATCTGGTTCGGCCTTTACCGGCGCGAAGGAGGAATGTGCGGATACACCTACGGCATGGATGTTTTCGGAAAGGACGAGATGGAGGTGCTGGATACCGACGCAGAGCCGGAGGAGCTGCAAAACTTCTTGGCAAGCCTTGTATCCTATGTACTGGAATATGATGTAACCCTGCGCGACGGTGAAACCATCGGTTTCTCGGCAGACGATAAGCATGCTATCATCCGCAGTGCGGGCGTGGCTCTGCCGGATCAGATGACGCTGAAAATCAGCTATGAGCCGTCGAATAACAGGCCGGACGGCAGCGGGGATGTTCGCCCGGAAGCGGTCAGCGCAAAGGAAGATGAGAAAAAGAACATGGAGCCGGAGATTTACACTTCGGAAGAAATGGACGCCATTGGGCAGCATATTGAGCGGTACTTTGGCAAGTACGACTATGTATTTCACGAACGGATATCCCCGGATATTCATGTGGATATCTGCATGGTACCGCCCTCAGAAGACAGGGATTATTATACCCTTGTCACCATGGGCATGGGCGCCCACCGGATGAATGTGCCAGAGGAACTGTCGGATTATGAGCTGGAGCGTGCAGAACTTGCCATCGCCTTGCCGAACGACTGGAAGCTAACCAAAGAAGCGCTTCAGAACGAACAGTGGTATTGGCCGATCCGGCTGCTTAAAACGATTGCCCGTTTTCCTGGTGAATGCGATACTTGGCTGGGCTGGGGCCATACGCTGGACAATGGCGGGCCTTTTACCGAACATACAAAGCTGAGCGCTGCCATGCTGATTGGCCCCCAATGCGTGGAAGATGGCGGTGAGGTTTGTGCTCTGCCAAACGGCGAGGAAGTAAATTTCTATCAGGTCATTCCTCTTTACCAGAATGAGATGGAATACAAGATCCAGCGAAGCGCAGACGACCTGCTGGATAAAATGGAAGGTATCAGCTTTGTGGTACATCCAAATCGGCCCGACGCCATGACCGCGGAATCGCTGGACAGCGGCCTAGAAATGGATGACGGAGACTGGCATCTGGAGAGCATCCGGGAGAAGGGTCTTGAGGTGGACGAACGTTCCGCCTACAATCACATATCCATCTACCTGCGCTGGTGTATCGAGCATAATTTAATGAGCGAAGCATTTTTGGAAAAGTACGGCAATCTGGCAACGCAGGTTCAGTCTGCCCCTGCTGGTGTGGAGCTGCGGGAATTCATCCGGGATGAGCTGGGCGGACAGCTTTTTACGGCTCTGTTTAACAAGCAGGGACAGGCGTTTGCCCATTATTACTATGGTGACGGCGACGCACCCTACTACCCTTCCGACATTGACGACTATGCCCTGAACTATTTCGGCCCGGCACGGTATCACTCCGATGAATTTCAGGACGA
This sequence comes from Candidatus Metaruminococcus caecorum, assembly GCA_904420045.1. Classification (GTDB taxonomy): domain Bacteria; phylum Bacillota; class Clostridia; order Oscillospirales; family Ruminococcaceae; genus Metaruminococcus; species Metaruminococcus caecorum. The sequence goes on along the minus strand of CAJFTY010000021.1, from coordinate 19,981 downwards.
AGCGTATCTGTTTATCCCCTTTAACGAGGACTACTATCAAGAGATGGCAAAGCTCATTGACAAACGCTTTCAAAACTGGCAGGGACAGGAATTTTCTCAAGATACCGCTCCCTCAGAGCTGGCCGTTGCCATGATGGACTATTTGGACTGTGATTGCCAGTATTTCCCCTCTATGCGGGATGACGACCCTATCACGTCGTCCCTTTGTTACGCGCAGCGTCTTGGGGTGCGGGAGGGCTTTATTCCCATGCTCATCAAAGTGGATGAGATCCTGTGGGAGTGCCTCATCCTGAACTCTGACCCGGACAATGATGGAGCAGATGACTTTGCCTTCGATCTGGATCAAGTGGCAACATACCGGAAAAAAGTGCTCTCTGCTCCCGTAAAGAACGGTCAGGAGGTTCTATCTGAGCTCATAGGAGATCGTCAAGCAGAGGCCGAGGACGACGATCTGGACTGGGATAAAATTCTGGGGGCGATGGAAGGCGGGTACGCCAACGATCGGTTTGCCGCCTACTGGGATCCCGATACAGACATGACCTATCCCCTCATTCTGGCGAAAATTCCTGTCAAAAATCCCTGGGAAGTCTTTGCATATCTTCCCTTCGGAAACTGGAATGAGTGCCCTGGTACGGAAGATCTAATCGCGGTGGCAAAATACTGGGCCCAGCAATACGGCGCAGTTCCCGCGGTTGTTACCCATGACGAACTGGAATTTGCTCTCCCTTCCCCTGTTTCCAGGGAAAAGGCCCTGGAGCTGGCGACAGAACAATATGGCTTCTGTCCCGATGTGGTGGACCAGGGACCGGAGGGCGCCACTGTCGGCTGGCTGGCCGATGTTTTGCGGCAGTCAGACAAATGGTATTTCTGGTGGGATTGACCGGTCTGCCACCCGTGATTTTGCCGCTGCTTCGGAGACGGAATCGATCCTGTCTATTGGGGCTTTGATGGTAAGGGCGGACTGTGCCAGCTGATGGTGCAGTTCATCGACATTGAATTGGCATGCGGACAACAAAACGAGGAGGATTGACCATGAGCAGGGATATCGAACTGGAGCAGGCGGGCTTTGACGCCATCTCCAATGCAATGAAAGCGTTATACCCCGATCAGGAAGGGCTTTTTTACAGCGCTGTCCTTCCCTACGCCTTGGGAGGGAAGGATCCTTTAGACGGCGTTGAAGTCTGGGAAAGCGAGCACGGCACGCCCCACTGGCATTACATCACCTATGGTTTTACTGAGCTTTATGAAAAAGAAGGGGATGATCCAGAGGAAAGCGGTTATGGATTTGAACTGACCTTCCGGCTGAAGCGCGGCAGCGAAGAACAGCCGCCCGCCTGGCCGGTCAATTTGCTGCAAAATTTGGCCCGATATGTGTTTTCCAGCGGAAATGTGTTTGGCCCCGGCCATCATATGAGCTGCAACGGCCCCATCGCGTTGGAAACCGACACCCGACTCACCGCACTGGGTTTCCGCATTGACCCAGAACTGGGCGGACTGAACACACCCAACGGGCACATGGTTTTCTTGCAGGCAGTGGCGATTACCGGCGATGAGATGGACGCACTGATGTGCTGGAACGGTGAAAAGTTCCTGGCGGAGCTGGAAAAACAGATCCCCTTATGCGTCACAGACCTTTCTCGCAGCTCTCAAATGGAAATTCCCGCATTGTATAGCGCATGCCAAAACGGGATGAAACAGGACGGCTCCTCCACAGGATTTCTTTATCTGGACGAGACCGGAGCAGACCTGAAGAACAGCCGGGCCTGGCTCCGCCTGGGAGCAGGACGTGGCCAGGTGCTTGTCAATATGCTCCGCGCCAGAGTTGGCAAAGGCCGTGCCCTGCGCTTACAAGGCCGGGAGGCAGCCGTTCAATTTAATCCAGGGGACCAGGCGGTTTCAGCCGCAGAAGGGATTCTGTATCTGACCATGCCGGAACAGGCGCTTTCCGAGTTGTGCGGCGTTCTGAGCGGCCATGCCGGCGTCTACCCGCTGTCCAGTTTCCCGTTGACTGTAGAACTGGTTCCCACCCGGATCACCGATCAGGACGGAAATGTGCTGGAAGTGATGGAATAAGCAGGAGACGACAGTATGAATCAGGAAGTATTTCAACAGGATCTGAGTGAGAAAAGCTCCCGTCCCGGCGGCCCGTTTCTTATACAAATGCTGTTCAAAGAACCGGTCGTCATGCCGGACAAGGTGCAGATGATTTCCGTCCTCAAGCGAAACATCGGCCCAGTGGAGTGTTTTTGCCACAATGAAAAAACAGCGGGTTTTGCCGCTTTAAATCATATTGCGGAGTTTAAAGACGGCAATGTCCCGGTTCAACTTATGGTGATGGGCTGCTCCAGTTTTGATGGCGAGGGCTTTGATGCCTTTCTTAAAAGCCAGATGTGGGACTGCCAGGAGGATCGGGAACGGGTTTTCCAAGAATGTACGTATCAGGTAGTTGCCACCGATATGCTGGCAGGCGCGCTCCCAACACTTGAACGCGCCAACCTAGATATGGATTTTTTGGATGCTCTGGCAGAGTTGTATCCTACCTGCGAGGCATTCTATTTTCACAACTGCGGCAAACTATTTTTAGGGTCTGACGTACGGAAACATGTGATTTCCGGATCCGATCGTTTTATTCGCTTCGGCGTCAACGCCCGTTTTTTTCATATTCAGGATACCGAGGATATGCTGGTGGACACAGTGGGAATGAGCACTTTGTTTCTTCCGGATCTCCAGTACCATTTTCATGGCATGGACCCAAACTGGGTGGTCAATCACGCCTATAACGCGGCCTCTTACATGCTGGAAAACAACAACCCCATTCAGGACAACGAAACCATTGATGGAATTGTGGACGGCAATATCAACCGGGAAGTGCAGTGGAAGTGCCGGTATGAAAATGCCCTTATTCAGCCTCCCAGAGAGGTGCTGGATATTTGCATGGGAAAAAACGCTTCAGGAAAGCGATAAAAAAAATTCTTTCGGTAACGCAAACAGGCGCCTTGGTCCACTCCTCCGGATCAAGGCGCCTGTTTGTTTCAGATGCATGCGTGCTGGGATGTATTTTGTATGCTATTTCTCCTTTTTCGATATACATTTTTTATAGACCATCCGCGTCACCAAGGAACTGACAAGAGGCAGCAGGATGAAAAGCAGCAAGAGAAAACGGATACCAGACCAATCAGCGCCGCAGTAAGCCATGTACAGGGGCAGCAAACAGACAAGTTCAAAGAAAAACAGCAGCATGGTGGGAATCACACAGATTCTTGTAACCCGATAGGAATAAATTCCATAGAAGATCATATAGACCGGCGCCGCTGCAAACACAATCCACGCCAGAAGCGGAAGATCTTCACGAAGGCTCAGGCGTGCCAAAAGAGAACAGATCCCGAAAAACACAAAAGAAGGCCGCAAAATCTTTTTATATCCCCAATAGGGACCGGTGAAAATCGAAACCACCGGGGCGGAGTCGCGCCCTTTTTTTACCATATATCGATGCTCCGCCTTTGCAGCGAATTGAACGAGAAACGAAATAAAAATGGAAAGCCCCACCAAAGTAAAATATAAAAAATTCATTTCAGCGATACGGGTTGACCACTCTTCGACATTCTCAAAATAATTACCAAAATCCAGTACTGTAAGAATATAGAAGGGCACCATATATATAATATGAAATGCAGCCAAAAAAGGCAGCAGCATCACATTCATAAAAAAGATGTCTTTTGTTTTTAATGCACTGTAAATGGAGTAAATAGCCACATAGATAGGAACAGAAAAATATAGAAAAATTATGCCTGCGAAAAGTGTAGTAATTGTAAGGATGCAGTAAAGCACAGATATCACAGCAAAAGAAATCAAATTGATTTTTTTGAACCGGTTGATGATGCGAAGCTGTTCAGCCAGCGTGAGCGAAGAATCCATTTCATCCCCTCCTTAGGGTACCCTGAAACGAGTGGTGCGTCCAATGTTCCTTTTGCGCTTAATCGTCCTTGATCGGCTGGGCGGTGTGACGGTTTTGAATCCGTTTAACCTGGAGCTGAATGAATCGCACAATTCCAGCCGGAATCAAAGAAATCAAGGTGAAAAACAGGGCAACCACAAAGATACCCTTTGGATCGGAAAAGGTTTTTAATACGGCAAACCAAATCGAAAGGCAAACAATCGTTGTAATCAATAAAACTGCATGGGGAAAAATGACTTTTTTGCTCAACAACGCGGTAAGCAATCCGTATAGCAAAAAATAAACGGGAGCCGCCACAATAAAATAAGCGGCGCTATAAGTGATGATCGCTCCCGATTTGGGTCCGTCCTCTATTACGATCCAAATCAGGAAAACACTCCAAAATACGATGGTACAAAGACTCATACGGGCAACGGAAACTGCTTTTTTGAATGCTGGATGCACGAGCACCCCTCCCCTTTCTTTTTAATATCTTATGTGTCAATTTTATTCTTTTTTTGGATTGCCATCATCAAGGCGGAAAGCGCAAATGAAATTCCAGCCAGTGTACCAGCCCCGGAAATCGCGCTTATCATAAACCGCATGACCGCCATCTCTGAACAAGCGCCGGAAACAATTCCCGTTCCAATGAAAAATACACCCGCAAAACACAGGAGAATCAAATTCGGATAAAGAAGCTTTTTCGTACCTAGATACGCAAAAATGCCATACAAGACACTATATAGAAAACTGAGCATAACAAAACACAGCGCCACCCCTTGGTATCGCTGTTGATCTTCGGCTTCCACAAGCTGCCATATTGTAAATACACCAAAAAACAATAAATTGACAATTACGAAAAGGATGCCGTGCCCTACATGATGCAGTTTCATTATCCCCAACCCCATTTTTCTTGCAAATCTTTTTTGTTTTTCCCATGCAGGAAGTGTCCGGCTAGCCTTGTATCGTTTTTCTATTTCTTACAGGCAAACAACCGAGCAATCAGAATGAATCCATCCATAGTCGTTATTGATCATGGAATGACTGGCATTTCGCCGGACGTATCGTTATTTTTTATAGATGATCGACTTAATTTTTTCCAGCGCATCCTCGTAGTGGAGGGATTTAAGCTTCGGGAACGCTTTAAGAAGCCGTTTTTCCTGGAATTTTTTGCGCTCCGCCAGCGCTTTGATGTGCTTGGTATTAAACTCGCTGGCCTCAAACCGTTCGATAAACTGTTGCCTGCGCTGCTCAGACGCTTCTGTCATCTGCTGTTTAAAGTCGTTGATCGCCGTCTGAATTTCCTGGAGCTTCCCGTTAAGTTTGAGAATACTGCGAACGGTAAAGATCAGATCGCATACCAAGACGCCGAAGATCACCCCGCCGAGCCACAACATGAAAACCGGATTCATTTTGGCGACCAGTCCGCTGATAAAGGGATGGATCCACTGGATCAGCAGCACCGACAATACCCCGAACACGACCGCTCCCAGCAGGCAAACCCGCCCATTTAAGTTAAAGCGGTATTTGGAGTAGTCCCACCACTTGGCGTGAAAAAATGTTTCCAGCAGCCAGGAGGTCAAATATTCCAGAACGGTGGTCAGCACCATGCTGGATAAAAACAGGGTCAAAAGATTATCCTTTTCCCCGCCCAGGCAGAAGATGATGATGAGTGCGCCAAACCCGTACACCGGACAAACCGGCCCCACTAAAAATCCCCGGTTGACAAGTTTCCGCTGTGTGATGGAGCACAGGATGGACTCATAGGCCCAGCCGATTGCACTGTACAAAACAAACCAGTAAAAAATCTCAACCAATTTCATTTTGGATGCTCCCCTTTTTCTCCGCCTAGTCCTTACCTTCACGATACGACAAATGTCATGAAAAGTCAACGTTTCCTTTGTTTTTATTCACAAATATTTTATCATTGCGTCAAAAAATAAGCCTATTGATCCTTCGAGAAACAAGGTATAATAAAGATATCAAAATTAAACAGGTGTTCAGTTATGCAGATACAAAAAGAAGAAAACCGAATTCGGATTTTGCAGGCGGCAACCCTGGAATTCTCTGAAAACGGATACCGCCGCGCCTCCATGCGGGAAATCGCAAAACAGGCGGGAATGACAGTTGGAAATATCTATGCCTATTTTCAAAGCAAAGACGCGCTGTTTGACGCGGTGGTATCTCCTACGGTCAAACAACTGGAAACGCTGATTTTTGACGTTCCCCTTCCCCGGTTTTCCCAACGCTCTCCCCTGCGCGATATCGCCTATGCGGTTTCTCAGCTTTATCGGGAAAACCGTGTTCAGTTTCTGATTTTAATGAACGGGGCCAAGGGCTCGGCTTTTGAGGACGCCAAAGAGCAGATCACACAGGCTGTGTGCCGCCGAATCTGGAATGAGCGTCACATGCTCCCCGAAAGCTTCAGGGAAAATTCTGTTTTGGCGGATGCACTGGGCCATTCGCTAATCGAAGCGCTGGTGTATCTTCTTTTGCACAGTGAGGATGGCGGGTATCCCCTGGAAGAGTCCCTGGATCAATACCTCAGCTACCTGTTTGTCAATAAACAGCCGGACTGCCCGGCCGAATCGGAGTGATTTACAATGAAAAGCTTTGTGGAATTAAAAGACGTGTGCAAGCGATATCAAATGGGTGAAGTGACCATCACCGCCAACGACCATGTGACCTTTTCCATTGAAAAAGGGGAATTGGCTGCCATCGTCGGTTCTTCGGGAGCGGGCAAAACCACCATCCTGAATATGCTGGGCGGAATGGATACCTGCGATGAGGGCTCCATTCTGGTGGATGGCAAAGACATCGCCCAGTATTCCCCCCGGCAGCTGACCACCTACCGGCGGCTGGACATCGGGTTTGTATTCCAGTTTTACAACCTGGTTCCCAACCTGACCGCCAAGGAAAACGTCGAGCTCGCCACCCAGATCTGCAAACATCCCGCGGATGCTGGTGAAATGCTCCGGCAGGTGGGGTTGGGCGAACGGCTTGACAACTTTCCCGCGCAACTGTCCGGCGGCGAGCAGCAGCGGGTTTCCATCGCCCGGGCACTGGCCAAGCGTCCCAAGCTGCTGTTGTGCGACGAACCCACCGGAGCACTGGACGACAACACCGGAAAAACCATTTTAAAGCTATTACAGGACACCTGCCGGCAGACCGGAATGACGGTCATCATCGTCACCCACAACCGGGCGATTACCCCCATTGCAGACCGGGTGATTACCGTAAAAAACAGCCGCGTGGAACAGATTGTAGAAAATCCATCTCCCACGCCGGTGGAACAGATCAATTGGTAACCGGTTTCCCGCCGGTGCGCTTTCCGCTCTCCGATCGGCGCAGCGGGATATTTCCAGCGAAGGGAGGAGCCTCAACATGAAAAAATCTCTGATCAAAGACACATTTCGCGAAATCTGGAAATCCAAAAACCGGTTTTTGTCCATCCTTGGAATCATTGCGCTGGGCACCGGATTTTTTGCAGGCGTCAAGGTCACCTGCCCGGATATGAAACAAAGCGCCTACCGCTATTACAACGATCGAAACCTGATGGATCTGCGGCTGATTTCCACCGTTGGATTTAATGACAACGATCTTGCGTTTATCCGCGGCCAGGAAGGGATCCGAACTGTCATGCCGGCCTATTCCGCTGATGTGATGGTTCAGGATTCCGACCAGCCGGAGCTGGTGGCAAAGGTCTATTCGTTGGACCTCTCCGGCGGCGATGAACAGCTAAACCAACCAGTTTTGCAGGAAGGCCGCCTGCCCCAAACTTCCGGGGAGTGTGTAATTGATGCGAACAACGCCGGTTCTATTCAAATCGGCGACAAGGTGACCTTTTCCTCCGGCAAAAAGGATGAAACGATCACCGATACCCTGGCTCACGAGGAATACACGGTGGTGGGCACCGTCAACTCCCCAATGTATATGAATTTCCAGCGGGGGAGTTCCACTCTCAGCGACGGAACGACCGATCTGTTTCTTCTAGTGCCTCAATCGGATTTTAAGCTTGAGGTCTACACCGACGTCTATCTGACCTTTCAGGGCGCCGATCAGCTCGACCCCTTTCTAGAGGAATACGGGGACCTGATCGACCAAAAAACCGAGGAGTTTGAAACACTTTCCAAAACCCGGGCCGCCCAACGCCTAAACGAAATCAAGGCCGAAGCCTCCCAAAAACTGGATGACGCGAAACAAGAACTGAAAGACGGTGAAGCCACCCAGCAGCAGGAGCTCAGCAAGGCGCGCCAGCAGCTCGACGACGCAAAGAGGGAGCTCGCGGACGGCGAAGCCGCTGCACAAAAAGAGCTCGCCGCTGCCCGCAAGCAGCTGGATGATGCCAAGGCGAAGCTCGCCGCCTCCCGGAAACAAGCTGAAACAAAGTTCAAGGAGGCTGAGGAAAAGCTCGCCGCCTCCCGGCAGGAACTAAACGACGGCGCCGCCCAGTACGCCGCTCAAAAATCCGAATTCGACCAAAAGATCGCGGACGGCCAGGCGCAGATCGACAGCACACGGGCACAAATTCAGGCGCAAATCGACGCCAATCCCGCACTGGCCCCCATGTTTGAGGAAGCGCTTAAACAGCTGGATCAAAAACAAGCGGAACTGGATACGCAAAAACAGGCGGGACAAAAGCAGCTTTCCGACGCCCAAGCAAAACTGGACGCTGGCGAGTCCCAGTACGCCCAGGGAAAACAGGAGTACGAAGTCTCCAAAGCACAGACACAGCAGCAGTTGTCCCAGGCTCAAAAGGAGATTGATTCTGGCGAAACCGACTATCAAAAAGGGAAGCAGGAGTCGGAGCAAAAACTGGCAGACGCGCGAAAAAAAATCGCAGATGGGGAAGCGGAGTATGAAAAGCAAAAAGCGGAATCCGATCAGAAGCTTGCGGACGCACGGGCGGAAATTCAGGAAAATGAGGACAAAATCGCCTCGATTGAAATGCCCAAATGGTATGTCACCGACCGGACCGCCAATCCGGGATACGCAGATTACGACACCGACGCCGAGCGGGTGGACGCCATCGCCAAGGTGTTCCCCGTGTTCTTTATCCTGGTGGCAGCTCTGGTCTGCCTGACCACCATGACCCGTATGGTGGAGGAACAGCGCACCCAGATCGGAACGCTCAAGGCTCTGGGATACTCCAAGGGATCCATCATCGCAAAATTTCTGATTTACGCGGTCAGCGCAAGCCTTTTGGGAAGCGTGATCGGCCTGGTGATCGGGCTCAAGTTGTTCCCTCTGATTATCTTCAACGCTTATGGGATCATGTATGTGATGCCGCCGTCTTATGCCCCCTTCCGATGGGATTACGCTGCCTGGTGCACGCTGGCGGCGGTACTGTGCACCGTTTTAAGCGCCCTGGCCGCCTGCTGGGCGGAGCTGATGTCCTCCCCTGCGCAGCTGATGCGCCCCAAGGCTCCCAAAGCGGGCAAGCGAATTTTGCTGGAGAGGATCACGCCCCTGTGGAGCCGGCTGAGCTTTTCTTACAAAGTGTCCATGCGCAATATCTTCCGGTACAAAAAGCGGATTTTAATGACGGTGGTGGGAATCGCCGGCTGCACCGCTTTAATGCTCACGGGATTTGGGCTTCAGCACGCCATTACCTCCATTGCGGATTTACAGTACAACGATATTTTTGTCTACGATATGCTGGGCATGACGGATGATTCCGACGGCAAGGACCCCATGCCTCAGGTGAAACAAACGCTGGCTTCCAATGAGCATATCTTAGGCTTTACGACGGCAATGCAGAAATCCTATGATGTGCACAGCGATACCGCTACCAAAAACGTCAACCTGTTTGTCCCGGAGGATGCGCAAAGCATGACGGACTTTATTGTACTGCGCTCCCCTGGCAAGAAGCAGGCAATCTCCCTGCCGGATGACGGCGCGGTCATCAATGAAAAACTCGCCAAGATGCTGGAGGTCAAAGCTGGGGACACCATTGAGATCATCGAGTCCACCGGCGCCCAGACCGAGGTCAAAGTCGCGGCAGTGACCGAAAACTACACCCTCAATTATGTATACCTGTCGCCAAGCTATTATCAGGCCCTGTATCAAGCCCCCCCTTCTTACAACGTGTTCATCGCCAACAACGACTTAAGCGGCGACGCTTCAGACAAGGAGCGCGGCAATTATCAGGAGACCCTCTCCAAACAGTTACTGGAGGATAAAAACATTCTGGGGATCTCGTATTCCAGCGATGTAAAGGATCAATTCTCCGACATTTTGGGGAGCTTAAACTATATTGTGCTGGTGGTCATTGTCTGCGCCGGCCTTTTAGCGCTGATCGTTCTGTACAACCTGACGAACATCAACGTCACTGAACGGGTGCGGGAACTGGCTACCATCAAGGTTTTGGGCTTTTACGACAAAGAGGTTTCGGCCTATATCTACCGGGAAAACGTCTTTTCCACCCTGATCGGAATCGCCATCGGACTGGTGGGAGGTATTTTCCTCAATCAGTTTGTCATCACAACATCAGAAGTGGACGTGGTGATGTTTGTCCACGAAATCAACGCCATGAGTTTTATCCTGGCTTCGGTGCTCACCCTGGGCTTTACCCTGCTGGTTAACGTAGCCCTGCACTTTAAACTGAAAAAGATCGACATGACCACTTCACTCAAATCCATTGAATAAGGCCTTTATGAAACCGCACCGCCCGGCATGGGACGTTCGTCCCATGCCGGGCGGTGCTTGGTTTTTCAGGATTCTTTTTTCTTTCGGGGCCTTGGCGCGGGAAGCTCGGAACACGTAGCCTCTACAAGGCGCGTCATTAATTCCCGATCCTCAAGGTTTTGGATCAAAAGACTTGGTTTTGCTCCTGCGTAAGGTTCGGCATATTGAGGGTCTGCAAGCAACGCAGCGCCCGCTTTTGTAGGCTTTACAAACAGGCTGTCGTCACACACCACCGCGAAAAATTTCCCGTCGCAGTACAGGCCGTATTCCCCAAACATCCGTTTAAACCGGATCTCCCCCGCTCCCGACAGCTGGTCGCAGACATACTGGACAAACGACACGCTGGATGCCATCAAACAACCTCCTTTTTTATTCTACGGGCTCGTCCACCCGTCGGTTTTTAAAGTAAAACTCCCGGTCATGCTCGCTGATTTTTCGAAGTACCCGGCAGGGATTCCCCACTGCTACCACGCCGGAGGGAATATCCTTGGTGACCACGCTGCCAGAGCCGATCACCGTTCCGCTTCCGATGGTAACGCCTGGGTTGATTACCGTGTTGCCACCGATCCAGACATCGTCTCCAATGGTGATGGGAAACGCATACTCGACTTTTCGCCTCAGTTCCACATCCAGAGGATGCCCCGCAGCAAACAAGCTCACGTTGGGTCCTAAAAGCACGTTGTCACCAATGGTGATTTTTGCGCAGTCCAGCATCACACAGTTGTAGTTTGAGTAAAAATTCTCCCCGATGCAGATGTTATAGCCATAGTCGCACCGAAAAGGAGGCTCAATAAAAAAATGTTCCCCCGTAGAGCCCAATAACTTTCGCAGCAGCGGATCGCTGAAAGTAAACTCCTCCGGGTGTTTATGGTTATACTCGTAGACGATTTTTTTCGCGCGCATGCGCTCGCCCAAAAGTTCCGGGCCGTTTGCCTCATACAGCTTGCCCGCAAGCATCTTTTCTTTTTCCGTCATGGCAGACACTCCTGTCCAGATGAAGTTTGTCTCAGTATAGCATACAGGACATCCAATTGCAACGGACAAAACCAGAGAAGTGAGATTCAAGCATTAAAGCTCCGGTGTATACACCGGAGCTTTGATGCTGCTACAGTTGTTTTTTAATCTGATCCAAAGCGCCTTTTTCAAGCCTTGATACCTGCGCCTGGCTGATTCCGATCTCCCGCGCCACCTCCACTTGGGTTTTTCCGCTTAAAAAACGCAGGGATAAAATCCGCTTTTCCCGTTCACCCAGGTTTTTGATGGCTTCCTTCATGGAAATTTCCCCCAGCCAGTCGGTGTCATCGTGGTGGTCGGACACCTGATCCATTACATAGATGGTATCTCCCCCATCGGAGTAAACCGGCTCGTACAGAGAAACCGGATCCACAATGGCTTCCAGCGCCAAAACAACGTCTTCTTTTTTGGCGTCCATCTCTTTGGCAATCTGTTCCAGCGTCGGTTCCCGATCCAGCTCGGCGGTGAGACGCTCTTTGACCTGCATGGCTTTATATGCGGTGTCTTTTAAAGAACGGCTGACCCGCACGGAGTTGTTGTCCCTCAAATAACGCCGGATTTCTCCAATAATCATTGGCACGCAGTAGGTGCTAGTTCGGACGTTTTGAGTGATGTCAAAATTGTCAAAGGCTTTAATCAGCCCAATGCACCCCACCTGAAACAAGTCGTCCAGATTCTCTCCCCGGTTGGTGAACCGTTGGATCACGCTAAGCACCAACCGCAGGTTTCCGTTAATCAGTTCTTCCCTGGCTTTTTGATCCCCCGCCTGCATTTTTTTAATCAGTTCAATTTTTTCCTTTTCTTTAAGCACCTTGAGCTTTGACGTGTTGACTCCACAGATCTCCACCTTGTTTGCGTGCACTGGCAACAACTCCCCTGCAATACTTTCACGATGAAAAGTATTGACAGGGAACCGATGTTCCATACACCCTGGCGCTGAGCGTCTCCGGATTTTTTGCATTCCTCCAAAAAGCTGAGCGAAAACCAGCATACGGCTGTTTTCATCGCTTGGCAACCGGCAACAAAAACGGCTGGGAAGACAGTAATTCTGTCTTCCCAGCCGAACTCAAACACAAAAAATATTTTAAGCCTGCACCGCTTGTTCCACTGGCTCTCCGCTGTCCTTCCGTCTGCCGGTGATGGGGAGGACAAAAAACATCCCCACCAAAATTGGCAGATAAAAGGTAATCAGACGCCAGAACAGCATGGCCATATTCAGTGTCCCCTGAGTAAAAAACATCTGGTAGAAGGTGAAAAAGCTCAGTTCCGCGCCTCCCACTGCTCCCGGCAAGGGGACGAAAGAGGAGATCATCAATACAAATGATTGGGCTGCCAAAATCAGCACATAAGAAGCGGCGGTGTGCTCCAGGCTCAGATGAATAAAATAGGTGATGGAAAAATAGGCGGTCAGCTGAACCGCAGACAAGACCGTCATCTGAAGAATCATCAGCTTGTTTTGCTTCATCATAGCAAAACTTTCATAGAACTTGTCGAGCTCCTCATGAATATAGCGAAGCTTTTCCTCTTTATCTTTGACAATATGAAGCTTTGCCAGCAGGCGAACCAGCCCAATGGCGGCCCACTGGGTAAACCTGCGGAAACAGCAGATGCAGATCAGTCCCAGCATGATCACAGCGTTGACTAAAAATCCCACCAACACCAGCCAGGAAAAGCCAGAGACTTTGACCATAAAAAACTTCCACTGAAAAATCAGAATAATCAGACAATAGACCGTCAGGGTGGTTTGATAGACAATAAATTTGGTCAAAAGCGTACATCCTGCAATACCGAGGGGCACTCCCGTACGGACCATATGAAACGCCTGCATAGGCTGGCCACCGCTGGCAGAGGGAGTAACGCAATTGAAAAACTGGCCAATCATCGAGGTGCGCAGGGTGTTTTTAAACTGCTGCGGGCGGTGAAACTTTTTGACGCAGATATGTAAAATCAGGCTTTCCAACAGCCAATAAACAATCATTAATAGTACTGCGCACAACACCCAAAAGGGCTTTACCCTGGACAAAATCTGAATCAGGTTTGAAAAGCCTTCTGTCCAAATCAGATAACCGAACAGAGCCACAACGGAAATTACAATGATTACAATGTTGAGCTTTTTACATTTCATACTTGTTTACCCCTTGGAAGCGGTCTTAATTTTTTTGTGGCGGACTGCCGCCGCTCCCGCAGAGCGTTTTTTAAGAGCCTGTTTTTCTTCCAGCGTTTTCTTTTTATAATGATATTTACGGTTTTCCGGACGATTCTGCACAATCCGTGCGTAAAAATTGTCCCACATGGTTAAAACATGTTCTTTATTATAAAACTCATGGCCTTTCCACGCCATTTCCCTGCCTTGTTCTAAGTACTTGGGATCGCTTTCCAGCCTAGAAAGTGTTTTTATAAATCCGTCTAAATCTTTAGCCTTTAAGTAATAATCAAACAGGATGTTTTCATACAACTCCACGTCCCGCAAAAGGATGGGCAGCCGGCAGTTCATCGCCTCCAGAATCGTCATGGGGAACAATTCTTCGTAAGAGGGCAAAAACATTACGTCGCCCAAATTGTAAACCTCATTCATTTTTTCCCGTTCAATAATTCCCAAAAATTTCAGGTTTTCCGGCGGGTGCTCCACGATCTTCTTAATCTCCTCATAGCCATCGGACATATGGCCGAAGGAAAATCCTCCCGCCCACACAAACTGCATTTGAGGAAGCGCCTTTGCGCACTCCACAAAATCAAAGATTCCCTTCCGGCGCTGGAGCTGCCCGGCGCAGACCACCGTAAATTTGTCTTTGTCAAGTCCATATTGCTCCCTCAGAGGCTTTTTCTGATCCGGATCCAAGGGAAAAAACAGATCGTCGCACACAAAATTGGGAATATAAGTCACTTTTTTCCGGTCAATTCCATAGGCCTCCAGCTTGTCGATAAAACAGGGGTTGACTGTAACTAGGTAATCCATGTGCCGGTAAAAAGAGATCAGGTATTTGTAAAACACCTTTTTCGCCGCCGGCGGGAGCTTTAAGCTCTGATCCACCGTCTCGGGAAGAAAATGCACGTACCCCACCGTCACGCCGTTCCGCTTGACAAAGGGGAGTGTCAGAAAATACTCTGGATTGACCGTATGATAATGGGTGATATCAGCAGATTTCAACTTGTTTTCGCAAATCGTATATTTATCAGGCAGTCCGGATTTAATCAGTGTGACCTGCTCATCGTAGGCGGATGATACCCCCTGCCCCTTTACTGTATGCGCTTTGGACATCATATTGATCAGATACTTCAAAACCGTCATATCCTTCCATCAAATACTCTCTCAGTCGCTGTCCTCGAGGTGTCCTCGCCCGACTGGATACAGGCGGCCGCGCACTTGGAACGCTACGGCCCGTTTATCCAGCTCTCTATTTCTTGTTCATTTTAACACATTTCAAACGGAAAAGAAAGGCCAGGGGAACAAGTTTTTTCTTACAGTATTTTTACCATGCTCTTCATATTTTTGTAAGGATTCCCTTTTTCCATAATGGATTTGGTGGTATAATAACGATAAGAAAAAGAATCCAGTACCACTTCGTTCTTTTAGATTTGTACACATACGATGATACAAAAGAAGAAAGGCGGGAAAAACAGTATGAAACTCACGTTTTACGGGGCGGCCCGGGAAGTCACCGGCAGCTGTCACTGTCTGGAGGCAAACGGCCAGAAAATCTTGATCGACTGCGGGCTGCAGCAGGGGCAGGATGAAAAGGAAAACCAGCAGCTTCCCTTCCACGCTTCGCTGATTGATGTTGTCATTTTGACCCACGCCCATATTGACCACAGCGGGAGGCTTCCCCTGCTCGTCAAAAACGGGTTCCAGGGAAAAATTTATGCCACACGGGCCACCTGTGACCTGATCTCCATTATGCTGCGGGATTCCGCCCACATTCAGGAGCTGGATGCCAAGTGGGCCAACCAGAAGGGCCGCCGGGCCGGAAAGGAACCCGCTGTTCCCTTGTACACCATGCTGGACGCTGAGGATACCCTGCAATACCTTGTCCCCTGCGAATATGGAGAGGAGCTGCGAATTGCTCCAGGCGTCCGGTTGATGTTTACCGACGCGGGACACCTGCTGGGATCCGCCTACGCGCAGTTGTGGCTCAGCGAGGACGGTGTGGAGAAAAAAATCGTCTTTTCCGGGGACATCGGCAACAAGCAGCAGCCAATTATCCGGGATCCTCAAATCGTGGAAGACGCGGATTACGTGGTGATGGAGTCCACCTACGGCGACCGGAACCACGAGCCTCGAAAGGATTATACCGCCGATCTTGCCCGCATTATCAACGATACCCTGGCGGGAGGCGGCAACGTGGTGATCCCCTCCTTTGCGGTGGGGCGCACCCAGGAGCTTTTGTATTTTATCCGGGAAATCAAAGAACGAAAGCTCGTGACCAGCGTACCGGATTTTCCTGTATACGTGGACAGCCCGCTGGCCAGCGAAGCTACCCGGATCTATGACGGAGATCTGACTGGTTACGCAGACGAGGAGACCATTGAGGTGCTAAAAAAAGGGTTCCAGCCCATCCGGTTTTCCAACCTGCGGATCACCCAGACCACCGACGAATCCAAGCTTTTAAACGAAGATCCCACGCCCAAGGTCATCATCTCCTCCAGCGGCATGTGCGAAGCCGGACGGATCCGGCACCACCTAAAGCACAACCTGTGGCGGCAGGAATGCTCGATCATTTTTGTGGGATTCCAGGCAGCTGGGACGCTGGGCCGGATCCTGCTGGACGGCGCCCGGCAGGTCAAGCTGTTCGGGGAAGAAATCTCAGTAAAAGCACATATTTATAATTTCCGGGGACTGAGCGCCCACGCGGACAAAGAAGGGCTTTTGTGGTGGATTCACTCCTTTCGGGAAAAGCCGAAACAGGTGTTTGTGGTCCACGGGGAAAACGAAACCTGTCTGAGCTTTGTCAAAACCCTGGCGGAAGAGGGCTTTTCCGCCTGGGCTCCAAACTTTGAAGCGATTTACGACCTTGCCAGCGGAAGCATCCTGGACGAGGGGATCGAATACGAAAAGCTCCGCCCAAAGTCCGACAAGACCGCTCGCGCTTCGTATGCGTATGCGCGGCTGCTGCAGGCGGTGGAACAGCTCCAGGAAGTGGCAAAGCACAACGAGGGCGGCGCCAACAAAGACCTTGCAAAATTTGCGGATCAAATTTTGGCTCTCGCTCAAAAATGGGACCGGTAATGCTTGATCCTATTCTGCGGGAATTCAGCCAAGGACAACTTGCAGCGCATAAAAATCTTGTCAATTCTTCTCCTATCTACGGGACGCGCCGGCGTTCGAATTTCGGCGCAATACGGCAAAGAAGCCCGGAAAGAGCTTGTACTCTTTCCGGGCTTCTTTGCTTTCCGGCATATTTCTTCCCCAGCGTCGAATACAATGATACTGTACAACTTTGACAGAAACGAAGTGATCGCTATGGTGACCCGGGTAAACGATCTGCGCAACAAAGAAGTTATCAACGTCAAAGACGGGACAAAGCTGGGATATGTCGACGACGTGGACGTCAACACCTGCACCGCCGAGGTTTTAAGCCTGGTGGTTTACGGCAGGGCAAAATGCTTCGGCCTGCTGGGCCGGGAGGAAGACATTGTGATCCGCTGGAGTGAAATTGAAGTAATCGGGGAGGATACTGTGCTGGTCTGCTTTGAGCAGGGCCATAAAGTCCCGGGGAAAAAGCCCGGCTTTTTCTCCCGCCTGTTCAGCTGAGAAAATGAAAAAACGGGAACGGGTTTTGACAAAAAAAGTATGCGCGGCAGACTATAATAAGAACTGTTACACGTTCCTCCTGCTTCAGAGATTAACGAGCTGAATCAGGCTGGAAGCGGAAAACCTAGAAGAAACAGGCCGTCCATACCAAACGGCATGACAGAAAGCGAGGCCAAACCGTTGCCACAGGTGATTTATCTGGATGTGCTGCTTGCCGTCAATTTGTTTGTCAACTATTTTCTGCTGCTTGGCACCTCCTGTTTTTTCAGCCAAAAAGCCAAACGCTTTCGGATGGTTCTGTCCGCGCTGACGGGCAGCCTTTTTTCTGTTTTAATTCTGTTCGACAATCTCCACCCCCTGTTGTTGTGGGGAATCAAACTCGCTCTGGCCTGTCTGCTGACCCTGATCGCTTTCGGGTTTGGCACTTTCATTCTCTATCTGAAGCGCACGCTGATCTTTTTTGCCGTAAATTTTGTCTTTGCAGGCGCAATGACCGCGCTGTTTGTTTTCGCCTCCCCCAAAGGGATGGTCATCCGCAACGGAACTGTGTATTTTAACATTTCGGCGCTGGCTCTTGTCCTGGGAACGGTCGCCGCCTATGGGATCATTAAACTTGTTACATACCTGTTCCGGCAAAGAACACAGCGGCATGAACTGTATACCCTGCTGATCGAGCAGGGCGGCAAGCAGGCGTTGGTGACCGGTCTTGCCGACACCGGAAATCAGCTATGCGATTCCATCAGCGGGACGCCGGTGATCGTATGCGACTTTGTAAGCATCAAAGAACTAATTCCTCTGCCGCTTCATTCCGGCATCCAAAGTGGAGACTGCGGCGAGGTGGCGGCTCATGCCTCCGGCAGACAGGAATTTAAGCTGAGAGCTATCCCTTACCACGCGGTGGGACATCAGGGCATGCTGATCTGTTTTGAGCCCGAGCATCTTTACCTTTTAAAGGAAAACAGCGAACGCTGCGAGATCCGCGCGCTGATTGGGATTTCCTCCACTCCTCTGTCCCAGGGGGAGTATCATGCTGTCATCAACACCAAGCTGTTGTCAGATATAAAATAAAAGGCACAGGGCCTGAAAGCTCCTGCTTTCGGGCTTTCGGAGAGGTGTGCGAAGCCCGCTGTTTCGGGATTTATTCCGAAACACCGCACGCTGCTCCCAGAAAGGATGGATGGAATTATGATGGGTGTAGCGGACATCGCGTTGTTTCGCGGACTGGCAGAATGGGGAAAACGGATTTTGGAGCGAATGGGATTTGTCCACCCCATCCACTACATCAATGGGCCAGAAACCCTCCCCCCTCCCCTGACCAAGGAAGAAGAAGTCGTCATCTTTCAAAAACTGGAAACTGGTGAGCCAAAGGCCAAGGAGACACTGATTGTCCACAACCTGCGCCTAGTGGTTTACATCGCGAAAAAGTTTGAATCCACCGGTGTGGGCGTGGAGGATTTGATCTCCATCGGCACCATCGGGCTGATTAAAGCGGTCAACACCTTTTGTCCTGCGAAAAACATTAAGCTGGCGACCTATGCCTCCCGGTGTATTGAAAACGAAATCCTGATGTATCTGCGGAAAAGCTCCCAGCTGAAAAATGAAATTTCCATCGACGAGCCTCTAAACGTGGACTGGGATGGAAACGAGCTGTTGCTTTCGGATATTCTGGGCACCGATTCTGACAGCGTAAACAAGGACATCGAAAACGAAGTGGAACGGGATCTGCTCAACCAATGCGTGCAGAAATTAAATCCCAGGGAGCGCACCATCATGGAAATGCGCTTTGGATTAAAAAACGGCGTAGAGCACACCCAAAAAGAGGTTGCCGACTTGATTGGAATTTCCCAGTCCTACATCTCCCGGCTGGAAAAACGCATTATCAAACGCCTAAAAAAGGAATTAGAACGAGTGATTTAGCCGTTGAAAGACTGGAATAAAAGGACGCGCGAACAGTTTGTTCGCGCGTCCTTTTGCGTGGTGTGAAAGCTGTGGTGACAACAATCCACCTGGAATCCTTTGAACCATTTCGCGCCAGTCTGCGTATAATGGGTTACCAAGGCAAAGACGGGAGGGAGGCTGATGAAAAAGCGATGCAGACGGAAAAAGTGCTTGATTCCCCCTCCATACTTGGCGATTGTCTTTGGTATCGGATTGATCCTTCTAATGCTGTGCTCCTATAAGCTTTTGCTCATTGTCTCGGCTATCCTGCTGATCGTGGTTGGAATCGGGTGCCTGCGAGGGCGATAACGCGGCTTTTGCAAGGCCGACGTTTTTATATATATCCATCTTCATTTTTGACTGGAGGGATTTGTTGTGAAAGTTGTTGTTATCAAAAGCCCTAAGTTTTTAGCCGGCATCCTGCGGTTCTTTTTTAAGATTAAGAAAGAAGAAGATTAAAAATACATAAACATCCCCGCCAAATGGCGGGGATGTTTTAGACTGTAGACAAACCCATGTAGATCCGATAAAAATTGCAAAACCGGCGACATGTGCGGCGGTTTTGCCGACGACAAATCCCATGGCTATGGGATTTGCGGGGAGATGTTGGAAGAGGGGGTTCCCCCTCTTCCAGAGCGTTGTCGACTTTGTCGACACGC
>CAJFTY010000020.1 GCA_904420045.1 Candidatus Metaruminococcus caecorum | reverse complement strand
CCCGACGTGACGGTAAACTCCCCTGAAGGGAGTGTGCCCTATATCCTCAACCTGTCGGTCAAGGGGATTCGCAGCGAGATTCTGCTCCACTTTCTGGAGCAGGCGGGCATCTATGTCTCCAGCGGCTCGGCCTGCTCCAAGGGAGCCAAAAGCCATGTGCTGGCGGCCATGGGCCTTCCCGACGAACGGATCGACACCGCCATCCGGCTGAGCTTTTCCTACGAAACCACCGGGGAACAGCTCACCGCCTTCGCGGCACGGCTGAAAGAGGGGATCGACACCCTGATGAAAACAACATAACCGGTTTGATACAAGAAAGGCAATGGTTCACCATGAAGGAAATTTTACTGATTAAGGACGGGGAAATCGCCCTGAAGGGGTTAAACCGAAGCTCCTTTGAGGACGTGCTGATCCGAAACATCCGCAGGCGGCTAAAGCCCCTGGGGAACTTTCGATACAGCAAGGCCCAGTCCACCATCTATATCACCCCCGAGGACGAGGACATCGACCTGGATGAAGCCTGCGAGCGCCTGGAAAAAGTGTTCGGCATCGCGGCGTTCTGCCGGGTGGCGGTGTATCCAAAAGAACTCGCCGCGATTCAGGAGGGCGCCGCACAGTATCTGGCGGACACCCTGCGGGGGGCAAAGACCTTTAAGGTCAACGCCAAGCGGTCGGACAAGCAGTTCCCCTTAAAAAGCCCCGAGATCATGCGGGAGCTGGGCGGCTATCTTTTGTCCAAGTTCCCCCATTTGAAAGTGGATGTGCACAATCCCGACGTCACCGTGACCGTTGAGGTGCGGGAGGCCGGGGCCTATGTGTACGCTAAAAAAATCCCCGGTGCGGGGGGCATGCCAGTGGGAAGCTCCGGCGACGCGCTGCTGCTGTTGTCCGGCGGCATCGACAGCCCGGTGGCGGGCTATATGATGGCAAAGCGGGGGGTGCGCATCAGCGCCATCCACTTTGTGAGCCCGCCGTACACCTCCGACCGGGCCCGCCAGAAGGTGGAAACCCTGTGTGAGGAGCTCACCCCCTACTGCGGGAAGATCAGCTTTTTCTGCGTGCCGTTTACCAAGCTGCAGGAGGCCATCAAGCAGCACTGCCCGGAGGAGCTGTTCACCATTATCATGCGCCGGCTGATGATGGAAATCGCCCAGCGCATCGCGGAACAAAACGACATGTCCGCCCTGATTACCGGGGAAAGCGTGGCCCAGGTGGCCAGCCAGACCCTGCGGGCCATGGTGTGCACCGACGCGGTCTGCCGCATCCCGGTGTTCCGGCCGGTGATCGGCATGGATAAATCCGAGATCGTGGCGATCTCCCAGAAGATCGGCACCTTCGAGACCTCGATTTTGCCCTATGACGACTGCTGCACCGTGTTCAGCCCCAAGCACCCCAAAACGCGGCCTCAGCTCAAAATGGTGGAGCAGGCTCAGGCGGCCTTCGACTTCGAACCCTTGATCCAGGAGGCGGTGGAACACACCGAAATCACCTGTATCCGCCCCGATTTTTAAAGAGAAACATACCGGGCGTTCCCTCCCGATTTGTATGAAAGGATGGTTTATTCGATGAACGCAGAGATTATTGCGGTTGGAACCGAAATCCTGCTGGGGGATATCAACAATTCCCACGCCCAGTTTTTGTCCAAGCAGCTGGCGCTGCTGGGACTCAACGTCCATTACCAGACGGCGGTGGGGGACAATGTTGCGCGCTTAAAAGAAGTGCTGGCGCTGGCGTTGTCCCGCAGCGATATTGTCATCACCACCGGGGGCCTGGGCCCCACCGCCGACGACCTGACCAAAGAAACGGTCTGCGAGGCGTTGGGCGTGGAATGCGAACTCCGGGAGGATATCCTGGACGGCATTCGGGATTACTTTGAAAAATCCGGCCGTGAAATGCCTGACAACAACAAAAAACAGGCTGTGCTGCCCAAAAACTGCGTGGTGTTCCCAAACGACAACGGCACCGCGCCGGGGTGCGCCCTGGAAAGCGAAAACCAGATCGTCATCATGCTGCCCGGCCCGCCCCGGGAGCTGATCCCCATGTTCCAAAACGAAGTGATGCCCTATCTGTCTAAGTTCTCCGACGGTTCCATCGTCTCCCGAACCATCCAGGTGATGGGGATCGGGGAGAGCAAGGTGGAAGAAATGCTGGGAGACATCCTGGACGGGAGCAACCCCACAGTGGCGCTGTACGCCAAAACCGGCCAGGTGCAGATCCGGGTGACCGCCATGGCCAAAACCCCCGCCGAAGCGGGGAACATGATCCTGCCGGTCATCTCCCAGATCCGGGCGGTTTTAGGGGACGCGGTGTACGGTGTGGACGAGATTAGCTTAGAGCAGACCGTGGTGGAAAAGCTCAAGGAAGAAGGGCTGATGATCGCCACAGCGGAAAGCTGCACGGGGGGGCTTTTGTCCCAAAAGATCACCAGCGTGTCCGGTTCCTCCCAGGTGTTTGAGTTCGGCATTTCCTCCTACGCCAACCGGGTGAAGGAGCAGATGCTGAAAATCCCCCGCAAAATCATTGACCAGAAGGGCGCAGTGAGCCAATCGGTAGCGGTGCTCATGGCAAACGGCGCCCAGGTACAGGGCTCGGCCGATATTGGCGTGGGCATCACCGGCATTGCCGGTCCCGGGGGAGGCACCGAGCAAAACCCTGTGGGCACCGTGTACATCGCCGTTTCCCGGGCCGGCAAGGTCTGGGTGGAACGGTTCCAGTTCGGCCACGGTTCCGGGGACGAACGGGACTACATCCGGGAGCTGGCGGCCATCAACGCCTTGAACATGGTCCGCCTGATTTTAGAGGAAAGCGAAACCGCTCTGGAGGCCATGGTTCCCATCGACGACGCCCTGGCCGCGGACGAGTTAAACTCCGCCGACGCTTTGGGCAAAAACCGCCCCTGGTACAAGCGGCTGTTCACCTACCTGATCCCCTGGAAAGGGGACGCCCCCAGCGAGATCATCCGCAAATGTATTTTCTTGGTGGCGGTCATTGTGTTTGTCATCTCCGGCGGGATGATTTTGGATTATTTCCGGCAGACCTGGGTGTCCGACGACGTCTATCAAAACCTGCGGGAAATGGCGGACCAGGCCCCCACCAAGGAAGAGCTGGATCAGCTTCCCGACGGATATCTGCCGAAGTTTGCCAAGTATTATGCGGCCAACCAGGATTTTAAAGGCTGGATCACCATCCCCAACTCCAAGGTGGATTACCCAGTTGTCCAGACGGATGACAACGACTACTACCTGCGCCGGGATTTCTACAAAAAGCCCAACAACAACGGCGTGATCTTTGCGGACTACCGCAGCAACCTGGATCCCTCCTCTCAGAGCACCAATACGGTGCTGTATGGCCACAACATTCGGGGCGGCCGGTTCTTCCAGCAGATCACCAAGTACAAAGACCTGGCCTTTTACAAGCAGTCTCCGGTGATCACCTTTGACACCGTGTATGAAGAAGCAAAATACAAGGTGGTTTCCGCGTTTATCGTCAATGTCAACGGACAGCAGGACAACGGAAACGTCTTTGACTATCACAACTTTATCAACGCCCAGTCGGACGAACACTTCAACTGGTTTATCGAGGAAATCCGCCGCCGGTCGATTATTAACACCCCGGTGGATGTACTGCCCACCGACAAGCTGCTGACGCTATCCACCTGTACCTATGAGTTCGACGACGCCCGGTTCGTGGTGGTGGCCCGTAAGGTCCGACCAGGCGAATCCGCCACGGTGGATGTTTCCAAGGCAGTCAAGAACCCCAAAACCCTGTATCCTCAGGCATACTACGACAAGTACGGCGGAACCAAGCCCGACTATCCGGACAACCCGAAACCCGCTCTCACCGACGACGGCACCAACATCGCGCCGCCGGATTCCCCCAACTATACAGGGCCTGCCAATACGTCCAGTTCTGGTTCCAGCAGCAACCGCAGCAGCAGCCAGACCCAGACCAGCAGCAAGGCGGAAAGCAATCAAACCCAAACTTCTTCTGCAAGCACTTCGTCCAAAAAGACCGGCTCCACCTACTTCGACGCGGGACTTAATGCCAGCCGACCCCACAACGTCAGCTCGGATACCCCGTCGATCCACTATCCGGATGAGCCGCCCGAGTCCTCGCTACTGCCTCCCATCGGCGGTTCTTCCAAACCGGAAACCCCGTCGACTCCCTCGACACCTTCCGAACCGGAGGAGCCCACGCCGCCCGAGTCAACGCCGAGCGAGCCTCCGGTCCCGTCGGATGTCATTACCAGTGAGCAGACGCAGACCACCGAATAGTTTGCGTTTGCGTTTCACCAATCGAATCGGCATAATCGGAAGGACACATGGAAATTACGCTGTGTGTCCTTTCCCTGTTCTTCCCGTTGTTCCTGGAAAGGAGTTTTCGCATGTTTAAACGGCATCTGATCGCGGTGATTTCCCTGCTGTGCGCCGCGGGGCTTTGCTTTGGCACCGCCACCATCGCTCTGGCCAAGGTGGGGATTTCCGGCGGCGACCCTGGGATCGCGGCCACCCAGCCCTCGGACTATATCCGGGAACTGGGTGACGCCATGCCCGATATTCCGCCCTCCATGCTGGACAACCCCGATCAGGGGATGAGTTCGGCGGGGGAGGAAAGCACGCCGTTATCGGGAATCTCCTCCACGGTCTGCCTCAGTTCTTCCAGCCCGTCCTCCGCACCTGGTTCCAGCAGTGCGGGAAGCTCTGCGCCGGCTTCCTCCAGCCAGGGAGGTTCACCGTCAGCCGTATCGTCAAAAACCCCCGGCAACAGTTCGTCCAAAGCGCCGGCGGCTTCCAGCAAGCCCAGCGCCCCTAGCTCCTCCAGCAAGCCCAGCACATCGGGTGGGGAGATGCTGGAGGTGACCATCGGCGGCACCGTACAGCGCCTGCCGGCGGCGGACGTGCTCAGCCGGGTGGTGATGAACGAGATGAGTTCCTCCTTCGAAACCGAGGCTTTAAAGGCCCAGGCGGTGGCAGCTCACACCTACATTAAATACTACAACAAGCTGGGCAAGGCCCCCAGCGTGGGGAGCCGCACACCCACTGCCAAAGTGATCAACGCCGTCAAGGCGGTGCAGGACAAGATGGTGTATTACAACGGCAGCCCCATCAACGCAGTGTACTGCGCCTCTGTGGCGGGACGGACCAACTCCGCCGCCGACGTGTGGGGCGGCTCTATTCCATACCTGGTTAGCGTGGAAAGCCCCTATGATTCCGGCACCCCCGGCTGGAAAGGGAAAACCACCTATTCTGTATCGGAATTTCAGTCCTTGGTCAAACAAAAAACCGGCATTGCCCTGACCGGCGACCCCGCGGGCTGGGTGAAGGTGACCTCCCGCACCAGCGGAGGATATGTGGGAAACATCACCCTTGGGGGAAAGACGAGCTTTGGCTCCACCCGGCTGACCGGCCGGGTCATGCGGGAGACCATCACCGGGTTCCAGCTGCGCAGCGCCAAGTTCGACTACGCTGTCAGCGGGGAGACCATCACCTTTACCACCTATGGCTACGGCCACGGCGCGGGGATGAGCCAGCACGGCGCCAACGAATACGCCAAGCGGGGATGGACCTATGACAAAATCCTGACCCATTATTATACCGGCACTGTCGTCAAATAGGAAAATCCCAGTGGTGAGCATGGATCTCCACTGGGATTTTCCTTGTTTTCTATTTTCTGGGCTTGCTCTGAGAAACCAGGTATGCCAGCCGCTCCTGCGAGGGGAGGCCCTCCCGCTTTTCCTTTGGTTCAAACTCCCGGTCAAACGCTTCGGCCTTTTGCTCGTCCAGGTCGTAGATGTCGTCCTCATAAAACATCCCTGCGCAGCCGTTTAGTGCGCCCGGTTCCAGCTCGCAGGCCAGCAGCGAGGCCGCATAGGTGCCCCAGGAGGTGCCGATGGAAAACTGCTCCGCCGGGACAAACCCCACCCGTTTATAGTATTCTGGATCACCGTAGATAATAATTGCGGTAAACCCAAGGCCCTTGGCCACCCTCTTGGTGTGCTCGATGAGCTTCGTGCCGATGCCCTGTCCCTGACATTCCGGCAGCACCGATACCGGCCCGAAGCAAAGCACAGGATGAACGGCCTGATCGTCGCCCCGCACCTGAGCCCGGGTGTACATAATGTTTCCCACAATTTTTCCGTCTTTTTCCGCCACAAAGTCCAATTCGCTTACGAAGGCCTCTGATTCCCGCAGGATATGGGCCAGGTAGTGTTCGCTGCACCCCGGTGCGTAATGGTTCCAAAACGCCTCCCTGGTGAGGCGCTCCACCGCCCGATAATCCTCTGGTATTTCTTTTCGGATAATCAGTTTCATAGGTTCCTCCTTTGCTATTGGAAAGTCTTTACACAACATTGTTTTGTCCGTTCCGTTTGATTTCATCCATATTGCTTTGTCAACGCTTCCGGCATACATCGTTTGGAAAAACGGCTGCGGTCCGATATCCACCGGGCCGCAGCCGTTTTTATGCGTCGTTTTCTATGTTTGTTGCCCTGACCTGTTGAAACCGTTTCGGCGTAATCCGCTGCACCATCCTTGCAAGAAGGTTTTCCTTGTCCTCCCGGCCGGTGTCTTTGTTGATTAAAAACATTCCGACACCCAAAAAATACCAGAACAAAAGAGGTGCGTATGCAATGGAATACAGAACGCGGCTTTCCACCATATTATAGGCGAACACCATGCAGAAAAAGGGGATGAGAAGAGCCATATACCAGCGGCTGGGCCGCTTTGAAAGGCGGGACATATACCGCAGCACCGCGATGATAAACACAGCGATTGCTCCCAAAAAGCAAATCAAGCCCGCCAGTCCGTTGGAAACCGCCACCTGTAGGTACACGTTGTGCATCCCGCCTCCCTCGATCCCGGTCAGCGGTGCTCCATTGACCTGTTCCACCCGTTCCGGCACATTTTTAAAGCTCACCCCCAGAATGGGATACTCTTTCAACACCTGAAAACCCGCTTTCCAGATTTTGGACCGTCCGTTGGTAATATCGTTGCCCGGCAGCTGCAAATCCGGTCTTTGGGCGTCGTAGTTTTCAGGAGGAGTAGGGGCGGGGACGGAATATTGCTGCTGTTTCGGCAGAGAAGGCTGCCGGCTGCTGATGGATTTCATCTTGCCGTCAAGCGCGGCCAGCATTCCCTGGTTTTTTCCCAACACCCAATAGCTTCCGCCGGCGACGCCCGCCATCAAAACCACTGCCAGCGCACCGCAAGCGGCCCTTTTTAAGGTGTCAGACCGCTTGGAATCCGATTTTATCAGCTTGTTGCCGGCTTTTAAAAACAGCAGGTAGCCGATCAGCAAACTTGCCACCGCCAGAAAGATCACCAGCGCGATTTCCGCTCCCCGGGATTTGACTCCCGCCATGACCATCAGCTGAAGCACAGCATTGCCACCCAACAGCACCCGTTTGACCGCGCGGTGTTTTTTTACCCAGCAAAACAGCATGGCCGACGCGGTAATGGAATACACCGCCATGATTCCACAGGGGTTGGGGTTTCCGTTGATCCCCCAAAGCCGGCCGTTTACATAGCCCATATACTCGGTGGTTTTATCTACATTTGAAGGATAGGCAATGTAGATGTGTCCAAAATAAATAACCAGGCTGGCCACCGCCATCAAGAAACTGAACACCACCAGGATGGTCAAGAACCGCTTCAGCCGCACAAGAACGGTTTCCCGGTCATCCTGATCGGAGTAGGAGTACAAAAGCAGCAGGTTGAGCGCAGTATAACCGAACACCACCAGATTTCCGTACAGCTTGTTTCTTCCCGCCACGAAAATCGTGACCATATAGAGCAGTAAAAAGCCCAGAAGAAAATACCGCCCCCGGTTTTTGAGCATGTTTCGCTTTGTAAACAAATCCCGGATTAAAATACATCCGCCCCAAATTAAAAACACAGGGTTAAGCGCAGTCGTCCAATAATAAAAGACGGTAACGGTGTTTAGCAGCGTCAAAATCAGCAGCGCATACCGGTATAGCTCCACCGAAAACAGCCGGTCGGCAATCCGCTTCACTTGTTCCATTGGTATAACCATTCCTTTCCTGCGTAAACCGGGACGCTCTGTCTCGTTGCCGGCGCAGGCCTACGCACTCGAAGTTCAATCCTTTTTGAGCCCGCTCTTATTCCCACAAGACGCTTTATCTTTTGCGGAAAAACACAGAACATCCTTCTATGTTGTTTCCTCACCCAGAGAAAATTCCACCGCCTGGTGCTTTAACACCCGCTGATCCTCCGGCGGAAGCTGATGGTAATCCCCGTATAAAAACGTCAGGTAGCTGTCCCACTGCTCCGGTACCGGGGTAGGGGAACCCTCAAATTCCAGCATAACCGGGGCGCCGATGTATTCCTTGGGCATAATTTCGTTGTAGTACTGTTTGATGCCGTAGATGTTGGCCACATCCCGGCAGGTTTCCACCGGGAACCGGCTGATCTTCCGGTCGTATGCCATGCCGATCTTTTTTTGCAGCGTTTTCGGCAACACTTTGGTGAGTACAGTGGACGCAAGCTTGATGGCTTGTCCCTGCTTTTTAATCGGCTCCTGCCGGCAGAAGAAATAGGATAAAAGCGCCCACATCCGCTGTTTTTTGCGCAGCTTCGGATCGTCTGGCACCCCGTCGATGGGGTAGATGTCTACAAACACCCCCTGATGCATCGTTCGGTGCATGACGTTTTCCTGCACATACCGGGTGCCGTTGACCCGGATTTTCGCATAGCCCAGATGATAGCCGGGATCGCTCTCCAGCGTCTGCAAAAAGTATCGGTCGCTGAGCTCATCCCGGGCGGCGACCAAAAAACGCTCATAATCCGGGCGGTACATGCCCAGATCCACATCGTCGTCCCAAGGAATAAACCCCTGGTGCCGGGCCGCACCCAGCACGCTGCCTCCCACTAAAAACCAAGGGATTTGGTGTTTGTCGCAGATCCTGCGGACTTCATTCAGCACCTGAAGTTCCATGAGCTGGAGCTTTCGTACATCTACTGTTTGCAAAGCCGTCGATTCCTCCTAAATGAAAGCCGGAGGCTTCGGCTTTGACCGGGAGTCTGCCAGCATTTTCGTTTGATCCATAAATTTTATCATAGCATAGTTTAACCAAAATGACAACAAAAAGCGATTTTTGTAAGATACTCTTCATTCTTTTACCGCTTATCAATTCCTTTTGCACATAATAAAACAGCCTCTGGTATGGAGGCTGTTTGAGCGGATCGTAAGACCAGACTGAACCGTATAAAATTTGCAAAACTGCACAACTGCGGCGGTTTTATGCGTCATTCCTCTGCAAAGGTGATCCTACAGGAAAAACAACTGTGCCCGTCCGACTGTCCTTCCACAAAACACTCGTTCCCTTCCTGGGATATGTACAGGGCGATGTTGTCCCCCTGTTTGGCCTCGTGGTTGTAGTTCATCAGAAAATCGGTCATTCGCCTGGTCTGGACTTCCTCCGGGAGAACGTCCATGGCGATGTTGCCGTAGTTTGCATTGTTGATGTGGCCGTTGGCGTCCAGATCGGAGTACACCACACGGCGGTCGCCCGCATAATCCATCCCCTCGGGAAGCTTCACCTTTTCCGCGGGGAAACAGTCGGGAATTTTTTCCGGATAACACTGCATCTTTCCGGTAAAAGCGGAGGGGCGCAGCACCTTGTGGGATGCCGGGTCCACCAGCAGCCACGCGGTGGCGGCAGAAGCCATCAGCTCCCCGTCAGGCCGACGGATTTCAAAATCCCGGTAAAACAGCGCGCCTTTTTTGCCATGCTCCCAGGTGTTGATCATCAGCCGGTCGTCGGCTGCCGGCATGTTGTGGATGCGAATGCTTACCCGCGACAGCAAAAACACCATGCCCCGATCGTACAGCCACTGATAATCGTACCCTCGATTTGTGTAATCAATGCCGGCGATATCCGCGATATACCGCATCAGAGTGGAGATCCGGCTCCGCCGGGTGGTATCACAGTCGTAAAACCGAATTTCTACCTCTTTTTGAAAGACATATCCCTGGGTTTGCTCCTGTTGTTCCATCTGCGTCATCCTTTCCAGGAGGGTTTTGTTCTCAACATATCCACCGTGTATGTGTTGAAAACAACACGTTGAAAACAAACGGTTTCATGTTTGCAATTCACAGCGCCGGAAGCCATCTGCTTCCGGCGCCGAAAGGACTGGTTGTGGTTATTTGATAACCTCGCATCCCATAAAGGGCACTAACACCTTGGGAACCGTAATGCTGCCGTCGGCGTTTTGATAATTTTCCATGATGGCGGCCACAGTGCGGCCCACCGCGACCCCCGAACCGTTGAGGGTGTGGACAAACTGGGCCTTGTCCTTGGGGCTGTCCTTAAAGCGGATATTCGCCCGCCGGGCCTGGAAGTCCTCAAAGTTCGAACAGCTGGAAATCTCCTTATACGCGTCGTAGGAGGGGAGCCACACCTCAATGTCGTAGGTTTTCGCGCTGGAAAAGCCCACGTCGCCGGTGCTCAGCGTCACCACCCGGTAGGGGAGCTCCAACGCCTGCAAAACCTTTTCCGCATCCCGGGTCAGGGCTTCCAGCTCCTCATAGCTGTTCTCCGGCCGGGCGAATTTGACAAGCTCCACCTTGTTGAACTGATGCTGGCGGATTAATCCCCGGGTATCCCGGCCGGCGGAACCGGCCTCCGCCCGGAAACAGGCCGAATACGCGCAATATTTGATGGGCAGCTTGGCGCCGTCCAGAATATCGTCCCGGTACATGTTGGTCACCGGCACCTCCGCGGTGGGGATCATAAAATACTCGGTGCCGTCGATTTTAAAAGCGTCCTCCTCAAACTTGGGGAGCTGGCCGGTGCCGGTCATGGACGCCCGGTTGACCATGTAGGGGGGGAGCACTTCCGTGTAGCCGTTCTGGGTATGCATATCCAGGAAAAAGCTGATGATCGCCCGTTCCAGCCGCGCGCCCAGCCCTTTGTAAAAGTGGAACCGCGCCCCGGTGACTTTGGCGGCGGTTTCGGGGTCCAAAATTCCCAGATCCGCCCCCAGATCCCAGTGGGCCTTGGGCGCAAAGTCGAATTTGCGGGGCTCGCCCCAGCGGCGAACCTCCACGTTTTCGGTGTCATCCTTGCCGATGGGCACGCTTGCGTGGGGAATGTTGGGGATGCTCAGCAACAAATCCCGCTGCCGGGCGGCCAGCTCCTGGCCCTTTATATCGCACGTTTTGACCTGCTCGCTTAAAGCTTTCATTTTATCCATGATCCCAGACACGTCGCCGCCCGCCTTTTTGATGGCGGGGATCTCTTTGCTGGCCTTGTTCTGCTCCGCCTTCATGGCGTCCGCCTGCTGCTGGAGCTCCCGGCGCTGGCGGTCAATTTCCAAAATTTCGTCCACAGCGGCGTCCATATCTTTATTCCGGGTTTTCATCGCCTGTTTGACCCGGTCTGGATTCTCTCGAATGACTTTTATATCCAACATGATTTTCCATTTCCTTTCTATTTAACCCAGTATATGGGAATTTATTGCTCTCCAGTCAGGCGTTTTGCCATCTCGGACAATTCATCCTTGGTGTAAAATTCGATGGAAAGGGTCCCTTTTCCGCTGTCCGAGGCGCTCACCGTCACTTTTTTACCCAGTTGCTCTGTGAGGGCCAGAGCCATTTCCTCATAAAAGCTGTCCTGTGCAAAGATGTTCCCCCTGCCGGGGGAGCTTTCTCCCCCCGGTGTTGCCGTATCGCTGGCCGCCGCGGCTTTTTTCCCCATTTTTTCAATGTCCCGCACGGTGTAGCCCTTTTGAGGGATTTTTTTGGCGATTTCCACCATCTCATCCTCATCGGGGAGGGACAGAAGCGCCCGGGCGTGGCCGGCGGAAATCTCCCCCTGGCGCACCATAGGCAGGATTTCTTCCGGCAGCGACAGCAGCCGCAGGGCGTTGGCCACCGCCGGGCGGGAACGGCCCACCCGCTTAGCCACCTCGTCCTGGGTCATGCCGAAGGAGTCCATCAGATCCCGGTAGCCCAGGGCCTCTTCCACCGGGTTTAAATCCTCCCGCTGGAGGTTTTCGATCAGGGCGATCTCCATAGTCTCGCTGTCGGTCATCTCCCGGATCACCACGGGGACTTCGTCGATCCCCGCCATCCGGCTGGCCCGCCAGCGGCGTTCCCCCGCCACCAGCTGGTAGCTCCCGTCGGTGCGGGGCCGCACCAGCAGGGGCTGGATCACCCCGTGCTGCCGGATGGAATCCGCCAACTGCGCCAGGGCTGTTTCGTCAAAATCCTTTCGGGGCTGGTTTTTATTGGGCTCAATCTCGGTGATCTTCATCATCACCGCGCCGCTGCCGCCGCCTGCGTCGTTGTCTGCAAACAGCGCATCCAGGCCCTTGCCGAGCCCGCCTTTTTTTGCCATCACGCTTCACGCCTTTCCATTCTGTTCTCAGGCTATTGCTTTCCCGCCTTTAAGACTGGGACTTGTTTTTCTTAATAAACTCCTTGGCCAGTTCGTTGTATGCCTTGGTCCCCTTGGAGCTTTTGTCGTAGTACAGCACTGGTTCCCCAAAGCTGGGAGCCTCGGACAGCCGCACATTCCGGGGGATCACCGTCTTGTACACCTTTTTTGGAAAGAATTTCTTGACCTCGGTGACCACCTGCATGGTCAGGTTGAGCCGCCCGTCGAACATGGTCAGCAGCACGCCTTCCAACTCCAGGTTCTCGTTGTACAACCGCCGGACCTGCCGCACAGTGGCCATCAGTTGGGACAATCCCTCCAGCGCATAATACTCACACTGAATCGGAACCAAAAAGGTGTCTGCCGCTGTCAGGGCGTTTAAGGTAATCAGGCCTAAGGAAGGGGGGCAGTCGATCAAAATATAATCGTAGTTCTGTTTTATTCCCAACAGCTGGTTTTTTAACAGCTGCACCCGGTTTTCCATCTCCACGATCTCCACCTCGGCGCCTGCCAGCTCAATGCTGGAGGGCAGCACGTCCACATGCTTGTACTTGGTGTGCACCAGCACGTCGTCCACCGCCGCTTCTCCGATCAAAAGATCGTAGGTGGAGGAAATGCCTTTCTTTTTGATTCCCATGCCGCTGGTGGCGTTTCCCTGCGGGTCGATATCCACCAGGAGGACTTTTTTGTGCTGGTCGCCCAGGGCGGCCGTCAGATTCACCGCAGACGTGGTTTTGCCCACGCCGCCCTTTTGGTTCACAATTGCTACAATTTTTCCCATTCAACCTGTCCTCCTGCGTGGAATACTGTTTTTCTGTGCACAATCGTCCGGCACTGGACTATTTGTCTTTTATTATAGCACGGTTTTCCGGGTTTTAAAAGGGGTTTTCCCGGATTCTCATGGTTTTATGTTTCACGTGAAACAAAAGAAAAAGGACATGCCCAGTTTCCCGCGTGGAAAACCAACTGCATGTCCTTTTCTCCGGCAGAATGCCGGAAAGGGTAGGGGAGAGGTGTAGAATATATTATAAGGCGGATACCGCCCTATAACCTAGGTGTGAATGGGGATTTTGACCACATACTCGATGAAGCCGTCTTGCTGTTTTTTCTGTGCCTGGGCCGGAATACCGGCCTGTTTCATGGTGTCAATCGCCTTGTTGATGGTGTTTAAAAACAACCGTATGTCCTTTACAATTAACCGCTTACGCTTATTTTGCGGCTCCTTGGGCTGTACCAGCAGGGATTCTATGTATGTTTCCGCCTGTACAACGTTTAAATTCTGCTCCGCGATCCACAGCGCCGCGGAAATCTGCGCCTCCGGCTCCCTGAGCTTTAACAGGGCCCGGGCATGGCGCTCGCTAAGGCCCTTTTCCGCGATGATCTGAGCGGCCTCCTCCGGGAGCTTGAGCAGCCTGAGCTTGTTGGCCACCGTGGATTGGGCCATTCCAAGCCGCAAGGCGGCTTCCTCCTGGGTGATGTTCCACTCGCTGATCAGGGCGGAAAGAGCTTTTGCCTCTTCAAAACAGTTTAAATCCTGCCGCTGGATGTTTTCCAGCAGGGCGAACACCGCCGACTGGCGGTCGCTTGTATCGATCACGATACAGGGAACGGTCTGCATGCCCACCATTCGGGAGGCCTTCAGCCGCCGTTCGCCGGAGATCAGCTCATAGTTCCCCTCCTGGTTTCTGCGTACCGAAATCGGCTGTAAAATACCGTTTTCCCGTATGCTTTCCGCCAGACCCTTGAGCTCATTTTCATTGAAGTCGACCCTCGGCTGCGCCGGATTGGGGACGATATCCTTGCTGGCGATCAGCACGACCTTGTTGACGACCTTTTCCTTTGTGAACAAAGAGGTCATGTTTCTCACTCCTTTGTTAAAAACCGAAGGCTTGTCCACAGTATCGGGAGCTTTTCAGGCAAGATTGGCCTGTGCGCTCCGAAAAAAACAAAAATATTGCCGCGCGTGGCATTTTGTAAACCTGCGGCGAAGTTTCGAACTTTTTGTTCTTCTTCTCACCGCATTTCTACTATACCACATGCGCGGCAATATTTCCAGTAATTTCCATTTACATTTTTTACCAGTTTTCGACATTTCCCGGTACGGGAACCTGCTATACCAGCGGACTTTTTGCAATTTTCCCCGACGGACGGGGATATTTTGTCGGCGTTTGCGATATTTTTTCGATAACAACGATTCCCCGTCGTCCCCCGTCCGGCAAAGTAAAGGCTTTGACCTCCTGAAGCCGTGCCCCCAGCAGAGAAATTGCCTTTTTGGCCGCTTGGGTTTCCTGCTCCGCCTCCGCACCCTTTAGGGCGATGAACCGGCCGCCCACCTTGACATAAGGCAGGCAGTATTCGCACAGCACCGGTAGATTCGCCACTGCCCGGGCGGTCGCCACTTCATATTGTTCCCGGAACTCCGGCTTGCGGGCGGCTTCCTCCGCCCGGGCGTGAACCCGCCGTGCCTTGACTCCCACCTGGGAGCAAACCGCCTCTAAAAATGTCAGCCGCTTGTTTAGACTGTCCAACAGGGTCAAATTTAGATCTCCCCGGAGGATTCCAACAGGAACCGAAGGAAATCCTGCCCCAGTTCCCACGTCGATCAAGGAGGTATTCTCCGGGAGCTCCGCCGCTTTCAGCAGAAGCAGGCTGTCCAGAAAATGCTTTTCCACAATTGCTTTGGGCTCGGTGATGGCGGTTAGATTCATTTTTTGGTTCCATTCCACCAGAAGTCCTGCATATACATCCAACTTTTCCGCCTGCTCCTGGGTGAGGGGAAGCTCATATTGGCCGCAAAGGTTCATCAAATAGGCAATATCAATCATCTGTCTGCTCCTTTCGCTGCTGGTGCGCCTTCTGCCAGATCACCAGAACCGAGATATCCGCTGGGCTCACTCCGGAAATCCGGGAGGCCTGCCCTAAATTCAACGGACGCACCTTATTGAGCTTTTCCCGGGCCTCCAGCCGCAATCCTTCAATGGCGCTGTAATCCAGATCGCTGGGAAGCGCTTTGGCCTCCAGCCGCCGCATCTGCTCCACCTGGGAGAGCTGCCGGGCGATGTACCCCGCGTATTTGATCTGGATTTCCACCTGCTCGGTCACGGCCCGGGGAAGGGAGGGCCGTTCCCGGTCGTAGTCCTTCAGGTCCTCATAGCCCACCTGGGGCCTGCGGAGCAGCTCCGCGGCCTTGACCGGACCATCCAAGGGAGATGTTTCACGTGAAACAAGCAAGGCGTTCAGCGCCGGATCGGGAGAGATGGTCACCGTTTCCAGCCGTTTCTTTTCCAGAGCCACCTGCTCCATCTTGTGCTGAAACGCCTCCCACCGCTGCTCAGCGATCAAGCCCAGCCGGTAGCCGATGGGGGTAAGCCGCTCGTCCGCGTTGTCCTGCCGCAGCAGCAGCCGGTACTCACTGCGGGAAGTCATCATCCGGTAGGGATCCGAACAGCCCTTGGTCACTAGATCATCGATCAGCGTGCCGATATAAGAGCTTGCCCGGTCTAAAAGCAAGGGCTCTTTTCCCTGGATCTTCAACACAGCGTTGATTCCCGCCACCAAGCCCTGGGCGGCGGCCTCCTCGTAACCGGAGGTTCCGTTGAACTGCCCTGCGCCGTACAACCCCGGCACTGCCTTGAACTCCAGGGTGGGGAGCAGTTCAGTGGGATCACAGCAGTCGTATTCAATGGCATAGGCATTTCGCATGATCTCCACATGCTCCAGCCCTTTGATGGTGCGCAGAAAGGCGATCTGCACATCCTCGGGCAGGGAGGAAGACATTCCCTGTAAATACATCTCGTCGGTATCCAGTCCCATGGGCTCGATAAACAATTGATGCCGGGGCTTGTCCGCAAACCGCACCACCTTGTCCTCAATGCTAGGGCAGTACCGGGGGCCCACCCCTTCGATCTTCCCGCCGTACAAAGGGGAGCGGTGCAGATTGTCCCGGATCACCTGATGGGTGTGTTCATTGGTGTAAGCTACGTGACAGCTCACTTGATTGGAAAGCCCTTCTTCCGGGGTTTCAAAGGAAAAAGGCGTAATGGGGAGATCCCCAGGCTGTTCCTCTAGGCGGGAAAAGTCGATGCTTCGCTTGTGGACCCGGGCGGGGGTCCCGGTTTTAAACCGCCGCAGGGTGATTCCCAGCTCCCGCAGGCTGTCGCTTAAAAACAGCGCGGGGTTGGTGGCGTCCGGTCCGGAAGAATAGGAAGCT
The DNA here is from genome assembly GCA_904420045.1 of Candidatus Metaruminococcus caecorum. Classification (GTDB taxonomy): domain Bacteria; phylum Bacillota; class Clostridia; order Oscillospirales; family Ruminococcaceae; genus Metaruminococcus; species Metaruminococcus caecorum. The sequence goes on along the minus strand of CAJFTY010000020.1, from coordinate 22,910 downwards.
TCCCCCACATAAATCGTTCCGTTTAAATAAGTACCGGATGAAAGGATCGCAGCTTTGACCTGATACACCGCCCCCAAGCGGGTCTCCAGCTCGCAGATGCGCCCCTTCTCATCCACCCGCAGGGCGGTGACCTCCGCCTGCTTGATATCCAAATTTTCCTGCCGTTCCAGGGCGGCCTTCATGTACTGGTGATACCGCCGCCGGTCGGCCTGCACCCGCAGGCTGTGCACCGCGGGCCCTTTTCCACGGTTGAGCATCCGGCTCTGCAAAAAGGTGGCGTCCGCCGCCTTGCCCATCTCGCCGCCCAGCGCGTCGATTTCCCGCACCAGATGCCCTTTAGCGGTGCCGCCGATGGAGGGATTGCAGGGGAGGTTGGCGATCCCGTCCAGCGAAATGGTAAACACCGCTGTCTTTAATCCCAGTCTGGCGGCGGCGAGGGCCGCTTCACACCCGGCGTGTCCCGCGCCGATCACCGCCACATCGTATTCGCCCAGTTGATAACTCACAAAACGTTCTCCTTTTTTCAACATTTCACAACCGATTGTGTTTAAAACTTTGCTGTTATTTTCCCACACAGAAGTGGGCGAACACCTGATCCACCACCGCGTCGGTGACCCGTTCACCGGTGAGTTCCAGCAGCGCTTCCAACGCGGTCTCCAACGAGATGTCCACCGCGTCCAGGGTAAAGCCCTGCTCCAAAGCGGAAACCGCTTCCCGGAGCGCCGCGACAGCCCGGCTGGTACAGTCGTACTGCCGCTCGTTGGCCAGCACCGCTCCCGAATCCCCAATGGCGCCCAGAGAAAACAGCGTTTCAATTTCCTTGGATAAGAGCAAAATCCCATCTGTATTTTTTGCGCTAATTATAACAATATGTTGAAAATGCTGTTGCAAACGCTCCATCTGTAAACCGCCTGGCAGGTCGGATTTGTTCACCACGGCAATCACCGGCTTGTCCTCCAGCAGCCGCATCAGCTCCTCATCCTCCCGGGTCAGGGGAGAGGACCAGTCGAATACCGCCAGCACCAGCTCCGCCTGGCTGAGCTTTTTCCGGGACAGCGCCACGCCAGCCTGTTCCACCCGGTCGTCGGTGTCCCGGATACCGGCGGTGTCCGCCAGGCGGAGCACCACGTCCCCCAGCAGGACGGATTCCTCCACCACATCCCGGGTGGTACCTGCGATCTCAGTGACAATGCTCTTTTCACAGCCCGCCAGCAGATTCATCAGGGTGGATTTGCCCACGTTGGGCTTGCCTACAATTGCAGTGGAAATCCCCTCCCGGATCAGTTTTCCCGCGTCGTAGGAGGCTAAAAGCCCGCTCAGCGCCTGTTCCTGGCGTTTTAAGGAAGATAAAAGCTCGTTTTCGTCCACCAGGGGGATCTCCTCCTCGGGATAATCTGCCCAGGCGGACAGATGTCCCGACAGGGTTAAAAGCTCCCCGCAGATTTCTTTGATCTTCCGGTACAGCGCGCCTTCCAGCATGGCCTGAGCGGAGTTGGCCGCCTGGCGGGAGTTAGCCGCGATCAGATCCATCACCGCCTCCGCCTGGGTGAGGGAGAGCTTTCCGTTTTCAAAGGCCCGGCGGGTGAATTCTCCCGGCTGGGCAGGGGAGGCCCCCGCCGCGATCACCGCCCGCAGCAGCCGGCGGGTGACGTATAGACCGCCATGGCAGGAAAGCTCCACCACCTCTTCGCCGGTGTAGCTTTTGGGAGCGTGGAACACAAGGGCCACCGCCTCGTCGATGGGTTCGTCTCCATCCCACACCGTGCCGTAAGCCGCCGTATACCCCTTCATGGAGGACAAAAGCCGCCCTGACGCGGAGTGAAAGACAGCTTGCGCGATGGAAACTGCCTGTGCGCCGGAAATCCGGACGACTGAAATTCCCCCCGGCGCGTTCGGGGTGGCAATGGCGGCAATGGTGCGCTCCATGGTGATCTCTCCTTCATACAGATTAAAAAGGCGTCCGCAGGCAGACAGCCCGCCAGGCCGGCTCCGAAGTGGAGCGTATGCCTTGCAGCGGCGGTCCCTGCGGGCGCCTTCCGTAATTTTTGAATCAAGTTTATTTGAGCCAACAATAATTTGCCAAGAACATACGCAGTATGTTCTTTATGGATATTTCCACGGGGAAGCCCCATAAGCTAAGGCGATGAAAATTGCAGTTTTGCGTGAGCAAAAGATGAGGCGTTGCCTCATCCGCAATTTTCCCAATGGATTTTTCACGGGAAAATCCTATTTATAACTCGATTTTCCCGTACAGCTTGCCCTCGGTGGGGAGCTCAAAGCTCTCCGTTCCCTGGGCGTCCGGTCGATCCTGCTGGGGCTGGGAATCCGGATGTTCTGCGGGTTTGCGGCTCTCGCTCCGGCGGTCGCCGCCCCGGGAAGGCCGACGGTCGCCCCTGCGGCGGTCGTTCCGGCGGGGATTCTCCGAGCTGATGACCACCTTGCGGTGGGGTTCCTCGCCGATGGATTTTGAGGTCACACCCTCGGTTTCAGAAATCACCGAGTGGATGATCCGGCGCTCATAGGGATTCATGGGTTCCAGCGTGCAGCTCCGGCCGGTTTTGCTCACCGTGCGGGCGATCTTTGCCGCCAGCTCTTTTAAGGTCTGCTCCCGTTTTTCCCGGAAGTTGCCGCAGTCCACCGTAATCCGGTAATAATCGCCCCCCAGCTTGTTGCAGCACAGGGATACCAGATATTGCAATGCGTCCAGCGTCTCGCCCCGGCGGCCGATGATGACACCCAGATCCGCGCCCTTCAGGGTGATGGTGGCGCCTTCAGGGGACTGCTCCACCACCTGCTCCACCTCATGGATGTCCATGGCCGCCAGAATATCCCGGATGTACTGCTGCGCAGCCTCCAGTTTTTTGGCGCTGATTTCAGGGGAAATGGCTTTTTTCTCAGCCATGGCTTTTTTCTCAGCCGCAGGTTTTTGAGCAACGTCTGCTTTTTCGGCGTGCTGTTTGACCGGCTGCGCCGGTTTTTGGGGTTGCGGCTCACGCTGGGGCTTTTCTTTTTTCACTTTCGGTGCGGGTTTTTCCATCACAGAGGCCAGGATGTCTTCTTCCTCCACCAGATATACCCGCACTTTGGCTTCGGATTTGATCTTGCCGAACAGGCCTTTTTTCGGCATTTCCAGGATTTCATACTCCACATCGTCCCGTTCCTTCTGGAGCTGGCGGCAGCCCTGCTCAATGGCGGCCTCTACGGTTTTATCGCTCACAATGACTTCCCGAACCATGTTTTTCATCCTTTCCGACTATTAAGCCATTTCGGTGTTATTCCGTGTCCGAACTGTCGTCTTCCACATATTCTTCGCCGTATTTTTCCGCCGCTTTACGCCGCGCTTCCGCCAGGCGCTGACGGTTGATTTCCTTCTGACGCTTCAATTCCTCCGCCGACAGCTGAGGTTCTTCTTTGGCGGGAGCCTGTCCCGACTGGGCGGCCAGCATCTGCTGCATCCGGCTGGGCTTTTTGACCTTACCCTTTGCCTTTTGCTTTTCTTTTTCCTTTAAAGCGATCTGCTCCATGCGCTCAGGGGTGTAAATTTTATACAGAATCACCGTCTGTACCGCCATAAAGATGTTGGAATAGGTCCAGTACAGGCTGACGCCGGTGGGAACCTGGAAGGCAAACCACAGCGAGAACAGCGGCATGATCAGCATCATGCCCTTCATCATGCCTGTTGCCTGCTGCCCGGAGGGGTTGAGTTTCGTACTAATCAATGAAGCGCACAGCGAAGTGATACCCGACAAGATCGGGATGATAATCAGCACGCTCCAGGCAAACTGAGGAACCACGCCTAAGTCGATCCCAAAAAAGCTCAGGTCAAAATTCTGGACTTTATGAATGAAATCCTGGCCCAGGGGGGCAAAATTCCCCACCAGGTCGGGGTTGTTGATCGCCCGCACAATGCTGATTTCCGGGCTGCTGGCGTTAAATCCGCTGAGACCCTTGGCAATCTCGGTCGCCTTGGTAATCAGATCCCCGGACACGTGCATGATATGGGTCAGTGGTTTATAGACCACGTCGATCAGTCCGAACAAAATGGGAAACTGGATGAGCAGGGGAAGGCATCCACTCATGGGATTGTAGCCTTCCTGCTCATAGAGCTTCATCATTTCTTCCTGATACTTTTGTTTATTTTTTCCGTACTGCTTTTGCAGTTTTTGGAGCTTAGGCTGTAAAAGAGCTGTTTTTGCCATGTTTTTTTGCTGCTTAATGGAGAAGGGGAACAACAGCGCCCTGGTCACCAGGGTAAACAGCAAAAGAGCGATTCCGTAGTTTTTGACCACTGCGTACAGCAGCCACATGACAAATCCAAGCGGATAGCCGAATAACTGACTAATAAATCCCATGCGATCGTTCCTTTCCCGGAATCGCCTTCCTGCGCCGTGCGAGGCCGGCTTCCAAGGTTGTGATAGACGTTGTAAAACGGTTATTGCCTGCGCTTGCGGGGCTTTTTTTCGGGAACCGGGTCAAACCCGCCCTTTCCAAAGGGATTGCAGCGCAAAATCCGCCACAGGGCAAGACAGCCCCCTTTGATCGCGCCAAACCGGGTGACGGCTTCCAGAGCGTAGGCGGAGCAGGTGGGATAAAACCGGCAGCAAGGGGGTTTCAGCGGTGAAATCCGCCGCTGATAAAACCGGATAATCCAAAGAAGAAGTGTCTTCATACGCACCCCGCGCCCAAAATTCCCACAGCAAAAATTTCCACAGAAATTGGTTTATTTGATCTATAAAAGCTTTTCCAGATGGCTTTGCATCACGCGGCGCACATCCTGGGACTTGGCGCCCGGTGTGGCTGACCTGGCCACAAACACGATATCGTAACTCCCGGAAAGGGAAGGCAGAACCTCCCTTGCCGCGGCGTTAATCACCCGGCGGGCCCGGTTGCGCAGGACGGCGTTTCCCACCTTTTTCGAAGTTGTGACGCCATACCGAATTTTTTTGCGGCGGGTTTTGAGCACATAGGTCACCAATAGGGGCGAGGCCTTGTACTTCCCCTTGTAATAAGCCCGTTTAAATTCGCAGTTCAGGGTGAGCTTTTTGTTCTGTTTTTCCCTTTTTTCCATAAAACTTCCCCTGGGCTTACCGCCGTCTGAAAATGCGTTTTTTAAAAGAAAAGACCACCGGCGAACGTGTGGTCCAAAGATTGGGCAAATCCGCCCAAAACCCATTATAAGCGGGAACAGACCACAAAAAAATTTGTGGTCTGCACAACGCCCTGGCTTAATAGGTTAATGTCTTTCTGCCTTTTGCACGTCTGCGAGCCAAAACTTTACGCCCGTTTTTAGTGGCCATTCTCTTGCGGAATCCATGTTCCTTTTTTCTCTGGAGCTTTTTGGGCTGATAAGTCCGTTTCATCTGCGTAACCTCCCTTCGAGCGTGTGCCAAACACACGAAGCAATTATCCATTCGGCAACAGCGCCGTCTGATTGCCAGAATTTTGGTTTTAAACCTGTCCTCAAACAGGCGAAACCCTGCAAGGTAATAGTATATATCAGGTTTTAGGAGCTTGTCAAGCGATTTTGCTGATTTTCTTTGCAAACCCCCGGTGAAATCCAGAAGGGCTGCTTTGACTCCCCAGCTTTCAAGCCCTATTTATACTATTTTAAATATATAACAATTACTTTGTGGAAAAACTTGAAACTTGAATGAAAATTTGCTAAAATAAGAATTCAGGGAAAATGATTGGAAATTTGTGATTCAACCGAAATTCCTCCTATTTTCCACCGGTATTCCACCGGATCTTTTCTTATTTTGCAGTGGGAGGTACTTTTCAACATGGAATCCTTTCTGGAGGTGTTCAATCATGTGAAAAGCCTGTGCGCCCAGCAGATCACCGATGTGGCGTACAGCCTTTGGATCCAGCCGATTGAACCGGTCAAGTTTGAGGATAACACCGCTTTTTTATTTGTCAAAAGCGATTTTCAGAAAAAGATCGTCGAGCAGAAATACAAAAATCTTCTGGAAAAAGCCTTTACCGATGTGCTGGGCTTTGAAATCGAGATCGGAATCCTAACCGAGGACGATCTGGCGCAAAAACCCGACCAGGGCGCCGCGCAGCAGCCCCAGGCCCCCGCTTTCTCCGAGGACGACCCTTCCTTTGAAGGCGGGGATTACGAGTACACCTTCGACACCTTTATCGTGGGGAGCTCGAATAACTTCGCATACGCGGCCTGCAAGGCGGTAGCGGAAAAACAGGCGGGCAGCTACAACCCGCTGTTTATCTACGGCCCCTCCGGCCTTGGAAAAACCCACCTTCTGCTGGCCATCAGCAACTATGTCAAGCAGACCAAGCCCGACACCAACATCATCTTTGTCAGCGGCGAGGCGTTTACCAACGAGTTGATCGCCTCCATCGGGCGGGGACAGGGCCATGATTTTCACAACAAATACCGGGGCGCCGATCTGCTTTTGGTGGACGATATTCAGTTTATCGCCGGCAAGGAAAGCACCCAGGAGGAATTTTTCTACACTTTTAACGAGCTCCATCAGTTGGGCAAGCAGATCGTGCTCACCTCCGACCGTCCGCCCAAGGACATCAAGACCTTGGAAGAGCGGCTGCGCACCCGGTTCGAGTGGGGCCTGCTCACCGATATTTCCCCGCCGGATTTTGAAACCAGAATCGCCATCATCCGCCGCAAAGCGGAGCTTTTGCACATCGAAATCCCCGACGAAGTGGCGGAATTCATCGCCAACCGGCTGAAAAACAACATCCGCCAGCTGGAAGGCGCGGTGAAAAAAATCAAGGCGTACAAGCTGCTGGCGGGCTCGCCGCCCTCCATCACCGTGGCGCAGAACGTCATCCGGGATATTTTAAACGACAACCAGCCCGTCCCCGTCACGGTGGAGCGGATCATCGGCGAGGTGGCCCGCACCTTTTCGGTGAGCGCGGAGGACATCCGCTCCAAAAAGCGGGCGGCCCAGATCTCCATGGCCCGTCAGGTGTCCATTTACATCGTGCGGGAGATCACCCAGATGTCTCTTTCCTCCATCGGGGAGGAATTTGGTGGACGGGACCACGCCACCATCGTCTACGCCATCCAACAAGTTGAAAAAACGATGAAAAAAGACAGCCACCAAAAGGAAATCATCGACGATATCATTAAAAATATCCGGGATAACTGAGTTTTCCCCCAATTTTGTTTTCAACCTTTTCAACAACTTTTTCCCCAGTTTCATGACTCCTTGTATTTTCCACCGATTTTTTTACAAACTTTCAACTTTCCCCACAGAGTTTTCAACACACCCGTGGAAAAGTTTGACACGCCGGTGGAATTCAACAAATTTACGACGGATTGTCCACTGGCTAAAATCTGGGACAAACCCCCGTGGGACAAGGGAAAATCAAGACTTTGCCCCATTTCAACCGCTCCTACTACTACTTCTATATTGATTCTTATTCTTTTCTTTCTAAAAAGACGCAAATCACCCATTGATCAGCCGGAGGGACCTGTTATGAAATTTAGCTGCGACAAAAAAAACTTGAGCGAAGCGGTTTTTAACGTTTCACTTGCCGTTGCATCCAAATCCACCTTGATTGCACTGGAAGGAATTTTACTGGTGTGCAAAGACGGACAACTGACCCTGACCGGATACAACCTGGACTTGGGGATCATCAAGACCATTCCGGTTTCCATGGAGCAAGAAGGTTCGGTGGTGTTAAACGCCCGGCTGTTTTCGGAAATTCTCCGGAAAATGCCGTCGGACGAAATTTCTTTGAGCACAGACGACAAGCTGCTCACCCTGATTAAAGGGGGAGGAGCGGAATTCACCATTCTGGGAATCAGCACCGCCGAATATCCGGACATGCCGGTGTTAAAAGACGAACGGAATTTTTCCATGCCCTGTTTTCTGTTAAAGAACATGATTAACCAGACCCTGTTCGCCGTAGCGGTGACCGAACAGACGCCGGTGCACACCGGCTCCCTGTTCGATTTAAAGGACGGGGTTTTAAACATCGTCTCGGTGGACGGATACCGTCTGGCCATGCGCAAGGAAAAAGTAAACGTCAGCGAGGATTTTTCCTTTGTGGTGCCGGGCAAAACCCTTTCGGAAGTCTGCAAGCTCCTCCCCGACGAAGAGGATCAGGCGGTCAAGGTCAACGTGAGCAGCAAGCACATCCTGTTTGAGATCGCGGGCTACACCATTATTTCAAGACTTCTGGAAGGACAGTTTCTGGATTATCAGTCCGCCATCCCGAAACAACACACCACTCAGGTGAAAATATCGGTCAAAGACTTTTCCTCCAGCATTGAGCGGGCTTCCATCATCATCACCGACCGGATTAAAAGCCCCATCAAAAGCGTGTTCGAGGACGATTCCATTCAGATTTCCTGCACCACCTCCATGGGCAAGGTGTTTGACAGCGTCCCCGCCCAGATCGAAGGGGATCCGGTCACCATCGGCTTTAACAACAAATATATGATCGACGCGCTAAAGGCCACCGGCTGCGACGAGGTGTACCTGGAAATGGGAGGAGCCCTTTCTCCCATCAAAGTGGTGCCTCTTTCTTCGGACAACTTTTTGTTCCTGGTGCTGCCGGTGCGGCTGAAAACCGAATCTTAATGTGAGAAAGGGTTCCCTTTTATGAACCGAGAAACCATTTCGATCCGCACCGAGTGGATCAAGCTGGACCAGCTTTTAAAATTCTCCGGCGCGGTGGACACCGGCGGCCATGGAAAAGAGCTGATTGTAAGCGGAAAAGTCCTGGTAAACGGCGAGGTTTGCCTCCAGCGGGGGAAAAAAATTCGCCCGGGGGACGTGGTTTTCGCAAACGGCGAAGAATTTGAAGTGACAGCGGAATGACTGGACGGAATATCCAATCCGCAAGGGGTTTTGTGTTTCTATGAGGATCAAGCGGCTGCAAGCGGTCAATTTTCGGAATCTTCAGCAGCTTGTGCTGGAGGCTTCCCCATCCAGCAATGTGATCTATGGGGACAACGCCCAGGGAAAGACCAACATCATCGAAGCTATCTGGCTGTTTTCCGGCAACAAGAGCTTTCGCGGCGCCCACGAAAAGGAGATGATCCGGTTCGACTGCCCTTCAGCGGAGCTCACCCTCACCTTCGAGGATGAGGTTCGGGAGCAGAACGCTCGGCTGGTTCTAGGGGGAAAGGACCGGAAAAAGGTCTTTTTAAACGGGGTTCCCCAGGAGAGCCAGAGCGCCTTGAGCGGCCGGGTGGCCTGCGTGGTGTTCTCGCCCGCCCATCTGTCTTTGGTGCGGGATGGCCCGGGGGTGCGGCGTAAATTCATGGACGCCGCCGTCTGTCAAATCAATCTGCGGTACCGGGAGTATTTAAGCCAGTATGAAAAAGTGCTGGCTCAGCGCAACGCCCTGTTAAAGGACGTGGTGCGGTTTCCCGACCTGCGGGACACCCTGGATGTGTGGGATTTGCAGATGGCAAAGCTGGGCACCATTCTGACCATCTACCGGCAGGAGTACGCTCAAAAAATCAGCCGGTCAGCGGCGGAATTCTACCGGGGGTTTGCAAAAGAAAACGCCGAGACCTTATCGGCGTTTTACCGCTCCACCGCCTTCCCCCAGGGGGAGGAGATCACCGCTTACACCGACGAGGCCATTGGGACCTACTATCAGGCGGTCAAACAAAGTTATGAACAGGATCTGCGGCTGGGCTTTACCACGGTGGGCATCCACCGGGACGACCTGGAGCTGATGATGGACGGCAGAGAGCTTCGCACCTACGGTTCCCAGGGGCAGCAGCGCAGCACAGTGCTGGCCCTAAAGCTGTCGGAGGCGCAGATCTTAAAAACCGTCACCGGGGAAAATCCCGTGATGCTTTTGGACGATGTGATGAGCGAGCTGGACGCGGCCCGCCAGGACTATATTCTCAACCACGTGCAGCAGTTTCAGGTGTTTTTGACCTGCTGCGATGCGGCCAACACCTTCCGGCTGAGGGAAGGAACCGTGTTCCACATTCAAAACGGCGGCCTGACCGCCGAAAAAACGTTGTGACGGTTGCATCAAAACCGGCAACCGCATCCGAAAAGGAGCCGATTTATGTATCTTCATCTGGGACAGGATACCGTGGTCCTGCAAAAGGAGATTGTCGGGATCTTTGACATTGAAAATTCCTCCCTTTCCAAGCATACCAAGGCGTTTTTGCGCCAGGCTGAGCTGGAGGGGAGGGTGGTCACCGTTTCCTACGAGATGCCAAAATCCTTTATCGTCTGCCAGCATGAGGGAAAAACTGTGGTCTATATCTCCCAGATCAGCGCGCAGACGCTGAAAAAGCGGGCGGGGCAGACCTATCGAACGCTTTTTTAATTCGCATTCATCCGCATAAGGCAACAAAACAAATTGGAGGGTTCACCATTGGACAGTAATTCCAATCTCAATCAAAACTATGACGAAAGCCAAATTCAGGTACTGGAGGGGCTGGAGGCCGTCCGGAAGCGTCCGGGCATGTACATCGGCTCCACCGGTCCAAAAGGGCTGCATCACTTGGTGTACGAAATCGTGGATAACTCCATCGACGAGGCACTGGCGGGTTACTGTTCCGAAATCAAGGTGGAACTGCTGCCCGGCGATATCATCCGGGTCACCGACAACGGGCGCGGCATCCCCACCGGCATCCATCCCAAGGAGGGAATCTCCGCTGCTACGGTGGTGTACACCATCCTCCACGCGGGAGGAAAGTTCGGCGGCGGCGGATACAAAGTGGCCGGCGGGCTCCACGGCGTGGGCGCGTCGGTGGTCAACGCTTTAAGCGAGTGGCTGGAGCTCACGGTCTGGGACGGAAAAGACGTGCATTTCCAGCGGTTTGAACGGGGCCATTACGACAAGCCTATGGAGGTCATCGGCCATGAGGACCGCACCGGAACCTCGGTGACCTTTAAGGCCGACGATGAGATTTTTGAAACCACCCAGTACGACTACGACACCCTGCTGACCCGTCTGCGGGAGCAGGCGTTCCTCAACGCGGGGATCAAAATCGTCATTGAAGACAGCCGGGATCCTGCCAATGTCCAAGGGGAGACCCTGCACTACGAGGGCGGCATCAAAAGCTTTGTGGACCACATCCACACCCGCCGGGGCCTGGAAACCCTGCATCCCGACGTGATCCACCTGCAAAAGCAGGATGGGGACAACTTCGCAGAAGTGGCCATGCAGTACAACGACAGCTACAACGAGCTGATTTTATCCTTTGCAAACAACATCCACACCACCGAGGGCGGCACCCATGAAACCGGGTTTAAAAACGCCCTGACCCGGGTGTTTAACGACTACGGCCGCAAATACAATCTGATCAAAGAAGCGGACAAAAATTTGTCCGGTGAGGACGTGCGGGAAGGGCTGACCGCTATCATCAGCGTCAAACTCACCAACTGTGAGTTCGAGGGCCAGACCAAAGGAAAACTGGGCAACACCGAAGTCCGCCCTCTGGTGGAGAGTATGCTCACCGAGGGACTGATGAACTATTTTGAAGAAAATCCCGCGGTGGCCCGGGCGATCTTTGACAAGGCCATGAACGCCCAGCGCGCCCGAGAGGCCGCCCGCAAGGCCCGGGAGCTCACCCGGCGGAAATCCGCGCTGGAAACCGCCTCGCTTCCCGGAAAGCTGGCGGACTGCTCCGAACGGGATATGGAGGTCACCGAGATTTACATCGTCGAGGGAGACTCCGCAGGCGGCAGCGCCAAGTCCGGCCGGGACCGGCGGTTCCAAGCCATTTTGCCCCTGTGGGGAAAGATGCTCAACGTGGAGAAGGCACGGCTTGACAAGGTGTACGGCAACGAAAAGCTTATGCCGGTGGTCACCGCTTTAGGCTGTGGTCTGGGGGCGGAGCTGGATTTGAGCAAGCTTCGGTACGGCAAAGTGATCGTTATGGCGGATGCCGATGTGGACGGAAGCCACATCCGCACTCTGCTTTTAACCTTCTTTTTCCGGTTTATGCGCCCGCTGGTGGAGCAGGGCCACATCTACCTGGCCCAGCCTCCGCTGTTTAAACTGACCCGGGGCAAGCAGGTGCGGTACGCCTACTCCGATCAGGAACGGGATCTATATATCAAAGAGCTGTCCGGGGAAACCGGCGCCAAGGTGGAAATCCAGCGGTATAAAGGTCTGGGTGAAATGGATCCCGAACAGTTGTGGGAGACTACCATGAACCCCGAAAATCGAACCATGATTAAAGTGGAGATGGAGGACGCCCAGAAGGCGGACGAGATTTTCACCATCCTGATGGGGGACAAAGTGGGCCCCCGCCGGGAATTTATTGAGCAGAACGCCCAGTACGTGCAGAACCTGGATATCTAGGGATTTTCCCGTATACTCCAAGAAAGGCTGGAACAAAACGATGACCGAAGAAAATCAGAAGGAACGTATCAACGGCGGCCAGGCTTCCACCGAAGAGCAGGAGCAGGCCTCCCAGGAAAATACCCAGACGGTGGAGGAAACCTTCGGCGGCAACATCAAAGATGCGGATGAAAAAGCCGACCTGTATGAGGCTATGGCCTTGGCGGAAGAAGAAAACTTTGGCGACGCGGTGAAAAAGATCGACGAAATGGAAAAAAAGGCGCAGCCGCCCCTGACCAGCGAGGCTTTTGGGGATTCCGAGCCTATCACGCCGAAACCGGAGGAAAACCTCGCGGAAGAATACGAGGGCCGGGATGGGATCGAGGTGGAATACGACCTGAAGGGGGAGGAGATTTCTCCTGCGCTTTTGTTGTTCCAAAAGCGGGTGATCTTCAAGCGGAACATGATCTACACGGCAATTTTAGCGGTGATCTTCGTTCTGTACCTGATCTCGGTTGTCATGACCCCCTCTTACGGGCTGGGGTATTTTATGATGCTGGTGTGCGCCACCGTGGCGGGCTTTTTGTGGTACCTGCCCTACCGCCACCGGAAAAGCACCGCCGCGGCCTCCGATTCGGTGGACGACCGGTTTAAGCTCAAATTTTACGACGACAGTGTGCTGGTGGGGGAAGGCAGCGCCATGTACCGCATCAAATATGTGGACGATCAGGTCAAAGCGGTGGCCCGCAAGGATATGCTAATTGTCATGGTGGGCCGGGAGCGATTGTTTGTGGTGCCGCTGCGCTGCACCGGAGAGCAGACAATGGAACAGCTCCGCCTGCTGCTCAAAAACGCCCTGAACGACAACTTTATGGATGAAAGCGAGTTTCTGGCAACGGAAAAAGCGGTGAAACCCGCTGAGAAAAAGCCGCTGGAAGCAGAAAAAGACCCTGCGCCCGAATCGGAACAATAAAATTCCGGAGCCGCCGGAAAAAGAAAAGGTGATTGAGTTTGTATAGCGAGGATACCAAAGTAATTCCCGTGGACATCGAAAAGGAAATGAAAAAATCCTTTTTGGATTACTCCATGTCGGTCATCGTCAGCCGGGCCCTGCCCGACGTGCGGGACGGCTTAAAGCCGGTGCACCGGCGGATTTTATACACCATGTACGAAAACGGTCTGTACCCCGAAAAGGCGTACCGCAAATGCGCGGACACCGTGGGTTCGGTGCTGGGCCGGTATCACCCTCACGGCGACGCGTCGGTGTACGACGCGCTGGTGCGTCTGGCCCAGGATTTTTCCCTGCGTTACCCGCTGGTGGACGGCCACGGAAACTTCGGCTCCATCGACGGCGATCCTCCGGCTGCCTACCGTTACACCGAGGCAAAAATGGCTAAGATGTCCATGGATATGCTGTCGGACATCGACAAGGAGACGGTGGACTTTGCCTCCAACTACGACGACCGGTTAAAGGAGCCCACGGTGCTTCCCAGCCGGTTTCCGAACCTGTTGGTCAACGGCTCCACCGGCATCGCGGTGGGCATGGCCACCAACATCCCGCCCCATAACCTGCGGGAGGTGGTAGACGCCATCTGCTGCCTGATCGACAATCCGGACGCGGGGCTGGAAGATCTGATGGAATTTATCAAGGGCCCGGATTTCCCCACCGGGGGGATCATTATGGGCCGGGCGGGCATCCGGGCTGCCTACGCCACCGGACGGGGCAAAATCGCCCTGCGGGCCCGGGCGGACATTGAGGAGACCAAGACCGGCCGGTTCCGGATTGTGGTCACCGAGCTGCCCTATATGGTCAACAAGGCGCGGCTGATCCAGAACATCGCGGAGCATGTGAAAAACAAGCGGATCGAGGGGATTTCCGACCTGCGGGACGAATCCGACCGGGACGGCATGCGGATGGTCATCGAGCTGAAGATGACCGCCAATCCCCAGGTAGTGTTAAACCAGCTGTATTCCTTTACCTCCATGCAGGAGACAGTGGGCGTTATCAGCCTGGCGCTGGTGGACGGCAAGCCCAAGGTCATGTCCTTAAAGGAGATGCTCGAGCACTATGTGGATTTCCAGTGCGACGTCATCCGGCGGCGCACCGAGTTCGACCTGCGCAAGGCCCGGGAGCGCGCCCATATTTTGGAGGGCTTGCAGACTGCCCTGGACAACATCGACGAGGTCATCAACATCCTGCGTTCTTCCAAGAGCATTCCGGAAGGCAAGGAAAACCTGATGGAGCGGTTCGGCTTAACCGAAGTGCAGGCCACCGCCATCGTCCAGATGCCCTTGGGCCGTTTAACCGGCCTGGAACGGGAAAAGCTGGAGGCCGAGCTAAACGGACTGATGGAAAAGATCGCGGAATACGAGCGGATCCTGGGGGATCACCAGCTTGTGCTGGGCATCGTCAAGGACGAGCTTTTGGAGATGCGCAAAAAATACGGGGACGAGCGCCGCACCGAGATCATGAACGTCTCAGGCGAGGTGGACATTGAGGACCTGATTCCCCAGGAGGACTGTGTGGTCACCCTGACCCACTACGGCTACATCAAACGCCAGCCGGTGGACGCCTATAAGACCCAGAAGCGGGGAGGACGGGGCGTATCCGGCATGAAGCAGCGGGAAGAGGACTTTGTGGAGGATCTGTTTATCAGCTCCACCCACGACAACGTGCTGTTTATCACCAACATGGGCCGGATGTACAAGTTAAAATGCTATGAAATCCCCGAGGGCAGCCGAAACAGCCGGGGCACGAATATTGTGAATCTGATTCCCATTGAAGGGGAAGAAAAAGTGACCGCCATGATAAAAGTCACCGACTTTGACCCCGACCAGTATTTGGTGATGGTCACCCGTCAGGGAATCATCAAGCGCACCGAGCTCCAGGCGTACAAAAACGTGCGGAAAAACGGCCTGATCGCCATCACCCTGGGCGAGGAGGACGAGCTGGCGGGGGTGCGCCTCACCGACGGGGAATGCGACCTGATCGTCGCCACCAAAAACGGCATGGCCATCCGGATTCACGAATCCCAGGCGCGGCCGTTGTCCCGGTCCGCCCGGGGCGTACGTGCCATCAAGCTGCGGGACGACGACCTGGTGGTGGGCATGGCCCGCCTGCGGGAGGGCGCCACGGTGATGACCGTGACCGACAAGGGCCAGGGACGGCGCAGCCCCATCAGCGAATACAAGCCTCAGTCCCGCGGCGGCTTCGGCAAGATCAACTACAAGGTCAGCGAGGAAAAAGGCCATGTGATCGGCATTAAGGTTGTGGACGACACCGACGACCTAATCTTGATCGCCAGCGACGGCGTTATTATCCGCATCCGGGTCAGCGACGTCAACGTCATGTCCCGGTACGCCTCCGGTGTGCGGGTCATGCGGATGACCGGGGACGCCAAGCTTGTCACCTTCGCCCGGGCAGAGCACGACGAGGAGGAGGAAACCGCCCAGGTGGAGCAGGCCGAGGGCGAGGAACTTTCCGAGGAGGAGCGCAAAGCCCTGGAAAGCGAGGAAAGCGCCCTGGAGGCGGAGCCCTCAGAGGGCGGTCAGCAGGAGCAGCCGGATGAAAACGACGGCTCTTTGGACAAACTGCTGGAGCGCGCCCAGGACGACACCCCCATCGAATAAATCTTAGAAAACATAAAAACGCAAACCACTGGCGGCACATTGCACAGGTGGTTTGCGTTTTTGTCGCAGGGAGAGAGTTTTATGCGAACGGAACAGGAAATGATGGATTTGATTTTATCCGTGGCAAAACAAAACGAAAACGTGCGGGGAGTGGCCATGAACGGCTCCCGGGTGAATCCAAACGCGCCCAAAGACCGTTATCAGGATTATGACATCGTCTATCTGGTGCGGGAAATAGAGCCTATGCTCAAAGACCGCTCCTGGATCGACGTGTTCGGGGAACGGGCGGTGATGCAGACTCCCGACGAGGGGCATTTGTTCCCCGGCCGGCGGGAGCACGGATTCGCGTTTTTAATGCAATTCACCGACGGGACCCGGATCGACCTGACGCTGTATGACATCAAATACAAAGAGGAATATTTTAAAGAAGATAAACTAACAGTAATTCTTTTAGACAAGGACGGGAGCCTCCCGACGCTGCCTGCGCCCACCGACGAGGATTACCGGGTGCAAAAGCCCTCCCAGGAGGTGTACGCCGACTGCTGCAACGAGTTTTTCTGGACGGCTCCCTATGTGGCCAAGGGACTTTGCCGGGATGAATTTTTATACGCGGCGTTTCACATGGAACAATGCACCCGGGCGATGCTTTTGCTGATGCTGCGGTGGAAGGCAGGTATTCGCACGGATTTTTCCGTAAGCGTGGGTAAATGCGAAAAATACCTGCCTCGCTATTTGGATCCGGAGGAATGGAACCGGCTGCGGGCCTGTTACCGGTATGATTCGGTGGACGGAATCTGGGAGGCCTTGGACCGGGCGATCCGTCTGTTCCGGGAAACCGCCTTGTTTGTGGGAGGCTGGCTTGGGTATCCCTATGACTGGGAACAGGATGAAAAAACTGTGGCGCTCATCCAAAACATGAAGAACTGGGAACAGGAATAAGCACCGGGCTGTTGGGGCTGTCAGCAAAATTTTCACACTGCCTTCACTGAACGTTCAGTTCATCGACACCTGCAAAACATGTCAAACACAGGAAATTGGGTTATCCTTTCTTTAACAGAAAAAGTGCTTCGGCACCGGGCCGAACAGGAAAGGATGATACGATGCAAACGATGCTTACCAAAAAAAAGATTGTCGGGCTGGCGCTACTTTGCTGCGCCGCGGTTACAATCGCCATCGTGCTTACGTTTGTTCTAAACAGCACCGCAAAAGCGGAGGAGCCTCCCCGGTACTCCGCCAGCCCGGTGGATGTGTACACGTTGTCGGTGCAGCAGCCCGCGTCGGTCTACCAGCAGGAGTATCAGGACCAGGTTGCAAGCGAGCTGGAAAACCAGTTGGACAGCGGCGCCTTTACAGCGGAAAATCCGTTGGTGGCCCTAAACCCATTTGGAACTAACACGCTGTCGGTCTATGTGGCGTTTGATACCGAGCAGCCGGCGTCGGTGTCCTACCGGGTGTGGACAACGGACAATACCATCCCACAGTTTCAGAGGACGCTAACAAACGACGGGGAAAACGGCGTCACCACCCGGCACGCCTACCAGATGATCGGGCTGATTCCCGACTGCGCCAACACCATTGAACTGACCCTGACCGGACAGGATGGCACGGTGCTGGCAACCACGGCCTTTGAAGTTACAGCGCCCAAGCTAAAGTCGGGCATGGACGTACAGTTGAAGAAAAAGGATCATTCGGATGGAGAATTATCCGACGGGCTTTATGTGACCATGGGAGCCAACGCGGATTCGGACAGCTATCAATATGCCGCGCTGTACGACAACGACGGCTTTATCAGGGGGGAGATCCCCCTGGACAACTACCGGCCCGACCGTCTTAACTTTACCCAGGACGGCCAGATGGTCGTCCCGGTGGATGAGGATCAGATCGTGTGGCTGAACCGTCAGGGGAAGATGGAAAAAACCGTGACGATCGCCGGCTATACTATGCATCATGATCTAATCATCCAGGAGGACGGGAACCTTCTGGTTCTGGCAAACAAGACCAGCAAGGACACCGAGGAGGACATCGTCCTGGAGGTAAACGCCTCCACGGGCGCGGTGACCGAGCTTCTGGATCTGGAAACGTTATATCCCGAGTACGTGAAAGCTTGCAGCACAGAAAAAGAAAAGCTGGACTGGTTCCACGCCAACGCCATCACCCTGGCGGGGGAAGATTCGGTGCTGTTAAGCTCCAGGGAAACTTCCTCCATCGTCAAGATCAAAAATCTGCACACAAAGCCCGAAATCGACTATATGATCGGGGATGAAAGCATCTGGGAGGGCTTTTCGTACCAAAGCCTGTTGCTTCAAAAAGACGGGGAGTTCACCTCCCAGGCGGGACAGCACTCGGTGGTGTACCAGCCAGATGATTCTTTGCCCGAGGGCCAGTATTATGTGTACTGCTACAACAACAACTACGGTTCGATGGTCACCCGGGAAAGCTACGACTGGTCGAATATCCCTGGTGTGGGGGATTATAAAAACGGCGATGCCTCTAAGATCTATAAGTTTTTGGTGGATGAAAACACCAGAAGCTATTCCCTGGTCTTTGAAAAAGACGTGACCTATTCCAGCGTGGTATCCAGCGCGCAGCAGATGGACAATGGGAACTATCTGAGTTGCAGCGGAAACGCGAAGGAATTTCAGGAATGCGATGAAAACGGTGAGACCATCGCCACGTTCCACATGAATGTAGACGCTATTTTCATCTACCGGGTCTATAAATATGATTTTTCCGGCTACTGGTTTTAAACAGTCTGCCAGTGGAAAAGTGAAAAACCTCCCGCCCATTTTCGGGCGGGAGGTTTTGTCATTTGGGACAGCATCACGGCTTGTACACTGCGCCCAGGGCGGCGGCCATTTCCACCGCCTGCTCCAGGTCGATCCGGGCATTTTTAAAATCCGCCCCCAGAATATCGGTGCCGGCGAGCATAC
This sequence comes from Candidatus Metaruminococcus caecorum, assembly GCA_904420045.1. Taxonomy (GTDB): domain Bacteria; phylum Bacillota; class Clostridia; order Oscillospirales; family Ruminococcaceae; genus Metaruminococcus; species Metaruminococcus caecorum. The sequence continues at coordinate 4,098 of CAJFTY010000020.1, read as the reverse complement.
TTTCCCGCAGGTCGCACCGGTTAAAACTGGCGCCGGAAATCAGTGCTTCGCTGAAATCGCACCGGCGCAGGGAGCACTGCTCAAACCGGCACTGGCGCAGATCTGCGTGGGCAAAGCGAACGCCGGAAAAATCCATCTTGTAAAATTCCAGCTCCCGCAAATCGGCAAACGACCAGTCGCCTCCGTCGATCACCAGACAGGCGCAATCGGCGTCGGTCAGGGTGGAGCCGGTCATCTTGCACTGGATAAACTCGGAGGAAAACAGCCGGGCATAACGAAACACTCCGTTTAACACCCCGCAGTGGGAAAACCGGGCACCCCCTAGCCTTGTGTTCACAAAGGTACAGGACTCGAAGGTACAGTGGTCGAACACTGTGTCGGAAAAATCCCCGCTGTCAAACCGGCAGCGGATAAATTTCATCCGGGAAAGCTCCTGCCCGGCGCAGGAAATCTCCCGGAAATCCTCATTTTCATAGCAGTCTCGGTCAAACGTCAAGGGAGAACCCGCCTTTCTACAGGGGAAGGCCCTGTTTACGGAAGATTTCTTTGGCCAAAGCGACTTCCTCCGGCGCTGGCACCGGGGTGTCGGTCAGGGAGTAGGGACGGCCCAATTGTTCCCACTTATACTCTCCCATTTTGTGAAAGGGCAGAAGCTCCACCTTTTGGATGCAGGAAAAGCCCGATAAAAAAGCCGCCAGCCGGGTGAGCTTGTCCGGATTCAGGGTGAGCCCGGGCACCATCACATGGCGAATCCAAACGGGCTTTCCAGTCTGCTGACAGTACCGCAGCAGGGCAAGGGCGTTTTGATTGTCCTGCCCGGTCAGGGCGCGGCAGTCCTCCTTATCGATGTCCTTAATATCCAACAAAATCAGGTCCGCTGCGTCCACCGGGAGCTTTGCCGCTGAAAGCGGGACGCCGCCCGAGGTGTCCAGGGCGGTGTGCAGCCCCAGGCGTTTGCACTCCAAAAGCAGCGCTGTGGCAAACTCCGGCTGCAAAAGGGGTTCGCCTCCTGACAGGGTGACGCCGCCGTCTTTAATAAAGTTTTTGTAAGAGGCGATCTGTCCGGCCAGCTCTTTGGCGGTGACAGGCTTGCCCTCGGCCGGGTTCCAGGTGTCCGGGTTGTGACAGAATTTGCAGCGCAGGGGACAGCCCTGAAAAAATACCACAAACCGCACCCCCGGCCCGTCTACCGCGCCGAAGGTTTCCACCGAGTGGATCCTGCCCTGAACCGATTGCTCCATGAAGCGCCTCCCTTTTTCGACGAATGAATGTTTCCTGTCTTTATGATAGCATGTTTGTCCGGGGGTTACAAGGGCGGAAAATCTGGGGATTGTTAGCTGAAATTCCTGTTTTTGGAAACCAAAAAACAACGGCTATGCAAATATCCTAAAAATCCACCGTTCCCATAGGGAAAGTTTGTTTTGCGAAAATTTGACAACGGCGGGCCTCCTTTGATATCATACTTATATAGAGGGATTTAGTATACTTTCTTGCTGGAAAGGGAACGATCCCATATAAGCAATTGTCTAAGTCCCGGTGTTTCATACGCCGGGAAAGTAGAAAGGGAACGGTGCGCAGATGAATTTTGTGCAGGGAAGATGGAACCGGCAGATTGACACCCGGGACTTTATCATCCGAAATTACACGCCTTACGACGGGGACGAACGTTTTCTGGCCGCCCCCACCGGCCGGACCAAGGGCCTTTGGGACAAAGTGAGCGCTCTGATGGCGGAGGAACGCAAGCGGGGAGGGGTCTACGACATCGACGAAAAGACCATCTCCACCATCTCCGCCCACGAGCCCGGCTACATCGACCGGGAGCAGGAGACCATCGTGGGACTGCAGACCGATCAGCCGCTAAAGCGGGCGATCATGCCCTTCGGCGGCATCCGGATGGTGCGAAGCTCCTTAAAAGCCTACGGCCGGGAGATGGACCCCGCGGTGGAGGAGGTTTTCCGCTACCGTAAAACCCACAACGACGGAGTGTTCGACGCCTACACCGAGGAGATGAAAAAGGCCCGGCACTCGGGCATTATCACCGGGCTGCCCGACGCCTACGGCCGGGGCCGGATCATCGGGGATTACCGGCGGGTGGCCCTGTACGGGGTGGACCGGCTGATCGAGGAAAAGCAGAAGGCGTTAAAAAACCTGGTGTTCGACATCATGGACAGCCCGGCCATCCGCCAGCGGGAGGAGATTTCCGAGCAGATCCGGGCGCTGAAAGAGCTCAAAGAGATGGCGGCCAAATACGGCTTTGACATCTCCGCTCCCGCGCAGGACACCAAGGAGGCCATCCAGTGGCTGTACTTCGGCTATCTGGGCGCGGTCAAGGAGCAAAACGGCGCGGCCATGTCCATCGGGCGGATCTCCACGTTCTTAGACTGCTACGCCCAGCGGGACCTGGAAAACGGCGTGTACACCGAGGAGCAGATCCAGGAGTTTATCGACCACTTTGTGATGAAGCTGCGGCTGGTGCGGTTTTTGCGCACCCCCGCGTATGACGAGCTGTTCTCCGGCGACCCCACCTGGATCACCGAGTCGTTGGGCGGCGTTGGCATGGACGGGCGGCACATGGTCACCAAGATGACCTACCGCTTTTTGCACACCCTGGTGAATTTAGGCCCCGCCCCCGAGCCCAACATGACCGTGCTGTGGAGCAAACGGCTTCCGGAAAACTTTAAGAAGTTTGTCTCCCGCCTGTCCATCGAGACCTCTTCCATCCAGTACGAAAACGACGACCTGATGCGGGAGAAATTCGGCGACGACTACGGCATCGCCTGCTGCGTGTCCGCTATGCGCATCGGCAAGCAGATGCAGTTCTTCGGCGCGAGGGCGAACCTGGCCAAAGCGCTTTTGTACACCTTAAACGGCGGCAAAGACGAAAAGAGCGGCGACCAGATCGGCCCCGAGACCGCGCCTGTCCTGGGCGACGGCCCCCTGGATTACGAGGAGGTCACCCGCAAGTTCGACACGGTGTGCGAATGGCTCTCCAAGCTGTACATCAACACCCTGAACATCATCCACTACATGCACGACAAGTACTGCTATGAGAAAATCCAGATGGCGCTCCACGACGAGGATATCCTGCGCACCTCCGCCTGCGGGCTGGCGGGCCTGTCGGTGGTGGTGGACAGCCTGTCCGCCATCAAGTACGCCAAGGTGTACCCGGTGCGCAACGAGGACGGCCTGATTGTGGACTTTACCATTGAGGGCGAGTACCCCCAGTTCGGCAACAACGACGACCGGGTGGACGACATCGCCGTGCAGGTGGTGAAATCCTTTATGGATAAGCTCTCCAAGCACCGCACCTACCGGGAGAGCAAGCCCACCATGTCGATTCTCACCATCACCTCCAACGTGGTGTACGGCAAAAAGACCGGCTCCACCCCCGACGGGCGCAAGGCCGGCGAGCCCTTTGCTCCCGGCGCGAACCCCATGCACGGCCGGGACAGCCACGGGTGCGTGGCCTCCATGAAGTCGGTGGCCAAGCTCCCCTACGATTATTCGGAGGACGGCATCAGCTACACCTTCTCCATCGTGCCCGGCGCCTTGGGCAAAGAGGAGGACCAGCGCACCGACAACCTGGTGAGCCTGCTGGACGGCTATTTCGCCGAAGAAGGCCACCACATCAACGTCAACGTCTTAAACCGGGAGGTTCTGCTGGACGCCATGGATCACCCCGAGCTGTATCCCCAGCTGACCATCCGGGTTTCCGGTTACGCGGTCAACTTCATCAAGCTCACTCGGGAGCAGCAGCTGGACGTCATCAACCGGACGTTCCACACCCGGTTCTAATCCTTTTAGATAACAACAAACCTCCCACCACGGTGGGAGGTTTGTTGTTTGATGCAGAGCAACGACCACAGATCCCGTTCTTTGCCGCGTTCCCGCCCCCTTACAAATCCGAACTTTCGTCTTTGTGGGACGGAATTCTTGCGGGGTTCCCGGCGGCTTTATGTCGCCTGCGCGCTACGGCGAGCTATTCTTTTTGCGGGGTTCCGCCCCCGCGCGACGGGTTAGCCTTTTGCTCCGCCAAAAGGCTAACAACAAAAGGCGGCGTAAGGGAGAAGTTTCTCCCTTACGTATCCTTCTCACAGT
>CAJFTY010000019.1 GCA_904420045.1 Candidatus Metaruminococcus caecorum | reverse complement strand
CCCTTGAAAAAAGGCGAGAAAAAAGCGAAGGTTGTTCTGACCTTGGCGGCTGGCTATAAAGTTTGGAAGAGCGATGAAAACAAATTTACCGAAGACGACGTCGTGGCAACTGCCGGAGGAGAAACTGGAACCGGCAACAAGGGCGACATTGTGGTCGATGTACAGGATCTGGTAGACGCTGGAAAAGATGCGGTCTATATCCGGGTGGGTGACGATACTCCCAACGGCGGCAACGGCGGTCAGGTTTTCCGGGTTGCACTGATTTACGGTGAGTATGAGTCCACCACGGAACCTCCGCTTGAAGCTCCGACCGAAGCCAAGAATTTTGAGTGGACATCCGGCACCGCATTGGAGAAATCCTATGTGTATAAGGCTGCTGGTCAGTTCTCGGTCGATATGTACTTCATGGACCGGACCGAGGTTCGTTACTACAAAATTCCCTATGACGACAGCAAGGATTCCACGCTGAGCATGGAGCTCGGTCAGGACTACAAAGTGTATATGTCCAACGATGATAAGAACTATGAAGTCGTCGCCGAAAACGATGCCGAGAAAAACGGCACCGGCAAAGGCAACCGCAGAATTTACAGCTTCAGCCTGAACAAGTATAAAAACACCGGTGCGGATTACATTTACGTGGCCATCGGCGACCGGGATGTCAGCGACGGTAACGGCGGCTGTATCTGGTACATGAAATTTAATTTCGGCAACGACAGCGGTCTGTACAATCCTTTTGTAAGCACCAACGCTGCGTATCAGGCTCCTGGTAAAGTTTCTGCCACCGGCAAACCGGTAGAGGCTTCCTCCAAACCTCCTGTGGTTTCCAGCGAACCCGAGCAGGTTTCCTCTGAAGCACCGGTTTCCAGTGAAGAAATTATTTCTTCTTCGGAGATCACTTCCAGTGAAGAAGTGAGTTCTTTGGATGAGACTTCTTCCGTTTCTTCGGATGTGGACGCAAAACCGGATGAGCCTGCGGACAACAACTGGATCTGGTATGTCGTTATCGGCGGCATCGCGGTATTGATTCTGGCTGCCGTGGTCGTGCAGTATGTCCTGATGGAGAAAAAGCGCAAAGCAGAGTAATTTATTCTACCATCATTCTCAAATCGTTTGAGACTAGTTTGAAGGGAGTTGCTTATGAACAAGCAAAGGAAAATTACATCTCGATTAGTAGCAGCTTTTATTACTTGCGCACTTTTATCCACTTCGGTTCTGCCTGCTTTTGCGGCTCCCGGCGAAACGTTGTACAAAAAAGTCAACGGCGATAAACAGCCTCAGACGGCTACAGAGGAAGACTATTATTACGCGGAATACTTAAAGGACACAGAAGCAAAAGGCGCTAAAGATTATACGGGCAATGCGATTGCCATTGATATTGCCGGGGGGACTATGTCCCCCCAAGGCAATTTCTTAAAAGACGAAGTTAAAAGCAACAGTAATGAGAGCAAAAAAGCGATTGTTTGGCAAAACAACGATCTTGAGTCGGTTGAATGGAAAGTCGAAGTTCCCGAGGATGCGTATTACAATCTGGAAGTGGACTATCTTTCGATCACCGGAAGCACCACAGCTCCTCAGCGGAATGTCTTGATCGACGGCGAAAAGTATTGCAAGGAAATGAACATCTATTCTTTCCCGCGCGTCTGGGAAGATGACGGGGAAATATGGGTGAACAAGCTGGGGGACCAAGTTCGTCCCAAGCAAAAAGAGGTCATCGAGTGGCAGACGACTCGTCTGAACGATTCCCAGGGCAAATACGGCGAACCCCTTCGCTATTATTTGACCAAGGGCACGCATACCATTAAGATGACATATGCGAACGAGCCTATTGCGATTGCAGGGGTTCGTCTTGTTGCGCCTAAACAGTATAAATCCTATGCGGAAGTCAAAAAAGAATATCAGGCTGCCGGCTATAAGAGCGCGACAAAAGAGATTAAGGTTCAAGGCGAGGACGCCACCTATAAATCGGACCCGTCTTTAAGAGTGCAGTCGGAATCCGACCCGAAAATGCAGCCGGTATCCGGCGGTAATGTCGTCTATAACAGCATTGGCGGTTCGGTCTGGAACGGCGGCAACGACACAATTTCCTGGAATTTTGAAGCACCTGAAAGCGGCCTTTACAAGCTGTCTTTGCGGATGTATCAGAAGTATACGGACGGTATGCCTATTTACCGTCAGATCTTAATTGATGACGAAGTTCCCTTTAAAGAATTTTTAGACTATCGAATTGATTATACCGACTGGACCTACACAGATCTTGTAGACGAAAGCGGTGCTCCTTTTGAAATCTACCTTGAAAAAGGCTCCCATAAATTGACGATGACGGTAAAAGTCGGCGAGTATGCAGATATTATCAGCACGCTGGAAAAAGATTCTTACCGGCTGAGCAACACGATCCAGAAAATTATTAAAGTGACGACGGTGAACCCTGACGTCAACTTTAACTACAATCTGGACAAGAAGGTCCCCGAAGTTTTCACAGAGCTGCAGACGCTGTCGGACAGCCTTACCAAACAGATCGACGCAATTATGGCGCTATCAGAAAAACGTCCCAGCGCCGTCAACAACCTGAGCATGATTAAAACACAGGTTGACGCGATGATTAAAGATCCGATGGTTGTGGCCCGCGGCCTCAGTGAGCTGATGGAGAACCAGAGCACGATGGCCACCTGGATTTCCGACTATCAGAACTCTCCGCTGTCCATCGACTACTTTACCCTGCAGCCGGTGAACGCAAAAACGGAAGATTATCACTCCAACTTTTTCTCCCGTCTTTGGGTTGCGTGCCGTTCTTTTGCAATTTCCTTTGTAAAGGATTATGACGCGGTCGGCGGCGGAGCTGCGGGCGAAGGCGCAAAAACGTTAAACCTGTGGGTTTCCCGTGCAAAGGAATGGGCGGAAGTTTTACAGCTGATGGCGGATGAGGAATTCACAGAGCAGACCAACATCAACGTAAAAATGAACATCGTTCCTACGAACATGTTTACAACCAACGGCGTTATCATGCTGGCCATTGCCGCAGGCAACGCGCCGGATGTGGCGTTGGGCGTAAGTCCCAGCGTTCCCTACGAATACGGAATACGTGATGCAGTGTATGATCTTGCGCAGTTCCCAGATTACGACAAAATTTCAAAACGTTTTTCAGACGGTATTATTGCGCCGTTTAAAGACGGTGAAAAAGTCTATGCGCTTCCGGAAACGATGGACTTCAGCGTCCTGTTCTATCGCAAGGACATCCTGCAGAACTTGCAGCTGGAAGTCCCGGATACCTGGGGTGACCTGTATTCCCGTGTTCTGCCAATCCTGAAGAAAAACGGTATGGACTTCTACTATGACGGTACGGTTTCGGCAGTTGCCGGCGGTGTTTCCGCTGCGTTCCACAGCTTGCTGTACCAAAACGGCGGTTCTTATTACACCGAAGACGGGAAGAAATCCGCGCTGGATACTCCCGAGGCGTTTGAGGCATTCCGCCAGTTTACCGACCTGTACCGGATCTATGATGTTCCGGTTTCCGCGAACCTGTACAGCCGGTTCCGTTCGGGTACAATTCCCATCGGTGTCAGCTCCTTTAACACTTATATTCAGCTGACTGCAGCCGCGCCGGAAATTGCGGGTAAATGGGATGTGGCTCCCTTGCCCGGCATTAAGCAGGAAAACGGCGAAGTCAACCGCTCTTACGGCGGAAGCACTACGGCTGCGATTATTCTGGCTGACTCCGATATGAAGGACGAGGGCTGGGAATTCCTGAAGTGGTACACAGATAAAGAAACCCAGATCCGTTATGCCAACGATATTTCTTCGACAGTCGGTGCTGAAGCCAGATGGTGTTCCGCAAACTTGGATGCGTTTGACGCACTTTCCTGGGAAAGCAGCTTGAAAGAAGTTATTATCAATCAGAGAAAATGGTATGTCGATATGCCTAACGTCATCGGCGGATACATCACGCCTCGGTATATCGAAAACGCCCGTGTGCGTACGGTTGTTCAGGGCCAGCAGTACCGAGACAGCCTTGAAAAGACCGTAAAAGACATTAACCGCGAATTGGACAACAAGAACAACGAGTTCAAGATGAGGGCGGAGAAGGCAGCGGAGGCGAAGAAATGAGTAAAAAAAGAAAAATTAAAGACGGGGAAGGCTTAGTTGCAGTCCTGTTCTTTATTCCCTTTGGTATTCTCTTTTTGCTGTTTACGATTCTTCCGGTCGTCGTTGCAGTGGTGCTGAGCTTTACCAACTACAGCGTTCTGCAGAGCCCGATGTTCGTAGGCATCAATAACTATAACTACCTGTTTACACAGGACGACTTGTTTTTAGTCGCTTTAAAGAACACGCTGATGTTTGCGCTGTTCTCCGGACCGATCGGCTATATCATGTCCTTTTTGGTGGCGTGGATCATCAACTCCATTCATTTTAAAAAGTTTTTCTCGCTGATGTTTTATGCTCCTTCGATCACCAGTGGTATCGCCATGTCGGCCGTTTGGCTGTACTTTTTCTCCCCAGACCGATATGGTTTTATCAACAACTTCTTGCTGCAGGCGGGTCTGATTGACACCCCGATTTTGTGGACGCAGGACCCGAGTAAGATTTTGATCATTGTGGTAATCGTTTCTGTCTGGATGGGCATGGGCAACGGATTCCTGGCCTTCCTGGCAGGCTTCCAGAACATGTCCACCGAGGTGTATGAAGCCGCGAAGATCGACGGCATTCGCAACAAGTTTCAGGAACTGATTTATATCACCATTCCTATGATGAAACCAATGCTGCTGTTCGGCGCGATCAACACCATTTCCGGTTCATTCGGCGTATATGAAATCCCGATGAACCTGGCGGGATCGCCTGGACCGGACAACGCAGCTTTGACGCTGGTCGGTCATTTGAACGACTACGCGTTTACTCGTATGGACTTGGGTTACGGATCCGCCATTGCGGTTATCCTGTTTGCGATGGCATTCTTGGTTGGCCGGATCGTATTTAAAGTCCTGGGCTCGAAAGACGAATAGGGGGTGCGAGAATGAAAGAACATAAAAAACGAATCCGAAGACTGAATCGAATCACCCCTGGTAAAGTATTTGTATACATATTTATGATCGCTCTGGTGTCGTTCACGGCGCTTCCGCTGGTCTACATGGTCTTCCATGCATTAAAGCCAGTTGACGAGCTGTTTATTTTCCCGCCGAAATTTATTACCACCCGGCCGACACTGAATAACTTTCAAGAGCTGTTTGCGGCGATGGACAGTACGTCCATTCCCTTTACCCGATACATCTTTAACAGCCTTGTGGTTTCGATCATTACGGTTGCCGGTACGGTTGTCGTCTGTACCATGGGAGCTTTTGCCCTGACAAAACTGAGGATGCCAGGCGGAAACCTGATTTTCAACATCATTGTTGCGACCCTGATGTTTTCCGCTCCGGTTACCCAGATTGCAAACTACCTGGTGGTGAAAGAGCTCCATATGCTGGATACAACCTGGGCTTTGATTGTTCCCAAAATAGCAGGCTCCTATTATTTGTTCCTGTTAAAGCAAAACTTTGGTGAAATACCAGACGCCCTGCTGGAGGCCGCTAAGATTGACGGTTGTTCCTACTGGGGGCTGTATTCCAAAATTATCATCCCGGTTACTCGTCCTGCATGGGCGACGGCGATCGTGTTCGCCTTTGTCGCCAGCTGGAACGATTTCTCCGGCCCGATGATTTACATTCAGACGCAGGTCAAACAGACGTTGCCTCTCGCACTGCAGCTTCTGCAAGGCGGACCGGGCCAGGTGGCCCGCGCCGGTGCGTTTGCGGCTGCGACTTTGGTTACGACATTGCCGACTATCATTGTGTTCTGTGCGATGCAATCGAAGGTTATCAATACAATGACACACTCCGGTATTAAATAAGAAATACCGAATTGACGGAACCAATTTTATTCGATATGCAATGGTAATCAAATCAGTTGTGAGCGTGAGGAGATAGATGATGAAGAACTCAAAGACAAAACGCATATCTGGCGTGCTCCTCATCACATTTGTCATGACCTTTGTGATGAGCATGCTGGCAATGCCTGCCAGCGCTGCGGAATCCGCGGACTACTATCTCACCAATGACGAGTTGTATTTGCAGTATATGCCCAAGTCATACGATGTGGAAAAGGTAGTCATGTCGGTAGACGACCAGAAGATTAAATTCAGTTCTCCGCAGGACCTGTTTGTTGATGAACATGACAACGTGTATGTGGCGGACACCAACAACAACCGGATTATCAAACTTGATGCAAATTTTAATTTCGTCAAACAATATCCGGACCCCAACGATGCAAAAGCGGCGCTCAACAATCCAACCGGACTGTATGTAGACGGTGAGGGCGACATTTATGTTGCAGACAACGGAAACGAGCGCATCGTTCACCTGAGCCCGGAAGGGAAATTTGTCGAAGAATTCCGCCAGCCGACGGAAGACACTTACGACTCGGAGTATCCCTTTAAGCCCACCAAAGTCTATGTGGATGAATATGGGATCATTTATGCGATTAACGCCAATGACTACCACGGTATCATCACCCTGGATGCCAAAGGCGCATTCCTGGGATATGTGGGCACGGTGAAAACCGGTTTTGACCTTGTGCAGAGCATCATGCGGTTTATTTACGGCGAAAGCGCGGACGAACTGCTGGGTCAGAACGAGCCGCCTTACTATCTGAATATGACCATTAACGGCGACGGCACGATTTATGCCACTTCCGCCAAAGAAAAAACCAATCAGATCAAACGGCTGACTCCCGCTGGCGACAACGTCTACGAGGAAGGCCAGTTCGGTGAGGAAAACACCAAGATCGAGTTTAACTATCTGCCGGAGCTTGTAGACCTTGCAGTGAACAAAGACGGTATGGTCTTCACTGCCGATACGGTTACTGGTAAGATCTATATTTACGATCAGAACGGAAACAGCGTTGCCTGCTTTGGAGGCGAGGGAACCAAGGAAGCCACTTTTAAGGCGATTTCCTCCATTGCCATCAACAGCAAAAACCAGATTCTTGTTCTGGACCAGGCGCTGAATACGATTCAGGTATTTACCCCCACCGACTTCATGGAAAATGTTTTGCAGGCGGTTACCCTGTACAACAACGGTAAATACGACGAGTCCCTCGTACCGTGGCAGAAGGTTTTGGAGATGGACTCTACTTACAAGCTGGGACAGGTGGGAGTCGCAAAATCCCTCCTCCGGAGCGGTAAGAGCAGCGAATCCTTAAATTTGTACATCAAGGCGCTTGACAAGGAAGGGTATTCGGAGGCTTTTTCGCAGATCCGTACCGATTTGTTCCGTCAGAACTTTGCCTGGGTTGTGCTGATTATTATCGTCGCCATTGTGGCGGTGTTCCTGGCAGTCAAGTATCTGAAAAAGTATGCGGACCGCATCGCCGACCGTCCAGTTCCAAAGAACGATAAGTTCGGTCTTAAGTTCTTCATTGAAACTGTGGTTTGCGTATTGTTCCATCCAATGGATACCTTTTACAAAATTAAATACAACCGCAAGTCACTGCGGGTGTGGCCGCTGATCCTGATGTTTATCATTTTGGTTGTGGAAAAGATCGCTTTCAGAAGCATCATCCACTTCCCGCTGACAGACAGCGCGATCTTTGTGGACTACTTCCGGGATCTGGTTGTATTCTTCCTGCCTTTGGTATCCTGGATTATTGTGGCGTACGCCATTTCTTCCATCTCCGACGGTAAGCAGACATTTTTGGAGACGGCGACCACGACGATGTATTCGTTTGTTCCGATGATGCTGCTGTATCTGCCGATTACGGCGCTCTCCAGGCTGATGGCAACCTCTGAGAGCGGTTTGTACAACGGCTTGCAGCTGATTCTTCTTCTGTGGTGCCTGATCCTGATTTATCTGAACTTTAAGATCCTGAATGAATACTCTTTTGGCAAAGCGGTTTGGAATATCATCAAAGTATTGTTTGCAATTCTTTGCTTGTGGGTCATTTGTTTCCTGTTCCTGATCGTCATCAGCCAGCTGCTCATCTTTATTAAAGATATTTATTCGGAGTTCATTTACTTAACGAAACGGGGAGGATAATATGAAGAAGAAAAAATTGATTATATCAATCATTTGTATTATCGTCGTTTTAATTGTATTATTCTCCGTGATTGCAGCGCAGATTAGTTCAGCGGCAACAGCGAAGCTTTTTACAAATCCGAATGCGAAAGCAACGGATATTGATTACGAAAAGGATTATTCCGGCGACAGTACCCAAAATCTTTCGCCCACGAACAACGCGGGAGAGGGATATGTTAAAAAAGCAGAGACCGATTCTCTGGAACTGTATCTGAAAGTTGACAACTATAAAAAATACGAAGTTGATTTGCTGACGCAGGAACCTATGATGCTCGAACCTGGAACACAGCGCTATGACATCGCGGTTTACGACAAAAAAGCAAAAAAACTTTGGCAGGGCATTGTGCCGGATGCAAAAATTGACTACGAAAACCTCAATGAGTCGCTGACGGCAAAGATGCAGTCCCTGGTCACCTTTACTTATTATGACCTGCTGCTCAACAACAACAAGGCGAATGAGTGCAATCCTTTGGAATCCGGCGTTAACTCGGTCATTACGCAGACTGACATTCCAAACGGCGTTCGGATTACCTATAATATGCCGGAACTCAACATCGAGTTCTCCGTGGATTTTAAAATCAACGGTGATTACTTCGATGTGGTAGTTCCCACGGACTTGATTAAAGAGAGTGTGCAGGACACCTCTAAAATCATGGAGGCCAGGAACAAAGCGGAAACCAAAGTTTCTGAGTACCGAAAGATTATTGACAAAATTAATCCAAACAAGCTGAAAAAGGACGAGGATGTCACCGAGGATTCCATCAAGATCCTGACCGATGAAAAGCGCAGAATTGAAAAAGACTTGATGACCCTGAGCGACCAGGGAAAATCTGGAGGCAGCACCCTGAGCTCTGTCCGCGAACTGGAGATGACTTCGGAACAGTTCTTCGCGGATTTAGAGACTTATGACAAAGAGGGCATTTACGCCGAGCAGCTCAAACGGATGAAAGAACTCAACGAAGAAATCGCAGCGGCGTTTGAGGATGTGGACAGCAACACGCTGGCCGGGCTTGTATCGGTCAACATTATGCCCTATTTCGGAGCCGCTGGCAACGACGAAAACGGCTATGTGTTCTATCCGGACAAGAGCGGAGCGATCTCCTACTTTAATGTTTATCATCCGGACATGGTCGGCTTTATCGAGGAGGACATCTACTCCAATCAAAAGAGCGATGTAGCCACATATAGCAACTATGTCTCTGACTCAAGCGAAGAGGAAGGGACCGAAGGGGACTCCACCAACGTTCGTGAGGAGTTCACCACCTTCCAGATGCCTGTATTTGGCATTAAAAATGGCAATGCCGCTTTTCTCTCCATCATTGCAGAGGGCGACACCGATGCGGCGATCAACTATACGCCAGCCAACCAACAGGTCAAAATCAATAACATTTACGGCATTTTCCACATGCGCAACATTACGCAGAACACGGACTCTCAAGGAACCTTGTCCGACGTTATCGACCCAGATCTGATCAGACAGGATCGTCGAATCCGCTATCAGTTCCTGGCGGGCGAGGATGCGGATTACGCTGGAATGGCGGTAAAATACCGGGAGCATCTGGAAAAACACGGCCTGCTTAGCAAGTCGGCTTATCTGGATACCGATCAGCTGCCGTTGTTTGTCATGTTCTATATGGGAATGATGAACTCTTCGGCCAGCGTTCTGCCGGAGTACTTTCCGCTGACGACCTATGAGCAGGCGCAGGATATCCTGAAGGATATGCGCGCGAAGGGGATCAACGGCAATATCAACACGATTTTGTCCGGATGGTCCACAGCGGCGAACTCCGTCATGCCGGACTATGACCGAAAACCAGCCGGCAAAATCGGAGGAACCTCAGGTCTCAAAGACTTCACCGCATTTGCTGCTAAAAACAACACAACCGTGGGCCTTGACAACCAGTATGTGCTGGGGCGGGCAGACGATATGACCTTTAATGATAAGGACGTCGCCACCACGAAAAACTACGGCAACTTCACCGCAGAGGCCAAAGGACGGCACATGTTTAACCCCACAGTGGTTTACAACCGTGCACTGGAATCGGTCGCCAAGTTCAAAACTTTTGGTGTAAATGCAACAACATTTGCAGAAGAAGGAAGATTGGTGTATAATGATTATAACAAGAGGGCTCCTTACACCAGACTCCAGACAAAAGCCACCATGCAGAAGATGGTTGACGAAAGCAAAAAAGAGCTTGGTTACGCAGTTGTAAAAGACTCCAACGTCTATATGGCGGCCAATGCCGACTGGTTTATGGACCTGATGGCCAGCGACAGCCGGCTGCTGGTCAGCGATGAAGGAGTTCCTTTCCTCCAGATGGTTCTTCATGGCTCAGTCATTTACACGGGCCAGGCACATAATATGTACTATGACAGAACCGTTCAAAACCTCAAGGAAATTGAATATGGTTATGTGCCCTATTATCTGCTGACTGCTGATGAGCTTGACTCTCTGACCAACTACAGCAACATGTATTCGACGACCTATAGCCAGTGGTCGGATGAAATTGCTTCGCATTACAAAGAGTATCGGCAGAAGGTCGGCGACCTCTGGAAGACAAAAATGGTGGATCATCAGACAATCGAAAGCGGGCTTGTCTGCGTCACCTATGAAAATGGGGACAAGATTTTAATCAACTACAACAAAACGGCAAAGCAGTATGAAGGTACGACTGTGGAACCGGAAGACTACACTGTGGTAAGGAGATGATAGTTTGAAAAAGCGCAGTTCTTCATTGGAAAAAAGACGCTCAAGGTCAGGCTATCTGTTTGTCTTACCGTGGGTAATCGGGTTTGCAGCATTCCAGCTGTGGCCGATGTACAAGTCCTTTATGTTGAGCTTCAGTAAGGTTACCTCGGTCAGCGGTCTGAAGACCGCTTGGATCGGGTGGGAAAACTACAAGGCGGTTTTCGCCGATGTAGACTTCTTGCCAGCCTTCTGGAATACACTTTGGACGACCGTTTTGTATACGCCGTTTATCATTGTTATTTCACTGGTAATTGCCATCCTGCTCAACCGGAAGATCAAGGGAAGAGGCGTTTTCCGTGTGATCTTTTTCCTTCCGGTTCTGCTGGGAAGCGGCGCGGTCATGGCACAGCTCGGAAACGCTGCGAACATCATGCAGCTTCCTCCGTCCATTGAGCAATATGTAAACTACTATTTCAATTCCGATATCGCGAACTTTATCAACCAGATTCTGGAACAAATTGTACGCGTATTCTGGAAAACCGGCGTGCAGATCATCATTTTCTTGGGAGGTCTGCAGTCCATTTCCGATTCCTATTATGAAGCCGCTAAGGTGGATAACGCGAACGCGTGGGATATGTTGTGGAAGATCACGCTGCCCATGCTGTCGCCCCTGATGTATCTGAATGTAATTTATACGGTTATCGACAGCTTCCGAAGCGAGAACAATGAAATTTCCAGCCTGATTATCAATCAGGTGTACGAATACTCCAACTACTCTTACGGTTCGGCGATGGGCTGGATATACTTTGTAATTTCATTCTCAGTCGTCCTCCTGGCAACTCTGATCTTTAGGAGGTACGTATACTATGAGAAATAAAGTTCGTACCAAAGTTACGAAGACAACTCGCTTTAAGACCATTTTGCGCAGCGATATGTCGGCGGGCAACAAAGGAAAGCTGTTTGTCAAGATTTACGGAAAAGCGTTAGGCAACATTCCGGTGTATCTGGCGCTGATCGCGCTGTCGGTCATCTTTATTGTTCCGTTTTTCTATATGATCGGACACTCTTTGATGTCGGTCAACGATCTGCTCAACCCCAATATTAAATGGCTGCCCCGTTCGTTTAACCTGAACAACTATGAGTATGCGTATAAATCCATGAATTATCTGTTCTATCTTGGAAAAACGCTGCTCTATGTGGGGGTTGCTGTATTTGGACAGATTATGACCTGTTCCTTTGTGGCGTATGGCCTGGCCCGCGTCAACTTTAAGGGCAGGGGGATCATCTTTGGAATTGTTTTGTTTATGATGATCGTTCCTCCTCAGACCATCATTGTCCCCCAGTATATGATGTTTGCAAACCTGGGCTTAAAGAACAGCTTTGTCCCGATTATCCTGCCTTGTTTCTTTGCAATGGGACTCAACGGTGGACTCATTATCTTCGTGTTCCGGCAATTCTTCAAGGGCATGCCGCCTGAGCTTGAAAACGCGGCGATGATCGACGGAACCGGCGTCTTTGGCGCTTACTTCCGGGTGATCTTCCCCAACGTAAAGCCTGCGATCCTGATTACGTCGATTCTGTCGCTGGTCTGGCAGTGGAACAACTCCTTTGAGCCATCGGTTTACATAGA
This sequence comes from Candidatus Metaruminococcus caecorum, assembly GCA_904420045.1. Taxonomy (GTDB): domain Bacteria; phylum Bacillota; class Clostridia; order Oscillospirales; family Ruminococcaceae; genus Metaruminococcus; species Metaruminococcus caecorum. Next base: position 82,451 of record CAJFTY010000019.1, on the reverse strand, counting down.
GGATACCAGCAAGGGACTCCTTACCATGCAGTTAAACATCCTTCAGTCAAACGTCAGCAATGTCATGCAGGGTGTGGACTTCAACGAAGGTATCACGATGGCTGCAACGTTCCTGACTGTTCTGCCTCTGATTGTGATCTTCCTGGCCATCCAGGGCAGATTTATGAAGAGCATGGCTCAGTCCGGCTTGGCAAACTAAGCTGAATTGGTCGTTATGTCGCCGCCTTGTGTGGTTCGGCGGGGCGGCGCTTAACAATAGAAACGCATTCAAAACCCTGTTTATTTTAGAAAGGAAGGAATGTCTTTATGTTGAAAAGGTCTTTAGCAGCTGCCCTGGCCGTCTGCATGATGGTTGTTATGCTGACAGCCTGTGGCAAAGATTCGGATGCCGGAGACACCACTAGCACTGTTTCCGACACCACAAGCACTGTAAGCACCGGTATGGTCGAGAGCAATGTGGAGAACAACGAAAGTGGAACTCCTACAGAAAACAACTCTACCGCTCAGACCGGCAGCAAACAAACAGGCGGAGGAAAAACCTCCAGCACGAAATCCCAGACTCCTCAGAACGTTCGCCTGAAAGTTTGGGGCTACTCCAACGACAACGCGTTGCTGTCTGCGAAAAAAGACTTTGAGAAAGCCAATTCCAACGTCAAGCTGCAGGTGACCACTCCTGCGGAGTACACGGTTGCACAGCTGCAGATGAACATCGCAGCGAACACTCAGCCTGACATCGTAATGCTCGACCACGTGTACATCACCTCTTTGGGCAGAAGCGGAAGCCTGCTCGATCTGAATAAATACGGCGCCAGCAGCGTGAAGAGCAAATTCATCAGCTCCTGCTGGAAAGCGGTTACTTCCGGCAATCAGGTGTTTGGTCTGCCTCATGACGGTAACACCATTGCGCTGATGTACAACAAAGACATGCTGAACAAAACCGGTATGAAAGCTCCCACCGACTATACTTCTCTGGTGAAGGTCGGTAAAGCGATGAGCTCTACCTCTCCTGGTAAGACCCCCTACACCTCTCCGTTCTTTGACACCAGCGGACAGGGCCGTCTGAACTGGTCTGCGTTCGTTTACTTCTTCTGGCTCTGGAGATGCGGCGGTGAGATCCTGTCCAACGATCTCAGCAAAGCGGCATTCAACAGCCAGGCTGGTATCGACGCTCTGACCATGCTGACCGACCTGGTTAAAAAGGAAAGAATCTGCGAAGGCGGAAGCTACAAAGAAGCTCAGTTTTACAACGGCGACGTTGGTATGATCGAAATGGGCAACTGGAGCATTCCTCAGATGCTCAAAGAGGACCGTAACGCGAACTTCGGCGTGACCCTGCTGCCGAAACTGAAGAACAATGTTCCTCAGTACTCCGGTTTGGGCCTGTTCGCCATGGGCGTTACCGCGAAAACCAAATATCCTCAGCAGGCTGCTGACTTTGTGAAGTACTACTGCACCAATGACGAGTATCAGCTGGCTTATGCGAAGCAGAACAACCAGCTGCCTTGCACCAACAACGCGCTGAACAACTCCTACTACAGCAACGACATCTGGAAAGTGTATAAGACTCAGTACGGCCTGAGCAAATACCGTCCTGGTGTCAGCGGCTGGGATCAGATCGAGGCTGAAATTGCCAACGCGGTAAACGCCGCGGTTCAGAACACCAAGTCTCCGAAATCTGCACTGGACGCTGCTGCTGCGAAGGTCAACAAGATCCTGGCGCAAAACAAATAGGATCAGTACCAGTTTTAGCATCAACTAAATAGGAATGGCAAAAGAGGTTTAAGGAAACTTAAGCCTCTTTTGTAAATTTGATCGGTTTCTTCTGTTTTTTACCCGTTCCGCGCACGGAGAACAGAGAATATTAGACCGCGCGGAGAAATGGCAGTACATATGAAAGAAAGACTCAAAAAACTTTTTCAAAATGAGATGTTTGTCGGAATTGCCTGCGCGGTAGGATGTATCATCCTGATCGGCGCCATTATTCTGACGGCAGTGCTGTTGACCCGTGGAAATCAGACAACCGGCAAGAACACCGACAGCACCTTTAGCTTTGCCGTCCCTTCGGACGAGGAGGAAAGCTCAAAGGAAGAATCCAGCGGTCAGCCCAGTTCCCAGGAGCAGGCGGCCCAAACGAGCAGCAAGACCAGCTCTTCTTCCAAACAGAATTCTTCCAAGCAAACCAGCTCCAAAGAGCAAGTGAGCTCCCAGGCTCCCTTGGTGGAGCCGCCTAAGGCCAACGCAAACGACTATAAAGCGATGGCGAAACAGAACACCTATCGGGCAAAATTGTTGGCCAGAACCTATATGGACGATTTCTATGATCCCCAGACCTTTGTTCAGTTTATGGAATATCCCTTCCGCACGGTGGGGGTCACTACGGCTTGGGAATACGGCGCGATGATGTCTATGCAGACCATGATGGCCAAAATCGACAAGTCTGAAATTTCTTTAATGAACAATGTCATCGAAGGAATGCAGTATTACGGCCGTAAGAAAAACGGCGAGCTGGAAGCATATGTCGTCCACCGGGGAGATTTTCCAATGGGCGCCAGCGATGAAGGGCTCGCTTACGACGACAACATCTGGATCGCCATCAACTACATCCAGGCGTATCAGAACACCGGCAACAAAACGTATTTGAGCCAGGCGGAGCATATCATGAATTACCTGTGGGAAGAAGCTTGGTTTGAACCTTTAGGCGGATTTTTCTGGGATTACCGGAAGCAGGCGCGCCACAGCTGTTCCAACAACCCGGCAATCAAGCCCTATGTGGACTTGTACAAGCTCACCGGCAAAAAGCAGTATCTGGACCGTGCCAAACAGGTCTTTGAGTTTTCCTACAACGCTCTGAAGGATAAAAAGCTCAATATTTATGAGGACTTGGTGGGCGCCCGGCAGGAAAATGGAAAATGGGTGGAGGGAAGCTCCGCCGGCACGGGATTTTATTCCTACAACACCGGAGCGATGATCTCCGGCGCTTCGGCATTATACAGCGTGACCAAGGACAAGAAATATCTGGACGAGGCGCTGGCCTGCGCTGAAGGCGCTTATGAGTACTTCGGCGTGAAGGATCAGGTCAAAGGCTATGTGGGCTGGCCCTACAAGCGGGAAAATGGAAGCGAAACCCAGATCTGGTTTAACGTCATCCTGCTCCGGGGCTACATTGACCTGTATGAAGTGGCTCCACAAGAGGCAACCAAGTACATCTTGATGTTCCAGAATTCCATCGACTACGCCTTCACCCATTATCTGGACGGCGGCTATCTGCCCTACGACTGGCTGGGCGGCTGGCATGGCAAAGAACGCGACCGCTACAAACGAGCGTTGGATCACTCCAGCAACGTGGAAATCTACGCCATGCTGGCGGACTGGCAGTCCCGCCGCAAATAAGCTTTTACAAAAGGAAGGGTGATGTCCGTGCAAATCCGGTTTTTGGGAACCTCCGCGGCGGAAGGAACGCCTGCGTTTTACTGCGATTGCCCGGTGTGTGTGAAAGCCGCACGGCTGGGCGGCCGGAACATCCGGACCCGGTCGCAGGTTTTGATCAACGAAAATCTATTGATGGATTATCCGCCGGACACCTATTATCATATGGTGTCCTATGGCCTTGACCTGAAAAAGGTGGAGCATCTGCTGATCACCCATTCTCATGAGGATCACTTTATCCCGCATGACATCCTGATGAATGCTTCACCGTATAACGCGGGGACAATCCATCATCGTATCCAATGCTACGGAAACAAAAAGGTCGCAGGGATTCTAAAAAGCCACGCTGGAAACGGGGACTGCAACATGGACATTCACGCCGTCGTACCCCTTGAGGAGTTCCAAGCGGGTGAGTACAAAATTCTCCCCTTGCGGGCGCTTCATGACCCGGCGGAGGATTGCCTGCTGTTTGGGGTGGAAGGGCTCCACGGTCGCCGCTTTCTGCTGGGCAACGACACCGGCTTTTTTCCCGACGACACCATGGAGCGCATCCGCGGGCTTCGGTTTGACGCGATAGCGCTGGACTGCACCCTGGGCAAAGACCGGGGCGGGGATAATCACATGGGGTTTGAGGATATTCTGGAAATGCGCAAGCGCCTGATCCAAAACGGGAACGCCTGCGAACACACGCAGTGGATCGCGCAGCATTTTTCCCACAACTGTGGAGCTGTTTACAATGACGCACAAACGATTTTAGCTCCCCAAGGTTTTACCGTCGCCTACGACGGGATGACCATTCAAATTTAGCAAAAGAAAGGTATACACAACATGTTGGAATGCAAGGGTATGCGGCGAAAAGTCCAGGACTTTATCGCCACTATAAAAGACGAGAAACTTCAAAAGACCTTTGAAAACTGCTTTTACAGTACGCTGGACACCACGGTAAAGATGGAGGAGGACGGCACAGCCTACGTGTTCACCGGAGACATCTCCGCCATGTGGCTGCGGGATTCCAGCGCGCAGGTGATCCATTACCTTGGCTTTGTCAACGAGGACGAGGACGTCCGCCGGGTCATCAAAGGGATGATTGAGCGCCAGCTTTTCTACATCCGCCTGGACCCGTATGCCAACGCCTTTAACGAGTTTGACAACAATCGGGGACATAAAGGAGACCTCACCGATCACAATCCCTGGGTGTGGGAGCGGAAATTCGAGATCGACTCGCTGTGCTATCCCATCTTTCTGGCGGACCGGTATTACAAAGTGAGCGGGGACGCTTCCATCTTCGGGGACTCTTTTAAAGAGACGGTCAAGGTGATTTTGGACACCTTCACCACCGAACAGGATCACCATGAAAAATCCAGTTACCGGCACTTCCGCCCCGGCGACCCGCCGGAATTCTCGGTTCCCTGTGAGGGAAAGGGCGGCCCGGTGGCCCGCACTGGCATGATCTGGAGCGGATACCGCCCCAGCGACGACGCGTGCGAATACGGGTATTTTATTCCTGGCAATATGTTCGCCGTGGTGATTCTGGGAATGCTGGCGGAAATCTTCACCAGTGTTGCGCCGGACGAAGAGCTCCGCACCCGGGCCCAGGCCCTGCGGGAGGAGATTGAGGCCGGAATTCAGAAATACGGCGTAATCGACCATCCAAAGTTCGGAAAAATGTACGCCTACGAGGTGGACGGCCTAGGCGGGGTAAACCTGATGGACGACGCCAACGTCCCAAGTCTGTTGTCCCTGCCCTATCTGGGCTACTGCGGGGCGGAGGATGAGCTGTATCAGAACACCCGCCGCTTTGTGTTAAGCCCCGAAAACCGCTTTTACTTTAAAGGCAAATACCTGGAAGGAGTCGGCAGCCCTCACACGCCTCCCAATTATGTGTGGCACATCGGCGTGATTATGCAGGCGCTGACCAGCGACGATCCGGCGGAGGTCAACCGCTGCCTGAAGCTGGTCTTGTCCACCGACGCGGGCAAATGCCTAATGCACGAGGGTGTGGATGTCAATGACCCCACCCAGTACAGCCGGGAATGGTTTGCATGGGCAAATTCACTGTTCGCCTACTTCCTTCTGACCAAAAAAGATCTGTTAAAAGATCATTTTCACGCTTGACGCACAAACAGCCTCCGGCTATGGCCGGAGGCTGTTTGTATAAGAGCGGGTGATATCAGCGGACGAAAGGGACGTTTTATCAGGCGCGCTTTGAAAGGGCTGGGCGGACTGCCTTGGCCAGCAGCGCCGCTGCAATGCACTTAATCAGGTCGCCGGGGAGGAAAATCACGCAGAAGTTCCACAGCATGTATCCAAGGCTTGTATCCTTCCCCATATAAAGGTGCAGGATCAGATACCCATAGGCGGTGCCCAAGGCGTAAATGACCACTACGCCGGCCAGGCCCGCCAGCAGGCCGCGGACAAACGAGAAATTCCCCCGGTTGGCGATGAGCCCCGTGACGACGGCGCCCGCGATAAATCCCAGGATGTACCCGAAGGTGGGGGTTAGTACATAGCCCGGACCTCCGCTTCCGTTGGAAAAAACCGGAAGTCCCACCAAGCCCAGCAGGATATACAAAATCACCGAGACCGTACCCCACTTAGGGCCTAAAATCAAGCCCGACAGGGTGACGAACAGCACCTGTAAGGTAAAGGACACCGGGTAAAAGGGAATCCGGATAAAGGTTCCGATGACAATCAGCGCGGCGAACAGCGCGCACAGGGTCATCGAAAGAATAGGAGAGGTTCTTTTGTTGTTTGTTTTTACAGTTTCCATTGGTTGTACGACCGAGGGAGCCCCCCGGTGCTCCTTTCTGTTTTTCATGGTGGATCAGTGAGGCGAAGCGACAGGAGAAATCCGCACCTCCCCGGAGGACAGCCGCCGCCGGGTACCGTCGTCCAGCGAGACCACCAGATCTCCGTTTTCCCCAATATCCAAGGCCTTTGCAGTGTACTCTCCCTGGGGAGATGCCACCTGGACGGTGCGTCCCAGCACCAGAGAACGCCGTCGGTATTCCGGAAGAAACGCACGGCTTTGCAGCTGGGAGACCGTCCTCATCAGATGGTTGAGCACCGCTGCGCACAGCCGGTTGCGGGAAACCGGCCGCTCCAGGGCGTCCGACAGATACCCGGCGACGCCTACAAGCTCCTGGGGCAGGCCCTCCGGGCGGATGAGATTCATGCCGACGCCGATGATTACCGACTCCACGCAGCCGCTTTCAAAGTCGGTGACCGCTTCGGTGAGAATGCCGCAGATTTTTTGTTCCCCTAAAAACAGGTCGTTGACCCATTTGATCTGAAGGGACACGCCGCAGACTTCCTCCACCGCCTGGCAGACCGCCACAGCGGCCGCCGTGGTGATGAGCGGCGCGTGGTCGCCCGTCATCCCCTGAGGACGCAGCAGCAGGCTGACATACAGGCCGCTGTTTTTCGGGGAGTAAAAGCTTCGGCCCCGGCGGCCCCGCCCGCCGGTCTGCTCCTTGGCGATCAGCGCGGAGGGAGCGGGGGCGCCATCCGCCGCTTGCTGCTTGAGCAGGGTGTTGGTGGAGGATACGCTTTCCAAAACGGTGATCTGCCCGTCCAGACGGGCATCCTCCACATAGGGGAGAATGCCCTGGGGGGACAAAATATCGTTTTGATCGTCCAGAGTATAGCCACGATTGGTCACCGCCTGGATCTGATAGCCCTGCTGCCGGAGCTCTTTGACCGCCTTCCAGACCGCGCCCCGGGTGACCCCCAGTTGTTCGGAAATTCTCTGGCCGGAAACCGGCCGGCCCCGGTTTTGTTCCAGCAAAAGCAAAAGATTGGTTTTGACAGACATGGACGTTCCCTCCTGACAGTTCTGATTATATCGAAAACTTTTCACATTGTCAACTTTTATTTTTAAAAAGTTGACAATGTGAAAAAAAGGAAACTTCTGCTTTACAAATAAAGTTTGGTATGGTACAATAAAACTCGACGTTTTGGAAACGTTGCAATGCCGCGAGCCCGGCAGGCGGGAGTACGCCCTGTAACAGGGAAGTTGCCTTTTCCCCTTGCTGCGCCGCAGGTAAATTTTTAAATGAGGTGACAGACCCATGATGCTCAAAGAAGAAAAAACTGCGGTCATCGAACAGAACCGCACCCATGAAAAAGACACGGGTTCGCCCGAAGTTCAGATTGCGATCCTGACCAAGCGGATCAACGACCTGACCGAGCACCTGAAAGTCCACAAACAGGATCACCATTCCCGCAGAGGCTTGCTGAAAATGGTTGGCCGCCGCCGCAATCTGCTCAATTATCTGATGAAAAAAGATATCGAGCGTTACCGTGCGGTCATCGCGAAACTGGGTATCCGTAAATAGTTTTGGAAATCGGAAGGCAGATGGCAAGGCAATTGCCCTCTGCCTTTTGGGTTTTTATTCACCTGCGCGGCGTCGGCTGGGGCGGGCGGTTAGCATTAAATAGTACGCCTTTGACAGGCTGTATGCTTGTTTAAATTGGAGCATAGGCAAAAAGGGCGCAGTATTTATTGCTAAACCCTGTCAAAGCCCCGCGGCGCGGACCAATCCGCCGCTTTCTAAGCGGACGTTTTACAGGAGGACAGCGGGGTTTTGCACTTTTTCCATTGTTTGGGGAAAAGCGGGGTGAAACGGCCCGAAACCTCCAGAAAGGAAGAACAAGAGCATGTTTGAAAATTATCGCGTATTCAAGACCGAGCTTGCGGGGCGCGAGCTGAAGGTTGAAACCGGAAAGACCTGCGGCCTTTCCAACGGCTCCTGCTGGGTCCATTACGGGGAGACGGTTGTCATGGTCAACGCCACCATGTCCGCCAAGCCCCGGGAGGGGATCGACTTTTTCCCTCTGTCGGTGGACTACGAGGAAAAGCTGTATTCGGTGGGCAAAATTCCCGGCTCGTTCTTAAAACGGGAAGGCCGCCCCAGTGAAAAAGCCATTTTGACCTCCCGTCTGGTGGACCGCCCCATCCGTCCGCTGTTCCCCAAGGATATGCGCAACGACGTGTCGGTGGTCATGACGGTGCTGGCCAGCGATATTGACAACGCGCCGGAAGTAGCCGGCATGATCGGAACCTCCGTCGCCCTTTCCATCTCGGATATCCCCTTCCACGGTCCCATCAGCGGTGTGAACGTGGGCCTGGTGGGCGGCGAGATCATTATCAACCCCAACCGGGAGCAGCGTGAAAAATCCGATCTGGATCTGACGGTGGTTTCCACAGCGGAAAAAATCGTGATGATCGAGGCGGGCGCCAACGAAGTTCCCGAGGATATCATGCTAAAGGCGTTGGCGGCGGGCCACGAGGAGAATAAAAAGATCGTGGCGTTTGTCTCCCAGATCCAGAAGGAGATCGGCAAGGAAAAAATCGTGTTTGAGTCCCAAGAAGTGCCCCACGATATGTTCGAGGCCATCAAGGACTTCGCCATTGAAAAAGTCCGCTTCGCGCTGGACACCGACGACAAAAACATCCGGGAGGAACGGCTTCTGCCGGTATATGAGGAAGTACACGCCAAGTTCGATGAGGAGTACCCCGAGCAGGAGGCCCTGATCGAGGAGTGCATGTACAAGCTTCAGAAATATGTGGTTCGCCGCTGGCTGCTGGACGACGGCAAGCGGGTGGACGGCCGCAAGCTGGACGAGATTCGTCCCCTGGCTGCCGAAGTGGACCTGCTGCCCCGGGTACACGGCTCCGGACTGTTCACCCGTGGCCAGACCCAGGTGCTGACCGTGGCCACCCTGGGCCCCGTCAGCGACGCCCAGATGCTGGACGGCATCGACGAGGACACCGAAAAGCGCTATATGCACCAGTACAACTTCCCCTCCTATTCGGTGGGCGAAACCCGTCCAAGCCGGGGCCCCGGACGCCGCGAAATCGGCCACGGAGCGCTGGCGGAGCGGGCGCTGCTGCCGGTGCTCCCCAGCGTGGAGGAGTTCCCTTACTCCATGCGGCTGGTGTCTGAGGTGCTTTCTTCCAACGGCTCCACCTCCCAGGCGTCGATCTGCGGCTCCACGTTGGCGCTGATGGACGCGGGGGTTCCCATTAAAGCGCCGGTTGCCGGAATCTCCTGCGGCCTGATCACCGAGGGCGACCGCTGGATGACCATGCTGGACATCCAGGGGGTGGAGGACTTCTTCGGCGACATGGACTTCAAGGTGGGCGGAACCCACAAGGGAATCACCTCTATCCAGGTGGATATGAAAATCGAGGGCCTGACCCTGGAGATCATTGAAGCGGCGTTCGAGATGACCCGCAAAGGCCGTCTGCACATTCTGGACGACATCATGCTGCCGGTGATCCCGGCCCCCAGAGATCATGTGTCCAAATACGCGCCTAAGATGATCTCCCTGAAGATCGACGTGGATAAGATCCGCGATGTCATCGGAAGCGGCGGAAAGGTCATTCAGAAGATCTGCGCCGAGTGCGATGTGAAGATCGACATCGACGACGACGGCAGCGTGTTTATTTTGGGCGTGGATCAGGACAACGCCAATCGTGCGAAATCCATCATTGAAACCATCGTCAACGATCCGGAGATCGGCGCGCTGTACATGGGTAAGGTCACCCGGCTGATGACCTTCGGCGCGTTTGTGGAAATCGCCCCCGGCAAGGAGGGGTTGGTTCACATCTCCAAGCTGGAAAACAAGCGGGTGGAAAAAGTGGAGGATGTGGTCAGCGTGGGCGACGAAATCCCTGTCAAGGTGATCGAGATCGACGATCACGGCCGGATCAACCTTTCCCGTAAAGACGCCATCGCCGAAATTCAGGCAAAAAAGAGCGGCGCCAACGCATAATTTCCGATTGATTATATTTTTTATAAATAAATGAATGGAGATAAAAATGATGGAGCCGTATTTGGCGGCGGACATTGCAGCGCGGTAACCATCATTTTTAAAATGGATTTTCAGCCTGAAAATTCAATGCGACAATGGGGCCGCACTTCTGGACGAAGTGCGGCCTTTTTGGTTTCCGTAGGACAGAAAGGAGAATCGTGCAATGGAAAGCGGATTTTTTGCCATGCTGTTTCGGATGAAGTATATTAACCGCTGGGGACTGATGCGCAACACCCGCACCGAAAGCCTGTCCGAACACAGCCTGGACACAGCGGTGATCGCCCACGCCTTGGGGATTTTGCGAAACAAACGGTTTGGAGGCAGCGTCGACGCTGGACGATTAGCGGCGCTGGCAATGTACCACGACGCGGGGGAGATCATCACCGGAGACCTGCCTACGCCGGTGAAATATCACGACGAGCAGATCCGCCGGGCGTATAAGCAGGTGGAGGCGGAAGCATCCTGGAGGCTTTTGTCCCTGCTGCCTCAGGATCTGCGGGAAGAATACCAGGCGGTACTGCTTCCCCAGCCGGGGGATGAAGAGCTTTGGCGGCTGATTAAGGCGGCGGATAAGCTGTCCGCGCTCATTAAGTGTATCGAGGAGGAGCGAGCCGGCAATCAGGAATTCACCCAGGCAAAACTCGCGCAGATCAAGGCGCTGGATGAGATGAGACTTCCCGAGGCGGATGCCTTTCGGGCAGAATTTCTAGGCGCCTTTTACAAAACCCTGGACGAGCAGGAAGCATAACCCATACTGGAATGAAAGCTCGCATAAACTGGAATAAAAGCCCCCTGTAAGGAGGAATCTCCATGATTGAAATGATGATGATCGGCGCGGTGATTCTGCTGTTGTGCGTCGCGTCCAGCAAACTATTATACCGCCTTGGAATCCCCACGCTGCTGATCGCGCTGGTGCTGGGGATGCTGTTTGGATCGGACGGGATTGTGGGCATCCAGTTTGACAACTACGAACTGGCCAGGCAGCTTTGTTCCTTCGGACTGGTGTTCATCATGTTTTACGGCGGCTTTGGCACCAACTGGAAGGCGGCGAAACCGGTGGTTAAGCCCGCCTTGTTCATGTCCACCTTGGGGGTGGTGCTCACCGCGGCGCTGACAGGGCTGTTTTGTACAATGCTGCTCCAGTGCAGCATCTGGCAGGGAATGCTGATCGGATCGGTGGTGGCGTCCACCGACGCCGCGTCGGTGTTTGCGATTCTGCGCTCCCGCAAGCTCAACCTAAAAGGCGGCCTCGCCTCTCTGCTGGAGCTGGAAAGCGGAAGCAACGACCCGATTTCCTATATGCTCACGGCGATTTTTATCGCCGTCCTCACTGGGAGCCAGGGACCGGGGGCCATTGGGATGATGCTGCTCAAACAGATTGTTTTTGGCCTGGCGCTGGGCTTTTTGTTTGCCAAAGCAGGCGTGCTGGTGCTGCGAAAGATCAACCTGGAAATCGACGGGCTGTATCCGATTTTCACAGTGGCCATCGTGGTGCTGGGGTATAGCCTGTGCGAATATTTAGGCGGCAACGGATATCTTTGCATCTACATCATCGGAATCGTGCTGGGCAACAGCAAAATCCTGCACAAACGATATCTGGTGCACTTTTTTGACGGCTTGTCCTGGGTCATGCAGATCATCCTGTTCTTTATCCTGGGGCTGCTGTCGTTTCCGTCCCAGTTGCCCCAGGTGGCGCTGCCAGGAATTTTGATGTCCCTGTTTATGATTTTCATCGCTCGTCCAGCTTCCACCTTTGCAATTTTAAGCTGGTTCAAGGTGCCGTTTAAACGTCAGCTTCTGGTGTCTTGGGTGGGGCTGCGGGGAAGCGCCTCTATCGTGTTTGCTATCTACGTGATGGCAAGCGGCGCGGAAATCGGAACCGATTTGTTCCATATGGTGTTTTTTGTGGCGCTGTTCTCCATCAGCGTGCAGGGGACGCTGATTCCCTGGGTGGCGAAAAAGCTGGATGTAGTGGAACCGGATATCTCGGTATTCAAGACCTTCAACGACTATCAGGAGGAAGGCTCCGCCCAGCTGATCGAGGTCACCGTCCAGGACGACAGCCCCTGGGCCAATAAATCCCTGATGGACGCGGAGATTCCTGAGGAGCTGCTGGTGGTCATGATTAAGCGGGAGGGCAAGGTGCTGGTGCCCAAGGGGGCGACCATGATCCTTCCGGGGGATGTGATGGTCTTGTCGGGAGACCGCAGCGTACTGCTCTCGGTGGGAAAAGGCGTACTTCCCGATCCCCATCCGAAGGAGGACGCGCCGGCGCAAGAATCGGAGGACTCTTCTAAAATGTAAAGTAAGACAGAAATAGAAAAAATCAAAAGGGCTGAAAGCACACTTGCTTTCAGCCCTTTTGGTTTAGCGCGGACAGGGTATCTTTGTATCTTACAGCCGGGCCGCTTCTGCGGCCAGTTGTCCGGCAAATTTGCGGTAATTTTTTTCGTTGTTGTAGTAATCCTTCCACCACTTGCGGGCTTTGGCACGCTGAGGGGCCAGCCGCTCAGGAGACATCCGGGCCAGCAGGGTCAGCACCTGCGCCAATTCTTCCCCGGTGGTGTCCTTTGGAAGCAGCAGGCCGTGATCGTCGTTCACCAGATCCTTGTTGCAGCCAGAATTGACAGCCACAGGCAGGATGCCGCAGGACATGCTCTCCAAAAGGGGAAGAAACGAGGAGGGCTCGTTTAACTGGATAAAGGCGTCCACCCTGGTGGAACGGTAGAACTTAATTGCCTGTTCATGAGAAACCGGCCCTAAAATCTCGCAGGAGACATGGTCGCTGGTATGCAGCGCAGCGGCGGAGGATTTCAGCGCGTTCAGGTCATCCTCCTGGGTGCCCAAATGGGTCCAGTACACGCTGCCCTCCCGTATACGGGACAGCGCGTCAGTTAAAAGGGCAGCCTCCTGCTGATTTAGACCCCGGGTTACGATCCGGAAATACAGATCGTCCTCCGTCTTTTCAGGAGTGAGTCCGCCTGGCTCTTGCGTCCCGATCCGGGCGATCCGGTACTTGGAGGGGGTGTTGGAGCGGGCATAGCGGCTGACATACTGGGTGTGGGCAGTTTCGCCGCCGCAGTAGATGCCATCGGCCCCTTCGTCCACGCAGACGCTCAAGGGGAGGGGGGACTCCATGTCTTTGCGATGGCATCGTACCACCGCGCAGGTTGCCCCGATTTTCCGTGCTTCCCGCGCCTTTTTGATTCGTACACCGGCGTAGGCCAGATGGTTGTACCGGCAGGAGCAGATCACCAGCGGGACGGGAGAAGAAAATTCGTCCAGTTGTTCAATATACCGGGCCACGTGGGCGCTGGCCACCAGCGCATCCAGGGTGCTGCGCCTGATCTCGGAGGTAAAATCGCCTCGTTGTTTTAAGGCGGCAGCTTCCTTGCGGTATTCCTTGGAAAAACGGGCGCGGACATTTTCCGCGGTTTTTCCGCTCTGGGTAAAGCTTGGCATGCGGGAAAAGGTCACCCCGACCGGGAGCGGGCGTGTGATTTCAGACTGAACATCCGCAGTGACAATGCTCACCTGGAACTGCTCGGACAGAAAGGGGAGCTCCTGGCCGATAAAATCCTCGCCTTCCCCGCAGGGATAGTGGGCGGTTAAAATTAACAAGTTGGGCTTTGGGGAGTCCATCGGATTGCACCTCATTTGTCATAAGTTCGTCATTCATGGGGAACAAGCTGTCGCCATACAATAAGAATAGGGCTATTGGCAAAAACGGAACACAAACGTGTTCTGCCGGCGGGAACCGCCCCGCATGAAACATTGGAAATTTGGTCAAACTCCATATAATATGGAAAAACAGACACAGCGGATGGCCGAAAAAATGCGCCGGGGCCCCGCCGGTTTCATCTTATGGGATCCGGCACGGCAAAAACGCGCCGTGAGCAACAGCGGATTCGATCTGCACGTGGATCTTCTGCTATTGTAAGCAGAATAGCTGCTTGTAGCTATTATAGCATAGCCCGCAGATTTCGAAAAGAGAAATTTCAGGATTCCAGTCGGAATTTGGCAGCCAGTTGAAAAAAAGGAAAAGATATGATATAATACCAAACGTTGCAACCTCATCAATAGTGGGAGGCTCTTATTCAATGCTGAAATTTTTCAAGAGCATAGAAAAAACGTTAATTTTTTGCTTAAAAGGCATTTTGTTTGTTCTGCTTGCGTTGGTGTTTTTTGGTCCCTACCTGTCTTCTACCACAGAACCGAACGCAGAGCTTTTGCGAATCAGCCGCATTTCCTTTATTCCCATTTCGACCTTTCTTGTGCTGGGAATCTGCTTTATCCGAATCTATGGCGGGTTTGCCATCGGTGTAAAAAAGACCAAGGAAATCATCTATTCTATGTTCTTAGCGACGCTGATTACCGATGTGATCACGTATATCCAACTGTCGGTCATGATGAAAAGCCTTCCCATCCATTCAGACTTCATGCCCGGCTGGCTGGCGCCGTTTTTATCCCTGGCGGTGCAGTATCTGTTAATTGTGGCGTTTTCTTATTTTGGTAATTTTGTTTATTTTAAGATTAATCAGCCCGCCCCCTGTACCGTAATCTACGGGGATGAGGAACAGATTGAAACCTATTTGAAAAAAATTGGAAAATATAAAAAACAGTGGGCGGTCAAAGACGTGGTCCACTATTTAAACGAGGATGTAAAAAAACTCATCCGCGCCAACGATACCGTTTTTCTATTTGACGTGCCCAGAGGGCTTCGCAACGACTTTATTGAGTATTGCTACAAACACAATAAAAATATCGAGATCCTCCCCGATGTGGCGGATGTGATTATCAACAACTCCAAGCATGTGCTGCTGGACGACTCCAGCATTTACGAATCCCGTGTGGACGCGCTGTCCTTTGAGCAGCGGTTTATCAAGCGCACCTTTGACATTGTGATTTCCGGAATCGGCCTGATTGTGGCCAGCCCCTTTATGCTGGTGGAGGCTATCGCCATCAAGCTGTACGACCGCGGCCCCGTGTTCTTTAAGCAGGAGCGGATGACCGAGGGCGGCCGGGTGTTTAAAGTCATCAAGTTCCGCACCATGGTGGTGGACGCGGAAAAACAAACCGGCGCAGTGTTGAGCTCGAAAAACGACAGCCGGATCACTCCGGTGGGCAAGTTTTTCCGGGCCACCCGTTTGGATGAGCTGCCGCAGCTCATCAACATTTTTGTAGGCGATATGAGCATCGTCGGTCCCCGTCCGGAGCGGGAGAGCATCGCGGAAGAATACGTCAAGGAGCTTCCGGAGTTCCGCTACCGGCTGAAGGTCAAGGCGGGGCTCACTGGTTTGGCGCAGATTATGGGCAAATACAACACTACACCCAAAGACAAGCTGACGCTGGATCTGGTGTATATTGAGCAGTACTCTGTGTGGCTGGATCTGAAGCTGATGTTCCAGACGCTGAAGGTCCTGTTTAAATCCGACAGCACCGAGGGCGTTGACGCTGACCACCAGGTGGAATTTATCAAGCATGAAACTCAGCCGGTTAACACCGACGAAGAATAAACAGATGAAGCCGTCCTTCCGCATGTGGAAGGACGGCTTTTCTGAATGAACGGCCCTTCTGTTTTTGACGAAAATTTGAACAAAGGGGCAGGATAGCAAAAATCCCAATCAGTCCATTCGGGACCGATTGGGATTTTTAAATATGAAAACAGATTCGCATTACCGAATGGGTTTTGTAAAGCCCACTTTATGATAGACCTTTTCGAGGGTCCTGGAGGAGATCGCCAGGGCCTTTTTCGCGCCCTCGGTATAGCACTGCTCCAGATAGGCTTTATCCTTCATCAGGCGGTCAAAGTTTTCCCGCACCGGACGCAGATGCTCGGCCACGGCCTCGCCCACGGCCTGCTTAAAGTCCCCGTAGCCCCGGCCGGCAAAATCCCGCTGGATGGTCTCGAAACTGTCGCCTGTGACGGCGGAATAGATCCCCATCAGGTTGTTGATGCCGTCCTTGCCCTCCCGGTAGACTACCTCGGCCTCCGAATCGGTGACGGCACGCTTAAACTTTTTCACGATGGTCTCCGGCGCGTCCAAAATCGAGACAAAGGCGTTTTGATTTTCATCGGACTTGGACATTTTTTTGGTGGGGTCGGCCAAAGACATGATCCGCGCGCCCAGCTTGGGGATATAAGGCTCCGGAACGGTGAACACGTTGCCGTGAACATTGTTAAACCGCGTGGCGATGTCCCGGGTGATCTCCAGATGCTGCTTTTGATCCGCGCCCACAGGGACCAAGTCCGCCTGGTACAGCAGGATGTCCGCCGCCATCAGATCGGGATAGGTGAATAAGCCCACGTTGACGTTTTCCGGGTGCTTGGCGGATTTGTCTTTAAACTGGGTCATTCTGGACAGCTCTCCAAACTGCGTGTAGCAGGACAGCACCCAGGACAACTCCGCGTGGGTGGGAACATGGCTCTGGATAAACGTCAGGCTCTTTTGAGGATCGACGCCGCAGGCCAGCAGCAGTGCATACGAGGCGACGGTCTGCTGCCGGAGCTTGGCGGGATCCTGCCGCACCGTGATGGCGTGGAGGTTTGCGATGAAATAGGCGCAGTTGTAGTCCTCCTGCATCTGGCCCCAGTTGCGCACTGCTCCCAGATAATTGCCAAGGGTGAAAACACCGGTGGGCTGAATGCCGCTTAAAATCACTTTTTTCCGCTCGGGCTTTGCCTGGGCGGTCTGTTCGGTCTCGCTCATACTGCATACTCCTTTTCGGTTGGGGTTTCTTTAAAACATCAAGCGGGTCAGCGCGCCAAGGCGTTTGACGCCTTCCACGATTTCCTCGTCGGTGGGGGTGGAGTAGTTCATCCGGAAGGAGGTGGTGGAATAGGTTTCCTCGTCCGGCAAAAACGCCGTGCCGGGAACCACCGCCACGTTTTGTTCCACCGCTTTGCGGCAAAATGCCATCATGTCACTGCCCTCGGGGAGGGTGCACCACAAAAACAGCCCGCCCTGGGGAACTGTATGGACCACCTGGGGAGAAAACTCCCGCTTGATTCCGTCGAGCATCAGCTGCGCTTTGTGCTTGTAGATTTTCTGTAAGCCCTGGATGTGCTGGGAAAAATCATATTGCTTCATAAACTCGTCGCAGATGATCTGGGACCAGATGTTGGTGTGTACATCGCAGGTCTGCTTGGCCACCACGATCTTCTGGATAATCTCTTTGGGGGCGGTGACGTGGCCCACCCGGAAGCCGGGGGACAGCACCTTGCTGAAGCTGCCGCCGTAAATGACGATGCCGTCCTCGTCCAGGCTTTTGATGGCGGGAACATCCTCGCCCTCAAAGCGCAGCTCCCCGTAGGGATTGTCCTCAAAAATCAGCACGCCGTACTGCTTGGCCAGCGCATACACCGCCTTGCGCTTTGCAAGGGACATGGTGATGCCGGAGGGATTCTGGAAGTTGGGGATCAAATACATCATCTTGGTGTTGGGATTTTGTTTCAGGGCGGCTTCCAGATGCTCAATGTTGATGCCATCCTCGTCCATTTCCACGCCCACCAGGTTGACCCCGTAGGATTTAAACGCGTTAAGCGCGCCCACAAAGCTGGGGTTTTCACAGATCACCGTGTCGCCCTCGTTGCACAGCACCTTACAGGAGTGCTCAATGCCCTGCTGGGCGCCCGATACGATAATCAGGTCGTCAAACTCCCGGCCGATGTTCATGTTTTCTTTGAGATAGGCCTTCATCCGGTCCCGCAGGGGGGTATAGCCCTCGGTGATGCTGTACTGCAGCGCGGAAATTGGATGTTTTGTCAGGATTTCATTGGAAATCTTGGCGATGGCCTCGGTGGGGAACGCCTCGGGAGCCGGATTACCCGCCGCAAAGGAGATCACGTTGGGATCGGCGGTGGATTTTAAAATTTCACGGATGGCAGAGGCTTTTAAGCTGCCGATCCGGTTGGCGAATACTGGTGTCATACTCATCATCCCTTACGCATCATAATAGTATTATTTTAGCACAGTTGGGCGGGTTTTGAAAGCTTTTTTTCACAGCAAAGACCCCGGAAACAGGCTTTTTGAAGATTTTTGCCGCACTCCCGCTAAACAGTGGGACAAGCTTGTGAATAGTGCCAGAATTTCCACTTGAACCTACGGGATAATTGGTGTAAAATGAATAGGAACACCATGCGCGAAAGGATGGGTGACCAAACGATGAAAGATTTAACCGTCTGTGTGGGAAGCTCCTGCCATTTAAAGGGGTCGTATCCCGTATTAAAGACATTTGAACGGCTGATTAAAGAGGAGCACCTGGGGGATAAGGTGACCCTCAAGGCGTCCTTCTGCCAGGGGCGGTGTATGCAGGGGCTGTCCATCACCCTGGATGGGGAGCCTGTGGAAGGCGTGACCATCGTCAATGCGGAGGACGTGTTCCGAAGCCGGATTATGCCCCAATTGTAAACAAAGGAGGACATGGAGCTTGAGCATCATTCGACTGCAGGAAGGCAACTGCCAGAACTGTTATAAATGTATACGGGGATGTCCTATCAAGGCCATCGAATTTAAGGATGGACGGGCCGCCGTCATCGAGGAGGACTGCATCCTCTGCGGACGGTGTGTGAAAAACTGTCCCCAGAACGCCAAATACGTGGTCAGCGAGCTCGACCGGGTCAAGCGGCTGCTGGCGGGGGAAAAGCCGGTGTATGTGACGGTGGCCCCTTCCTGGTCGGGATACTGGGGAACCACCGACTTCGGCCGGCTGACCGCCGCGCTGAAGTCCCTGGGCTTTCAGGGCGTGGAGGAAACCGCCATCGGCGCCTACGAAGTCTCGAAAGAATACGCCGCTTTGATGGAAAAGGGCGAGATGCGCAATGTGATCGTCACCGCGTGCAGCTCCCTGGTATCGTTGGTGGAAAAGCATTATCCCAAGCTGATCCCGGCGCTGGCTCCGGTATCCAGCCCCATGATGGCCCACGCCCGGATGATGCGGGAAAGCTACGGGGACATCAAAGTCGTGTTTATCGGGCCGTGCTTTTCCAAGAAAAGCGAGGCCGCCGATCCCCTGGCCGGGGGGCTGGTGGACAACGTGCTCACCTTTGACGAGCTGGACCAGTGGATCGCGGAAGAGGACTTGTCCCTGGACGGGGAGGATTCTTCCGCCCCCGGGGTAGCGCATCCCATTGCACGGCTGTATCCCACTCCCTGCGGGATCGTCAAAACCATCGCTCCTGAGGCGCTTACAAACTACCGGACGGTGACGGTGGATGGATTCGACCGGTGCCTGGATCTTCTGGACGCCATGGAGCACGACAACCTGACCGGCCTGTTTGTGGAGGCCAACATCTGCGCGGGCAGCTGTCTGGGCGGTCCGGTGATGCGGCTGAAGCGAAAAAATCCCGTGGTGGCCCAGGGCTTTGTATCGGAGCAGCGTCAGGAGCGGGACGACCGGGTGCCCGAAAGCTGCCGGCAGGAGCTTTTCCATCCTCGGGTATTCGCAAACCGCGCTCCCCGGTACGACATGCCCACCGAGGAGCAGATCGCCAAGATTTTGGCCAAGACCGGGAAGTTCACCAAGGAGCAGGAATTAAACTGCGGAAGCTGCGGCTATGCCAGCTGCCGGGAAAAGGCCATTGCGGTGTATCAGGGCAAGGCGGACATCAACATGTGCCTGCCGTTTTTCAGAGAGCGGGCGGAAAATCTGAGCAACACCGTGCTGTCCAATTCCCCCAACGCGATTTTCGCGCTGGACGGAGACCTGCTGATCCAGGATATGAACCCCATGGCGGAAACCATGTTCGGCCTGACCCGCAAAGACGCGCTGGGCCTGCCCTTGGACCTTTATCTGAAAGATCTGGATTTTGAAGCAGCCCGCAAAGAACAGCGTCCGGCGGTCACCAAGGCGGAATACGAGGATCTGGGCAAGATCGCCGAGCAGACGGTGGTGTATGTCAAGGAACACAACATGTATGTGGCCTTTGTCAAAGACATCACCCAGGAGACCCGGGACGAAGCTGAGATGGAAGCGCTGCGCCGCCACACGGTGGAAACCGCACAGCAGGTTATCGACAAGCAGATGCGGGTGGCGCAGGAAATCGCCAGCCTTTTGGGCGAAACCACCGCGGAAACCAAGGTGGCGCTGACCAAGCTCAAGAAATCCATGGCGGAGAACGCGGGGGAATAGCGAATGGATTTATTTGCGGATATCGCCTACGAAAGCTTACATAAATACGGCGAGGAGCTGTGCGGGGACAAGGTGGAGTTCACCCGCACCGACGACTTCGCCCTGGCGGTGCTGGCAGACGGGCTGGGCAGCGGGGTCAAGGCGAACATTTTGTCCACCCTGACCAGCAAGATCATCGCCACCATGCTGTCCTCCGGCGCCACGCTGGACGAGGCGGTGGACACCATCGCCAGCACCCTGCCGGTCTGTTCCGAGCGGGGGGTGGCGTACTCCACCTTTACCATTATCCACGTGGACAACGACGGAAAGACCTATCTGGCCGAATTCGATAACCCGGAGCTCGTCTACCTAAAGGACGGCGTGGTCACCCCCTTTGACCGCCGGGAGGAAACCATGTCCGGCAAGCAGATTTTCATTTCGGAGCTTCAGCTTTCCGAAGGGGATATGCTCATCACCTTCTCAGACGGGGTTGTGCACGCCGGGGTGGGAAGCCTGATGGATTTGGGCTGGCAGTACGACAACATCGTCAAGTTTATCCGGGAGAACATCACCGGCCAGATGTCCCCGCTGGAGGTCGCCAGAAAGATCCTGTTGGCGGTCAACACCCTGTACATGCAAAAGTGCGGGGATGACAGTACGGTGTGCGTCGTCAAGATGAAGCAGAATACCCCGGTTACCATCATGGTGGGACCGCCGGTGGACCCGGCCTCGGACGAGATCGTGGTCAAAAAGCTGATGGAAAATCCCGGGAAAAAAGTGGTCTGCGGGGGAACCACCTCCCAGATCGTCAGCAAGCTCACCGGTAAGGAGCTAAAGGTTTCCATCGACTATGAAAACCCCGCGGTCCCTCCCACTGCCACGATGGAGGGCATTGACCTGGTGACCGAGGGGGTGCTCACCCTGGGCAAGGCGCTGGAAATCATCAAGACCCTCAAAGACGCGCCGGAGGAAAAATGGGACACCTTTACCCTCAACAAAAAAGACGGCGCCACCCGTCTGGCCAAAATGATTCTGGAGGAATCCACCCAGGTGCATTTTCTGGTGGGGCGGGCATTAAACCCCGCCCACCAAAACCCAGAAATGCCCATCAGTCTGGGGCTCAAGCTCAATCTAATCAAAGAGCTGGCGGCTCTGGTTTCGAGCATGGGAAAAAAGGTAAAGCTCGACTATTTTTAACCACAGTGCCGCAAGGGGAAATGCTCCGCACGAGCTTGCATACGCTTTACCGGTACAGCCGGCTTTTTCCGCTGGAAAAGCCGGCTGTTTTTTGGAAAGAATTTTTTACTTGTCAGAAAATTCTAGGAATGGTATTATGATATTTACAAGATGGCAGTGGCGGCCGTTCGCTTTGCCCACGCTCGCCCAGTTGGCTGATTCTACCACTTTAGGGCGGAATTGTTACACAACGATATTATTTTCGGTCAAAGGATGAAACCTATCAATGCATCAGGATGCTTTATCCAACGAATTGTTCGAACTAACCCAATATAAAGAACGCCTATATGTCGCTTTAAAGGCGGCAAAAATCTGCGTGTTTGAAGTCGACTTGAAAAGGCAGCTTTATACGTTTTTTGAAAATGCGGAGGATATCTTTGGTGTTTCAGGCGAAAGAATTTTAGAGGATGTCCGGCCGTACAGCCAACTAGAACCGGGGGAATATCAGAAAGCGGTGTCAAAGTATTTTTCCCATCCGGAGGATGGCCCGGTGATTGACCGCGCATTCAAGAATATTTTTGGCGGAACTCCCACCACCTATCAGGCGAGGATGAAAGCGGGCGGCTCTGACTATATCTGGTGTGAGCTTCATGTGGTGCCGCTGCTGGAGGATCAGGTCCCGGTCAAAATGATCGGGGTGATCATCGACATCAACGACGCCAAGAAAAAAACAGACAAACTTGTCCGAAAAACCCATACGGACGGTTTTACCGGTCTGTACAACAAACAGGCTTCCATTGACATTATCCGGCAAACACTTAAGGAGCAGCCCGATCAGATGCACGCTCTTGTGCTTCTGGATATCGACGACCTGAAAAAAATAAACGATACCTATGGGCATGCCGAAGGGGACCGTGTAATCCGCACCGTCGCCGATGCCTTGACGGACTCTTTAAGGCGCACGGACGTTATCGGCCGGTTTGGCGGGGATGAATTTATCCTGCTGATACAAAATATAACCAATACCGCGTGGCTGGAAGAGCGATTTCAGCATCTGATCCAGTGCGGAGGTGAGAGCGGCTGCACAAACTGTATTGGTTCGGCGCTGTACCCACAGGACGCCGAAACCTTTGAGGAGCTGTTTGACAAAGCGGATCAGGCGCTGTACCGGTCAAAAGCATCCAAAGGCAAGGGGAGCTATACCTTCTTTCAGAAGGAAGGATTGGACTAGTTCTCATCAGCTTCTGTAAACGACAAAATAAATGAAACAGCCATCCCCGGCGAACCCAAGGTTTCGCCGGGGATGGCTGTTTCTAGAAGAAGCATCTGATACGGGTGGATAAGGAATCCGCCCATACGTGTTACCGGTAGTCCTTCATATAGTCCCCGTGGGCCTCGATCAGGTCATCGCACATGGCGACGATCTCGTCGATGGAAAGCTCCGCCGCGGTATGGGGATCCAGCATAGCGGCCTGGTAAATGCTTTCCCGCTTTCTGGTGACCGCCGCTTCGATGGTCATCAGCTGGGGGTTGATGTTGGTCATGTTCATAGCCGCCAGCTGCACGGGAAGCCGTCCCACATGGCAGGGGCGCACGCCCATATCGTCTACCATACAGGGAACTTCCACGCAGGCGTCGGCGGGCAGATTGTCGATCAAACCGGTGTTTAACACGTTTCCGCCGATCTTGTAGGGCTGTCCGGTAACCATGGCCTCCATGATGTAGGAAGCGTACTCCCCGGTGCGGGTGTGGGTTACCTTGCCGTCGGCCAAGATGTCATTTTTCTCTTTTTCCCAGCCCTTGATCTGCTCCACACACCGGCGGGGATATTCGTCCAGGGGGATGTTAAACCGGTCGATAAGCTCGGGCAGGCGGGACTTGATAAATAGGGGATTGTATTCGGCGTTGTGCTCGCTGGACTCGGTGCAGTAATAGCCCAGGCGCTTGATGTACTCGTACCGCACCATGTCGCCGTGTTTTTCGCTGGCGTTTTTCTCGGCGGCCCGCCGGCGGATTTCGGGATACAGGTCGTTGCCGTCCTTGTCGTAAAGCTCCAGCAGCCAGCCCATGTGGTTGATGCCGGCGATGGTTTCTTTGCGGCCCTCCAGCTTGTCATCCATCCCCAACGCTTTCAGAAGATGCTCAGAACAGCACTGGACGCTGTGGCACAGGCCTACGGTTTTAATATCCGTGTAGCGCTGCATGTATCCGGACAGCATGGCCATGGGGTTGGTGTAGTTTAAAAACCAGGCGTTGGGGCAGACGGCGCTCATGTCCTCGGCAAAGCCCTGCAGGACGGGGATGGTGCGCAGCGCCCGCATAATGCCGCCGATGCCCAGAGTGTCGCCGATGGTCTGGCGCAGACCGTATTTTTTGGGAACTTCAAAGTCGATGATGGTGCAGGGGTCGTACAGCCCCACCTGGATGGCGTTGACCACGAAGTCCGCGCCTCGAAGGGCCTCCCGGCGGTTTTCCACCCCCAGATAGGTTTTGATGGTGGCACGGCCTTCATTTGTATTTTTGTTGATGGCGGTCAGAATGATTTCGGATTCCTCCAGGCGTTTGGGGTCGATGTCGTACAGGGCGATTTCGCTGTCCCGCAGGGAGGGAGTGCACATGCAGTCTCCCAGGACATTTCGGGCAAATACAGTGCTTCCCGCGCCCATAAAGGTGATTTTCGGCATAGTTGGTCGCTCCTTTCACAGGACTCCTTTGGATTCGCTTTCATTATAGCCTTTGTGCGGAGGAGTTTCTACGACGATTGTTTCCAAAAATTGTCCTTATGTTGCAGAATGAATAGATGTGACTCTTCGCAGGACGTGATGTGCAAAGAATTTTTGTTAGAAATCCAGATGAAAAAATGCTATAATATACTAGGATACTTGGAAAAGGAGCGGTTATATGGCAACGGGACAGGAGATTGACCACGGAAAAATATTCGACTGGGGTCGGACGTCGGCGGATTACGCGGCCTACCGGGATATTTATCCGGAGGAGTTCTATAAGAAAATTCTCGCCCTCGGTTTGTGCGGGCCTGGGAAAAATATATTGGATATCGGAACAGGAACCGGCGTGCTCCCCCGAAACTTATACCGTTATGGCGGACATTTTACTGGAATCGACAGCTCCGAAAACCAAATTGAGCAGGCTCAACTCCTTTCAAAAAACATGCAGATGGATATTGGCTTTCAGAGTGTGTCCGCAGAAAAAATGGAATTTTCGGCCGAATCGTTTGATACTGTGACCGCTTGCCAGTGTTTTTCTTATTTTGATCATGAAACCTTAGCTCCCCGGGTGCACAAAATTCTGAAACCGGGCGGCCGGTTTGCGGTTCTGTATATGGCTTGGCTGCCTTTTGAGGACACTATCGCAGGCAAAAGCGAGGAACTGATTTTAAAATATAATCCACTTTGGTCAGGGTGCAAAGAAACCAGGCGCGCGATTTCGATTCCTCCGGTTTATTTGAATTTCTTCATATTGGAGCACCAGGAGGTCTATGACCTTCACGTCCCATTTACCAGGGAAAGCTGGCGGGGAAGGGTCAAAACTTGCCGGGGTGTAGGCGCATCCCTGTCCGAAGAGGAAATCCGGCAGTTTGAGGCAGAACATAAAAAACTGCTGGACAAAATTGCTCCCGCGAAGTTTGACGTGTTGCACTATGCTGCGGTGGCAGTACTTAAAAAGAAGTAAAACGGAGGACGCGTCAATGGAGACCATGAAAGAGTATATTTGGAACGTCCACACCGGAGAGGCGCTGTCCTTTTACTATTGCGGGTGGGAAAAATGCGCGCCGGGGCACGCCTTCGGTCCGGCGGTACGCAGCCATTATCTGTTCCACTTTGTGCTCAAAGGTCGGGGTGTTTACGAACGTGGGGGGGCGCGCTATCCGGTGGAAGAGGGGAAGGGCTTTTTGATCCTCCCGGGGGAGTCCACCGTGTACGCTGCGGACGAAAAAGACCCTTGGGAGTACTGCTGGATCGGATTCAGCGGGGCGGGAGCCTCCCGCATTCTGCGGGAATGCGGCTTGTGGGAGCAAAACCTGATTTACACCGACAAGGCCGGCCTGTTAAGAGAGGAAATGCTTCATTTGGTGGAGCTAAACAGCCGGCCGGACAGCAATGGATACACCCTGTTGGGGCAGCTATATCGCTGCTTGTCCCGCATGGTGGAAAAGCCTTCCGCCCGGGAGGAGTCGGGGAAAGCTTATACCGATACGGCGCTTGCATTTATTCGCAACAACTTCAGCTACGACATCGGGGTGTCGGATATCGCTCGCCATGTGGGGGTAGACCGCACCTATCTGTTCCGGGTGTTCAAGCGCCACATGGGGCAGTCCCCTCAGGAGTATTTGACCCAGTTCCGCCTGGGGGCGGCGGCGGGGCTTTTAAAAAACTCCGCCCTGACGGTGACCGAGGTGGCACTCTCCTGCGGGTTTAAGGAGCTGTCCGCCTTTGACAAGCAGTTTAAAAAACGGTATGGGGCAACGCCCCTTCAGTATCGGAATCAACTGGGATAGCGTACCGCTATTTCAGGTCGTTTATAGAGACAAGCTCCACCCCGGTGTAATAGTGCTTCAAAATCTGCTCGTAGGTCTGGCCCTGGCGGGCTAGGTAATCCGCGCCGTACTGGCTCATTCCTACGCCATGCCCATAGCCTTTTGTGTGGAAGGTAAAGCTGTCTTTTTCCTTGTTATAAGCCACGGTAAAGCAGGCGGAGCGCAGCCCCAGCAGGCTGCGGAGCTGGGAGCCGGTCAGGGTGGAGTTCCCAACGGTGATCTGGCTGACCGTGCCGGAGTCGGTGGTTTTGATTCCGGTAAACCATTTGGTTTTGTCCGGGTCCAGCGTCAGGGTTTTGTTTTGGGAAGTGAGCTTGTTACTCACCTCTTTTGAAGAAAAGACTGCGTCCGCCTCGTAGTCGGGGGAAAGCTTGTCGCCGGGACTGTCCACTGGCTGCAGATAGGACACATCGGAGCCCCAGACATTTTTAGCGCCCTCGGTTTTTCCGCCGGAAATCGAGTGGAATGCCGCCGCGATGGGCTGGTCGTTTACCACCGCCACTTTGTCGATGACGCTGTCCACCGCCTTGGAGATTTTCTCCCAGTAGGCGTCGAATTTAGAGCCGTAAAACGCCTTAGCCTGCTCTTTGCTCATATAGGCCTGGAACTCCCCTGGATCGGTGGAAAAATACGCGCCTTTCAGCTCTGTGCTGGGATTTTTCAGCTGCTTATCAATGGTGCGCAGGGCATAGGTGTGGGCGGCTACCGCCTGGGCCTTCAGGGCTTCTTCATGAAAGTCCGCAGGCATCTCCGCGGCCACCACGCCTTTGATGTAATCAGCAGCAGAAATGTCGATGACCTTGTCCGACGTTTTGTCCAGCAGCTTGTAGGTGAGCACCGATGCGGGTGTGGTTTCTTCCTGCTTGGAGGAAGCCACGCCTTTGGAAGAAGCACCCTTCGAAGAGCTCCCCGGCGTTTTGGAGGAACTTTGCCGCAGAGTCTGTGTCTTGGAGGAGCCAGAAAGAGGTGGATTCCCGCCGCCTTGTCCCACCAATGCGATGGCGGGGACAAAGGTCATCAATGCCAAAAACAGTACGAAAATGCCTACATATTTTTTCATAGCGAAAAATCCTTTCTCATTTTGCATGCGGCTGTTTGCGATTCTGCAAAATTTCGATTTTGTCATCCGTTTTTATCCGATTTTGCGAATAGAAATGAAAGTGAATCGACAAAATGCTTCATTTGGTTCCCGCAAATTGCAGCGTTTCTCTTGACTTTACCAGGGGAATAGAGTAAAATAATCCCTATATACAAAATTGAAACTGGATCAGGATGGAGTGCACAGCATGGCAATTGAGGCGGAGAACAAACAGGTGGATATTAACACATTATGCGGGGAATTTTTAAAATATAACACCATCCCCGGCCATCTGTACGACAAGTATCAGGTTAAGCGGGGCCTGCGTAATGCGGACGGCACCGGTGTTTTGGCCGGGATGACCACCATCTGCAACGTACACGGCTACGTGGTCAACGAGGGTGAGCGGGAACCCATCGACGGCAAGCTGATCTACCGGGGCATCGACCTGCGGGACATTGTGGACGCCTGTGTGCGGGAAGGCCGTTTCGGCTTTGAAGAGACCGTTTACCTGCTGTTGTTCGGCAAGCTGCCAGACCGAAAAACCCTGCAAAAATTCACGGAAATCCTGGCCCAGAGCCGTGAGCTCCCCGACAATTTTACCGAGGATATGATTATCAAGGCTCCCTCCCCCAACGTGATGAACAAAATGGCCCGGGGGGTTCTGGCGCTTTATTCCTATGACCCGGAGGCGGAAAACCGGGATATTCAGACCGAGATGCGCAAGTCCATTCAGCTGATCGCGCGGATGCCCACCATGATGGTGAACGCCTACCAGGTCAAGCGCCGTCACTACGACAATGAAAGCATGTTTTTCCATCCGCTCAACCGGGAGGAGAGCGTGGCGGAAAGCATTTTATCCACTCTGCGCAACGACCGGCAGTACACCCAGGAGGAAGCGCGGCTTTTAGACCTGTGTCTGATCCTACACGCGGAGCACGGAGGCGGCAACAACTCCACCTTCTCCTGCCGGGTGCTGACGTCCTCGGGCACCGACGCCTACTCCGCCTACGCGGCGGCCATCGGTTCGTTAAAAGGGCCCCGCCACGGCGGCGCCAACATCAAGGTCATGCAGATGCTGGATGCCATCAAGGCCGGGGTGGAGCACTGGGACGACGACCAGGAGGTTGCGGACTTTCTGGCAAAGCTCCTTCGCGGGGAAGCGGGGGACAAAAGCGGCCTGATCTACGGCATCGGCCATGCGGTTTACACCAAATCCGACCCCCGGGCGGTGTTGCTCAAGGCGAACGCCGAAAAGCTGGCGCTGGGAACCGAGTACGAAGCGGAATTCCGGCTGCTGGAGTCGGTGGAGCGTTTGGCTCCCCAGGTGTTCGCGCAGATTAAGGGCGACAGCAAGGTACTGTGCGCAAACGTGGACCTGTATTCCGGCATGGTGTACAAAATGCTGGGGATTCCCCAGGATCTGTACACGCCGCTGTTCGCGGTCTCCCGCATGGCGGGCTGGTGCGCGCACCGGATGGAAGAAATCATCAACGGCAAGCGGATTATGCGCCCGGCGTATAAGGCGATTGCCAAGCCTCAGGGGTATGTTCCCCTGGACGAGCGGTAAAGCTCGCCCAGGATGGAAAAACACATGGCAACGCTTGTTTAGGCCGTCGGCTTTGCCGGCAGCTATTTTCTCAACTTAACCGGCAGGATGGGAGTAGGAACATGAAAATATCCAAGCTGTTAAACAAAAAGCTTCCTTTTTCCAAAACGATTTCACTGATTGTATTTGTGCTGATGATGGCGGTCGCCATCCCGGTGCGCACCATTCAGTTGCTGTATTTTATCGACTACAGCACAGGTTTTTATGTCCAGGGAGATCAAACGGCGGACATTTTATCCGCCCTTTTAAATATTGTGCTCTGGGCAGGGCTGATCGTGATTGCACTGCTGCTGTTTTTCGGTCAGGGAGAATATCCCGAAACCTTTCGCAACCGGAACAAGCCGCTGGGCTTTGCCGCGATGGCGGCCGGGCTCTGCCTGCTGATCCGCATGGGATTTGTGCTGGTGAATGAGTTCCCCCAGGTCGGCAGAGGGGTGTTGGATCTGTCTTCAGCGCTGCAGATCGCGCTGCTTGTGCTGGCGGCGGTGGCGCTCAACGCCTACGGTTTAAAGCTGATCGAGGGACAGACAGAAAAAAGCAAGTTTGGGTTTTTGATGCTGATGCCCACCTTTTGGGCGGCCCTTACCCTGATGTCGTCGTTTATGGCGCACACCACTATTGCGAATATTTCGGAAAACCTGTTTGATATTTTAGCCCTGAGCTTTACCACGATTTTCCTCTACACGTTTGCCCGGGTTTCTATGGGGTATCTGGGAACAATGACCGAAACCGTGCTGCTAATGTCGGGAACGATGACCGCGGCGTTCAGCCTGTTGTCCGCACTGCCCCGCTTTTTGATCCTCGTGGCCGGGGACGAAGTAGTCAGGCAATATGTGGCCACCCCGGATTTTGGTATTTTTGGAATGGGGATTTTTTCCACTGCAATTCTGCTCAGCTATCTGGTGCAGCGCTCCTCCCGCTATGCAAGGCAGTCTAAGTCAGTGGTCTCCAAAGGGCCGGAAACGGATATTGTGGAGTAATTGGCTCTACTGAAAAATCCCGTGCACGGAAAGGTTCCGCGCACGGGATTTTTATGTGAAAAGCATGTGCGCAGCTTGTCCTGCAAGGAGGTTCCCAATAAAAAAGTTGCATTAACATTGGATATTCGGTATAATAAATACCATATATACGCTTGTTCGCAAGGTTGTACGTATGAGCGAACAGAAAAAGTAGGTAAGGAGTATCCATCGCTATGATGTCAAAAATCATTGGTCTGGCGGAGGCGTTTTTGCTTTGCCTTTCCAAGGCTTTGCGCCAGTTAAAAAAAATGGATACTTGCGGAAAGATCGCCGTAATCACCACCGCTATGCTGTTTTTGCCGTTTTTTTTGGGCGGGCTTGGCGTGGTGGTCGCATCCGTGTATGTGCTCACCCGGCGGGAACTTCGGACAAAGATCTTTTCCGTTCGTTGGTCGATCTTTTTGTTTCTCTTTTCCGCATTGACATTGGTGGTTTCGGTTTGCTATCTCAACTGGCGGGGCATTGTGGGCGCCGTCGGAATTTTTCTGCTGTTCGTCTACGCGCTGTTTATGCGGGTGGTGATGAACGAACGCCTTTATCACTATTTAATGAAAGTAATTTGCGGCCTGAGCATTGTCAGCGCACTGTACGCGATGACGCAGCTTTGGCATATTCTGCCCTTGAATCCACTTTACAGGGGATATTCCACCTTTTTTAATCCCAATTACTACGCGACCATTGCGGAATTTATAATCTTTGTCTGTTTTTATCAACTCTTTTTTGTCAAAAAAGGGCGCGCATTTTATCTGACCGCCCTGTTGTTTAATGTGGTGGGGCTCGCCTCCACCGGATGCCGTTCCGCGTGGATGGGTGTAGTGGCCGGATTGATTGTCATGCTGTTTTTGCTCAAGCGGTACCGGCTGGTGCTGGGCATCATCGGCTTTGCCCTGGCGGTATTGGCGGCGGGATATCTGTGGCCCGATTTGATCCCTCGGTTTGATTCGGTGGGAGCGTCGGCAATTGACCGGTTCCGCATTTGGGAATCCGGGCTGTGGGCCCTTGAAGACTGTTTGTGGTTCGGAAAAGGACTGTATACATACTATTATTCCTGTCTGCATCAAACGGTGGATTTTATGGTCAACAAGCCCCATTCGCATAATTTGTACCTGGACTTTTTACTAAACTTCGGTATTATCGGCTGTTCTCTGCTGATGGTTTATCTCACTGGCACAGTGGGCGGCATCCTGAAAAAGGTCCGTCAGGGGTGCAAAAACAAGGTCTGGATTTTAATGGCCGGCGTATTTGTATCCATTTTGGCACATGGAATTATGGATGTTACCATTTTGGGTGTGGAAACCTCCATCATGATGCTGGTCCTGTTTTCGGGAGTGGGCATCTACGACCGCTATCATCCGCAAGAAGCCCTTGCGCATCCAAGGTGAAAACGTTTGCTCCGCCGGCGGTTTTGCCAATTTTTTCATGTAAGAATATCGTAAGGTTTCGCCCCGGTTTATTGAAAGATTTTTTTGCTATACTGAGGATGCGGCGGACAAGGCGGGCATAAATTGCAGACAGAGGAAAACAAGAGTAGAGGAGTCAACGGGTATCATGGATAAACTGACGGTGCTGGTGGTGGATGACGACCGGGAGATTGTCAACTCCATTGCAATTTATCTGGAAAATGAAAATTATTCGGTGCTCAAGGCCTTTGACGGCATGCAGGCGCTGGAGCTTTTGGCAAATCACGAAGTCCATCTGATCCTGATGGATATCATGATGCCCAAGATGGATGGCATTGCCGCCACCCTGAAGATCCGGGAGCAGAAAAACATCCCGATTATTCTGGTTTCTGCGAAAAGTGAAGACGCGGACAAGATCATCGGACTGACTATGGGCGCCGACGACTACATCATCAAGCCCTACAATCCCCTGGAGCTGGTGGCACGGGTCAAATCTCAGCTCAGGCGGTACACCAAGCTTGGAACGATGGAGAAAAAGCAGGACGACGCGGTTTTGTCCACCGGAGGGCTGGAGCTGAACACCGAGACCAAGACCGTTTCGGTAGATGGGGAACCGGTCAAACTGACCCCTTTGGAATTTAAAATTGTGGAGCTTTTAATGCGCAATCCCAACCGGGTGTTTTCCATTGAGGAAATTTATGAAAACGTCTGGAATGAGCCCAGCTATAATGTGGAAAACACGGTGGCCGTTCACATCCGCCGCATTCGAGAGAAGATTGAAATCAATCCCAAAGAGCCCAAGTATCTGAAGGTGGTGTGGGGCATTGGATACAAAATCGAAAAATATTAATCATCGGTATTCCATATGGATAAAACTGCTGGCGATTTTCTTGGGGCTGGCAGGCGCCACCATGCTGTTTTTCGGCCTGACCAAATGGCGTGGCGTGGGGTTTTACCTGGACGACATGGTATCCGGACAAAATAGCACCTTTTTAAAGAAAGACCGGAACGGAGATTATTCCGCCTCCGGCCTAAAATTTATCAGCGACATGCACAGGGTTGCGGAGGTTTTGTATCAGGCCAATGTGTTTTATCAAAGTGAAGAACACATCAAAAGCGGCAAAACTGCCACCAGCGACCGGATCACCGCGTTGCAGCAAAGTTATCTGCAGGATTTTAACAACATGGCTTCCAGCACCTACAGCGATTATAGCTGGCAGCTCCAAGAGGCGAGCGCTGCGGGCGACGAAGAGCGGGCGAGGGCGCTGGAACAGGAGCGGGACGAACGGATCGCCTACTATGAGCAGGTATACCAGACCCAAAAAGCGGGCGCCAAGCAGGAGATTATCGACAACGACTTGTTGGAATATGAAAACGTCCGCAAGGCCGCCGACGAAATTCAAGGGTACTGCTACACGGTATTCGACCTGAACGGGAACTATGTAAGCGGAAAAAAGCTGTCGCGGGAGGATTACGAAAAGCTCCCCTTCTATCTGACCGGACGCAGGGTGTCGGACCAGGATCAGCGGTATTGGTCGTCGGTGGTCAATTTGGACATGCCGGACAACCAAGTCCTGTATATTGGGCTGGAACAATCGGAGTATGACCGGCTGCAAGCCGCTTACCGGGACGCGGTAGAGGCGGGAAAGGGCGGTCTGATCCAGATTGTCGTGGGATTTGGCATCCTGTTGTTTTCCTTAAACTGGGTGCTGATGACAGCGGGCAGGAAAAAAGACACCGGCAAAGAAATTCATCTGACGATCCTGGACCGGCCGTATCTGGATATCCTGTTTTTGTTCTGCACCATCTGCGTGATTTTTTTAATGGTGTTTACGGCGCTGATCCTGCGGGACAACACCGGGATTGCAGATTTTGAAAATTACCAGATCTCCACCATTTCCGATGTGGCCTTAATGACCATGGGCGTGGCGTCGTTCTGGGGAATTTACTTGCTGGGGCTGTGGCTTTTGTCCTCTTTCGTAAAACGGATCCGAAGGGGAGAGGCATCTCATCACACGTTGATTTACCGAATCTTTCGACTGATTAAGCGGCTGCTGCGCCGGTTGTTCCGAGGGGTCCGGAACTTTTTCCGCGTGATGGGGCACCGACATCCTCTGGGCCGGTACGCAATTGTCTTTGGGGGAATCAACCTGGTGCTGGCGGTACTGGTCAGCTTTTTCAGCGGCTCGGTCAACGCATTCTTTGTCCTGGTTGTCTTTGGAGGCGGCGCCACTGCGCTGGAAGCGTATGCGGTGAAAAAACGGGCAGTCGCACTGGAGTCCCTGCGCCAGGATATCGAAGTCATTAAAGACGGCCAGCTCAACCACAAGGCGCGCTCCACTGGGGTGGAGGACATCGACCAGATCGCCCTGCGGGTCAACAACCTGTCCGACGGGCTGAAAAACGCGGTGGAGCAGCAGGTCAAAAGCGAACGCATGAAGGTGGAGCTGATCACCAACGTCTCCCACGACTTGAAGACGCCCCTGACCTCGATGGTCAACTATTTGGATCTGCTCAAAAACGAGCAACTGACCCCTGAATACGCCAACGACTATGTTAAGGTGATCGACCAGAAGCTAAACCGCCTGCGCCTGATGGTGCAGGATCTGTTCGACATCGCCAAGGTCCAAAGCGGTAACATGGAGATGCACCTGGAACGGATCGACTTAAACGATCTGATCGAGCAGTCCCTGGCGGAAAACGAGGACCGTATGCGCCAGAACAATCTGACCTTTCGAGTGAACATGCCAAAGGAGCACATCTTCATCAAGGCAGACGGCAGAAAGCTGTGGAGGGTATTCGACAACCTGATCGGCAACGCGGTCAAATACTCGCTGGACAACACCCGGGTATATATTGACGTGGCCAAGGGAAACTGCGCCACCGTCTCCATTAAAAACGTGGCCAATTATGAGATGGATTTTGACGCCACGGAAATTGTGGAGCGGTTCAGCCGGGCAGACAAAGCCAGAAGCACCGAGGGCTCCGGTCTGGGGCTTTCCATCGCCAAAAGCTTTTTAAGGGCCCAGGGCGGAACCCTGGCGGTGGCAGTGGACGGCGACCTGTTCAAGGTAAACGTCACCATGCCGCTATTCCCACAGGCGCCGCCCCCGCCAAAACCGCCTGCTGCCCCGGGAACACCCGCTTCGGGAGCTGCGCGCGGACGCAAAATGCCGGGGGAACCCATTCCCCCAGTACCGGAACAGCCGGATAAATCGGAATAAAGAAAAAAACGACCCCGCCATGGAGGACACTGCCCTCCATGGCGGGGTCGTTTGAGATCTAGGGGCGGATATGGTATCCCTTCCTACGTGTCCAGCGCCTCCCGCAGGGAGCGGGTAAACGTCTCCACCGGCCCGGGAGAGGCGGCGCCGTGCCGTTCCACCAGTTCCACCACCGCGCTGCCCACAATGACGCCGTCGCAATAGTGCTTCATGGCTTTTGCCTGCTCAGGCCCCGAAATGCCAAAGCCTACCGCCGCGGGAATCTCCCGGCTGCGGTTGACTGCGCCGAAAAACTCCTTAAAATCGGTGGAGTAACTCTCCCGCACGCCGGTGACCCCAACCGAGGACACACAGTACAAAAAGCCCCGGGCACCGTTTGCGATCATGCGGATCCGCTCGTGGGAGGCAGGGGTCACCAGCCGGATCACATAGACTCCTTCCCGGTCAGCAAAGTCCTGAAGCTCCTCTTTTTCCTCATAGGGAAGATCGGGCACGATAACGCCGTCCACGCCGCACTCCCGGCACAGGGCGAAAAACCGCTGGGTGCCAAAGCCGAAAATACTGTTTACATACATCATCATGACCAGCGGAAGCTGAATGTTTTTGCGAAGCCGCCGCACCAGTGCAAACACGTCCACCAGACGGGTTCCGTTTTCCAGGGCGCGCACACTGGCCTTCTGGATCGTGGGGCCCTCCGCGATGGGATCGGAAAAAGGGATCCCCAGCTCGATGATATCCGCGCCACCCCGTTCCATGGAGTAGACCAGTTGTTCGGTGGTGTCAAGCCCGCCGTCCCCGGCGGTGATGAAGGTGATGAGGGCCTTTTTCTTCTGCTCCTTTAATCGAGCAAAGGTCGTATCAATTCGGTTCATGGTAAATGTCCGTCCTTTCCATCTGAATCGGCTTATAGCTGCACGCCCCGATAGCGCGCCACCTGGTATACGTCTTTGTCCCCCCGGCCGGACAGGTTTATGACCAGGATTTGTTCTTTTCCCATGTTCGGGGCAAGTTTTTTCGCCAAGGCCACCGCGTGGGCGGACTCGATGGCGGGGATGATCCCCTCTACCCGGGACAGGTACTCAAAGGCGCAGACAGCCTCCTCGTCGGTAATTGCATGGTATTCGGCACGGCCGGTCTGGTGCAGGTGGGAGTGTTCCGGCCCCACACCGGGATAATCAAGTCCGGCGGAAAGCGAATACACCGGGGCGATCTGGCCCTCGTCGTTCTGTAAAAACAGCGCTTTCATGCCGTGGAAGATCCCCGTGCGCCCCAGCGAGACAGTGGCGGCGGTGCGGGGGGACTGCACGCCCTCTCCGGCGGCTTCCGCGCCGTAAAGCTTCACAGAGGGCTCTTTGATAAAGTCGTAGAACATCCCCATGGCGTTGGAACCGCCGCCCACGCAGGCCACCACCGCGTCGGGCAGCCGGCCTTCGGCCTCCATCATCTGGCGGCGGGTTTCCTCCCCGATGATCTTTTGAAAATCCCGAACCATGGTGGGATAGGGGTGAGGACCCATCACCGAGCCGATCAGGTAATAGGTGGTATCAATGTTGGTGGCCCAGTCCCGCATGGCCTCGTTGATAGCGTCTTTGAGGGTGTTGGTGCCGCTTTGCACCGCGTTGACCTTAGCGCCCAACAGCTCCATCCGGTAGACGTTTAAGGACTGGCGCTCCACATCGTCCGCGCCCATGTAGATTTCGCATTCCATGTCGAACAAAGCCGCCGCCGTGGCGGTGGCGACGCCGTGCTGGCCCGCGCCGGTTTCAGCGATCAGGCGCTTTTTGCCCATGCGCTTTGCCAGCAGCGCCTGTCCTAAGACGTTGTTGATCTTGTGGGAGCCGGTGTGGTTTAAATCCTCCCGTTTGATGTAAATCTTTGCGCCTCCTAGATCCTCGGTCATCCGCCGGGCGTAGTACAGCATGGAGGGGCGCCCGGCATATTCTTTATAATAGCGTGTGAGCTCCGCCAAAAAATCGGGGTCGTTTTTATAGTGGTCGTAGGCCGCCTCCAACTCATGGACGGCGTTCATAACGGTTTCGGGGACGTACTGCCCGCCGAACTCGCCAAATCTTCCAACCTTGTTCATGGTGGTGTTCCATTCCTTTCCTTGCAATGCGCAGTCAATTTCTATTTTACCGGATCGGAAGCCGGTTGACAAGTTCCCGGATGATCCGCACTTTTTCGCCGTCTTTGACGCCGTTTGTCTCCACGCCGCCGGACAGATCCACCCCACAGGGACGTACGGCGCTTACGGCGGCGGCCAGGTTATGGGCGTTTAGTCCTCCTGCCAGAAAAAAGGGGAGGGCGGGCCGTACCCGGGCGATGAGTTCCCAGTCGGCGGTTTTGCCCGTCCCGCCGTAAGCGTCCTCGGAAAACGCGTCCAGCAGCAGAGCATTTGCCCCAAGCTGTTCAGCCCGGCGGATGCTGTCTTTATTCGTCACCCGAACCGCCTTCCAGATGGGGAGGCCGGTTAGCTGCCGGAGTGTTTCGATATACGCCCGATCTTCGTCCCCATGGAGCTGAATCACCGACAGTCCCGCCGCTTTTGCAGCGCCGGCGGCCGCCTCGGGGGAGCTGTTGACAAACACCCCCACGGTCTGAATCCCGGGACGGAGTTTGCTGGTCAGCCGGGCCGCCTGTTCTGGCGTCACCTGCCGGCGGCTTTTTGCGAACACAAACCCGATGTAGTCGGGCGGAAACCGGTTGACGATGGCGATATCCTCTTCCCGGCGAATGCCGCAGATCTTTAAGCGAAGCCCTGCCATGGTTACAGCCCCTCCCGCAGGGAGCAAAGGGCTTCCCCAATTTTTCCGCTGGTCACCAGGGCTTCCCCGATCAGAACGGCGTGCGCCCCCGCCTGCTTGACGGCGGCCAAGTCCTCCCGGGACTTCATGCCGCTTTCGGACACGATCAGCCGCCCCTTTGGAATTTGGGCCGCAAGGGCCGCCGTGGTGTTCAGATCCACCTGAAAGGTGGTCAAATCCCGGTTGTTGATCCCGATGATAGGGCACCCGGCCCGCAGGGCGCGGCTAAGCTCCGCTTCATTGTGCACCTCGGTCAGGCAGGCAAGCCCCAAAGACCGGGCTCGTTTTAAGAGGCTTTTCAGGGAATCGGCGGTGTGCAGCGCCGCGATCAGCAGCACCGCGTCCGCGCCGATCACCCTGGCCTCGTCGATCTGATAGGGGTCGATGATGAAATCCTTGCGCAGGATGGGGAGCTGAACCGCCTCCCGCACTTGGCGGAGGATTTGGGCGCTCCCTTCAAAATAATGCTCCTCGGTGAGCACCGAAACCGCGTCTGCTCCCGCAGATTCATACGCTTGGGCAATTGCCGCCGGGTCAAACTGCTCCACCATCCGCCCCTTGGAGGGGGAGGAGCGCTTGACCTCTGCGATGACGCCCAGCGAGGGCTTTGACAGAGCGGAGGCAAAATCCCGGCAGGGGACAGCGGACAGATTCCGGGCTTTTTCGGCCATTTCTTCGGGGGAGACCGCCGCCTTTTCCCGCTGGAGCTGCTCCCGCCGCCGGGCGACGATATCGTCTAAGATCATGGCGAATCCTCCTTATGAAAGCTGGCCGGTAAAGGCTTTTAAAGCGTTTAGTTTTTCCATGGCGCGGCCGGAGTCGATGGACTCCTGCGCCATGTGGATTCCCTGCTCCACCGTGTCGGCGAGATTGGCGGTGTACAGCGCGCAGGCGGTGTTTAACACCACGATATCCCGTTTGGGACCTTTTTTCCCCGCCAGGATATCCAAGGTGATCCGGGCGTTTTCCTGGGCGGTGCCGCCCACGATCTCTTCTGTTTTTGCCAGGGGGATGCCGTATTCCTCCGGGTTTAAATCGTACTTAATCAGTTTGCCATCCCGGATCTCGCACACCCGGGTGGGGGCGCAGACCGAAACCTCGTCCAGGCCGTCCATCCCGTGGACGATCATGGCGCCCTTGATTCCCAGGTTCATCAGCACCCGGGCCATGGGCTCCATCATCTGCTCGTCGTAAACTCCCAGCAGGATGTACTGGGCCATGGCTGGATTGGCCAGGGGCCCAAGAATGTTAAACACCGAACGCACGCCGATTTCTTTGCGGGGGGCGGCGGCAAATTTCATTGAGCCGTGAAACGACTGGGCGAACAAAAAGGATACCCCGCAGGTGTTCAGGCACTGGGCCGCCTGTTCCGGCTTCATGGCGATGGTGACGTTCAGGGCCTCCAACACATCCGCAGCGCCGCTTTTGCTGGACACGCTGCGGTTGCCGTGCTTGGCAACCCGCAGCCCTGCCCCCGCCCCTACAAAGGCGGAGGTGGTGGAGATGTTAAAGGTGTGGGCCATGTCTCCGCCGGTGCCTACGATGTCGATGGAGGCGGAGCATCCCGGCATGGGAGCGGCCTTTTGCCGCATCACCCGGGCAAAGCCGGTGATTTCCGGCACGGTTTCGCCCTTCATCCGCAGGGCGGTGACAAACGAACCGATCTGGGCGCCGGTAGCCCCGCCGGACATGATGCAGTCCATGGCGTCCACTGCTTCCTCCTCGGTTAAGTCCTCCCCGTCGATCACCTTGAAGAGATAGGGTTTTAACGCGTTGCGCTGGGCGGGAGGGAGTTCCTCCGCGGGGGCGTCAGAGGGGGTGATGGCAAGCCCCGCGATTGTTCCGCAGAAGTTCTCCAGAATTTTTTTGCCGCACCCGGTCAAAATGGATTCGGGGTGGAACTGCACCCCGTAGGTGGGATGCTCTTTGTGAGCCAGGGCCATGATCTGGCCCTGCTCGTCCCTGGCGACCACTGACAGGCAGTCGGGGAGGGAAGTTTTTTCCACAATCAGGGAATGGTAGCGCCCTACCGGCAGCCTTGGCGCAAGTCCTGCAAACAGCGGGCAGGACTCCGCAAATTCCACGACGCTTTCCTTGCCGTGCATCAGCTTCGCAGCGGGAACGGTTCTGCCGCCGAAGGCCTCCCCGATGGCCTGATGGCCCAGGCAGACCCCCAAGATCGGGATTTTCCCGGAAAACCGCCGGATCACGTCAATGGAGATCCCCGCTCCGGAAGGATACCCCGGACCGGGGGAGATCACGATAGCCCCGGGGTTTATGGCTTCAATCTGTTCCAGGGTGATTTCGTCGTTGCGGGCCACTTCCACCTGGCCGTGGAGTTCGCCCAGATATTGGTACAGGTTATAGGTAAACGAATCGTAATTGTCGAGGATAAAAATCATTCGGAAAACCGCCTTTCTGTGCGCATAGAGTGTTCCATTCTGGACGCTTCTTCGATGGCCCGCATGACCGCCCGGGCCTTGTTTTCCGACTCCTGGTACTCGTTTTCGGGAACCGAGTCGGCCACGATGCCGCCGCCCGCCTGGACATAGGCTTTTTTGTCTTTAAACAGCACGGTGCGGATGGCGATGCAGGTGTCGATGTTCCCGTCAAAGCCCAAGTACCCGACGGTTCCGCCGTACAGGCCCCGGGCGGTGGGTTCCAGTTCGTCGATGATTTCCATGGCGCGGACCTTGGGCGCGCCGGACAGCGTCCCCGCCGGGAGAACCGAGGCCAGCGCGTCCAGGGCGGTTTTGTCTTCCCGCAGGATGCCCTTGACGTCGCTGACGATGTGCATCACCTGGGAATACCGTTCCACCTGCATGAAGCGGGTGACCTCCACCGTGCCGAACCGGCTGACCTTGCCCACATCGTTGCGGCCCAGGTCCACCAGCATGGTGTGCTCCGCCTTTTCCTTGGGATCGTTTAAAAGGACCTTTTCCAGTTCCACGTCCTCCGCCTCAGTGACGCCCCGGCGGGAGGTTCCGGCGATGGGCTTGGTGGTGACCACACCCTTGGTGACGTTGACCAGCATTTCAGGGGAGGCCCCCACGATCTGGTAATCCTCCAGCTTAAAATAGTACAGGTAGGGGGAAGGATTGGCGCTTCGCAGGCAGCGGTACACGTCAAAGGGATCGGGAGCGTTTTCCACCTGAAGCCGGCGGGATAACACCACCTGGAAAATGTCGCCGTTTTTAATGTATTCCTTGGCGGTTTCCACGTTTTTCAGGTACTCCTCTTTGGAGATGTTCACCGTGACGTTTATAGGCGCGGAAGATGCCGGCTCCCGGACGGGAGCAGTGTACCGGACGGGAGCAGTGTACGAAAGGATCTGATCCGCCAGTTGCCGGGCCCGCTGCTCGCATTCTTCAAACCGCTTTTTTACATCCTCCCCGCGGCGGATATTCTGGATAATCACCGTTTTATTGGACAGGTGGTCGAAGGCGACGATCTCGTCGAAGAAAAACAGGTGGCAGTCCGGAATGTTTAAATCGTCCTTGGGAGGGTGATGGAGGCGTTTTTCCATGTATCGGACCATGTCGTATCCGAAGTATCCAACCAGGCCTCCGGTCATCTTGGGCCGGTTGGGTACGCTGGGGGAGCGGTTTTCGCTCATCACCTTTTTTAAGTAGGCAAGGGGATCGGCGTGTTCCAGAACGGTGGTCTTGCCGCCGCGTTCGCAGGTGATCCGGTGGTTTTTTACCTTAATCTGCGCCTTGGGAGAAATGCCAATAAAGGAATACCGGCCCCACTGGGTGTTGTCCACGCTCTCCAGTATAAAGCAGTTGGGGGAGGCGTGTTCCAATGCTTTAAAGATGTGGATGGGGGTACAGGAATCCGCCAGCAGTTCGTAAAACACCGGAACGGTGTCATAATCCTGCAGCAGGTCGGTCACTTCGCTGATCTGAGGGGTCAACATCTTGCATTTCTCCTTTGCGCTTTTCTTGTATGGTGGATTTTTGGCAACAAAAAAAGCCAACCATCCCAAACAAGGGACGATTGACTCGTGGTGCCACCCAAATTCCGGACTTTCTCGATTTGACAAAGCCCGCTCAACACAGGTACGCAGCAAAAAACAGGTACGCAGCTTTTGCATCAATACCCTTTCCCGTAACGTGGGACGACGGCGGCGGTTACTAGGGAGGAAGGTGTCCACCCGTTCTCCGTGCTCCTCACAAATCCATTCGCCTGCAGCGTATGCTCCGGCTTTCACCAGCCGCCGGTTCTCTTTGCCACCGTTTTACAGGGTACTTACTTTTGCTCTTGGGATTTAAATTTTTAAGTTTTTCTTATTATACGCCAACCCCCAAAAATTTGTCAATACCCTGCAAAAAATTTTATGGCCGACCACGCAAAGACAAACCTAATCCATATCGAAACAATTTAGGGATTTCAAATTTTGAAGCGCTAGAAGATTTAATCGTTTGCGGTTCTAATATGCCGGTTTCGTATAGTTGCCGAATCATCTCTTCTTTACTGGGTTCCAACCCCTCCATTAAGGCAATCAGTTCATCTCTCGTATATTTAGCAGTTTCTTTTCCGCGGAATCGTTCAAAATGAGAACGTAAAGATGGAAATTCGCTTAGATATGTATCGCATTTAACAGAAGACACATCGAGGTAAGCGGATTTAATCGCATTACCGGATATTAGACAGTTTTCATCCATAACTTCTTGGGAAATTTGCTTGTCTCTTGAAAAATTGCCCAGGTTTATAAATTCTCTTGGATATACACCGCCCAAGCCGTCTGTGATTCTGGCTATAATTCAATTTATAACGGCTGCTTCACGTTTTCCTTTATAAACTTGTTTGGAAAAAATTGTATAGAAACAAGTTTCTAAATTGGGAGATAAGAAGAGCTCTTCCTCGTTTAACCCGGTTTCGTCTACGATATATTTCTGGATATCTTTATCCAAGACAATTCGTTTAATGACCATTTCCAACAAAGAAGTTTTATCCCATTTGAGTTCCACTGTTTTATCGGAAATGTGGCTTTTATTGACGAATTCAAGTGTGCTCCAAATATCATTGCGGAGAAAAATCTTAAATTTTATTCTAGGGAATCTGTGTACAAAATTTAGATATGTACGAAACAGGCTTTCAATACAACTTTTTCGTTTTGCATAGTCATGTGAAAACAATTCATCAATTTTATCAAATAGGATCCAACAATCCATGTTTTCTTGATCTAATAGTTGATCAATGTCCAACAGAAGATCCTGTGTATCAATGCTCTTATTCCCGCCAATCTTTATTTTGCACCCTTTTATATCAATTTCGATTCCTGACGTCGGGGTACCAATCATAAGTGAGTAGAGCTGCTTTACAATGGAAAATATTCGAAAGTCCGCAATAAGACCTGCTTTTTTGTAAAATTCCTTTAGATTTTCTCCCGAACTAAAACCGAGCGTGCCGAGTTTCAATGCAATTTTTACTGCTATATATAATTCCCAGATTTGATCAAAATTAATGTTGTTTCCTTCCATTAACTTTATAAAATCATCCGTTGAAAGCTCTTTTATATCTTTAAATCCAGTTCCAGTTACAATAATAGTATCGCAGTCCCGAATATTTGCTAAAGATTTTGCCACACTTTCATATTTAGAAAACATCTGGAACAGAGCGCTTTTTCCAGAGCCTTTTGCGCCTAAAACCAATGCGGTATTTGATTGTGAGAACTTTATAAAATCTCTGGTTTTAATAAACTTTTTATCCAGATCTATTTCAGATTCAGAATCGACAGTGCCAAAGTCC
The DNA here is from genome assembly GCA_904420045.1 of Candidatus Metaruminococcus caecorum. Lineage (GTDB taxonomy): Bacteria > Bacillota > Clostridia > Oscillospirales > Ruminococcaceae > Metaruminococcus > Metaruminococcus caecorum. The sequence continues at coordinate 39,477 of CAJFTY010000019.1, read as the reverse complement.
AGCTTTTCCAAAAGCTCTTTTTTGTTTTCGTATGACATTCCGGTCCCCTCCTTTGTCAAAGTTTGATCGTTTTTGTATTTTTATATCTAACATTAATATAACATGGAAGTGTTAGGGAGTAAAGTACAAAATTGTTTTCATTTTTTTTGATTTTTTAGGAAAGTTATTCACGTCACAATTTGTCCACGCTTTGTTTGTCCACTGTCAATTGACACCAGACACACAGTTTGCTATGGTAGACATTAAGAGAAAAAACGGAAAAAAGGAGCTGTCAACATGAAAACGGTTATTCTATACACCACCCGTTACGGAGCTACCGAACGCTGCGCCAAAGCCCTGGCTGACTTGCTGGACGGTGAAACCGAACTGTTTAACCTGGCACGGGAATCTCGTAAGGTGGATCTGTCCGCATACGACCGGGTCATCTGCGGGGGCGCGGTTTACATGGGAAAGGTCGATCCGGCCCTGACTCAGTACTGCATCCACAAGGAGCCCGAGCTCGTCACCAAACAGGTGGGCCTGTTCACCTGCGGCCTTTCTCAGGAAGAGGCGGCGCAGCTACAGTTTATGGCGGCGTATCCAGAAGAACTGCGGAAGCACGCTGCCGCCACAGCCTGTCTGGGCACAGAGGTGGAGCCTAAAAAGCTCCGGCTCTTTGATAAGCTGATCCTGAAAATGGCGGGCAAACACATGCAGATGGATAAGCTCCGCCAGCCGGATGGAAGCATATGTACACTGGATCCGGCGGAGCTTCAAAAATTTGTCCGCAAGCTGCAAGAAAGCACCTCCGCCTGTCCACAGGCCAGCGCAGAGGCCGAGGCTTTGGAACAGGACGCGCCGGCGGCGGAGCAGGCATAGAAAGCAAATTTGTCACTGCCCATAGATTTTAAAATCTGTTCATAATTTGGACTTGATTTTGTGGGAAAACTGGAATATAGTAGTATTAGCACTCAGGGAGCGAGAGTGCTAATATTCGAATCTTGAGAAAAACGAGTGATAAAATTGGAGATTCATACAAACGGCGGTACGCTTCAGGTAGACGAACGGAAACTGGGCGTTTTGGCGGCCATCGTCGAGGAATACATCCGCACCGGCGAGCCGGTTGGCTCCAAGGCAGTCGCCGGGCTGCTGGATGTGGCGGTGTCCAGCGCCACCATACGCAACGACATGGCGGCGCTGGAAAAGCTGGGGCTGCTGGAACAGCCTCACACGTCTGCGGGCCGGGTTCCGTCCTATCTTGGATATCGGGTCTACATCGACAAGTTGATGCGCCCAAAGCCTTTGTCCGACGAGGAAAAGGGGCTGATCGACAGCCTGCTGTGCCAAAACGATGTGACTGCCAACGCGGTGGTGGAAAACGCCGTGGACGCGCTGGCAAACCTCACCGGCTGCGCGGCGGTGACGTCGTCGGGCATACCGCAGTTTTCCGTCATCACCCGGGTGGAGGTCGTGCCCGCAGGCCGGAGGCTGTACGCGCTGCTCATCATCACCTCCGCCGGGGAGATCAAAAACAAGATCTGCCGGGTGGAATTCGATCTGACCTATGAGCAGTTGGATTTTTTCGCCCGGTTTATCAATGACAACCTCCACGGCCTGCGGCTGGAGACGTTAAATCCCGCCTACATCCAAAGCCTGGCGGTGGCGCTGGGCAGCTACATGCTGTCGCTGTCCCCGCTTTTGTACGCGGTGTACGAGCTGACCGGGGAGATCCGCCATCAGGATGTGGACATCAAGGGGGAGGCAAACCTTTTGTCCTACCGGGATGTGGACGCCAAGGAGGTCGTCCAGTTCATGTCCTCCAAAAACCAGCTGGCCACGCTTTTAAATTCCGCTTTTGACGGAATTCATGTGATCTTCGGCAAGGAAAACCAAAGCTTTGCCATCACCAATTCCAGCCTGATTTTATCCCAGTATAACATCGGCAGGCAAAACGCGGGTTCGCTGGGGCTGATCGGTCCCATCCGGCTGGACTACGCTAAGATGATTCCGTATATTCAGTATATCACCGATGAAATGACCAAGCGTTTGTCTCAGGTCATCTCCGAGGATCTTTCCCCGGAGCGGCAGGAGGAAGACAAACCAGAAAGGGGACGACAAAACCGTGTCGAAAAAGAGTAAAAAGGACCCCGAGCAGGAGGTTCCCGTGAACACAGGGGAGGAACCCGTTCAGGAAGCCCCCCGGCAGGAAGAACAGCCTGCGGCCGAACAACCGGCCGCGCCGCCCGATCCCGCCCAAGAGCTGCAAAAGGAAATTGACAGCTTAAACGATCAGCTTTTGCGCAAGGCTGCGGAGTTTGACAACTTCCGCAAGCGCACTCAGCGGGAAAAGCAGGAGCTTTACAGCGCCGCCACTGCGGACTGTGTGACAGGTTTGCTGGGAATTGTGGATAACTTTGAGCGCGCGTTGTCTGCGGAGTGTTCGGACGAGGCTTTTAAAAAAGGCATGGAGATGATCTTTAAGCAGATGACCGACTCCCTGGAGAAGCTGGGCGTCAAAGAAATCGAGGCTCAGGGCAAGCCCTTTGACCCCAATTTCCACAGCGCGGTCAACCAGGTAGAGGATGAAAATTTTGGGGAAAACACCGTCTGCCAGGTGTTCCAAAAGGGATATCTGCTAGGCGATAAAGTGATCCGCCACGCTATGGTAGTTGTGGCCAATCCGTAAATGTACAGCAAATCCAGTTGTGTAACTTGAAATAAAATCAATTGAGTTCAATGAAACTTAGGAGGAAATGAATCATGGGTAAGATTATTGGTATCGACTTGGGAACGACAAACTCCTGCGTTGCGGTGATGGAGGGCGGCGAAGCCGTCGTCATCCCCAATCCGGAAGGAGCGAGAACCACGCCTTCTGTGGTGGGCTTTTCCAAAACCGGCGAGCGGATGGTGGGCCAGGTGGCAAAACGCCAGGCGGTCACCAACCCCGACCGGACCATCAGTTCCATCAAACGGCATATGGGCTCGGACTATAAAGTCACCATTGACGGCAAGGACTACACACCGCAGGAGATCTCCGCGATGATCCTGCAAAAACTGAAATCCGACGCGGAGGCTTACTTGGGCGAGCCGGTCACCGAAGCAGTGATTACCGTTCCCGCTTACTTTACCGACGCACAGCGGCAGGCTACCAAAGACGCGGGCAAGATCGCGGGCCTGGACGTCAAGCGGATTATCAACGAGCCCACCGCCGCGGCCTTGGCCTACGGTGTGGACAAAGAGCATGACCAGAAGGTCATGGTGTACGACCTGGGCGGCGGCACCTTCGACGTGTCCATCATCGAAATGGGCGACGGCGTGCAGGAGGTTCTGTCCACCGCGGGCAACAACCGTCTGGGCGGCGACGACTTTGACCAGCGGATCATCAACTGGATGATCGAGGAGTTTAAAAAGTCCGACGGCATCGACTTGAGCCAGGATAAAATGGCGATGCAGCGCCTGAAAGAGGCGGCGGAAAAAGCCAAGATCGAGCTGTCCGGCATGGCGCAGTCCGCCATCAACCTGCCGTTTATCACCGCGGACGCCACCGGCCCCAAACATCTGGACCTGACTCTGTCCCGCGCGAAATTCAACGAGATCACCGCTGACCTAGTGGAAGCCACCATGGGACCGGTCCGTCAGGCGCTGGCGGATGCTTCCCTGTCCACCGGCGATCTGGACAAGGTGCTGCTGGTAGGTGGCTCCACCCGGATTCCCGCCGTGCAGGAAGCGGTAAAGAAACTCATTGGCAAGGACGCGTTTAAGGGGATCAACCCCGACGAGTGCGTGGCTGCAGGCGCAGCCATCCAAGGCGGCGTTCTGGGCGGCGAGGTCAAGGGCCTGCTGCTCCTGGATGTCACCCCCCTGTCCCTGGGTCTGGAAACCCTGGGCGGCGTGTTCACCAAGATCATCGAGCGCAACACCACCATTCCCACCAAGAAATCCCAGGTGTTCTCCACCGCCGCAGACGGCCAGACCTCTGTGGAAATCCATGTGCTCCAGGGCGAGCGAGAGTTCGCAGCGGACAACAAATCCTTAGGCATGTTCCGTCTGGATGGAATTCCGGCGGCTCCCCGGGGTGTGCCGCAGATTGAGGTCACCTTTGACATCGACGCCAACGGCATTGTCCATGTCTCTGCCAAGGATCTGGGCACCGGCAAAGAGCAGAACATCACCATTTCCAGCTCCAGCAACATGTCCAAAGAGGACATTGAAAAGGCCGTGCAGGACGCGGAGCGCTTTGCGGAAGAGGACAAAAAGCGCCGGGAAGAAACCGACCTGCGCAACAACGCGGACAATCTGATCTTCCAGAGCGAAAAGACCCTGTCCGAGATCGGGGATAAGATCTCCGAGAACGAGAAAAAAGACCTGCAAACCAAAGTGGATGCACTCAAAGAAGCGCTCAAAGGCACGGATATCGCAGCGGTGAAATCCAAGCAGGAGGAGCTTGAAAAGGCTTTCTACGAGGTTTCCACCAAGCTGTACCAGCAGGCTGCTCAGGCACAGCAGGCGGCACAGGGGCAGGCCGGTGCGCAGCCGGGCGCTCAGGGCGCGGCTCCCGAAGCCGACCCCAATGTGGTGGATGCGGACTTTAAAGAAGTAAACGACGACGAGAACAACAAATAGGATCGACGTGTCATAAGCGGGAAAAGGCTTTAGGATTCTTCCTAAAGCCTTAACCTGAGTTTGGGGGATTCCGGTCCCCCGGTACATTGATTTTTCCCCGGGACAAACGGATTCGGGGAGCAAAGGTGGGTCAAGGACTTTGGCTGATAAACGAGATTACTACGAAGTCTTAGGCGTGAGCAAAAACGCCAGTGAGGACGAGATCAAAAAAGCATACCGCCAAAAGGCAAAGCAATATCATCCCGATCTGCACCCCAATGACAAGGAGTGCGAGGCCAAGTTCAAAGAGGCGGGAGAAGCGTATGAAGTGCTGTCCGACAGCCAGAAGCGGGCGCGGTACGACCAGTTCGGCCATGCGGGAGTGGATCCTTCCGCAGCGGGCGGCGCCGGGGCCTACGGCGGATCGGGCGGCTTTGGCGGCGGCTTCGATTTTGGCGATTTGGGCGATATTTTTGAGGACTTTTTCGGCGGTTTCGGCGGTGCGCGCAGCCAGCGCACCAATCCCAACGCCCCCCGCAGAGGAAATGATCTGCGGGCGGCGCTGACCATCGACTTTATGGAGTCCTGCAAGGGAACTCAGAAAGAGGTTTCTGTCTCGGTGATGGAAACCTGCGGGGAATGCGGCGGAAACGGCTGCGCCAAGGGCAGTTCCCCCATCACCTGCGGAGAGTGCGGCGGCACCGGCCAGGTGCGGGTGCAGCAGCGCACCCCCTTTGGCGTGATGACCTCCACCCGGACCTGTTCCAGGTGTAACGGCACCGGCAAGCTGATTAAAAATCCCTGCTCCAAATGTTCGGGCTCCGGCCGGGTGCGCAAGAGCAAAAAGCTCATGGTGGACATCCCAGCGGGGATCGACGACGGGCAGACCATCGCCATTCGGGGCAAGGGCGACGCGGGACTCAACGGCGGTCCGGCGGGAGATTTAAATATCACAGTGAGCGTGCGCCCCGACCCCATCTTTAAACGGCGGGGCTACGACATCTGGGTGGAAATCCCAGTGACGTTTGCCCAGGCGGTGCTGGGGGATGAGATCACCGTCCCCACCATCGACGGTAAGGTCAAATACAATCTGGCGGAGGGCACACAGCCCAACACGGTGTTCCGGCTCAAGGGCAAAGGCGTTCAGCAGTTAAACGCCCGGGGGCGCGGCGATCAGTATGTGGAGGTGTCCCTGGAGGTTCCCAAAAATCTCAGCAAACAGGAAAAGGAGACTCTGCGCAAGTTTGACAGCCAGCTCAACGAAAAACACTACGAAAAGCGTAAGAGCTTTTTTGACAAATTAAAAGACGCGTTCGGCGGATAAAAAAATGCCCGGGAACAGGTTCCTGTTCCCGGGCATTTTTTATGATTGTGAATGCCATACGTGTTCCTTGTTGACAACGACGTTGTCTTGGAAGGTAATGGTGATGATAAAATTCTCACCATTTTCGGTATAGCACCAGACATAGGTCATGGTCGTCGAAGAACTGCCGCTGTCGCTGTAAGAAGAAACGCATGTCCCCGGGCCCAAAATGTCATAGACCTGGGAATACAGCATGCCGTTTTGTACGCTTTGATAATCGGAATAGCGGATGCCGGGAGAAATTCCGTACTCGTCCTCATAGGAGTAGTTGTACTCGTCATCCGAATAGTGGTAGGTGGAAGTGACATCGTGGGAGGTGGAGGCTATCATGAATATTTGTGCAAAGGCCATGAAAACGATTAAGATAAATGGCCCAATCGTTCCCGCCAGTACAATTAAGGTGATCTGCCAGCCCTTCAGATCCTGTTTGCGGGGCTTTTGGCAGGTAGCCTCATACGGGTTAAAGGGAACCGGGGCAGAAGCCGGACTGTCTGCGGACCGCCCGCACATGGGACAGAACTTTCCCTCAAAGTCATAGTGACAGTTGGGACATTTCATATTGGTCATCCTCCCTTTCGGGCGGCGCTTACCGGATCCGCCCAATCAACATGGTGTTTGGCTGAAGACGCTTCGTTTACAGGCAGAAAACCGAAAAACAGAACGCGCCGTACGTCCATTTTTGTTGACATTTTCTGTATACAGTATAACACCAAACCGGGATTTTGACAAGTAATATGGATGAAATCACCAAATTCCCTGATTGATATCGCCAGCGGCCTCTACTGCGGCCACCGCACCATCCGCGGCGGCTGTCACCAACTGGCGGACCGACTTGGTGCGGGTGTCCCCCGCCACAAAAACGCCTTTAGCGCTGGTGCGGCAGTCCTCCCCAGCCACAATATACCCGGCTTCATCCATCTGCACCAGGCCCCGGAACAGTTCGTTTTCAGGCGCGAGACCCACGGCAATAAACACTGCGGCCGTGTTCACAACCCGCTGGGAGCCGTCCTTTGTGTTTTGCAGCACCGCTTGTTCCACCTTGCTGTCGCCCTTGATCTCCTCCACAGTGTAAAAGGGGAGGATCGTAATATTTTCCCGGGCTTTGACGGCGTCCACCGTCACCTTGTGGGCCCGGAATTCATCCCGCCGGTGGATTAGGGTGACGCTGCTGCAGTTGTTGGACAAAAACAGCGCGTCCTCCAAAGCGGTGTTTCCGCCGCCTACGATGCACACATCTTTGCCCCGGTAAAACGCGCCGTCGCAGGTGGCACAATAGGACACGCCCCGGCCTGCCAGTTCTTCCTCCCCGGGACAGCCAAGCTTCCGGTGGGAGGCTCCCGTGGCCAAAATCAGAGTTTTCGCCTGATAGGCGCCGCCATCGGTGGTCACTGTTTTCATCCGCTTTGACAGGTCGACCTTCAGGGGCTGCTCATAGGCCACCTGTGCGCCCAGTTCGGTGGCCTGTTTGAACAGCGTCTCGATAAACGCAAAACCGGAGATTGCGAGGATTGCCGGGTAATTTTCGATCTGAGGGGTGTTGAGGATTTGTCCGCCCTGCACCTTGTTTTCCAAAATCAGCACGCTCAGGCCCGCGCGTAGGGCGTAAACGGCAGCAGAAAGCCCTGCGGTTCCCGCGCCGAAAATGATGACGTCATATTCGTTGTTCACGCTTTTCCATCCTTTCTGTATCAAAAAAAGTCAATTGGTTTTCCCTTACCTTCATCCTACCAGCGGCTGGTTCAAAAGTCAATGCAAGGCGGCCATGGGTGTCCGCCCAACAAAAAACTACGAACAGGCTGTTTGGCTGTTCGTAGTTTAAACCGGTGCGAACGAGATATTCCCACAAACTATTTCTGCTGGTGCATCATGGCCAGATATGCATTGATAAAGCCGTCCAGGTCCCCGTCCATCACCGCCCCGATGTTTCCCATCTCGTACCCGGTGCGGTGGTCTTTGACCAGGGTGTAGGGCATAAACACATACGACCGGATCTGGGAACCCCAGGCAATCTCCTTCTGTTCGCCCTTGATGTCCTCGATTTTGTCCAGGTGCTCCCGCTCTTTAATCTCGATGAGCTTGGACTTGAGCATCTTCATGGCCACCTCCCGGTTTTGGTGCTGGCTGCGCTCGTTCTGGCAGGCCACGACGATTCCGGTGGGCAGGTGGGTGATGCGGATGGCAGATTCGGTCTTGTTGACGTGCTGGCCGCCCGCGCCTCCGGAGCGATAGGTGTCCACCTTTAAATCCTCGTCCCGGATGTCGATCTGCACATCATCGTCGATTTCGGGCATGACCTCCAGGGAGGCGAAGGAGGTGTGCCTTCTGCCGGAGGAGTCAAACGGCGAAACCCGCACCAGCCGGTGAACGCCGGTTTCGCTGCGCAGAAAGCCGTAGGCGTTGAGGCCCTCGATCAAGATGGAGGCGCTTTTGATCCCGGCCTCGTCCCCGTCCAGATAGTTGAGCACCTTGACCTTAAATCCGTGGCGTTCCGCCCAGCGGTTGTACATCCGGTAGAGCATCTCCACCCAGTCCTGGGCTTCGGTCCCCCCCGCCCCCGCATGGAAGGTGAGGATGGCGTTTTTGCCGTCGTATTCCCCCGACAGCAGGGTGGAAAGCTTCTGGGACTCCAGCTCGGATTGAACCGATTCCACCGCCGCCCGGATTTCGTCCAGCATGCTGTCGTCGTCTTCCTCCATGGCGATTTCGATCAGGGTCATCGCGTCGCTGTAATCGTTTTTCAGCCGCTGAAAGTGTTCCAGGGTGCTATTGAGCCCGCTGGTTTTCTGTAAAACCTTTTGGGAGGCCTGCATATCGTCCCAAAATCCGGGCTGGGCAGCCTGCTGTTCCAACTGGGAGATCTGTGCTTTTACCTTATCCAGCGCCAGGGCGGCTTCCAGGTCGTTGATCTGGGGGAGCAGTCCTTCCAGTTCCTGCTTGAGCTGCTCGTATTCGATCATAAATTGGTTCCATCCTTTCGGGCTCCCGCCGAAGGGAGCAATCCATAATAGTACTATTATAATGAAACCGGATGCAGTTGTAAAGAGAGCGCTGTCGCCTTCGCCTTGTTTTTGCCCACTGTCTGAGAATTTAGAAAACATCCACAATTCCCTAAAACTTTGGTTTGAATTTTCCTGTGTGAAATGGTATACTATGCTTATCCTGCCCGGGATCTCCGGACAAAATCCGGACTCTGCCGCGGCGGGAAGCGGGCGTTTTTTGTCCGCTGTGGATATACAATCAAACGGTGAAAAACCGTCCTCTGCAAAGGAGGAGGATTATGAGCAAATACGAAGGCGTAGAGTGCCCCATCTGCGGGAAGCCTTTTGACAAGCAGGACGACTTGGTGGTCTGCCCCGAGTGCGGGGCTCCCTACCACCGGGCATGTATCGCAAAACGGGGCTCCTGCGTGTACGCGGACCAGCACGGCCCCGGCTTTGCCTGGGAGGAGCCGAACAAGCAGGCGGAAAAAGAAGCGCAATACGACGGAAAGGCTTCGCTGCGGTGCAGCCGGTGCGGCACCGTCAACCCTTACGGCGGACTGTTTTGCGAGGTCTGTGGAACGCCGCTTCATGGGAACCAGCAAGACAACCCGTTCCCCGGGCAGGGGCCTTATGGGCAGACGCCGCCGCCAGGCTTTCATTCCATCCCCTACAACCCGTTTACCACCCCTTTTGGCGGTCTGGGGGCGGACGAGGAAATCGACGGTATTCCGGTCAAAGACCTGGCGCTTTTTGTAGGGGACAATCCCCACTATTTTCTGCCCAAGTTCAAGGAGATGAAAAACCACCGCGCCACCACCTGGAACTGGGCGGCGGTGTTTTTCCAGTACTTTTATTTTGCCTATCGGAAGATGTGGGGCTTTGCTATTTTAAGCTTTCTGGCCTGTACGGTTCTGGAAATCCCCTCATTTATCTATTCGGCGCAGGCGGTAGTAGGGCAGCAGGTAACTCCTCTGTTTTACACGATTATGCTGGTCTGTTCCTTCTTGTCGGTGGCGGTTCGAGTGCTGCTCGGCCTGTTTGCCAACAAGCTATATATGTATGCAGTATTCCGCCGGGTGCGGAAAATACGGGCAAAATATGGCGATTCTCCCCAGTACAATGAGATGCTGCTCAAACAGGGATCGGTTTCCCGGGTGGCGGTGATTGTCCTAGCGGCGATTTATTTTGTGCTGTCCATGGCGATGACCTGGTTCACCATTTGGCTGGGCGCTCTATAAAATTTTGAAAAGGCCGTATGGCCGGAGGAGTCTTTTATGAACATTAAAAAAGCGGTCATTCCAGCGGCAGGGTTGGGAACCCGGGTGCTGCCGGCGTCCAAGGCGATGCCGAAAGAAATGCTCCCCATCGTCGACAAACCGGCGATCCAGTACATTGTGGAAGAGGCTGTCAAAAGCGGCATTGAGGATATCTTGATCGTCACCAGCCGGGGCAAGGCAATTGTAGAGGACCACTTTGACCGTTCCCCCGAGCTGGAGGACCGTCTGCTCAAGGCGGGCAAGACTCAGCAGTACGAGGAGCTCCGCCGCATCGCGGAGCTTGCCAACATCACCTATGTACGGCAGAAGGAGACCAAGGGCCTGGGCCACGCCATCATGTGCGCCAAGTCCTTTGTGGGGGACGAGCCCTTCGCCGTGCTGTACGGCGACGACGTGATCATCGGGGACAACCCGGTGTGCGGGCAGCTGATCTCCGCCTACCAGCAGTACGGACTGGGCACGGTGGGCATCAAGGAGGTCAGCGAGCAGGACATCCAGAAGTATTCCTCCATGAAGGTGGACAAGCTCAAAAACAACCTGTACAAGATCACCGATATGATTGAAAAGCCCAAGCCCCATGAGATCATGTCGCTGTACTCCATTCTGGGGCGGTGCGTGCTTCCCTCTAAAATCTTTGCGATTTTGGAAAATACCCCTGCGGGCGCGGGCGGAGAGATCCAGCTCACCGATGCGATGAAAGAGCTCTCCCACACCGAGGGGATCGTGGGCGTGGACTTTGACGGCACCCGCTACGACATGGGGAACAAGCTGGGCATTATGAAGGCGGCCATCGAAGTGGGCCTTGCTCATCCGGAAATTGGCGAGGGCCTGCGGGAATACCTCAAAGAAATCTGCGCAACGCTGTAAAAGCGGAAAAAACCGGTTGACAAACGCCGGGTGAGTTGCTATAATCAAATAGTTATCCTTGCTCTGTCCAAATGGCAGGGCCTAAAGTCCAAAAGGAGGTGCTTTTCATGGCGAAAGTATCGGAAAAATACGAGTCTATGCTCGTATTGAATGTGAAACAGAGTGAAGAAGAGATCAAAGCGTTGATCGAAAAATTCAAAGAGCTGATTTCCCAGAACGGTACGCTGGATTCCGTTGACGAGTGGGGCAAGCGCAGACTCGCTTACCTGATCGACGACGAGGCGGAAGGCTACTACGTGCTGTTTAACTTCACTTCTGCTCCCGAGTTTCCCGCCGAGCTGGATCGTATTTACAACATCACAGACGGCGTGCTGCGCTCGCTGATCGTGAAGAAAGAGGAAGAATAAGCAAAAGGATGGTGTGAAGAATGCTCAACAAAGCAATCATCATGGGCCGCCTTGTGGCGGATCCGGAATTAAGACACACCCCCAACAATGTCTCCGTTGTATCTTTTACGATTGCATGCAACCGTAACTTTGCCTCGAAGGGGGCGGAACGCCAGACCGATTTTATCGACATCGTGGCGTGGCGCCAGACCGCGGAATTTGTCAGCCGTTATTTCCACAAGGGCAGCATGATTGCCGTGGAAGGCATGATCCAAACCCGCACCTACGAGGACAAAAACGGAAACAAGCGCAAAGCGGTGGAGGTTGTGGCCGACCAGGTGCACTTTGCGGAAAGCAAGTCCCAAAGCGCCGGACCGTCGGAAACGCCGTTCCCCCAGCCGAATTTCGAGGAGCCCCCCAAGGGCGCGAGCTTTTCGATCGGCGATTTCGGTGAGTTTGAAGAAGTGGACGCCGACGACGGCGAACTGCCGTTCTAACCTAAGGTAAGGAGGAAATCAACATGGCATATGAAAACAGCAGAGGCGGCCGCCCCGGCGGCAGAAGACCCCGCAAAAAAGTCTGTGCTTTCTGTGTCGATAAAGTGCAGAATATCGACTACAAAGATGTGGCGAAGCTGAGAAGATACATGTCTGAGCGCGCGAAAATCGTGCCCCGCCGTGTCACCGGCACCTGCGCCCGCCATCAGCGTCAACTGACCGTCGCGATCAAACGCGCCCGTCACGTTGCCCTGATGCCCTATGTGAGCGATTAATCACTGTAACATATAAAACGCCCGCCGCGCATGATGCACGGCGGGCGTTTTGCTTTTGTGTTCAAGGGGGCTGCTCAGAGGGCGGGGGAACTCTCCAGCGCAGCTTTGACCGTGCGGTACAGATCCCCGGCGTGGGCGACGGTATAGGGGCTTTTTTCGACTTCCTCCGGATTGTAGCCGTACAAGCACCCTACAAAGGGAAGGGAATTGGCCCGGGCGGCCTCCCAGTCGAACAGCCGGTCGCCCACCATCACCGCGGCGGCGGGCTTTACCCGCTCCAGCAGAAGGCTCAGGGTGTCCGCCTTGGTCATGTCGGGGAGAAGGGGCTGAATTTCGTCGATCAGCGGGGCGAGCTCCAGCTCCTTCAGGCAGTTTTCGATGTACCGCTGGGAGGCGTTGGAGCACACGGCGGTGCGGTACCCATCCCGCTTGAGATTTTGCAGGCTTTCCATCACGCCGTCGTAGGGCTTGCCGTAGATCTTGATGAACTTGTTTTCGTTTTCCGCCACCAGGTCCAGATACCAGCGCTGCGCGGCGGGGCCGATGTTGGGATCGCCCAGCAGATAGGGGACATACTCCGCAGCCCTGGCGCCAAAGGTGCCCATAATCTCCTCGGGGGTTTTATCTGTGATACCGAACTCCCGCAGGGCTTCCAGATGGGCGGGAACCGAGAACAGGTGAGTTTGGTTGAGGGTGCCGTCCAGATCAAATACGCATAATTTCATTGCTTTCACAAGACCGTCCTTTCTTCCGGGCTGTTTTTTCTTATTATAGCAGAATCACCCTCGAAAGAACAAGGGATGGCCCCGGTGTTTACGGACAACCGCAAGGCAGGAAGAAAATGAGGGTTGCAAAGGAATCCTCAATAATGCTATACTGAACACAAGAAGTGTGTTTGTTCGGACACAAAGCGCGTGATCGGAACTTGGTTGTGCCCGAAAGGAAGGACGTTAGGATGGATTACAGCGGAAAACTGCGGCGCAGCATATTCGGCGGATTCAAACGCAAGGACGTGCTGAACTGTATTGAGGAACTCAACAACAGCTACACCGACACCACCGCCCAGCTGGAGGCCCGTGCCAGTGCTGCGGAGGAGGCAAACGCCAAAAACGCAGAGGAACTGTCCCGTTGCCAAGAGGAGCTCTCTCAGCTGCGGGAACAGCATCAGACGACTCTGGCTCAATGTGCGGAGCAGACCGAAAAAAACGGTGCTTTGACGGCGGAAAACGAGTCTTTGCGGGCGCAGGTGAGCGCCACCATCTCGGTCAACGACGCCAAGATCAAAGAGATCAGCGCGCTTAAAGAGGAAAACCGCCAGCTTCGGTTTAAGGCGGAGTCGTTGGAGATCAAGGGCAAAAAGTACGACCAGTTCACCGCCGAGTTCAGCGACATGCTGCTCCAGTCCCGGCAGCAGTCGGAGCAGGTGCTGGCGGAGGCAAAATCCCAGGCGGAGGACATCGTCCGTTCCGCCAGCCAGCGGGCGGAGCTTCTGGCGGCCGAGAAAAAACAGCAGGTGGCGGCCATGGACGAGCAGATCACCGGGTTTGAGATGGAAGTACGCCGGATGAAGCAGAACATTGAGGCCATCGCCGCCGGAGCGCAGAACCAGTTGGATCAGCTGGAAAAGATGATCGGACGCTCCCGGATCACCTTAAACGGTACTGCGGAACAGCCCCGGGAAGAGCGCAAAGTCCCCCCGGCGGGCGAATTTTTTCGATAAGCCGCAAGTCCCGCCCCGGGGCGAAAGCGGCGAATCCGGACCTGTAAAACCGCCGGTTCCCCCGGCGCGGACAGCCCGTCCGCCGGAGGAAGACCGGGAAACCATGATGGACAATATTTTCGATAAGCTTAGGAAGTGGTTTACATAGCGACGTACAAGCTGGACGCGGCGGAGCTCAAAGCCGCCGCTGCCGATTTACATACCTTTGACCGGGTGCTGTTGTCCGGGACGGTGTACACCTCCCGGGATGCGGCCCACAAACGGATTTTTGAGTTGCTGGACGCGGGAAAGGAGCCTCCGTTTCCCATTCAGGGGGCGACGATTTATTACGCAGGCCCCACTGGCACGCCCCAGGGGCTGGCCATCGGCTCCTGCGGCCCCACCACCTCCGGCCGGATGGACCCGTATGCTCCAAGGCTGTTGGATTTAGGGTTAGCGGCCATGATCGGCAAAGGGGAGCGAAACAACGGAGTCAAACAGGCATTGATCCGCAACAAGGGCGTGTACCTGTGCGCCATCGGCGGCGCAGGGGCGCTGGCCTGCCAGTGCATCAAGGAGTGCCAGGTGATTGCTTTTGAGGATTTGGGCTGCGAAAGCGTCAAACGGCTGACGCTTCAAAACTTTCCCCTTATTGTCGCCACCGACTGCCATGGGGTGGATATTTTCACCTCCGGGAGGGAAACGTATCAGGCGGCGGCTCAATCAGAATGAAATTTATTGCAGGAAAAACTGCAAAAAAGATCAGATTTTTCGTACAAGCGGCGGAATGCCGCTTGTAATTTTTTTGCAAATTGCATATAATAGAAAGAAAACTGGCAGATTCCCGCGGCCGGATGGCTTTATGGCGGCGGTGAAAGTAGGAGCGCGATACCATGCAGAAAGACTTGCTGAGCCTGATCGCCGGGAAAAGCCCGGCGTTTTCCAAGGGGCAGAAACGAATTGCCGAGTATATTCTGGACCACTACGACAAGGCGGCGTTTATGACGGCCTCCAAGCTTGGGGCCACGGTGGGAGTCAGCGAATCCACGGTGGTGCGGTTCGCGTCCATCCTGGGGTTTGACGGTTATCCCGGACTGCAGCGGGCGCTTCACGAGCTGATCCGAAACAAGCTCACCGCCGTCCAGCGGATCGAGGTTACCACTGAGCAGCTAGGCAGCGACGATGTGCTGGACAAGGTGCTGGGACTGGACATTGAAAAGATCCGCCGCACACTGGAGGAAACCTCCCGAGAGGATTTTGACCGGGCGGTGGACGCCATTGTTAAGGCGCAGAACATCTATATCATCGGCGCGCGGAGCGCCTCCGCCCTGGCGCGGTTTTTAGCCTATTACTTCGGGCTGATCTTCCCCGGCGTCAAGCTAGTGCACACCACCAGTTCCAGCGAGATGTTCGAGCAGATTATGCGCATCGGGGAAAACGACGTGCTGATCGGCATCAGCTTTCCCCGGTATTCCCGGATGACCGCCAAAGCGTTCGACTTCGCCTCTGCCCGAAAGGCGCAGGTGATCGCTGTCACCGACAGCGAGGTTTCCCCCATCGCCCGGGCGGCGGGCTGCCTGCTGCTGGCCCGCAGCGACATGGTTTCGTTTGTGGACTCCCTGGTGGCCCCTTTAAGCCTGATTAACGCCCTGATCGTGGCGGTGGGCCTGCGCAAGCGGCAGGAGATCTCCGCCACCTTTGAGCGGCTGGAGGAAATCTGGGACAAGTACAACGTCTATGAAAAGAGCGGGAACGCCGGGGAGGAGACAGCCGAGACATGAACGACGCGGACGTACTTGTAATCGGCGCCGGAGCCGCGGGGCTGATGGCGGCGGGGACCGCCGCCTCCATGGGCAGACGGGTGGTGGTGCTGGAAAAAAACGAGCGCCCCGCCCGAAAGGTGCTCATCACCGGAAAAGGGCGCTGCAATGTGACCAACGACTGCGACCGGGATGCATTTTTGCAGAACATCCCTCAAAATCCCCGGTTTTTGTTTAGCGCCCTGTCCCAGCTTTCTCCCCGGGAGACCATGGCGTTTTTTGAAAGCCAGGGGCTTCCCCTGAAAACCGAGCGGGGCAGCCGGGTGTTTCCCTGCTCCGACCAGGCGAAGGACGTGGCGGACACCCTGGTGCGCTATGCCAAAGACGCCGGAGCGCAGTTCGTCACCGGGACGGCGGCATCTTTGCTGTTTAAAGAGGACGCAGTCCGGGGCGTGGCGCTGTCAGACGGCCGGGAGCTGTTTGCCTCCTCGGTGATAGTGGCCACCGGAGGGCTGTCCTATCCCAAAACCGGCAGTACCGGGGACGGCTACCGCTTTGCCCGGGCCGCCGGCCACAAGGTGGTGCAGCCTGGCGCGTCGCTGGTGCCCATCGTGATCGAGGAGCCCTGGTGCAGAGACTTGATGGGACTTTCCCTGCGCAACGTCACCCTGACGGCGGCCCGGCAGGGCGTTTCTCATCCGGTGTATCAAGAGCTGGGGGAAATGCTGTTCACCCACTTCGGGGTGTCGGGCCCTTTGGTGCTCAGCGCCAGCGCCCACATCCGGGGGCTTCCAAAGGAACGATATTCCCTGTCGGTGGATCTGAAGCCGGGGCTGAGTCCGGAACAACTGGACGCCCGGCTGTTACGGGACTTCGCCAAGTTCCAAAACCGGGATTTAATCAACAGCCTGGGGGATTTGCTGCCCCGCAAGCTAATCCCGGTGATCGTCGCGTTAAGCGGTATTCCCTTTGAGCGCAAGGTCCACCAGATTACCCGGGAGGAGCGGGCAAGGCTGGTTTCGCTGATGAAAGGGCTGACCATGACGGTCAAGGGGTTCCGCCCGGTGGAGGAGGCCATCGTCACCACCGGGGGCGTGGACGTGGCCCAGGTCAATCCCAAGACGATGGAGAGCAAACTCAAAAAAGGTCTATATTTCGCCGGAGAGGTGCTGGATGTGGACGGCTACACCGGCGGGTTTAATCTGCAGATCGCGTTTTCCACCGGGTATGCGGCGGGAATGCACTGCGGGGCATAACAGACATGCAGGAGGGTGCGGTTTGCGCGGCGTTGTCTGCGGCCGCGGCCTTTTCAGAAAGGATGGTCTCAGGATGAACCAGGTGAAAAACATCGCCATCGACGGCCCGGCGGGAGCCGGAAAAAGCACCATTGCCCGGATGGTCTCCCAGCGGCTCGGGTTTCTCTATGTGGATACGGGGGCGTTGTACCGCTCTATCGGGGTGTGCGCGCTGCGAAATGGTGTGAAAACCGACGACGCAAACGGGGTGGAGGCCCTGCTCCCCCGGGTGAAGGTGGAACTCAAATTTGTGGACGGCGTCCAGCATGTGTTTTTAAACGGGGACGACGTGTCCGAGGAAATCCGGAAGCCCGAGGCTTCCATGGCGGCGTCCAACGTGTCCGCGATCCCTGCGGTGCGGGCGTTTTTGTTCGACCTTCAGCGGGAGATGGCCGCCCAAAACAACGTGGTGATGGACGGCCGGGACATCGGTACGGTGGTGCTGCCGGACGCCGATCTGAAGATCTTTCTCACCGCCTCTCCGGAAGAGCGGGCCCGCCGCCGGTTTAACGAGATGAAGGACAAGGGGATGGATGTGGAGTTCGCTCCTCTGCTGGAAGAAATCAAACAGCGGGACTACAACGACTCCCACCGGGCCATCGCCCCTTTAAAGCAGGCGCAGGACGCGGTGCTTGTGGACACCACGGAAAACACCCTGGAGGAATCCATCGCCCGGGTGGAGGCTCTGGCCCGGGAACGCCTGGGGCTGTAACCGGCGGAGAAAGGAGGGACCGGCGTTGAGTTTTTATGAATTCGGTCGAGTGGTCTGCAAGGCGGTGCTGGCCGTCTGTTTTAAGCTGAAGATCGTGGGACTTGAAAATGTCCCGGAAAACGAGGGCTTTATTTTGTGTTCCAACCATCGGGGGTATGTGGATCCGGTGTTTTTGGGCCTTCGGATGAAGCCCCATCTGACGTTTATGGCAAAATCCGAGCTGTTTGAGATTCCGATTTTGAGCCCGATCATCAAAAAGCTAGGAGCGTTCCCCATCCACCGGGGGAAAGGGGATACCCAGGCGCTTGAGACCGCCCGGCAGGTGGTTAAGGACGGCAAGGTGCTGGCAATTTTTCCCGAGGGGAAGCGCTCCAAAGAGGGAGAGCTAAACCGCTTTAAGTCCGGCGCGGCGCTGATCGCCTCCCAAACCGGGGCGGATGTGATCCCTGCGTGCATTTATTTTGAAGGACATCTGCGCTTTCGCCGGAAGGTGACCGTCCGGTTTGGGGAGCGGATCAAAAACGAAGAACTGGGGATCACCGGGGCGGATCCCCGGCAGATCAAGGAGGCCAGCCGGCTGCTCCACGACCGGGTGGAGGCGCTGCTGGGCCAGGGACAGTAACGGCACAAGGAGGATACATGCATGCAGATCACAGTGGCCAAGTCCGCGGGCTTTTGCTTTGGTGTGGACCGGGCGGTGGAGCTTGTTTACCAGTTGGTAAATGAGGGCGAGCGGGTGTGCACCTTGGGGCCCATCATCCACAACCCCCAGGTAGTGGACGATCTGATCCAAAAGGGCGTCCGGATTTTGGACGCTCCGGAGGAAGCCGATCCAGAGGATATGGTGGTGATCCGCTCCCACGGGGTGGCGGCGGACACCTACGACAAGCTAAACGCCTTGGGCGTGCGGTACCGGGACGCCACCTGTCCTTTTGTGGCCAAAATCCACCGCATTGTGTCGGAGGAATCCGCGGCGGGCAAGCTTGTTTTGATTGCCGGGGATGAAACCCACCCGGAGGTGACCGCCATTCAGGGACACTGCCAAGGCCCTTCATTCGTATTTAAAAATGAACAGGAATTAAAATCCCTGCAAAAGACGGTTGAAAAATTTGTAAAATCTGGTATAATAATGGTGTCGCAAACCACGTTTAACAAAACATTGTGGGAAAGTTGCGAGGAAATTGCGAAAAACCTATATACAAATATCAAAATTTTTGATACAATATGTAATGCGACCCATGAAAGGCAGTCCGAAGCCGTGCAGCTTGCCAGGCAATCTGACCTGATGATTGTCATCGGCGGCAGGCACAGCTCCAACACGGCGAAGCTTTTCGAGGTTTGCAGTCGGTATTGCAAAACAGTCCTGATCGAGACCAAGGACGAGCTTACAAGGGACATGCTTTTGCCATGCGGAAACATTGGCGTAACCGCCGGTGCTTCTACCCCGGCTTATATAATTAAGGAGGTTCTAAAGACCATGAGTGAAATTGTCAAGAATAATGATGAGGAGCTGAATTTTGCTGAACTGTTAGAGCAATCTCTGAACGAGAAATTATATACAGGCAAGCGGGTAAAAGGTATCGTTACGTCGATTGCTCCCAGCGAGATTCAGGTGGACGTGGGGGCAAAACAGGCTGGTTTCGTTCCGGTTTCCGAGCTCACCGACGACCCCAACGCAAAACCCGAGGACATCGTGAACAAAGGCGATGAAATTGATCTGATCGTCCTGAAGGTCAACGACCAGGAAGGCACTGTCATGCTCTCGAAAAAGCGCTGCGACGCCGAGGCTGGCTTTGAGGCGATTGAAAAAGCGTACGAGGAAGGCACCGTGCTCGACGGCGTTGTGACCGATGTGGTCCGCGGCGGCGTTCTGGTGCTGACCAATTCTGTAAAAGTGTTCGTTCCGGCTTCCCAGGCGGCCGGTTCCCGGGTGGAAAACCTGGAGACCCTGCTGAAAAAACCGGTGCAGTTTAAGATCATTGAAGTGAAAGAAAACCGCCGCCGCGCGGTGGGCAGCGTGCGTGCCGTCATCAAAGAGCAGCGCGCGGCCGCAGCCGAGAAGTTCTGGGAGACCGTGGAGATCGGCCAGACCTTCAAGGGGGAGGTCAAATCCCTGACCAGCTTCGGCGCGTTTGTGGACCTGGGCGGTGTGGACGGCCTGATTCACATCACCGAGCTTTCCTGGAGCAAGATCAAGCATCCTTCCGAGGTCGTCAATGTGGGCGATGTTGTGGAAGTCTATGTCAAAGACCTGGATAAAGAAAACAAGAAAATCTCCCTGGGCTACAAAAAGAGCGAGGACAACCCTTGGGAGAAATTCAAAGCCGAGTACTCGGTGGGCCAGGATGTGCATGTGAAGATCGTCTCGCTGACCCAGTTCGGCGCCTTCGCCGAGATCATCCCCGGCGTGGACGGCCTGATCCACATCTCTCAGATCGCCAACCAGCATGTAGCCAAGGTTGCCGATTTCCTGGAGGTTGGCCAAGAGGTCGACGCGCGGATCACCGAGATCGACATCGAGAAAAAACGTATCAGCCTCTCCATCCGCGTGCTGCTGGAAGAAGCCCAGAACAGCGCGGAGGAATCTGAGAAGGCCGACCTGCCCGAGGGTGTGGAGTTAAGCTCCGACAGCGCGGACGCGGAATAATTGGATTTTGATTCATAGGACAAGCATTGTTTACCAGGCGCTGGAAATTTTTCCGGCGCCTGGTTTGCTGTGAACCGGACAAAAGAGGGACACCACCGGCCCCCGTGGCTGAAAATGAAAAAAATGCTTGCATTTTAGAAAACCGTGTGGTATCATATATAGGCATTTAGATTACCGTTCGAGGATTTGCTTCGGATGGGGGTTAATGCCCGGCGGGCAATCCGGCCCGGCGCGACATTAAAGCGGACAGTCCTCTGCCACAAAATGTGCGGCTTTTTCGAATAATTTGGCATGAATGTCTGATGAATTAGGAGGATATCAAATGGACGCACTGAAACTCATCAACAGCTCCAGCCTGAAAGCAGAAGTTCCGGAGCTCAACGTAGGTGATACCGTCAAGGTTCACGTCAAGATCAAAGAAGGCGACAAAGAGCGCATTCAGGTGTTTGAAGGCACCATCATTGCGAAAAAACACGGCGGTGTGCAGGAGACCTTCACCGTTCGCCGGGTTTCCCACGGCTGCGGCGTGGAGCGGGTGTTCCCCGTGCACTCCCCCAACATCGACAAGGTGGAGATCGTGCGCTCCGGCCGGGTTCGCAGAAGCAAACTGTACTATCTGCGCGACCGTGTGGGCAAGGCTTCCAAGGTCAAAGAGAAAATTCGCTAAGCTTCAAACAATCACAGAAAAAAGGGACATGTTTGTCCCTTTTTTTGCTTTATTAATCCACTTTTTTGTGCTATAATAACTGCAAAGCATCTGTTCTACATACAGATGGCATGGCGATCTGTTTGCATTGCTCACTTCCGCCAGTTGCGCCAAGCGGGCTCAGGGAATTTTTGTCCGGGCTGGCGCTGTGCCGCGCCCATTATAATCAACTGAAAACCCGCATATGGTATACTATACCTGTTGAAGGAGCCGCGTACCGGGCCAAAAAAGCCCGGACGGTGAAACGGCTTTGACGTTGCAATTTCAAGATAAAGTTGGTGTGAATATGACTGAGTTTGATTCCGACAAGGAATTGTTTGCAGAACAAGAGACTCAGCAGGAGTCTTGGGGATTTTTAGAGCCGCAGGAGGACGAACCGGGCGAGCCGGAGGGCGTAAAACCTCCTTCCGACCATGAAAAGTTTGACTTGAAACGGGAAATTGTAGAGTGGATGGAGGCGATTGTCTACTCTCTTGTGGCAGTGGTGCTGATCTTCACCTTTTTGTTCCGGATCGTGGGCGTGGACGGTGAGTCCATGACCAACACCCTGCAGGATCAGGACCGCCTGATTGTCACCCACCTGTTTTACGAACCCAAGCAGGGCGATATCATTGTGACCACCCAGCCGTCAGCGGTCAACAAGCCGCTGATTAAGCGGATTATTGCGGTGGAGGGCCAGACGGTGGACATTAACTTTGAAACCCATCAGGTTATTGTGGACGGCGAGGTGCTTGACGAGCCGTATATCCGGGAACCCACCTCCCGCAAGGGAGATATCGAATTCCCCATAACGGTGGAGCCTGGCAAGGTGTTCGTCATGGGAGATAACCGCAACGACTCTTTGGACAGCCGGTTTGCCGAGGTGGGCCAGATTGACAAGCGATATATCCTGGGAAAAGCGGTATTCCGCATTTTTCCCTTTAACGCCATAGGCGGACTGAAATAAACAACAGACCGTAAAACCTCCGAGTGAAAAACCTTCGGAGGTTTTTTGCAGGAATCCGGGCAAGGGACGAACGGCCCGGCGCCAGCGGTGGAGCGCGGAACGCCTCCCGGCTATAATGGAAAGGAGCGCTGACAAAACATGTCGGAAACACAGAATATCCAGTGGTTTCCCGGTCATATGGCCAAAACCCGCCGTCTGATTCAGGAAAGCCTGCCTCAGGTAGATATCGTGGTGGAGATCACCGACGCCCGAATCCCGGCGAGCTCCCGGAATCCGGAACTCGCCGGTTGGGTGGGGGACAAGCCCCGGATCATTTTGCTCAACAAGTGCGACGCGGCGGATCCCGCCGCCACCGCCCGGTGGATCGAGTATTACAAAAGCCAGGGAATCAAGGCGTTGGCCACCGACTGCCGCAGTGGCAAGGGGCTTAAGGGCTTTCTCCCTGCTGTGCGGGAGGAACTGGCGGAGCTTTTAAAACGCCGGGAGGAAAAAGGTATGGCGGGGAAATCCATCCGCATGATGATCGTGGGAATCCCCAACGTGGGCAAGTCCTCGTTTATCAACCGCATGGCGGGGGAAAAGCGCGCCAAGGTGGAGGACCGGCCCGGCGTGACTCGGGGACGCCAGTGGGTCCGGGTGGCCCAGGGGGTGGATCTGCTGGACATGCCCGGGGTGCTTTGGCCCAAGTTTGAGGATCCGGCTGTGGGGGAACGTCTGGCGTTCACCGGAGCGGTCAAGGATGGGGTCGTCGACATCGAGCTTTTGGCCATGCGCCTTTTAGAATGGCTGGCTCAGGAGTATCCCCAGGTGCTGAAAGACCGCTATAAACTGGAGGACACCCGGGAGATGGAAAGCTTTGAGCGGCTGGAGGCTGTGGGCCGAAAGCGGGGGATGCTCATCTCCGGCGGGGAGGTCAACACCGAGCGGGCGGCCATCACCGTCATGGACGAGTACCGCAGCGGCAAGCTGGGAGCGCTGACGCTGGAACTTCCCAAACGTGAATAACCGGGATAGACGCGAAAGGAAAGGGATGGAAAGCATGGATTTGTTTGCCTATGACCAGGAACAGGGCGTCTCCCTGCTGTGCGGCGTGGACGAGGCCGGCCGGGGCCCTCTGGCGGGGGATGTGTACGCCGCGGCGGTGATCCTGCCGGAGGGCTGTGGGATCGAGGGCTTAAACGACAGCAAAAAGCTCAGCGAAAAAAAGCGGGAAGCGTTGTACGATGAAATCATCCAAAAGGCGGTGAGCTGGAACGTCGCCACCGCCAGCGTGGTGGAAATTGATACGCTTAATATTTTGCAGGCGACCTTTCTAGCCATGCGCCGTGCAGTGGAGGGGCTTTCTGTTTCGCCGGAACTTATTCTGGTGGACGGCAACCGGAACCCCTTCGCGGGGGAAAATGTCCACTGCCGGCTGGTGGTCAAGGGGGACGCCACCTCCGCATCCATCGCCGCTGCGTCGATTCTCGCCAAGGTCTCCCGGGACCGGTACATGAAAACCCTGGCGGAGCAGTATCCCCAGTACCAGTTTGAAAAGCACAAGGGGTATGGCACCAAGCTTCACTACGAGCTGCTGACCCAATATGGAATTTCCCCGGTGCACCGGAAGAGCTTTTTAAAAAAATTCACGGCCAACGGCTCTCCTCATGTCAAGACGGGCGGAGAACTGGGGGAGGATTACGCAACCCAGTATCTGATGGGGATGGGCTACGACATTGTGGGCCACAATGTTCGCAGCCCCTATGGGGAGATCGACCTGATCGCCCGCAAGGGAGACATCCTCGCCTTTGTGGAGGTCAAAACCCGGTCGGCAAAACGGATGTATGAGCCCCGGGAGGCGGTGAGCGCCTCCAAGCAGAAAAAGATTGTAGAGACCGCTTTGCTGTATCTGTCCGAGCATCCGGAAGAGGTACAGCCCCGGTTCGACGTAGTGGAGGTGTTTTTGCAGGGGAGTTCTAACAAGGCTCTGGCCGCCATAAACCATATTGAAGATGCGTTTACGGTATAGATGTTGGAAAGGCGGGCGGAAGAATGAACTATTTTGATCTTCACTGCGACACGGTGTATGAATGCTCCACCAAGGGGAAAGCACTGTACGACAACGACTTGCAGCTCTCTCTGAAGAAGGGGGAGGGCTTTGACGCCTGGGTGCAGACCTTTGCGTTTTGGATCGACGACCGCTTCCGGGGGGAGGACGCCTACCGGGAATTTCTGCGGGAGCGCGCTTTTTTTACCGAGGCGCTGGAACAGGAGGAGCAGCTGCACCTGTACGACCCGCAGAAGCCGATGCTTGCGGGACACTGCTACGCCATCCCCTCGGTGGAGGGGGGCGCGGCGCTGGGTGGCAAGCTCTCCCGGGTGCAGGAATTTTCCCACATGGGGATCAAGCTGATGACCCTGACTTGGAACGGGGACAACGAGCTGGCCGGGGGCGCCTTGGGCTCCTCGGGCCTCACCGAATTTGGAAAGCAGACGGTGGCCGAGATGGAGCGCCTGCGGATGCTGGTGGACGTGTCCCACCTAAACGATCAAAGCTTTTGGCAGGTGGAACGGGCGGCTAAGCGCCCCTTTGTGGCCAGCCACTCCAACGCCCGGTCGGTCTGCGGCCACCGGCGCAACCTGACCGACGATATGATCCGGGCCATTTCGGAGCGGGGCGGGCTGATCGGGCTCAATTTTTACGTGGATTTTTTGTCCGACGACAAGCAGGCGGATTTTGCCCAGATGCTCCGGCATATGGAGCATATCCTCGCATTAGGCGGGGAAGGCGTGCTGGCCGTCGGCTCGGACTTTGACGGCGCGGCGCTTCCCGGCTGCATAAATTCTGTAGAAAAGATTGAAAAACTGGGGCAGGTTATGGTACAATATTTTGGAGAACCCTTAGCCGGGCGGATTTTGTTTGACAACGCCCGTGCGTTTTATCAGAAATTTGTGTTTTGACGACGCATTCCCGGAAAGGATAGGAAGAGCAAATGAACTACAAAAGCACCAGAAATTCCAGTTTACAAGTGACTGCGGCCCAGGCCATCGCCCAGGGGATTTCCGCGGAGGGCGGCCTGTTCGTCCCCGAAACCCTCCCGGAGATCACCCAGGACGACCTGCGGATGCTGGCGGACAAAAGCTATGTGGAGCGGGCCAAGTTTGTGCTGGGAAAATTCCTCACCGACTTTACGGAAGAGGAGCTGGCAAACTGTGTGGAAAGCGCCTACACGGCGGATAAATTCGGCAGCGACGACATCGCCCAGCTGGCGCACCTGTACGACGGCACCTATATGCTGGAGCTTTGGCACGGCCCCACCTGCGCGTTTAAGGATATGGCGCTGCAGCTTTTGCCCCACCTGCTGACCGTGTCGGCGGGCAAGACCGCCCAGGGCAAGGAGATGGTGATTCTGGTGGCGACCTCCGGCGATACGGGCAAGGCCGCGCTGGAAGGCTTTAAAGATGTGCCAGGCACCAAAATTCTGGTGTTTTACCCCGAGGACGGCGTCAGTAATATGCAGAAGCGCCAGATGACCACCCAGGAGGGGAAAAACGTGGGCGTTTGCGCCATCAAGGGCAACTTTGACGACGCGCAAAACGGTGTGAAGGCGATCTTTACAAGCCCCGAGATGGCAGAAAAGCTCGCCGAGAAAAACCGGATGTTTTCTAGCGCCAACTCCATCAACTGGGGGCGGCTGGTGCCTCAGATCGTCTATTATATCTCCGCCTACTGCGAACTTGTGAAAGCAGAAGAAATCCAGTGCGGCGACCCCATCAATGTGGTGGTGCCCACCGGAAACTTCGGCAATATCCTGGCGGCCTACTACGCCAAGGGAATGGGCCTGCCGGTGAAAACATTCATCTGCGCTTCCAACGCAAACAAGGTGCTTACCGACTTTATCAACACCGGCACCTATGATAAAAATCGGGCGTTTCACACCACCATCTCGCCCTCGATGGATATTTTGATCTCCAGCAATCTGGAGCGCCTTTTGTACGCCCTGTCCGGGGAGGATGACAAGCAGATTGCCGACTGGTTCGGCCAGCTGAAGTCCCAGGGGACATACACCGTCAGCGAGGATGTAAAGCAAAAGCTCCAGGCGGAGTTTGTGGGTGGGTACTGCGACGATTGTGCGACCAAAGCCACCATCAAAGCGGTGTTTGACAAATACTCCTACCTGTGCGACACCCACACGGCAGTGGCTGTCAAGGTGTACGAGGACTACAAAAAAAAGACCGGCGACACCACCAAGGCGCTGATCGCCTCCACCGCCAGCCCCTATAAATTTACGGGAGCTGTGCTGGAAGCGCTGTGTGGAGAAGTTCCGCAGATGGATGATTTTGCCCAGGTCCAAAAGCTCCATGAGATGTCCGGTCTGCCCATTCCCACAGCGCTGGCAGAGCTCAAAAACAAATCCGTCCGCTTTGCCGGCTGCATCGAAGCGGGCCAGATGCCGGAAACGGTGCTGTCTCTGCTGGGAGAATAAGCAGTGAAAAGCGGTCGAAAACTCTATTATTAAGTAGAAAATACATTTATTTATACGAATTGTATAAATAAATGCGAAAAAGAAAGTGAACACGAAACCGTGTTCACTTTCCTTGTTTCGTCAAACGCTTGGGGAAGATGGTTATTTCTGCGCTTTAAAGGTCTGACAGTTGGTTTCCTGGCAATCGCAGGCGGACTGAGGACCGACCTGGATGGCGCTGGCGGTACAGCAGCACTGATGGTTGTTGTAGATGCAGTTTTTCACGTCACATTTCACATGCGCCAGGGTGGGGTTGTCTTTTCCACATTCACAATTGTTCATGGCTTTTATCTCCTTTATCAAAATATTTGAAAGGGCACGTTTTTCGCAGGAGGAGCCATTGAATGTTTCGCAGGCGGCAATCCAAATCCAGAACGGCAAAGCGGCTGCCGGAAGATGTCGCTTGCGGAAAACGCAAGGCGTCCGGCGTAAAACAGCCCATGCCGTCAGCGGACTGCCGGCATGGGATTATTGTTTGACAATCAGCCCCGTTTATACAGAACATCCACTGGAAAGGAGCGTTGCGGTTGGGTTTATTTGCCATTGCGGATCTGCATTTGTCCCTGGGCGTAAACAAGCCCATGGATATTTTTAAAGGCTGGGAACATTATGTGGATCGCCTGGAACAAAACTGGAGGAGCAAGATTACCTCCGAGGATACCGTGATCCTGCCCGGCGATATCTCCTGGGGGATGACACTTGCGCAGGCAAAACCAGATTTTGCGTTTATCCACAATTTGCCCGGAAAAAAAATCCTTTTAAAAGGAAACCACGACTACTGGTTTTCTACCAAAAACAAGGTGGATCAGTTCTTGGCGGAAAACGGGTTTTCCAGTATTTCCATGCTGTTTAACAACGCCTTTGAATACGGGGATTACTGCCTGTGCGGCACCCGGGGCTGGATGAACGAAAAAGGGGAACAGGCGGACAAAAAAGTCCTATTGCGGGAGGCCGGACGGCTTCGCCTGTCGCTGGAAGCAGGGACAAAGACCGGAAAGCCGCCCATTGCGTTTTTGCATTATCCCCCTGTTTACGCTTCGGACGAATGCTACGAGCTCCTGTCCGTACTTCTCGAATTTGGGGTAAAACGATGTTATTACGGTCATATTCATGGCCGCGCACAGGAATATGCCATCAACGGGGAGCGCAACGGCATTGATTTTCGTTTGATTTCTGGTGATTATATCCAATTCGATCCGGTGCAAATCCTGTAAAACTTGTCAATTAGGCGAAAAGCAAAAAAGGAACTGGTCAGAAAAACAGTTCTGTGATATAGTAATAAAGATAGCCGGAACCCCTGGGTTTAGGTGTATTATCGTATCTTGGGAGGAAGTAGAAAATGAGCTTGACCTCGTCAAACAAAGTTGAGACCAATAAATATGAACTGACCGTGGAAGTGGATGCCCAGGCATTTGAAGCAGCCCTGGAAAAAGCATACCGCCAGAACGTGAAAAAGATCACTGTTCCCGGTTTCCGCAAAGGCAAAGCGCCCCGGAAAATGATCGAAAAACTGTATGGAGAAGGCGTGTTTTTTGAGGACGCCGTCAACGCCAGCTATGGCGCCGCGCTGCAGGAAGCCATCGACGAGGCGAAGCTGACGCTGGTGGACCGCCCTGAAGTGGAAGTGCTGGAAGTCTCCAAAGAAAAAGGATATTCCTTTAAAGCGACCTGCATCACCAAGCCCGAGGTGGAGGTTGCGGACTACAAAGGCATTCAAGTAGAAAAGAACGTCAAGGAAGTTACCGACGAGGACGTGGACGCACAGGTCAAGAAGGTGCAGGAGCGCAACGGCCGTATCGTGTCGGTGGATGATCGTGCGGCTCAGACGGGCGACAACACCATCATCGACTTTGAAGGGTACCTGGACGGTGAAAAATTCGAGGGCGGCAGCGCTGAAAAGTTCAGCCTCACCCTGGGTTCCGGCCAGTTTATCCCCGGGTTTGAGGATCAGGTTGTGGGTCACAGCGTGGGCGACGAGTTCGACGTGAACGTCACCTTCCCCGAGGACTACCACGCGGAGGAACTCAAGGGAAAAGCGGTTACCTTTAAAGTGAAGCTCCATGAGATCCAGACCCGGGAGCTCCCCGAGCTGGACGACGAGTTCGCCAAAGACGTCAGCGAGTTTGACACCCTGGCGGAGTATAAAGACGACGTGCGCAAAAAATTGGCGGAAGAAAATGAAAAGGCCGCCGACACCGAGGTGGAAAACCAGCTCATCGACGCGGTGATTGACAACATGAAAGCCGAGATCCCCGAGGTGATGTTTGAAAACCGGATCACCGAAAGCGTGCGGGAGTTTGAGTACCGCCTTCAGTCACAGGGCCTGAACCTGGAGACCTATCTGCAGTACACCGGTATGGAGATGGACGCGTTCCGCAAAACCTTTGAAGAGCAGGCCCACAAGCAGGTGAAAATCCGCCTGGCGCTGGAAAAAATCGTAGAACTTGAAAATATTGTCCCCACCGAGGACGAGATTAACGAGGAATACGCGAAGCTGGCTGAAAATTACAGCATGGACGTGGAAAAGGTAAAAGCGTTGATTCCCGCGGCCGATCTGTCCCTGGATCTGGCAGTCAACAAGGCCATCGACCTGATTAAAGAAAACGCGGATGTGACCGAAGGCAAGAAGAAAGCGGCTTCCAAAAAGGCCGCGGCAAAGAAACCCGCTGCCAAAAAAGCGGACGCGGTGGAGGATGAAGCTGAAAAGCCGGCTCCCAAGAAAAAAACCACCCGTAAAAAAGCGGAAAAAACAGAGGATGCGGAATAATTTTCCCGCAGCTTGCCAATACATAAGTAACGAACTTGGAGGTGTGCGCCATGAGTTTAGTACCTATGGTAGTTGAACAGACGAGCCGCGGAGAGCGCTCGTACGATATTTATTCCCGGTTGCTCAACGACCGGATCATCATGCTGTCGGAAGAGGTCAACGACGCCACGGCAAGTCTGGTTGTCGCCCAACTGTTGTATCTGGAAGGGCAGGATCCTGACAAGGATATCTCCTTCTACATCAACAGCCCCGGCGGTTCCATCACCGCGGGCATGGCGATTTATGACACCATGCAGTATATCAAATGCGATGTTTCCACCATCTGCATCGGCATGGCGGCCTCGATGGGGGCGTTTTTGCTGGCGGCAGGCGCCAAGGGCAAACGCCTGGCGCTTCCCAACAGCGAAATTATGATCCATCAGCCCTCCGGCGGAAGCCAGGGACAGGCCACGGATATCAAGATCCAGGCCGAACGGATCATTAAGATGAAACAGCATTTGAACCAGATGCTGGCCGAAAATACCGGCAAGCCGCTGGAGCAGATCGAGCGGGACACCGAGCGGGACAACTTTATGTCCGCTGAGGAGGCCAAAGAATACGGCCTGATCGACAAGGTGATTGCTCACCGGTAATCGAAATGGGTTGCATCCGCGAGCGGGGAAAGTCCACCGTAAGGTGCGCTTCGCCAGAGGATGCTTACAACAGGATAACCTCCCTTTTTTAAGGGGGGTTGTTGTGTTTTGAATGCCAATTTCCGCTTTGTCGAAGGACGGCGGACCGCGGCGGATACTGCTGCGGGAATCAGGGAGTTTTGATCGTTTGCGCAGTGCGCGGTGCAGAATTTTGGCGGTTCGGCCGGGACAAAACATCCCGATGAGTGCGAAAGGATGGTCATTATTATGGCTGGAATAGACGAAAAAGGAATTCCGCGCTGCTGTTTCTGCGGCCAGCCGGAAAACAAGGTCGCCCGGATGCTGTACGGCAACGGAGCCTACATCTGCGACGAGTGCGTGGAACTGTGTTATCAAATGCTGGTCAACGACGGAACCCTGTCGGAAATCCCGGAGCGGCCCTCCCGGGGCAGTCATGGGGAGGAAGAACAGACTCCTATTTTAAAACCCGCTGAGATGAAAGCGATTCTGGACGAATATGTCATCGGCCAGGAAGAGGCTAAGGTGGCCTTCGCCGTGGCGGTATACAACCACTACAAACGGATCTTCTGCGGTCAGGAAAACCAGGTGGAGCTGCAAAAGAGCAATGTGTTGCTGCTTGGCCCCACCGGCGTAGGCAAAACGCTGCTTGCACAGACGCTGGCCAAGGTGTTAAACGTCCCCTTTGCCATTGCGGACGCCACCACCCTGACCGAGGCAGGGTATGTAGGCGAGGATGTGGAAAACGTCCTGGTGCGGCTGATTCAGGCGGCAGACTACGATGTAGAGGCTGCCGAGCGGGGCATTATCTACATCGACGAGATCGACAAGATCGCCCGGAAATCCGAAAACACCTCCATCACCCGGGATGTGAGCGGCGAAGGCGTTCAGCAATCCCTTTTAAAGATCCTGGAGGGGACGGTCTCCAACGTGCCGCCCCAGGGGGGAAGAAAGCACCCCAACCAGGAGTTTATCCAGATCGACACCCGCAACATTCTGTTTATCTGCGGCGGCGCATTCGACGGACTGGAGAAGATCATCTCGAAGCGGCTGGGCTCCGGTTCGCTGGGCTTCGGCGCCAAAATCAAGGACAAAGAGCAGGCGGATACCGGCGCGCTGCTGCAAAAGGTGATTCCCCACGACCTGGTTAAGTTTGGTCTGATTCCCGAGCTGGTAGGCCGTCTGCCGGTCATCACCTCGTTGAACGCCCTGGATGAGGATTCCCTGGTGCGCATCCTGACTGAGCCGAAAAACGCCTTGGTCAAGCAGTACCAGTACCTGTTCTCCATGGACGGAGTACAGCTGGAGTTTGAGCCGGAGGCGCTGCGCGCGGTAGCGGCCAAGGCCATTGAGCGCAAGACTGGAGCCCGGGGCCTGCGTGGAATTATGGAAGAGGTTCTGGGCGGTTTGATGTTCGACGCTCCCTCCAACGCGTCCATTGAAAAGATCATTATCACCAAGGACGCGGTGCAGGAAACCGGACAGCCCACCATCATCCAAAATAAGAACAAAAAGCCTCCCCAACTGATGATGCCAAAGCGGGCGCTGCCCGACGCAGACGGCCGCCGGCTGGTATAAAAACTGGAAAAAGCTTCGTTAAATGGTAAACATTTAACGAAGCTTTTTTGACAATTTCCACGGCTTTTTCTTGCAAAACCGCACGATTCCCGGTATAATAACCCTAACCGGTTGTAATCGATCTTTTTATGGATTGTCCAGTGCGGTTTTATCAATTGAAGAACAAATGGACATGCTTCGCCTCGGTTTAAGACCGAAACACCCGGCGACATCCCGGCGAAACGCCACTGTATGAACAAAGAAAGCGGCTCCGTTTAAAAAACGGAGCGTTCAATGAAAGGGCAGCGTAAAAAAGCAATACGCGCCTATTGCTCCGCCGTTTTAAAAACAAACCATGCGAGCGGGGATTTTAAAAGAAAGGGTACCGTTGGCGAGGAAAACTCAGTGCCGACGGCAGGTGATTTACGATGGAAAAAACGACGATCAAACGGTCCACTGCAAGGCAGGTGATGCCAGTTCTGGCCATGCGGGGATTGGTGCTGTTCCCGTCCATGGTGCTGCACTTTGATGTGGGACGAAAAAAATCCATTGCGGCTTTAAACGCTGCTATGGAGGGCGAACGAAAAATTTTTTTGGTCACCCAGAAGGACGCGGATATCGAGGAGCCCGGCCTGCGGGATCTGTACACTGTGGGCGTGGTGGCGCAGATTCAGCAGCTTTTGCGGGTATCCGGCGACACAGTGCGGGTGCTGGTGGAGGGCATGCACAAGGCGCGGCTCAAGGAGCTGACAGCTCAGGACCCCTATCTGGAGGCGGCGGTGGCCCGGATTCCCCCCAGCCGCAAGGTGATCGACCCCATTCGGTCGGAGGCGCTGGTGCGCTCGGTCAAGCAGGTGTTCGAATACTACTGTGAAATGGTGCCCAAAATGGCGCAGGAAACCACCGACCGGATTTTTGGGGAGGAGGATCCCTACGCGCTGTTTGACGCGGTCATTCAAAACGTGGTGCTGCGGTTTGAGGCCAAACAGTACATACTGGAGCAGCGGGATATTTTGAGCAGCCTTCAGGCCCTGGCGGAGGAACTGGGGCGGGAGGCGGAAGTCCTCCGCTCCGAACGGGACGTGCTGGAGCAGGTCAAGGAGCAGATGGAGAAAAACCAGCGGGATTATTTTCTCAGAGAGCAGATGCGGGTGATCTCGGAACAGCTGGGAGAAGGGGAAAACGTCCAGGACGAAGCGGTGGATCTGGCGGACCAGATCCAGGCGATCCAGAACATTCCAAACGACTCCCGGGAAAAGCTGATGAAGGAGTGCGAGCGCCTTTACAAGATGCCCCCCAACTCCCAGGAGGCTAACGTGATCCGCACCTATCTGGAAACCTGCCTGGAGCTTCCATGGGATCACAGAACCAGGGACAAGCTGGATTTGGACCGGGCAAAAAAAGTGCTGGACAAAGACCACTACGGCATGGAAAAGGTCAAGGAGCGCATTCTGGAAAGCCTGGCGGTGCGCAAATTGAGCCCGGATATCAAAGGGCAGATTTTGTGCCTGGTGGGGCCGCCCGGCGTTGGAAAGACCTCCATTGCCAAGGCGGTGGCCGCCGCCATGGGCCGCCGTTACGTGCGGCTGTCCCTGGGGGGTGTCAAGGACGAATCCGATATCCGGGGACACCGGAAAACCTACATCGGTGCCATGCCGGGACGGATTATCACCGCGTTAAAGCAGGCGAAATCCCGCAATCCTCTGATGCTGCTGGACGAAATCGACAAGATGGGTTCGGATTTCCGGGGCGATCCCTCCTCCGCTATGCTGGAGGTGCTGGACAGCGAACAGAACTACGCGTTCCGGGATCATTATATTGAAATCCCCTTTGATCTGAGCGAGGTGCTGTTTTTAACCACAGCGAACTCGCTGGACACCATTCCCGTGCACCTTCTGGACCGGATGGAGGTCATCGAGCTAAATAGCTACACCCGGGAGGAAAAATTCCAGATCGCCAAGCGGCACCTGGTAAAAAAACAGATTCAGAAACATGGCCTGACCCCGCAGAACTTTAAAATCAGCACGGAAGCGCTTTACATGCTCATCGACAACTACACCCGGGAGGCCGGCGTGCGCAAGCTGGAGCGGAGCATCGCAACCCTTTGCCGCAAGGCGGCCAAGCAGGTGGCGGACGACGAGACGGCTAGGGTTTCGGTGACCGCCAGAAATCTGCCGGAGTTTTTGGGCCCGAAAAAATACCTGCCCGAGAGCATTCTTTCTTCCGACCAGGTGGGCGTGGCCACTGGCCTTGCCTGGACCAGCGTGGGAGGAGAGACCATGCAGATCGAGGTTTCGGTGCTGGAGGGCTCCGGACGGCTGGAACTCACCGGGCGGCTGGGGGATGTGATGAAGGAATCCGCCAAAACCGCGGTGAGCTATGTGCGCAGCCTGGCCCCGCAGTACGGCATCGACAAGGATTTTTACAAAACCAAGGACATCCATGTTCACGTGCCTGAGGGAGCGGTGCCCAAAGACGGCCCGTCCGCCGGCATTACACTGGTGACGGCGCTGACCTCTGCGCTTTCCGGCATCCCGGTGAAACGGGACGTGGCCATGACCGGTGAGGTCACCCTGCGGGGCCGGGTGCTGGCCATCGGCGGGCTCAAGGAAAAGTCCATGGCGGCCTACCGGGCGGGAGCTAAAACGGTGATTATTCCCCAGGAGAACAAGGCGGACATCGCCCAATTTGACAAGGCGGTCACCGACGCGGTGACGTTTGTACCGGTGGAGCATGTGTCTCAGGTGCTGGAAATCGCCCTGCGGCATCCCGCGGAGAAAAAAGGGCAGAAGGATCGTTCGTCTGAGTTCCCGGCGGTGCCCGCCTCGGCTCAGGAGACGGCTGCTGCTGCGGTGCCGTCTTGAACCCGACATTCTCGAAAGGAAGAGGCGACGGATGAATTTTAACAAAGCGCAGTTTTTGACGTCCTACGGGAGGATGGATCAGATGCCCGACTCCACCGCGGTGGAGATCGCGTTTGCGGGCCGTTCCAACGTGGGAAAAAGCTCGCTGATCAACAAACTGCTCAACCGTAAATCCCTGGCTAGGGTGAGTTCTATGCCCGGGAAAACGGTGACCATCAACTTTTTTGACGTGGACGGGGCCCATTTTGTGGACCTGCCCGGTTATGGGTACGCCAAGGTGGCCAAAAGTGAAAAACAGCGGTGGTCCAAGCTGATGGAAGGGTATTTTAACGCCGACCGGAACCTGGGGCTTGTGATCTCGCTGATCGACATGCGCCACCCGCCCACCCAGCTGGATGTGGATATGGTGAACTACCTGATCGACCGGGAGTTTCCGTTTATTGTGGTGCTCACCAAGTCGGACAAGCTGACCAAGCGCCAGCAGGAGGAACGGCTCAAGGCGTTTGAAACCGAAATCCCCTGCGGCGATCAAATCACCATGATCCCGGTTTCATCGGAAAAAGGAGACGGGATCCCCGAACTGCAGGCTGTGATCCAGGAGGTCTGCGAAGGGGACGAGGAGTAAGACAATTCCGGGAATATACACAGGAGGTAGACACACGATGATTCTGACAAACAATCTTACCGTAAACGAACAGAGGCACCTGGCCGTGGGAGGCGCGGACACCGTAGAGCTGGCGGAGCGATTCGGCACGCCGCTGTATGTGATGGACGAGGCCATGATCCGCAAGGCCTGCCGCCAGTTTAAACAGTCCATCGACACCTATTACGGAGGCCGGGGGCTGCCCCACTACGCCAGCAAGGCGTTTTGCTGCAAAGAGATGTGCCGGATCATCGCGGATGAGGGCTTGGGCCTGGATGTGGTGTCCATGGGAGAATTGTACACCGCCATGTCGGTGGGATTCCCGGCTCAGGATATCGGTTTTCACGGGAACAACAAGACGGAGGAGGAGCTCCGCTACGCCTTGGAGTGCGGCGTGGGCCATATCATCGTAGACAACCTGACGGAGCTCGACACTCTCAACGCCCTGGCGGGGGAGATGGGCAAAAACGCCCGGATCATGTTCCGGGTCAAGCCCGGTATCGAGGCCCACACCCATGAGTTTATCATGACCGGGCAGATTGATTCCAAGTTCGGCCTGGCGCTGGAAAACGGCGAGGCCATGGAGGCGGTCAAGCGGGCTTTATCCATGGAGCATGTAACGCTGGGCGGCCTGCACTGCCACATCGGCTCCCAGATTTTTGACATCGACCCCTTTGTGATGGCGGCGGACGTGATGCTGCACTTCATTGCGGATATCAAAGCCCAGACGGGATACGCGGTGGAGGAACTCAACTTAGGGGGCGGCTTTGGCATCAAATACACCCAGGAGGAAAATCCTGTGGAGTACGACCAGTATATGCGCAAGGTGTCGGACAAAGTCAAAGCCGATTGCCAGGCCCTGGGAATCGACCAGCCGTTTATCGTCATCGAGCCCGGGCGCTCCATCGCCGGCCCCGCAGGGCTCACCCTGTACCGGGTGGGCAGCGTGAAGGAAATCCCCGGCGTTCGCACGTATGTGTCCATCGACGGAGGAATGACTGACAATCCCCGGTACGCGCTGTACCAGAGCCGGTATGAGGCAGTGTGCGCCAACAAGGCGGACGCGCCCAGAGATCAGATCATCACCCTGGCGGGCAAGTGTTGCGAAAGCGGCGACCTGATCGGCAAGGATATGCCGCTTCAAAAGACGGAGCCCGGCGACGTGGTGGCGGTGCTGGCCACCGGCGCGTACAATTACTCCATGGCCAGCAACTACAACCGGGCAACCAAACCCGCCGTGGTGATGGTCAAAGACGGAGAAGCCCGGCTGATCGTCAAACGGGAGACCCCGGAGGATCTCATACGGAACGATTTATAAACCGGCAAAGAAAGGAGCCCTTTCATGGAACTTGAGACGGACCGGCTGTTCCTGCGCCCCTGGCGGGACGAAGACGCAAAAGACCTGTACCAGTACGCCAAAGATCCCCGAGTGGGGCCGATTGCGGGCTGGCCGCCCCACACCAGTGTGGAGGACAGCCTGCGGGTGATCCGTACTGTGTTAAGCGATCCGGAGACCTATGCCGTCGTGCTTAAACAAACAGGCCAGCCCGTGGGCAGCGCGGGAATCATGCGCACCGGGCAGGGCAGCGCGCCCATCGGGGAAAACGAGGCGGAGATCGGCTACTGGATCGGCGTTCCCTTTTGGGGGCAGGGCCTGATTCCGGAGGCGGTCCGGCGGCTTATCCGCCGCTGCTTTGAGGACCTGGGATGCACGGGAATATGGTGCGGCTATTTCGATGGGAACGAAAAATCCAGACGGGTACAGGAAAAGTGCGGGTTTGTGTACCACCACACGGCGGGACATGCTTTGTCCATGACTGGGGAACAGCGCACCGAGCATTTTACCTTTTTATCCAAAGAGCGGTGGGAATCCCTTTTGGATGAAGAAAAAAGCAAAACGGGCCCGGAAATTTAGGATAAGGACGGTAAAAAAGGAGGACGCCGAAAGGCATCCTCCTTTTTGCATAGAACAAACCGGCAGCGCCCGTTTTTGCGCTTTACTTTTATACTTTGCTATGCTAAAATGGATGAGAAGATCGACAAAGGAGGCGCGAGCTATTGAACAGCAAACTGAAAGACGCCAACGTGGACTTTTTGTTCCAAGCGGTACTGGCTTTGAAAACCCCGGAGGAATGCTACAGCTTTTTTGAAGACCTGTGCACCGTGCCGGAGCTTAAGGCCATGTCTCAGCGGCTGCACGTGGCAAAAATGCTGTCGGAGCACCGTGTGTACAGCGACATTGTCAACGAGACGGGAGCTTCCACCGCCACCATCAGCCGGGTAAACCGCTCCCTGACCTATGGAAGCGACGGATACAGCATTGTATTTGAGCGTCTGGGGCTTTTAAAAGATGAATAGTTATGCAAAATTTGCCTCGTTTTATGACGCGCTGACCGGCAACGTGTCCTATAAAAAGCGGGCGGCTTACTTTGACAAACTGCTTCGGGCGCACAATCCGCCAGGGAATATCCTGTTGGATCTGGCCTGCGGCACCGGGAGCCTGAGTGTGGAATTCGCCCGCCTGGGCTACGACGTGATCGGGGTAGATTCCTCGGAGGATATGCTCAACGAGGCGATTGAGAAAAAATACGAACAGGGCTTTGACATCCAGTTTTTGCGCCAAAGCATGCAGGATTTGGACATGTTCGGCACAGTGGACTGCGCGGTGTGCGCGTTGGACAGCCTTAACCACATCACCGACCCGGACGAGCTGCAAAAGGCTCTAAGCCGGGTGTCCCTGTTTTTGCATCCTCAGGGGACGTTTGTGTTTGACGTCAACACCCTGTATAAGCACGAGCAGGTGCTTAGGAACAACACCTTCGTCTACGATCTGGAAGAGGTCTACTGCGTCTGGCAGAACCAGTATCTGGGGGAGGGCCTCACCGCCATCACCTTGGACTTTTTTGAGCCGGACGGGGAGGTTTATCTCCGATGGGGAGAGGAATTTAAAGAGCGGGCCTATTCTCAAATCCAGATGGAGCAGATGCTAACCCGCGCGGGCCTGCGGATTGAGGCGGTGTACGGGGACGATACGCTGGAGCCTCCCGGCCCTCAGACACAGCGGCTGATTTATGTAACCCAAAAACAGCAAAACGGATAAAAGGAAGGAATCAAAAGTGGGCAAACTGGTACGAGCGATTTCCGAGGATGGGTCGGCGGTGGCCATCGCCATCGACTCCACCGACATTGTCAGTAAAATTGAGCGGACTCATCGGACCTCCGCAGTGGTGACCGCCGCCCTGGGCAGGCTGACCACCGCCGCCTCCATCATGGGGGTGCAGTTAAAGGGAGAAAACGATACGCTGACCCTGCGGATGAACGGCGGCGGGGAGACCGGCTCTCTGATCGCGGTGGCAAACAGCAGAGGGAACGTCAAGTCCTATGTGGCAAACCCGGTGGTGGAGCTTCCCCTCAACCAGTACGGCAAGCTGGATGTGTCGGGCGCTGTGGGAAAGGACGGCTTTTTGCAGGTGGTCAAGGATTTGGGGCTCAAAGAGCCGTATGTGGGACAGGTCCCCATCGAGTCCGGGGAGATCGCCGAGGACATCACCCGCTATTTCGCGGTGAGCGAGCAGATCCCCACGGTGTGCAGCCTGGGGGTTTTAGTCAATCCCGACCTGACCGTGCGGGCGGCGGGGGGATTTCTGGTGCAGCTTCTTCCCTTTGCAGACGAAAGCTGCATTGACGTGATCGAACGGAATGTAAACGGCTTTGCGCCCATTTCCCAGTTGATCGACGAGGGGAAAACGCCCGAGCAGATCGCCATGGATCTGCTTGCGGGATTAAATCCCAATGTTCTGGATTCCTGCGAGACGGCATATACATGTGATTGTAGCCGCGAGCGGGTGGAAAAGGCTTTAATCAGCATGGGGCGAAAAGAGCTGGAGACCATCATCGAAGAGGATGGCAAAACCGAAGTCGGCTGTCATTTCTGCAACAAGAAATACCGATTTAACAAACAGGAGCTCACCGAACTGCTGGACCGGGCAAAATAAGGCTGCAAGAAAAACCAAAAACTTTGAAAAATCAGTTGACAAAGTTTTCTGGTTTTGATATAATAAACTTCGTCGCTTGAGTAGTAGGCGGCGAAACAGTGGCCCGGTAGTTCAGTTGGTTAGAACGCTAGCCTGTCACGCTAGAGGTCGTCGGTTCGAACCCGATCCGGGTCGCCACTTAACAAGGCTTGTAAAAAATGGGCTGCGCCCATTTTTTACGCTTGTTTTTTCGGATGCGCCGTCGGGTGCAGCCATGCCTCTGTAGCTCAGTCGGTAGAGCAGAGGACTGAAAATCCTCGTGTCGATGGTTCGATTCCGTCCGGAGGCACCACTTTTTCCGGAGCATGCGGCATGCTCCAAACCATGCGGGTTTAGCTCATCTGGTAGAGCGCCACCTTGCCAAGGTGGAGGTAGCGAGTTCGAGCCTCGTAACCCGCTCCATACGGCGCCATAGCCAAGCGGTAAGGCAGAGGTCTGCAACACCTTCATCCCCAGTTCAATTCT
>CAJFTY010000018.1 GCA_904420045.1 Candidatus Metaruminococcus caecorum | reverse complement strand
TCCACCGGGGCGTTGTCTCCTCCAAACCCGTCTACAATCACTTTCATGACGTCCAGCTCCTTTGCCGTAATACTCTTGCTATAACCTTGAAACCTCTATTCGCCCATCTCGGCCAGATACCGCTCCAGGCTGTCCATGGCACGCCTGGCCACCACGCCGTAACGCTCTTTTTTATCCCGGATGCGCTCCCCGGCGGGAGGCAGCAGCCCCATGTTGCTGCCCATGGGCTGAAAATCCGTCACACTCGGATCGCTGATATAGTGGGCCAGTGCACCCATCATAGTGTCCCTGGGAAGGATCAGCGGCGTTTTCCCCGCCAGCGCGCGGGAAAGGTTTTTCCCCGCCAGAATCCCGCTGGCGGCGGACTCCATATACCCCTCCACCCCGGTCATCTGCCCGGCGAAGTAGAGGTTTTCGCCCTTTTTGCAGCGAAAATCCGCCGTCAAAAGCCTGGGAGAGTCCAAAAACGTGTTTCGGTGCATGACCCCAAAGCGGACGAACTCTGCATTTTCAAGTCCGGGGATCATGGAAAACACCCGCTTTTGCTCCGGGAACTTCAGGTTGGTCTGAAAGCCCACCAAGTTAAAACAGGTGCCGTCCGCGTTCTCCCGTCTGAGCTGCACCACCGCCCAGGGCCTGCGGCCAGTGCGGGGATCGGTCAGGCCCACCGGCTTTAAGGGCCCGAACCGGATGGTGTCAGACCCCCGCTTTGCCATAACCTCAATGGGCATGCAGCCCTCGTACACCCGGAAGTTTTTGCGGTCGAACTCCTTGAGCTCCACGCTTTCAGCGGTGATCAGCGCCTGGTAAAACGCCTCGTATTCGTCTTGATTCATGGCGCAGTTGATATAATCGTCCTCCCCCCGGCCGTAGCGGGAGGCGTAAAACGCCTTTTGAAAGTCGATGCTGTCCCCGGTGACAATAGGGGCCGCCGCGTCGAAAAAGCTTAAGGTGTCCTCCCCAAGAAAAGCGCGGATGGATTCCGCCAGCCTGTCCGAGGTCAGCGGCCCGGTGGCGATCACACAGGGGCCTTCCGGGATGTGGGTGATCTCTTCCTCCACCACCTGGATCCGGGGATGGGAGCGGATTTTATCGGTGACCAGGTCGGAAAAACGATCCCGGTCCACAGCCAGCGCCCCTCCCGCCGCCACGGCGGTCTGTTTGGCGCAGGGCACCGTCAGAGAGCCCAGCCGTTCCATTTCGTGCTTTAAAAGCCCGGCGGCGGACTCCAGCCGGGAGGCTTTCAAAGAGTTGGAGCACACAAGCTCCGCAAAGCCCGGGGAATGGTGGGCCGGGGAATACTGTTTGGGCTTTTGCTCGCACAGCACGACCTCATATCCCGCTCCGGCCAGCTGCCAGGCGGCCTCGCACCCAGCGAGCCCCGCCCCGATTACGGTTACCCTGCTCAATCCTTCAAACCTCTTTCATACTCGCAGCCCTCTTTGGCGCAGTAAATTTTTCCCATCTTGCCCCGCTTTTTAAATAGGGTGGCCCCGCACTTGGGACACTGCTCCTTCAGAGGTTCGTCCCAGGTCATAAAGCCGCACTTGGGATTGTGCTCACAGCCGAAATACTTTTTGCCGGACTTAGATTTTTTCTCCAGCACCTTGCCGCCGCACAGGGGGCACAGCCCGCCGGTTTCGGTGACGATCTTTTTGGTGTTTTTGCACTCGGGGAACCCGGGGCAGGCCAAAAATTTTCCGAACCGGCCGATCTTGATGACCATTTTGCGGCCGCACTGTTCGCACACCACGTCGGTTTCCTCGTCCGGGACCTTCACGCGGCTGCCCTCCATGTCTTTTTCGGCTTTTTCCAGGGTTTTCTCAAATCCGCCGTAAAACTCCGACAACGTCTGCACCCAGTCCTTTTTGCCCAGCTCCACCTCGTCGAGGTTTTCCTCCATGTTAGCGGTGAAATCCACATCCACAATGTCGGGGAACCGCTCCTCCATCAGTTTGGTGATGACCTCGCCCAAAGCGGTGGGCTTTAGCTGCTTCTGCTCCCGCTCTACATAACTGCGGGACAAAATGGTGGTGATGGTCGCCGCGTAGGTGCTGGGGCGGCCGATGCCGTTTTCCTCCAGCGCTTTAATCAGCGAAGCCTCGGTGTACCGCGGCGGGGGCTGGGTGAAATGCTGGTTGCCCTCCAGGCTTTTGACGTTTAAGGGGTCGTTTTGCGCCAGCGCCGGGAGCTTGCCCTCGGTTTCGGTCTCTTCGTCCTTGCTCTCCTCATATAAGACGGTAAAGCCGTCGAACTTTACGCTGTATCCGGAGGCTTTAAAAAGGTACTTGCCCGCATGGATCTCCGCGGAGACGGTGTCCAGCAGGGCGTTGGCCATCTGGCTGGCGATAAAGCGCTCCCAGATCAGCTTGTACAGCTTGTACTGGTCCCCGGTCAGGGAGGCCTTCACCCGGTCGGGGCTCATCTCCGGCATGGTGGGCCGGATGGCCTCGTGGGCGTCCTGGGAGTTTGCCTTGGACTTATACGCCCGGGGGGACTGGGGGATATACTGTTTGCCGTATTTGTCCTCGATGTAGGCGTACGCTCCCGCTCTGGCCTCCTCCGAGATGCGCAGGGAGTCGGTTCTCATATAGGTGATAAGTCCCACCGCGCCCAGCTCTTCCAGCTCCACGCCCTCGTACAGCTCCTGCGCCGCCTTCATGGTGCGCCGAGCCTGGAAGCCCAGCTTGCGGGAAGCCTCCTGCTGCATGGTGGAGGTGGTAAACGGCGGCGCGGGAGATTTGCGGCGCACGCCTTTTTTGACGCTGCCAACGACGAAGTCCTCTTGTTTTACGCCGGCGAGGATTTCATCCGCCTGCTCTTTGTTTTTTATCTCCACCTTTTTGCCGTCGATCCCGTAAAACTTGGCAGGGAATGGCTTTTTGTTCTGCATGGTGGTGAGCATGGCGTCGATGGACCAGTATTCCTCGGGCTTAAAGTCCCGGATTTCCTGTTCCCGGTCCACGATCAGGCGGACCGCTACTGACTGCACGCGCCCTGCGGACAGGCCCCGGCGCACCTTGCGCCACAAAAAGGGGCTTAACTTATAGCCCACGATCCGGTCCAGGATCCTTCGGGCCTGCTGGGCGTTGACAAGATCCAGGTCGATGGTGCGGGGCGCGCTCATTCCCGACTGAACGCCCGACTTAGTGATCTCGTTGAACGTCACCCGGTTCTGGTCGGCCACATCCAGGTTTAAAAGATGCGCCAAATGCCAGGAAATCGCTTCGCCCTCCCGGTCAGGGTCGGTCGCAAGATAGACTTTGTCCGACTTTTTCGCCTCTTTTTTCAGGCTTTTAATCAGGTCTTCCTGGGTTTTGATGTTGACGTACTGGGGTTCGAAATTGTGTTCAA
This sequence comes from Candidatus Metaruminococcus caecorum, assembly GCA_904420045.1. Lineage (GTDB taxonomy): Bacteria > Bacillota > Clostridia > Oscillospirales > Ruminococcaceae > Metaruminococcus > Metaruminococcus caecorum. The sequence goes on along the minus strand of CAJFTY010000018.1, from coordinate 177,746 downwards.
TATCCACACCGATTTTATTTTTGGGAAGGTCCCGAACGTGGCCCATGCTGGCCACCACCTGATAGTCCTGTCCCAGATATTTTTTAATTGTCTTGGCCTTGGCCGGAGACTCCACAATCACTAAGTTGGACATTCTTTCCATCATGCCTTTCGTTTTATTGGGAAAGCGCCGGAGCGCTTTAGGGTTATACCTTCCGGCAGGTGCGCCCCGGGCCCATCTGGGCAACGCCTGCGATTTCAAGTTCCGTGAGCGCTGCCAGGGTCTGTCCCACAGTCAGGCCCACCTGCCGGGCCAGCTCCTCCACCGGGAGAAACTCCTGCCCCATGACTCGGTACAGGCTTTTGGCCGGGCCGCTGACGCTTTCGGGGAGCACGGGGCTTGCCCGCCGGCTTTCCCGGTCAGCCGAAGCCGCCGCCCTTTCGGAGGTGCTTTGTTTTCGCTGTCCGGTCTCCGTTCCCCTGCTCATGGGGCCGCGGTGTTCCTTGATGACCGACAGCGTTTTTTCCAAATCCAGTCTATGCCTAAACCATTTGTAATATTCAAGCAGGATGTCGGAGGCGTCGTAAACAGGGATCGCCCCATCCCGCAGGAATTTTACCGTCCCGTTGTAGCGGGGCGCGCCGTATTCCAGCGGCGGCAGGCAGTACACATCCTTCCCCTGCTGGAGCGCATGCTCCGCAGTAATCAGCGCGCCGCTGCGCACAGGGGCCTGGGTCACCAACACGCTGTGGGACAGCCCTGCCAAAATCCGGTTGCGGATGGGAAAGTAGGTTTTTTCCACCTGGGCGCCGGGCGGGAGTTCCCCCACCAGCGCACCGTTCCGGAGCATGGCGGCTTTCAGTTCTTCGTTTTTCGCGGGGTAGTTCACATCCAGGCCGCAACCCATTACCCCGATGGTGCGCCCTCCCGCTTTCAGCGCGCCCCGGTGGGCGTACTCGTCGATTCCCACCGCGCAGCCGCTGACAATGGTGATCCCGCAGCGGGAAAGCTCGTAACAGAGGTTGCCGGTAGCCTTTCGTCCCAGCTCGCTGGACTTGCGGGTGCCCACCACGCCGATGGAAGGATCCGCGTTTAAATCCCCCAGATTGCCCTTTATGTAGAGCACCGGAGGCGTTCCGTAAATCTGCTTTAAGCTCTCCGGAAACGCCGGATCCTCCTGAGACATCACCCGAATGCCCTTGGCAGCACAGGATTCCAGAATCTTTTCCGCCCGCTCCAGCGAGGTCTGCGCAAGGCCTACGAACTCCTTTTGCGGGACTAAGCGCTTGATCGCTTCGTCCTTTTTTTCGGCCAGGCGGAAAACTTCCTGGGGGCTTTCCAAATGGTTTAACAGCACGTTGACGGTGTTGCTCCCCTTCGGCAGCGCCTCGGACAGCCACACCCAATAGCGGATATCCGCCATGGTCGTCATCCTCCCTCAAAAAAGGCGTAAAGGAAAAGAGCCCTATCTGTTTTTTTGAAGCTCCCACATTAATACGGCGGCGGCAACCGCGGCGTTTAAAGACTCCGCATTACCCCGCATCCGGATGGTGACGCGCTGGTCGCAGGCCGCCGCCGTCCCGGCGGACAGGCCGCTGCCTTCGCTGCCGATGCACAGGATACAGGGCCTATCCACCGGGAGTCTAAGCTCCTCCATGGGCAGGGCGTCCCTGTCCACCACAGCGGCGGCAGAATACACACGGCCGTGCAGCGAACGCAGAAACTCCGCGGAATCTTTTGTCCACAAAAGCGGCGTCCGCAGCAGCGATCCCATGGTGGAGCGAACCACCTTGGGGCTGTATACGTCGCAGCAGTTGTCCGCCAAAATCACGCCGTCCACACCGAACGCGTCCGCAGTGCGAAGCACTGTTCCCAGATTGCCCGGGTCCTGCACTCCGCACAGCATCACCAAAAGCCTTTTATTCAATATTGTATCAACGTCCAGAAGTTTGTCAAGTTTTTTGCAGACGCAAAATATCCCTTGAGGGGTCTTGCACCCGGTGAGCTTTGCCTCGATTTCCTCAGAAATCAAATAAGTCTCCTCTGCGGCAGCTTCCGCCTGCGCAGCGGTTTCCGGGTGTTCTTCCAAAAAACGGCGGGTCAAAAACGCCGTTTTAATGTTTACCTGTTCGCAAAACGCCTCAAGGCATACTTTTTTTCCTTCGATGACAAACAAGCCCAGCTGGTCCCGGTCTTTTTTGTTTCCCGCCAGCCGGACGTATTCTTTGATTTTCGGGTTTTCCCGGCTTGTGATCCGTTCCAAAGCGATTTCCTCCAAAGGCCTGTTGATACGAAAACACGCCCGGGTCTGCAAAGACACGGGCGTACTCGTATAGAATTTACAGAGCGGCTTTTGCCTTCTCGCACAGAGAAGCGAAAGCGGCCTCGTCGTGGATGGCGATCTCAGACAGCATTTTGCGGTTGAGGGTCACGCCGGCTTTTTTCAGGCCGTTCATGAAGGTGGAATAGTTCATACCGTTCTGCTTGCATCCAGCGGAAATTCTGGTGATCCACAGGCTGCGGAAGTTGCGTTTTTTCTGCTTACGGCCGATGTATGCGTACTGGCCGGATTTCATCACAGCTTCTTTGGCGGTTTTAAAGAGTTTGGATTTGCCGCCCCAATATCCTTTCGCAAGTTTCAGAACTTTTTTTCTTCTCTTGCGGGTCATCATTGCGCCCTTTACACGTGCCATAATTTATACCTCCAAAAATGGTTTGTCGTCAAACGTTTCACACAAGCTTATTTGTAAGGGATCATCTTTTTGATCGCCGCTACATTGGTCTTGTCCGCGTACTCGTTTTTGCGCAGACCGCGTTTTCTCTTGGTGGACTTTTTGTTCAGGATGTGCGATTTGTTCGCGTGAGCGCGTTTTACTTTCCCGTTTTTGGTCAGGTTAAAACGTTTTTTCGCACCACTGTGCGTTTTTACCTTTGGCATTACAATATCCTCCTTATTGCTACTTAGCGGGTTTGGGCGCTATAAACATCGCCAAACTCCGGCCTTCCATCTTGGGCGGCTTTTCCACGGATCCCACTTCGGCAACCGCTTCTTTAAACCGGTCCATCAGGCCGTTGCCCAAATGAGTATGCGCCATTTCCCGTCCGCGGAACCGGATGGAAACCTTCACCTTGTCCCCGGCCGACAGAAACTTAATCGCTTGATTCGCTTTGGTTTCAAAGTCATGGGTGTCGATGTTCAAAGACATTCTGACTTCCTTGACGTCGACGGTTTTCTGGTTTTTTCTCGCTTCCTTGTCGCGCTTGGCCTGCTCGAAACGGTACTTGCCGTAATCCATGATCCGGCAGACCGGCGGCTGCGCCTGGGGAGCGATTTTCACCAGGTCAAGATTTTTTTCATTGGCGATATTCATCGCTTCTTTCAGCGAGATCACGCCCAGCTGGCTTCCGTCTGCATCGATGACGCGAACTTCCTTGTCACGAATTTCCTCATTGATGAGCAGTTCTTGTTTGCTGATGGTAAAGCACCTCCAAAACCTGATAAATAGATCTGCGAATGAATGATTCAACAAAGCGCAACAAAAAACGCAGACGAAATCACCGTCTGCGTACCCGTACAAGAGAATCTGGAGCGTGCGCCCCGTCCTGTAAAAGTATTGACCCATGCGGCAGTGAAAAACGCCCATAGGTGAGAACGGTTTTTGTTCTACTTTGTTTTCTGAAGTTTATTTTAACAGGGATTTCCTGTTCTGTCAAGAGAAAATTTTCTTTTTTGTACACGATCTGTCCGCCGCCGGAGAAAACGGGCAGAAAGCGGTCTCTTCACTGTGGTTACCGCTCTTCCTCTTGCTGATTTAAAACAATATTCGCAAATTCTTCAAACGAGTCGCCGTCCCGCTTCTCACCGCCGTCCAAAAGGTTAAAAAAGCAACTGGGCATCTGTTTTGTTTTCAGGTTTTTTTGGATGCAGGGCGCGCAGCCCTTGTTGTGATTCACCGGATGAAGCGGACACTTGGTCCGCTTGCAGGTGCAAAATTCACTGAGATGTTCCATTCTGTTCATCCTTTCTGTCTGCCTTTCCTATCCGCACGTTCCACAGGCCCTCTATGCAGCCCCTGGAGCGTCACAAATAAACCGCTTCCTCCAGCGGCACCGAGTAGAGGATACACTCCCCCACCGGAATCCCCAGGGCCTTTTCCACCGCGTCCTTGTAAAAGAGCAACTGCCCCGCGTACCGCTCCCGGAGCTCCCCGGCCTCCTGGACACCGTCGGTTTTGTAGTCGATGACCACGGCTTTACCGTCCTCCACGATCACGCAGTCGGCGATGCCCTGGACAAGGATTTTTTCCCCTGCCGCGTCTTGGGGAAGGCCAGGATATACCCGCCCCGCCGGCACCTCGTCAAAAAACCGGAATTCCCGCAGAACCCGGTCCGCCGCCAGAATCCGCCCCATCAGTGGAGAGCTGAAAAAGGCGGCCAGCTTGCCCACTGGCAGCACGGCGGTTTCCTCCTCGGTGAGGAATCCCTCCACCATCAGCCGCTCCATCTCCGCCAGCAGATCCTCCCGGCCGGCGGCGTAATCGGCAAACTGGATGAATTTGTGCACAATGGTGCCACGCTGGGCGGGTGTCATCTTTTTGCCGAACCGGAACGCCGGCAGGGCGTCCAACCGGGCGGCGTTTCCACCTTGGTGGACGATCTGGGTGACCGCAAGCTTTGCCGCCACGCCGGACAGCGCCCGATAGGGGTAGGAATACTCCACGTTCTCCCGGATGGTTTCCATAAGCTCCGGGGTTGGAAGGGCGGCAAAATCCGCCTGCTCCTCCGCCGCGGGGGATTCTCCCGCCGCCGGCAGGATGCGCAGGCGAAGTTCTCCCCCGGGGATCACCATCTGGGGAACGTCTGTCCGCGCCCGGAGTTCCCCGGCGTCGGGATGGCGCAATGCGGCCATAAGAAGCCAGTCCCCATAGCTTGCCGCCCTGCGCGCTCCGTAGGGGGAAAACGTTTGTCCCTCGCCTGCCCGCAGGCTTAACGAGGCGAGCTTTTTGTCCAGATCGCCGCACTCCATAGTCAGGATGAGTTTTTCCTCCGCCCGGGTCATGGCCACGTACAAAACCCGCATTTCCTCCGACAGAGTCTCCTCCTCCAGCTTGAGGCGAATGGCCTCCTGCCGCAGGGTGGTGTACGCCTTGAGCTTGTCCGGCTCCCGCATTTTGGTGGAAAACCCCAGTTCCGGGTGCAGCAGGGAGGCGGCGTTTAAATCCTCCCGGTTAAAGCGCTTGCCGCAGTCCGCCACAATGCAGACGGGGAACTCCAGCCCCTTGGAGCGGTGAATGGTCATAATCCGCACCACGTCCGCCTGCTCGGAAATCGTGTTGGCGCTCAAAAAATCCTCGCCGTTTTTCACCGCCCGGTCCACAAACCGCAGAAAGCCCGACAGGCCGCTGCCTCCGGTCGCCTCGTACCGGTTGGCGTAATCAAGCAGTAGGCGCAGGTTCGCCTGCTTTTGAGCGCCGGAGGGCATGGCCCCCACCACCGCCATAAAGTCGGTGCCGTCGTAGATTTTCTGAATCAGCGCGCCGGCGCTTAAAACCGCCGCCCACCGGCGCATTTCGGCCAGGGAATTTAAAAACGCTTGAGCCCGTTGGTTTCCGCCTTTGGCGCAGGCCAGCAGCGCTACGTACATCGACGCGTTTTTATCGCACAGCCGGATGTTTGCCACGTCATCCGGAGTAAAGCCCCCCATGGGGGACATCAGCACGGACAGCAGCGGGATGTCCTGCAAGGGGTTGTCGATGATCCGCAGAAGGCTTAACATGACCGAAATTTCCCGGGAGTCAAAATATCCCGTGGTGGTGTCCGACCAGGCTAAAACGCCCCGGGCGGCCAGCTCCTTGGCGAACGCCCCTGCTTTTTTGGATGTGCGCAGCAGGATGCAGAAATCCCGGGGACGGCAGGGGCGGGCTTTCCCCCCGTCCTGCACCGGGAAGCCCTGCGCCAGCATGGTCTCGATCACGCCGGCCACATGCCGGGCCTCTGCCACGCCCTTTTCCTCATCGGCCTCCCCCGTCTCCACGATGTGGAGCTCGCACGCCCGGTCCGGCAGGGGGAGAAATTCCCCTGCCGGAACCAGGGCTTCGTCCTCGTTGTAATCCACCTCGCCCAAGCGGCGGGCCATTAGCTGGGAAAACAAAAAGTTGACCCCGTCCGCCACCTCTTTGCGGCTGCGGAAGTTTTTGCTCAGCTTGATGAGGGCGGGGAACGTCTGCCCGTCGAAGGGGGCGTACGCGTCCTGCCGGCGCAGAAACAGCTCCGGCCGCGCCTGGCGGAAGCGGTAGATGCTCTGCTTGACGTCCCCCACCATAAACAGGTTTTCCCCCTCCCGGGAGAGCAGGGTGAAGATCGTGTCCTGGATCTCGTTGGTGTCCTGGTATTCGTCCAGCATGATCTCCTCAAAGCTGTCGGAAAGCTCCCGCGCAAAGTCCGTTTTGACCGTTCGGCCATCCGGCTCCACAGTGCACAGCAGGCGCAGGGTGTAGTGCTCCAGATCGGAAAAATCCACAATCCGCGCTTCCCGCTTGAGGCGCTCCAAAATCTCCCCGTACTCCCGAACAGCGGCGAACAGCGCCCTGACAATGGGAAAAAGCGCCCGCATGTCCTCCTGATAGTCCGCCTGGGAGGAGCTCACCTGCCGGGCTGCCAGGTCGGACAACAGCTTTTTGACCTCTTTGCGCAGGCCGGACACCCGCTCTTTTTTTTCCGCGTCCTCGTATTTGCGCAGCTGGCCCATCCGCACAAAGTAAAAACTCCGCACCCCGTGGTACAGCCCGTCCCAGTCCCGGGCGGCACAGTGTTCCTGCAAAAGCTCCAGCTGACGGAGATCCTCGGAAAAAGCCGGCTCGTAGGCCGTCTTCATGGCCGGGTCGTCCTCCATCATGTAAAGGCCCTGCCGAAGCAGCTGCCCGGCATACGCAAGGGTGTCGGAGGCGTAGTCAAACAACAAGCTCCCCCAAGGCGTGCCGGCGATTTCCCCCGCCGAAAACGCCGCTTCGCTTCTCTCCATCCACTGTTCCGGGAAGGGATTGGAACGCAGAAAATCGTACACCGTCAAGATCAGCTGGCTCAAAGGGCGGTCGGTTTTTCCGCAGAAAAACTCGCACAGGCCGAAAAAGGAGGATTCTCCCCGGATGTAGCAGGTCTCCAAAAGCTCCTCCATGGCGCTGGAGCGCAGGTCGGACAGCTGGGTTTCATCCCCGATGGAAAACCGGGCGTCCAGCCCCAGCACGTCAAAGTGCTGGCGCACAAGCTCCAGACAGAACGAGTGGATGGTGCTGATGTGGGCCTTTTGCAGCAGCAGGCGCTGGCGCTGCAAAAGGCTGTTGCCCGGGTCAGCAGCCAGCAGGTCGTTTAACGCTGCCGCGATGCGGTCTTTCATCTCCCCCGCCGCAGCGTTGGAAAACGTGGCGATCAGCAGCCGGTCGGCGTCCACGGGGTGCACCGGATCGGTGATCCGCTGGATGGCCCGCTGCACCAGCACGGCAGTTTTGCCGCTGCCCGCCGCCGCGGAGATCAGCATGGAGCCCCCCCGGCCCCAGATGGCCTGGGATTGTTCGTTCGTCCAGCTTCGCGCCATGATCCGCACTCCTTTCCGCAATCGTCTTTTGCTTTATTCCAGATCCTGCTTGTCTTCCTCCTCCATCTGGGAGAACAGGTCCTCTTTGGAGGAAAACGCCTGGATCTCCCGCCGGGGGTCCTCCGGCCCCACGCCGCACACCGCTTTAAAGTCGCAGTAGGCGCAGGGGTCGTATCCCAGCCCGTTGATGGGGCAGGCTTCCACCCCGCCGGCCTGAAGCTCGTTTGCCATGTCTTTCGCCAGGCGGCAGGTGTGGCGGTACAGCCGCCCCATCTCCCCCAGCGACACGATGGAGGAGGTTTTGTCCGGCTCCCCGTCCTTGTTGAGCTTGGCGGGGATGAAAATGCCGCCGCCCTCTTTGTCCATGGCCTGAAGCAGAGTGGGGTCGGACAAAAGTAGGCCGTTCATTTTGTACTGGGCGCGCTTTTCCTTTTCGGAGGAAGCGTCATCCGCCTCCCGCCCCAGGGTGGGGGACGGGTCTTTTGCCGGCATATACAGCACCCCGGCGGGGAGTACGTTTTGATAGCTTCCCCGGCCGTTTTTCCAGATGCAGAACAGATAGACCAGCATTTGCAGGTTGAGCCCGTAGTACAGATCGCTCAGGTTGAACTTTTTCGCCCCGGATTTATAATCCACCACCCGGACGTAGGTTTCCCCGGTGGTTTTGCTCCGGTAGGTGTCCACCCGGTCGATCCGCCCTCGGATGGAGATTTTTGTCCCGTCGGGGGCCTGTACCTCCAGGGGCGGAACCTCCCCGTCCGGGGAGATATCCAGCTCAAAGTCGCTGGGGCGGAACTCGCTCTGGGCGAATTCCTCCCGCAGGTGCTGAAGAATCTGAAACACTGTGCGCCCCATCCGGTTGTACAAATAGGTAAACCGGGCGGTTTTGTCTTTTCTCCCCCCCATCACCGTTTCCAGGTAACGGTCGAGCTCTTCCCGCACCCGGGCGCGGAGTTCCTTTTCCGGAAGGGTCACAAAGTCGTACTCGCTGTTTGCGGTCACCGCATACAGCACCTGGTGGATCATCGAGCCGGTTTCCATCGGATTTAATTCCGCCTTTGTCCGGGGCTTCGCTTGTAGTCCGCTGGCACAAAAATACCGGAACCTGCACTGGTAAAAGGTTTCGATCCGGCTGGGGCTTACCTGCATGCGGGTTCCAAACAACCCCCGGATGGCCGCCGGATCGGTTAAACGCAGGGGCGCGGGGTGAAGCATTCGGCGCAAAAGCTCCGCCTTGTCCCGGTACTCCGGCAGGGAGCCCAGATATTCCCGCAGGGCGGCGGTCTCAGGGGTGTCCTCCCGGTAGTGTTCCGCCAGCTTTAAAAAGGCGGTGCGGGGGCTGCGGCACCCGAAAAGCAGCCCCATGTCCTGGGCGTCGGCCACTACGCGCTCCCCAAAGATGGATTTTGCCTGCAAAAACAGTTCGGAGGGCCGCAGGGGCGTCCCCGCCACATCCGCCCGGCGGGCGGTGACGATCAGCTTGTGGGAGGGCGCGGACAGCGCCTTGTACGCCAGAAAACGCTCCTCCGCGATGGTTTGTTCCTCGGTTTCAAACAGCGCGGCTCCCGACTGGATTAAAAGCTTGCGCTCCCGCTTGGAAAACGCCCCGCCCTGGGCGGGAAGCATAGGCAGAACCCCCTGGTTGGCCCCCAGGACGATCACCGCCTTGGGCGTCCCCATCCGCACCCGGGACAGATCGCCCACCGTGACCGAATCCAACGTCTGGGGAAGGGTGCCCATGTCGGACTCCCCCGCCGCCAAAGACACCAGTTCCAAAAAACGGGCGCGGGTCAAGCGCACCTCCCCGGCCGCGAGCACCACCGCGTCCAGAAGCTCCAGCAAAATCTCCCACACCCTGGCGTAGTCCTCCGCCAGGACGGGCTGAGCGTCCTGCTCCAGCCCGGCGATGATTCCTTCCAGACTTGCCTTGACACCCAGCTCTTCCAAGGCGTCGTACAGCGCCGTGCTCATGGAACGGGCGGTGTCCCCGCACCGGGCGCAGAAGTGCTCCACCCCGTTTTTCAGATACTCCCGCAGCCCATTTGCCTGGGCTAAAGCTTCCGCATCCTGTTCAGTGAGCGCCGCGGCAAAGCCGGAGGGATTGGCGGTAAAGGGCGAATTCCACCCGGTTCCCCGGATATCCCAAGTGTAGCAGTAGTTTTCCAGCCCGCCCACCTGCTCAGTGGTAAATGGGGTGAGCCCGCACTTAAACAGATTCAGCGCCCCTTCGGTGGAAATCCCCCTGGCTGCCAGCTCCAAAAAGGATCGGACAAACCGGATCAGCGGCTTTGACTCAATGGGATTGCGCTCGTCCAGATAATAGGGGATGTCGTACTTTTGGAACGCGCTTTCCAGCACGTGCCGGTAGACGGAGAGATCCCGGGTGACCACCGCGACGTCCCGGAACCGGTAGTCCCCGCTTTTAACAAGATCAAGGATGGCGCCCATGGCGTAGTCCGCCTCGTCGTACTCGTTTTGTGCGGTGACAAACTCCACGCCGCCGGTGGGGTTTCCCCGGTAAGGTTCCCCAGCCGGGCGAAGGACGATCCGTTCAAAATGCGCAAGCTCGGGGTCGGAAAACCGCCCCCCGGGCAAAAGTTCCACCGGGGCTGCCACCGTGATCCCAGCCTGCCGGGCGATGCGGGTCAGCCGGTCCCGGGTGGCCTGCACAAAGGCGAACAGGCCGTATTCCCCCTGGGCCTCCTGCTCCATGCACAGGGAAACATAGACCATGGGGCTCTGCTTGATGATCTCCCGAAGCAATTCGTACTCACCGGCGGTAAAGCCCTTAAATTCGTCCACAAACACGGCGGCGTTTTCAAAATATCCCGTGCCCTTCACCTTTTTCGCCGCCCGGCTGAGGCTTTCCAGCGGATCAAAAAACGCCTTGTGCAGCAGCGCGTCATAGGCGGCATACAGCGTGCTGATATCCTCCACCTTGTCCCGCAGGCTGTCGGATTCCACCTGGGAGGCAATTTTCTCCAGCTCTTCAGGAGAAATACCGGCGTTTTTAAGCTCCGCCACCGTCTGCACCATCAGGCCGGTGAAACTTTCATACGCGCTGGCCTTTTTATAAAAGGACAGGCTGTCCCGCAGCTCGTGCACCGCCAGGTTCATGAGGATGAGCTTTTTGGTCTCGTCCGCGTAGCTGCCCGCCAGGCCGCCGTACTCCCGGAAGATGCCATCCGCTAAGCGGGTAAAGCTTGCCACCTCCACCTGGGATGCCTTTTGCGGCCCCAAAATCCGATGAATGCTCCGCTCGCTTTCAAAGGAGAACTGCTCCGGCACAATCAGGATGATCCGCTGGTCTTTTTTCGCAAGCATCGAGCCGATTTTTTGCCGGATAAACTCCGTTTTTCCACTGCCGGAGCTTCCCTGGATAAAGGTAAGCAACTGGTTTCACCTCCCGGAATTTTTGTAAGAAAAGGCCCCGTGCAGGCATTGTGTGAATACGCCTGCGCGGGACGGCTTATGCGCATATCTCCTGCGGGAGATCAATGGGACTGTTCGTCAAACTTCGTAGCCACAAACCACAAAAACAACGAGGCCAGTCCCTGCACCATTAAAAACACCCCGATCAGTACTCCCGCGGCGGTGGTCATCAAATCGGGCTTAAAAAAGGACAGAAATCCGACGAGGATCCCCACGATTCCCGCAATGGTCAGGCCCCACCATTTGGAAAAGCCCAGCTCCTTTAAATCAAAGGAGGTCACCGCCCGGGAGATTCCCGTCATCAGCACCCACATGCCGAACACATAGGGGATCGCCGCCGCGGCCGCCTGGGGATGCAAAAGCAGGAACAGCGCCACCAGCACGGTCAAAATCCCCTCGATCAGCACCCAGTTAGCGCCAAAAAAGCTCCTGCGCATGCTGAAAAAGATTACCAGGTCAAACGCACCGGCCAGAATCACCGCCAGACCCAGTACAAAAACCACCGCGTCGATGGCTCCGCCGGGGTTGAGCATGGCTACCACACCTGCAAACAACAACAGGATCCCAGACACCAGACACAGCGCTTGGGTTACTTTTTTACTCATAAACGTCCTCTCGCTTTCCACGTCCGATTCAGGTCGGGTTTTGTTTTATTTTATCACAAAACTTTGAAAATAAAAAGAGGAAGCCCAGTCAATTGAATATGAAATGTCAAAAAACAGACACAAGACGGCCAAATTGTGTTATACTGTTGGCAAAAGAAACAAGGGGGATTTTTTATGAAGCGCAGGCTTTTGGTTCTGTTGGCCGTTGTGATCTTACTATTGCCCTGGATGCTGGTCTATCCTCCCACTTCCAATTTTGCCGCACACTATCGCGGTGGCCCGTCCTATTCGCCCGAGCCCACCGCCACCCTGCTTTCCTCAAAGCAAGAGCTGGATGCGTTCATGCTCCAACACAATATTTTAGAAATTGAATACGACGAAACATTTCGTCAATACAACAGTTGGTTTTTTCATTTCAATCAGCTGATTATTGTCTCGCTTTCCGAAGGGAGCAGTTCGGTTACACACAAGGTGCAAAGCGTGGATTCCCAGGGAAATGTCGTTATCCAGCGGCAGATCCCCGCCGGTATGCACACCGCTGTTGTAACCGACAGTTGGATTCTCATTGAAGTAAGCCAGTCCCCCCGTTTGACAGAATGTTCCGTATCCTTTGTCACAACACGAGACAACGGAAACCGAAACGACAAGTGGGAGTCCAAATAAAGCGGCTGTAAGTAGGCATGAAGCAGACAGGGAGCGGGACAATCGTCCCGCTCCCTGTTCTTCGATTTATTTACTTGCATCCATGCTTTAAGCTATGCCGTTCGCCTTTTTGTCAGCACCATCAGCGGCTTGCAGACCAGCGCGGCTAAAATTGCTCCGACAATCATTTCAGGTACGCCATAAGTCAAAATAATGCCCATAATAACCGTCAGCAGTTCTCCGCCTTTTGCAGCCGCATAGGCGTCACCGAAAAACAACGCGATACCGCCAAACACTAGCGCCGTATTGACAGCGGATCCAATCAGTCCTGCTGCGGCACAGGCGCCGATCTTCGACTTGTCCCACCGGCCGATCAGCCGGAACACCCAGGCTGCCGCCACCCCTACCATGATCCGGGGTACGAAGCAGATCACAAGGCTCCAAAAATTCCCCTGATGCGCTCCGGGCAGGGTGTATAAAGGCGTGAATACAAACGAAGTCAGGCTGGGAGCAAAAAAACTGTTGGTTAAAAAGCTCACCAGCCCGAACACGCCGCCTAAAATTGCGCCGTCCACAGGCCCCAGCAGAATTGCGCCGATAATCACCGGTATGTGCAACGTCGTCGCCTTCATAAATGGGGTGATGGGGATCATTCCCAGGGGTGTCAACCCCAATAGGAAAATAATCGCGCTGAACATGGCGAGCAGCGCCATGCGCCTGATTTTTTCGTTGGATCTTCTGTTTGTTGTCATAAGGATAAACCTCCTGCTGCCGTTCTTTTCCTCAAAAGATACGGTGCGTCAAATTCACAGTTTTATCCCTTGGCGTTTTTGTCAAAAATCGCTTTCATTCCCCGGAGCACCAAGGTTTCGTCCAGGTGGTACGTCTTTTGGCAGTAGGGCAGGATATGCGCCGCGTATCCTCCAGTGAGGATCAAGGTCGCGTCCTCCCCCAGCTGCTCAGCGCACCGCTGGCACATCCCGTCCAGCATGCTGGCGGTGCCGTAGGTGATCCCGGAGCGGATGGCGTCCGCCGTGTCCATTCCCAGCAGGTGCGCAGGCGCGCTCGGCCCCACCAGCGGCAGTGCCGCCGTGCTGTCTTTGAGAGCCTGCAGGCTAATTCCCACCCCTGCTAAGATCGTACGGCCTATCAATACGCCCTCCCGGTCCACCCCGGTAATGGTGGTGGCGGTGCCCAGGTCCGCGATCACTGCGGGCAGCGGATAGCTCTGCACCGCGCCTACCGCGGCGCAGACCATATCGGCCCCCAAGCTCCCGGCATTGGACAGGCGCATTTTAAGCCCCGTTTTCACCCCGGCGGAGACAATCAGCGGCGGACGGCCGCAGATCGTTTCTAGCACCTGGGCAAACACCTGGGTCACCGGAGCCGCCACGCTGGCGATCACCCCGTGGGTGATACCAGCAAGCACCACGCCCTCCAGTTCCAGCAGCGTGCGCAGCTGAGCGGCATACTGAGCGCAGGTGAGCACCGGGAACGTTCGCAGACTGGTCAGGCAGACGGTGGCGTCCTCCCGAAATACGCAGATGGAAATATTGGTGTTTCCAATATCCGCTGCAATCAGCATGACAAACGCTCCTTTTCCGCATGAATTTTGACAAATCACCATAAACTGTGTATTGTTATTATAATTGATTTTTATCCGTTTGTCTATTGCGGGATTTCAAAATCCCCAAACCGCATCTTCCTATTTTGGGCAAAACGCCTTTCATCAAAGGAAAAACAGCAAAGGAGAACGAGCAATGTCGCTGCTCCAATGGATCGAACAGATCAACAAATCCGTCAATTCCGTCATATGGGGGCCGGTTCTGCTGATTATTTTGGCCGGTTCGGGGATCTACTTCACCCTGCGCACAGGATTTTTCCAACTGCGCAAAACGGGGGAGATTTTTCGCTGCACCCTGGGCAGCCTGTTCGGCAAAAACAAAGCTGACAAGGCATCCAAAGACAAGCACGCCATCACCCCATTTCAGGCCATGACCACCGCTCTGGCAGGCACCCTGGGCACTGGGAACCTGGTGGGGGTGGCCACCGCCATCGTACTGGGAGGCCCCGGCGCGGTGTTCTGGATGTGGGTCAGCGCTTTTTTCGGGATGATGACCAAATACGCCGAGGTTCTTTTGTCCATCCAGTACCGAAAAAAAGGCGAGGACGGCCGCTGGCGCGGGGGTCCCATGTACTACATACGGGATGGCCTGGGGCTCAAGTGGCTGGCGGGACTGTTCGCTGTGTTCTGCATTTTGGCTTCCTTTGGGATCGGAAACATGGCCCAGGCAAACTCCGCAGCCGGGGCGCTTAAAAGCGCGTTTGGCTTTGACCCGAAGATCACTGGTGTCTTAATGGCCGCCCTGATCGGGATCATCATCATCGGCGGCATTAAGCGAATTGCACAGATCACCGAAAAATTCATCCCCTTTATGGCGATCTTTTACGTGGCGGGAGCCGTCATTGTGCTGATTGCCAACGCCGGACAGCTTCCAAACGCCTTTAAAATGATCTTTGAAGGCGCGTTCCGCTTGGAAGCCGTGGGAGGAGGCGCCGCCGGCTACGTGCTGGCCAACGCTTTCCGGTATGGGTTTGCCCGGGGCGTTTTTTCCAACGAAGCGGGACTGGGCTCCGCCCCCATCGCCCACGCGGCGGCGGACACCGACAGTCCGGTAAAGCAGGGCATGTGGGGCATCTTTGAGGTGTTCGCGGACACCATCGTCATGTGCACCCTGACCACTCTGGTGATCCTTACCTCCGGCATCTGGGACTGCGGGCTGGATGGAATCGAGCTCACCTCCGCCGCCTTTGCCCAGACCTTCGGCGATTTCGCCACCTATTTTATCGGGGTCTCCACCGTGTTTTTCGCCGTGTCCACCATTGTCAGCTGGTCGTATTACGGGGAACGGTGCGTGGAATACCTGTTTAAGCAAAAAAGCGCCATATTGGTATACCGGCTGTTCTTCATCCTTTTAGTCGTGGTGGGCTCCAACGTGGGGCTGCGCCTGGTTTGGGATATTTCCGACACTCTCAACGGCCTGATGGCGATCCCCAACCTCATCGGCGTGATTGGCCTGAGCGGCGTAGTGTTCGCCGCCACACGGGAGTACAGCCGGGAGCATAAAAAGGAAAAGCAACGTCCATAATGGATTCAAGTAATTCCTTATACGAACAGGCCGGTGCTGCAATTGCAGCGCCGGCCTGTTTTGCATTTCAGTCCAAACTGTTATTTTAAAATTTCCTCAATCTGCTGAAGCTCTGTCTGGGTGAAGTCCAGATGCTCTACCACTGCGGCGTTGTCCTCAAGCTGTTCCAGCTTGGACACGCCGATCAGCGCGGAGGTCACCCGTCCGCCCCGGAGCACCCACGCCAGTGCCAGTTGAGGCAGGGTCTGCCCTCTTTGGGCCGCCAGATCGTTTAAGGCGTTGAGCTTTTTGATAAGCTCCGGCGTGATCTGGTCCTTGAGGCCGCCGCTGCGCGCCGCCCGGGAATCCACCGGTACCGCGTTTAAATACTTGGGCGTCAAAAGCCCCTGCGCCAGCGGGCAGTAGGCGATGGTACCCACCCCGTGCTGCTCCAGCACTTCCTGCAGCCCGTCCTCGATCCAGCGGTTTAACATGCTGTAGTTTGGCTGGTGCAGCAGACAATGCACGCCCATAGACTCCAGGGTTTCCAGGGCGACCTTGGCCTCCGCCGCCGAATAGTTGGAAATCCCCACATACAGCGCTTTTCCCTGCCGGACAATGCCCGCCAGGGCGTCCATGGTCTCCTCGATGGGCGTCTCCGGATCAGGGCGGTGATGATAAAAGATGTCCACGTAGTCAAGCCCCATGCGGGACAGGCTTTGATCCAGCGAAGCGGTCAGGTATTTTTTGGAGCCCCAGTTTCCGTACGGACCGTCCCACATATCAAAGCCCGCCTTGGTGCTGATGATCAGCTCGTCCCGGTAGGGGCGCAGGCTGTCCTTCATCGCACGGCCGAAGGTCTCCTCCGCGCTGCCGTAGGGCGGCCCATAGTTGTTTGCCAGGTCAAAATGGGTGATTCCCAAATCAAAAGCCCGCTCCAAAATCGCCTTGTTGTCGGCATAAGGGCGGTTGCCCCCGAAGTTTTGCCACAGCCCCAGGGAAACCGCGGGCAGGCGAATGCCGCTTTTTCCGCAGCGGCGGTACTGCATGTTCGAATACCGGGCTGGATCTGCTTTGTAAACGTTGTGCATGAATATACGCCCCTTTCCTATTTCAATATTTTGTGATCTTGTGCAAAAGCCGGGCCGCCAGCCCGGCGGATCTTCTTCCAAGGACTTACTGTGTTACGTTCTTTATGGACATTTTGGACCCCAAAAGCTCTATGAAAGCTACCCCATATGAAACATATCGGTGCCGTCTTATGACAGCAGTTGGGTCATTGACCCGACAGATATTTTTCCAAGAACTTACGCAGTAAGTTCTTTATGGACTTTCGACCCGAAATGTCTACAGAAAGCCCTAGGCAATGAAAATGATGGTGCCGCTTCGCGGCAGACAGGTTGTTGACCTGTCAATCATTTTCCCAATGGACTTTTGGACCCCAAAAGTCCTATCTGTACATGAATGCCTAGGTACTGAAAAATATCGGTGCCGTCTTATGACAGCAGTTGGGTCATTGACCCGACAGATATTTTTCCCAATGGATTTTCGACCCGAAAATCCTATTTAGCTCTCCCGATCCACCTGGTGGAACTGCTTTAAGTTGCCGATCTTTTTCCGGCGGGCCTCCAGCACCTCCATGACGCTGTCGATCTCCACGTTTTTCTCGGCCATCAGCACCATCATGTGATAGATCAGATCGCACATTTCGTTTTTCAGGTCTTCCTCGCTGGGGTTTTTCGCGGCGATGATCATCTCCGCGCACTCCTCCCCGCATTTTTTAAGGATCTTGTCCACGCCCTGCTCAAATAAATAACAGGTGTAAGACCCTTCTTGAGGATGCTCCTTTCGCTGTTTGACCACTTCATATAAGCCCTTCAGGGTGTCGTTCGTCATTGATAAAACCTCGCTTCCCTTTCCTCACACCAGATCCCGACGGCTGTTTTCATCCCAAAGAGGTTTGAAAAAACAGCTGTGGGAGCCTGTGTGGCAGGCTGGCCCCGTCTGTTCCACCGTCACCAGAAGGGTGTCGTCGTCGCAGTCCGCCACAATGGTTTTCACCTTTTGCAGATGGCCGGAGGTGGCTCCCTTGTTCCAAAGCTCCTGCCGGGACCGGCTGTAAAACCAAGTATACCCCGTCTCCAGGGTTTTGGCAAGGCTTTCCCGGTTCATGTACGCCAGCATGAGGACCTCGCCCGTTCCCTGCTCTACCACAATGGCGGGGATCAACTCCCCTTTTAAAAAATATTTGTCCAGGTTTTTATCGGTCATCGCGCCACGATCCCCTTTTCTCTCAAATGTTCCTTGACCTGCCCCACCGTGAGCTCCCGGTAGTGAAACAGGGACGCCGCCAGCGCCGCGTCCGCGCCGGTTTTTAAAAACACCTCGCTGAAGTGCGTGAGCTTCCCGCAGCCCCCCGAGGCGATCACCGGGATGGAAACCACGCCGGTTACGGCGTTTAAAAGCTCCAGGTCAAAGCCGTTTTTGGTGCCGTCCGCGTCCATGGAGGTGAGCAGAATCTCCCCCGCCCCGAGCTCCTGGACTTTTTGGGCCCACTGGATAGCGTCAAGGCCCGTGTCGATCCGGCCGCCGTTTACCACTACGTGGAAGGCGCCGTCCACCCGCTTGGCGTCCACCGCAACCACGATGCACTGGCTGCCAAACAGCTTGGCGCCCTGGGCGATCAGGTCGGGATTGCGCACCGCGCTGGAGTTGACCGACACCTTGTCCGCCCCTGCCCGAAGAAGGTTTTTCATGTCCTCGGTGGTGGAAATTCCTCCCCCCACCGTCAGGGGGACAAACACCTCTTTTGCGGTTTTGCGAACCACCTCCACCATGGTGCCCCGGCCCTCATGGGTGGCGGTGATGTCCAAAAAGACGATTTCGTCCGCTCCCTGCTCATCGTAGAGCTTCGCACACTCCACCGGGTCGCCCACGTCTTTGATCCCCACAAAATTGATTCCCTTGACCACCCGTCCGTCTTTTACATCCAGACAGGGGATAATCCGTTTTGCCAGCATGGCCGCAGCCTCCTTTTTGCTATTCTTGCGCGCCAGCCTCCGCCAGAGCCCCCCGCAGGGAGAGGGTTCCCTTGTACAGGGATTTTCCGCAGATCGCGCCGTACAGCCCGTTTTCCCGCAGCGCGCGGATGTCCGCCAGCTCCCGGATGCCGCCGCTGGCCACGATGTCGCAGGACACCGCCCTGTTGATGGCGCAAAGCTGACTCAAATTGGGTCCCGACAGGGTCCCGTCCTTGGAGATATCCGTGTACACGATGGTCTGCACGCCGATCTGCTCCATGGCGCGGGCCAGATCCAGGTAATGGACCTCCCCTACATCCAGCCAGCCCTCGCAGGCCACCCGCTCGTCTTTGGCGTCGATCCCCACCACGATGTGGGCGCCGTAGGCTTTGACCGCCTCTTTGACAAATGCCGGGTTCTTCACCGCCGCGGAACCCAGGATCACCCGCTCGATTCCGTGGGAGAGGTAATCCTCCACCGCCGCCATGTCCCGGATACCGCCGCCCACCTCTACCTTCAGGCCAGTGCCAGCTGCCACGGACAGAAAAATCTCCCGGTTGACCCGGGCGGCGTCCTTGGCCCCGTCCAGATCCACCATGTGGAGCCACTTGGCCCCCGCCGCTTCAAACTCCCCGGCGGTTTGAACCGGGTCTTCCGCCACCTGTTCCACCGTGCCGAAATCCCCCTTAAACAGGCGCACGCAGCGTCCGTCCTTAATGTCGATGGCAGGCAAAATAATCATTCGCACATCCTCCTCCAATGC
Source organism: Candidatus Metaruminococcus caecorum (assembly GCA_904420045.1). Classification (GTDB taxonomy): domain Bacteria; phylum Bacillota; class Clostridia; order Oscillospirales; family Ruminococcaceae; genus Metaruminococcus; species Metaruminococcus caecorum. The sequence continues at coordinate 158,585 of CAJFTY010000018.1, read as the reverse complement.
TGCCCTTTACAAGCTACAAAAATTCTTTAAGATGGTTAGGCCCGCTCTTCCGCTTTTTTCCGGGTGGAACTGGGCGCCGTACACATTTTCCTTTTCCACCAGCGCAGGGATTACCGTCCCGTATTCGCAGTAGGCGCTCACGTACTCCATAGGGGTCTTGGCCGCGAAGGAGTGCACAAAGTACACAAACTCCCCCGGCTTTATCCCATAAAGGAGTTTGCTCTCCCTGGGGATCACCAGCTCGTTCCACCCCATGTGAGGGATTTTATAGGAGGTCTCAATGGGAACCACCCGCCCTGGAATCAGCCCCAGACCGGCGGTTTCCCCAAACTCCTCGCTTTGCTCAAACAGCATCTGCATCCCCAGGCAGATGCCCAAAAGGGGCTTTTGTTCCGCCTGCTCCCGAATCACCGGAATGAGCCCGCAGGCAGTGAGCTTGTCCATGGCGTCGGGGAACGCCCCTACCCCCGGCAGAATCAGCTTATCCGCCGCCCGGATTTCCTCCGGGTCTTTGGTGAACACGCTGTCCTGTCCCAAAGCGTTAAGGGCATTTTTGACGCTGAACAGGTTTCCCGCCCCGTAGTCGATGATCGCAATCATGTTGTTCCGCCTTTCGTGATTCCCATCAGTCCAACGCGCCCTTAGTGGACAGCGTATCCCCTCCGCTGGGGGCCATCGCCGCCTTCAGGGCGTGGGCCAATGCTTTAAACACCGCCTCGCACATGTGGTGGTCGTTTTTGCCGTACTCCACCCGAGCGTGCAGGGTGATCCCCGCATGGAACGCAAACGCCCGGAAAAATTCCTCCGCCATCTGGGTGTCAAACATCCCGATGCTGCCCCCCACAAAGGGTACGTCAAACACCAAAAAAGGCCGCCCGCTCACATCCAAGCTGCAAAATCCCAGCGCTTCGTCCATGGGGATGAACGCCGTGCCGTACCGGGCGATCCCGCCTTTGTCCCCAAGCGCTTTCGCCACCGCCTGGCCAAGCACAATGCCGGTGTCCTCAATGGTGTGGTGGCAGTCCACATGCAAATCTCCTTTGACCTTAACGGTCAGGTCCAGGCCTCCGTGTACGCACAGCGCGGTGAGCATGTGGTCAAAAAATCCCACACCGGTGTCAATGTCGTACTGCCCGCTCCCGTCCAGGTTGACGGTGAGGGAAATGTCCGTCTCCCGGGTTGTCCTTGTAACCGATGCCGTTCTCATGTTAGCCCTCCCGCCTTTCCGATTGCTGCAAAAGCTCCTCCAGCGCGGCGACGACCGCCGCGTTTTCCTCCTTTGTTCCGGCGGTGATCCGCAGGTGATCTCCCATCAGCCGCACGGCGATGGAGCGCTGTAAAAGCCCCTGGTACAGCTCTTTGGCGAGGCCGGTTTTCACAAACACAAAGTTTGTATCCGGGCGGTGGACGGTTTCGAGGGCAGGGAACCGCTCCGCCAGGGCGGACACCGCCTGATACAGCTCCTCCCGGGAGGCGATGATCTGCTGAATTCCCCGGCGCAGCATGTCCGGATGCTCCAGCACCGTGTACCCGATAATCTGGGTGATGCTGTTGACGTTATAGGGGGATTTCGCCGCCCGCAAAGCGCGGGTCAACGTTTTGTTTGCCACCGCAAAGCCCAGCCGGATTCCGGCGAGGCCCAGCGCCTTGGAGCAGGTGCGCAAAATCACCAGATTGTCGTACTGCTGCACCTCGTCAAGCAGGCTTTGATCGTAAAAATCCATGTACGCCTCGTCCAGCACCACCAGCGCGTCCACCGAGGAAACCAGCCTGCGCACTTTGTCGGCCGAAAGCCCCAGGGAGGTGGGGTTGCAGGGGTTGGAAAACAGCACCATGCCGATGTTCTGTTCCTTCACCGCCTGAATGGCCGCGTCCACGTCGATGGTCAGGTCCTCCCGCTTTGGAAGCACAACGACCCGGTCCTCATATAGGTCGCCGTAAAAACGGTACATGGAAAAATCCGGCGCAAAGGTGAGGATACAGCTGCCCTTGTCCAGAAAGCACCCCACCAGAATGCTGATGAGCTCGTCCGAGCCGTTGCCCGCCGTGACCAGCGCCGGATCCACCCCGTAAAACGCCCCAAACGCCCGGCAGAGCTTTTGGGCATAGGGATCCGGATAGCGGTTGAGCGCCGCGTCGGACAGCCGCCGGGCGATCACGCCCTTGATTAGGCCGGTCAGGTGCAGAAAGGACTCGTTGGCATCCAGGCGGATCTGATAATCTCCCTGGATGGGATCATAGGGCGTCAAGTCCCGAATTTTTTTCGGCAAAAGCTCATTCATACAGCACAAGTCCTTTCTTCTGTTCTCCTAAGTCCGCAAGCCTTCCGTCCCGCTAAAACCGCACTTTAATGGAGTTGGCGTGGGCGGTGAGCCCCTCCCGCTGGGCGATGGTGACAATATCCTCTTTTGCCTCGCGCAGCGCCTGTTGGGTGTAATAGATAAAACTGGATTTTTTGATGAAGCTGTCTACCGACAGAGGGGAGAAAAACCGCGCGGTGCCGCTGGTGGGCAACACATGGTTGGGGCCGGCGTAGTAGTCCCCCAAAGGCTCCGGTGCATACTGGCCCAAAAAGATCGAGCCCGCGTTGTCAAGCCGGCCCAGATACTCCAGGGGGTTCTCCATCATGACCTCCAGGTGCTCGGGAGCCAGACTGTTGGCGAGCTCCACCGCCTCGTCGGTAGTCCGGCAGACGATCACCGCGCCGAAATCCTCCAGGGAGGTCTCGATGATCTCCCGGCGGGAAAGGTTCTGCACCTGGCGGGCAATTTCGCTCAGGGTCTCGTCCGCCACCCGCTGGCTGGTGGTCACCAAAATTGCGCTGGCCAGCTTGTCGTGCTCCGCCTGGGACATCAGGTCCGCCGCCACAAATTTGGGGTTGGCGCTATCGTCGGCCAGCACTAAAATCTCGCTGGGCCCGGCGATCATGTCGATGTCCACCGTGCCGTACAGAAGCTTTTTCGCGGTGGCCACAAAGATGTTGCCAGGCCCCACGATCTTATCCACCTTGGGGATGGTCTCGGTGCCGTAGGCCAGGGCCGCCACCGCCTGAGCGCCGCCTAACAGGAACACCCGGTCCACGCCGCAGATGGCGGCGGCCACCAGGATGTCCGGATTGGCCCGGCCGTCCTTCATGGGCGGCGTCACCATAATCAGCTCTTTGACCCCGGCAATCTTGGCGGGGATGGCGTTCATCAGCACACTGCTGGGATACGCCGCCGTTCCCCCGGGAACGTACAGCCCCACCCGATCCAGTCCCCGAATGCGCTGGCCCAGAATGACTCCGTTTGGCTGAGGGTTTAAAAAGCTCTGGTGCTTTTGCCGGTTGTGAAAGTCCGCGATGTTCTCCTGGGCGTCCAGCAGGGCGTTTACAAACTCCTCGTCGGCGCCAGTCAGCGCGTCGTTTATCTCCTCCCGGGAAACTTCCACCGCGGGAGGGAGCTTGCCGTCAAATTTCAGGGTGTATTCCCGAACCGCTTCGTCCCCACGAACCCGCACGTTTTCAATGATCTGGGAAACCGCTTCCACCACCTGCTTGTCGGCTTCCTGGCTGCGGGATTTTAATCCCTCTAAGAACGCCCGCTCCGCGCTTCCGTCTGCAATGATTATGTTCATATCCGTGACATCCTTTCCCCTTGGCAGGACTGATTTTATAAAGCTTTCCCGCTTACAGCACGGCCTCAATCCTGGCGATCAGGCCTTCGATCTCCTGTTTTCTCAGCTTAATACTGGCGGTGTTGACGATCACCCGTGCGGAGATGGGGGCCACGTCCTCATAGACCTCCAGGCCGTTTTCCCGCAGGGTGGAGCCGGTCTCCACAATATCCACAATGGCGTCGGACAACCCCAAAAGGGGGGCTAATTCCACCGAGCCCTCGATTTTCACAATCTGGATATCCATCCCCTTGCCGGCGAAAAACCGCCGGGTGACACCCGGATATTTGGAGGCGATGGTCTTGACCGCATAGCCCCCGTAAAAATCCCGGCCCTCGGGGCCGCACAGGGCGAACCGACACCGGCCGAAGCCCAAATCCGTGATCTCAAAAAACGAGCCGCCGTGCTCCATAATGGTGTCCTTGCCCACCACGCCCAGGTCGCACACACCGTGCTCCACATAGGTGATCACGTCTGCGGCCTTGGCCAGCACCACTTCCAGGTTCGCGTCGGGAACCTGCAAAATCAGCTTGCGCCCCTTGTTGTGGAGCTGGGTGCAGTCAAAGCCCAATTTTTCAAACAGCGCCACCGTGTCTTTTTCCAGACGCCCCTTGGTCAGGGCGATGCGGATCGGCTTGGTCATTTTCTTCCAGCTCCTTTCATGGCGATTTCCTCCCGGGTGTCGGACACCTGGATCAGCCGGGGGATCCCCCTGGTTTGCCCGTAGGCACGTGCCTGTTCCAGGGTGTCGAACACGCTGTTTTCCACCATCAGCCCCTGGGCGCCCAGCTCTTTGCAGAGCAAAAGCGCCTTCATTTCAAATCCCGGCTCCCCATGCACCAGCACGTCGGGAGCCATGCCGGACGCTTCCCGCCCCCGCAGGGCTTTGGCGATAGCGTCCACGTTCACGCCAAAGCCGGTAGCGGGCAGATCCTGCCCGAAATCCGCGTACAAACTGTCGTACCGTCCGCCGGACAAGGCGGTTTCCCCAAAGCCCTCCACATAGCCGCGGAACACGATGCCGGTATAGTAATCGTTGCGGTTGACGATCCCCAGATCCACCGTGATTTTTTCCCGAAGCCCCAGTTCTGCCAGAGCGGTGTAGATCCCCCGGAGATAGCGTAAAATCCCGGTGATGGTCTCGTCTTTAAAAATCCCTTCCGCCTGAGAGAAAACCTCCTCCCCGCCGAACAGCCGGGGGAGCATTTTGAGCATACCAGCCCCTTCCCCGCAGTCCATATTGTCCAGCAGGTCGTTTAAGGCCGGGTAGTTTTTGATCTCGATAAGTCGGCGGATTTCCTCTGCCGCATCCTCGGGGATGCCGAACCGGGCGATCAGGGTGTTAAAGATCCCGATATGCCCGATTTCCAGCCGGAAATCCGAGGTGTCGCAGGCGGACAGCGCCTCCACCGCGGTGGAGATCACCTCCAGGTCCGCCCGTTTGGAGGCGCTGCCGATGATCTCAATCCCCATCTGCACCACTTCATCGCTGCGGCCGGACAGGCTTTGGTTGACCGAAAACACCGGCTGGCTGTAATAGAGCCGAATCGGAAGAGGGAATCCTTTTAGCCGAGTGGACACCAACCGCGCAATGGGGATGGTGGAGTCCGGCCGCAGCACGATCAGCCGCCCTTTGCCGTCGGTGGTTTTATAAAGCTTTTCCGGTGCGATATAGCTGCTCTTTTGCTGGAACACATCCAAAAACTCAACTGTTGGGGTGACCACTTCGGTAAATCCCCGGCCGGCAAACAGCTGGGACAATGCGCCCTCCACCTTTTTCTGGGTGCCGCATTCCTCAAACAGCAAATCGCGTGTTCCCTCCGGTGTGATGTTGTAGTACTTTTTCAAAGCCATACCGGCATCTCCTTTTTCGCTTTAGCATGCTAATATGCTATCATAATAGCATTAAGAAGTCAAGAGAAACGAAAAATTTTGTCAAAACCCGGCAAACATGGTCTGGCTGGTCTTTGGCAAACCGTCTAAAACGCCCAAGGACTCCATGGTTTCGATCACCGATTTGGACACTCCCGCCCGGGTCTGGACCTCGTCTACCGAGATATACGGGCCCTGCCTGCCCGCTTCCTGTAAACTTTTGGCGGCAGCCTCCCCCAATCCCTTCAAAGAAGCAAAGGGGAGCCGGATTTTCCCGTCCTCGATGGTGTATTTCAGCGCGTCGGATTTATACAGGTCCACCGGCAGGAATTCCAGCCCCCGGCAGAGCATCTCGTTGATGATCAGCAGGGTGTTGTAGGTGTCTTCCTCCTTGACCGAGCGCTCGTTGCCCTTGGCCTTTAACTCCTCCAGGCGGACTTTGACCAGACCCTTGCCCTTGACGGCGGCCTCCGCGTCCAGATCGCCGCCTCGGACGGTAAAGTGCGCGGCGTAGAACTCCAGCGGGCGGTGCACCTTGTACCAGCCCAGCCGGATCGCCGCAATGACGTAGGCCGCCGCGTGGGCTTTGGGGAACATGTACTTGATTTTCATACAGCTGTCCACATACCACTGGGGGACGCCGCACTCTTTCATAGCGTTAAAATGCTCCTCGGTAAGCAGTTTGGAGGCGTTGCCCTTACGGGTGATCTCCATGATCTTAAACGCCATGCTGGGGTCTAATCCCTTGTAGATCAGATAGGTCATAATGCTGTCACGGGTACCGATCACCTCTGAGATGGTGCAGGTGCCGTTTTTGATTAAATCCTGGGCGTTGCCCAGCCACACGTCGGTACCGTGGGACAGCCCGGAGATCTGCAGCAGGTCGGAAAACTTTTTGGGCTGGGCGTCGACGAGCATCTGGCGGACAAAGTTGGTCCCCATTTCCGGCAGAGCGAAGGTGCCGGTCTGGCTGTAGATCTCCTCGGGGGTGACTCCCAGCGCCTCGGTGGAGGTAAACAGGCTCATCACCTGCTCGTCGCTCATGGAAACGTCCATGACCTTGATCCCTGTCAAGTCCTCCAGGTGCTTGTACAGGGTGGGAACATCGTGTCCCAGCTCGTCGAGCTTTAAGATGGTATCGTGCAGCGAATGGAAGTCGAAGTGGGTGGTGATGACCCCGCCCTCGGCGTCGTCCGCCGGGTGCTGCACCGGAGTGAAGTCGTAGACCTCGTACTCCGAGGGAATGACCACCATTCCGCCGGGATGCTGGCCAGTGGTGCGCTTGACCCCGGTGCAGCCCATGGCCAGGCGGAGCTCCTCCGCCTTGTGAACCACCCGGCCCTTTTCCTCCAGATACCGCAGGGCGAAGCCGTAAGCGGTTTTTTCCGCCACAGTGGAGATCGTCCCTGCCTTAAACACGTGGTCTTTACCGAACAGCTGCTCGGTGTACCGGTGGATGTTGGACTGGCATTCGCCGGAGAAGTTTAAGTCGATATCGGGGGACTTGTCCCCGTTAAAGCCCAGGAAGGTTTCAAACGGAATGTCGTGGCCGTCCCGGTTTAGAAACGTGCCGCACTCGGGGCAGTCCTTGGGAGGCAGGTCAAATCCGGAGCCCACCGATCCGTCGGTGATAAACTCGCTGTGCTTGCAGTTGGGGCAGACATAGTGGGGAACTAAAGGGTTTACCTCGGAAATACCCGCCATGGTGGCCACAAAGGAGGAGCCCACCGATCCACGGGAACCCACCAGATATCCTTCCTGCTCCGACTCGTACACAAGCTTCTGGGCGATCATGTACAACACGGCGAACCCGTGCTTGATAATGGAGTTGAGCTCTTTTTCCAGCCGGTTTTTGACGATGTCAGGCACCGGGTCGCCGTACATGTCCTTGGCACGGCCCCAGGTGATCCGCTGGAGCTCTTCCTCCGACCCCTCAATGCTGGGGGGATAGGTGCCTTTGGGGATGGCCCGGACGTCCCCGTCCACCATGTCCGCGATTTTGTTCGGGTTTTCCACCACCACCTCAAAGGCTTTTTCATCCCCCAGATAGTCGAACTCCCGGAGCATTTCATCGGTGGTGCGCAGATATAGCGGCGGCTGGAACTCCGCGTCTTTAAATTTGAGTCCGGTCATCAGGATTTCCCGGAAAATGGCGTCCTCTTTGTTCATGAAATGCACGTCGCAGGTGGCCACCACCGGTTTCCCCAGCTTTTCGCCCAGCCGGACGATGGTGCGGTTAAACTCCCGGAGCTTTTCCTCGTCGGGCACCATGCCGGTGCGGATCATAAACTCGTTGTTGCCCACCGGCTGGATTTCCAGGTAGTCGTAAAACTCCGCGATCCGGCAGAGCTCCCCCCAGGGGCGGCCGTTTGCCACCGCCCGGTAGAGCTCCCCTGCCTCGCAGGCGCTGCCGATGAGCAGGCCCTCCCGGTATTTCATCAGCTCGCTTTTCGGAATCCGGGGCTTTTTGTAAAAGTAGTCCAGGTGGCTGTAAGAGATCAGCCGGTACAGGTTTTTTAAGCCCGTGCTGTTTTTCACCAGGATGATTTGGTGATAGGTAGGCAGCTTTTTGGGATCGCCCCCGGCGAGCTTTGCGTTGATCTGATCCACCGTCTCAATGCCGTACTCCGACTCTAAAGCCGCGGTGATTTTGACAAAGATTTTGGCCAGCACCGCCGCGTCGTCGCAGGCACGGTGGTGGTTAAAATCCCCCACCTCCAGGTGTTTGGCCAGGGTGTCCAGCTTATGGTTGCGAAGGTTTGGATACAAGGTGCGGGCGATGACCACCGTGTCGATGGAGGGATACGAAAGCTTGATGCCGCACCGCTCGGCGGCGGCGTTTAAAAATCCCATGTCAAAAGGGGCGTTGTGGGCTACCAGCACCCGGTCGCCGCAGAACTCCATAAACTGGCGGAGGGCTTCCTCCTCTATGGGGGCGTCGGCCACCATCTCGTCGGTGATGCCCGTAAGCTCGGTGATCTTGGCAGAGATGGGCTTTTCCGGGTTCACAAAGGTGTTGAAGGTGTCCACGATTTCGCCGCCGGCCACCTTCACCGCGCCGATCTCAGTCATCCGCTCGTAGTTGGCGTTGAGCCCCGTGGTTTCGGTGTCGAACACCACGAACTCCCCGTCTAAGGGGATCTGGGAGAATCCGTCCACCGCGCTGATGCAGTCGTTGACAAAGTACGCCTCCACCCCGTAGATCAGCTTAAACTCCCCGCCGTTTTTGTGGATCTTGTCCACCGCATTCATGGCGTCGGGGAACGCCTGAGCCACGCCGTGGTCGGTGATGGCCACCGCCTTGTGCCCCCACCGAAAGGCGGTGTTAATCAGGGTTCCCGCGTCGGTGAGCGCATCCATGGCAGACATGTTGGTGTGCATGTGCAGCTCCACCCGTTTTCGCTGGGCGTTGTCCATCCGCTGCTTTTTCTGCACGATCATGATGTCGTAGGGCCGGATGGTGATCTCCCGGTCGTATTTGTCGTAGCTTGCTTCACCCCGGAACAAAATGGTCGCGCCCTTTGTCAGCTTCTCGATGCTGTCGGCCTTTTTGGTGTCCACGATGATTTTCAAGGTGTTGGAACCAGTATAATCTGTGACATTGTAGCTTAAAATCAGCTTGGAGCCGTCTCGGGATTCCCGTCGGTCGATGGCGAAAATATCTCCCCAGCAGCACACCCGGCCGCTTTCCATGCTCACCTCGCTTAACGGGACCGGCCGCTCGGTGATCTTGCGCCCCATGACCAGCACCGCATCCTTGCTTAAAAACGGCAGGTCGGTAAAGGACAAAGTGACCTTTTTGTCCTCTTTTTTCGGTGCGTCCTCCCAAGGGGCGCGTTCGCTGGATACAGGCGGCGCCTCCGTCGGCGGGGGAGCCTGGAACACCGGCAGTTCCTTGGTGTTTTCCTTGATGACCTTGTCGTGGTCGTCCTGGGTCAGGCGCAACATGCCGGTGAACGAAAGCTCCGGCAAAAAGGAAAACTGATCCTGCACCAGCTGGATCAGCTGCAAATCCACTCCCGCCTGTTTGATGATGTCATACCCGCCGTTTTTAAGCTCCACCGTCAGCTTGTTGCCGGAAAACTCCGCCGTCGCCCCGTCAAAAAAGCCGTTGACCACGCTGGCCTGCTGCTTTAAAAACTGCACCAGGGTGGGAAAGTACTCCGCCGTGAACTGATCGGGCGCGTATTTGGGTTCCAGCCGGACAACCTTGATCTGTAACGCGTCCCGGATCTTCTCCTGGGCGGAGTTTAACGCTAAAAACGTCACGGGAGCCGGGAATTTGACCTTGGCCACCGCCATTCCCCGCTCCTTGTAAATATCCAAAACCAAGATCTCGCCCTGTTCCAGATCGTTTAGCAGCGCGTCGCTGTCGATGTACGGGCCAAAGATCGTGCGAAAACTATTGGGCAATGTCAGTCGTCTCCTTGCATTTTTCCAATTTCCTCCAACAGGGCGTCAAAGACCTCCGCCTCCGGCACCTTGCGGATCACCTGTCCTTTTTTAAACAGCACCGCGCAGCCGTCGCCGCCCGCGATGCCGATGTCCGCTTCCCTGGCCTCGCCGGGGCCGTTGACCACGCACCCCATCACCGCCACCTTGATGGGCAGCCGGCAGTCCGCCAGGGCCTGTTCCACCCGGCCCGCCAAGCCGATCAGGTCGATTTTCGTCCGCCCGCAGGTGGGGCAGGACACGATTTCCACCCCGGGTTTTCCCATGCCGATGCTTTTTAGAATATCCCGGGCGGCGTAGACTTCCTCCACTGGATCGGCAGTCAAGGACACCCGGATGGTCTCCCCAATGCCGTCCAGCAAAAGGCTCCCGATTCCCACGGCGGACTTGATGATCCCCATGCGCTTGGTGCCGGCTTCCGTCACCCCCAGGTGCAGCGGATACGGGGAGCTTTCCGCCATCAGGCGGTAAGCCTCCACCATGGTCTTTACGTTGCTGGATTTCATGGACACCACAATCTGGTCAAAATCGTATTTTTCCAAAAGCCCCACGTGATACTGGGCGGATTCCACCAGCGCTTCGGGGGTGGGGCTGCCGTACTTGGCTAAAATCTCCCGTTCCAGCGACCCGCCGTTGACGCCGATGCGGATGGGGACGCCGGCGTTTTTGCAGGCTGTTGCCACCGCCTTAACCCGGTCCTCCCCGCCGATGTTGCCGGGGTTGATACGGATTTTATCCACGCCGGCGGCCACGCACTCCAGCGCCAGGCGGTAGTCGAAGTGGATATCCGCCACCAGGGGGACCGAGACTTCTTTTTTTATGGCCTCCACCAGGCGGACGGCCTCCCTGTCGGGGACCGCCGCCCGGATGATATCGCAGCCCGCCTGCTCCAGCCGTTTGGCCTGGGCAACGCTCCCCGCGATGTCCCGGGCGGGGACGTTGAGCATGGACTGGACGTAGATTTCTCCGCTTCCAAAGGTCAGCGGGCCCAAGACGACCTGTTTGACTTCCCGTTGTTTTTTCATCCTACCCTCATCCTTTCGGGATCAATTCCCCTGCGCCGTCAGTGAAACAGCTTAAACACGTCGCTGAAGGTGACGACGATCATCAACAGCATCAGCAGGATAAACCCAGCCGCGTGCACATAGCCCTCGTATTTGGCGGGAACCGGCTTGCGCCGGATGCCCTCGATGATCAAAAACACCAGCCGTCCGCCGTCCAGCGCCGGAAGCGGCAGGACGTTGAAGATTCCCACGTTGATGGTGATAAACGCCACCAGCGTCAAAAACGACTGCAGCCCCATGCCGGACGCCTGGCCCACCACCTGAGCCACGCCCACCGGGCCGGACAAATCCTTGAGTCCCGCCGAGCCCCGGAGCAGGTCGCCGAGGGACAGCCACACCATCCGGGCGGTGGAAACCGTTTTGTTCCCAGCCTCCCGGAGCACGGTAAACACGTTTTTGCTCTCGCCTTTGACCAGCAGATCCACCGTGTTGCTGGTGACCGTGATCTTTACATCCTCAAGCAGCACCTTTTTGCCGTCCCGTTTGACCTGAATGTCATAGCTGCGGGTCAGGGTGTCCACCTCCTGGCCGTCCAGGGTGGTTTTCCCCTTTTCCCCGCCGGTCTTTCCCCGCTCCAGCGCATAGAAAAAGTCGGTGTCGCACCAGATGCGCAGTCCGTCGATTTTCTGGATCACATCCCCCGCCTGCAGGCCGCCGGCTTGGTTACTGGTGGCAAACTCCCGAAACTTGGAGACCTCCATGGTGGCGATGTTTGTCTGCATCCCCACCACAATCGTCATAATTACAAACCCCAGCACAATGTTCATTACTGCGCCCGCGATCACAATGAGGATCCGACGCCATACCGGCTTGCGGTGAAAGGCGCGCTCGTCGGCGGATTCCTCGTCCTCGCCCTCCATGCTCACAAAGCCGCCAATGGGAAACAAACGCAGAGCATAGCGGGTTTCCCCCTTTCCAAAACGGAACAAGGTAGGGCCCATTCCCAGGGCGAACTCCCGGACCTTGACGCCGTTGACCTTCGCCATGATAAAGTGCCCCAGTTCATGGATAAAAATAATCAAGCCGAAAACTAGAATTGTTAGAAGGATTGTAATGACAATGTTCATAAATGTGACCTACCCTTTCACAGAGGATTTTCGGTTTCCTTTGGCAGACAGCGGTCAAAGCGTGCTGTTCTATCTCTATTCCCCGTGGGGAAAAATAATACGGAAATGCGGTGTTATTTGCCACTCATGCTTGTTGGTTCACCTGGTCCAAGACATATCCCCGCGCCAAAGCGTCCGCCTCATACACCCGCTCCACCGTCATCTCCCCGGCAGGAGGAGTGAGAGACAGCGCCCCCGTCACAAGCTCCCCGATCTGCAAAAAGCTGATTTTACGATCCAAAAACAGGGCCACCGCCGCTTCGTTGGCGCCGTTGACCATCGCCGGGTACAAACCGCCCCAGACGATGGCCTGTTTCGCTGCTTTCAGGCACAAAAACGTCTCCTCGTCCGGACGGGCAAAGCTCAATGTCCCGTAGCGGAGCAAATCCAGCTGCTCACAGGGGCTTTCCACCCGCTCCGGATAGGTCAGCGCGTACTGAATGGGGAGGCGCATGTCGGGCACCCCCAGCTGGCAGATCACCGCGTTGTCCACAAACTCCACACCGGAGTGGACAACGCTTTCCCGGTGCACCAGAATTTCAATCTGCTCCGGCTTGCAGCCGAACAGCCACACTGCCTCGATGAGCTCCAGCCCCTTGTTCATCAAGGTGGCGGAGTCGGTGGTGATCTTGGCCCCCATGTCCCAATTAGGATGTTTTAAAGCATCCTCCACTGTCACATGCGCCAGTTCTTCACGGGTTTTGCCGTAAAACGGCCCGCCGGAGGCGGTGAGCAGAATCCGTTTAAGCTCCCGCTCCCTGCTTCCCTGCAGGCACTGGAAGATGGCGGAGTGCTCGGAATCCACCGGGAGGATGTTCACCCCCCGCTCCCTGGCGGCGGCGATGACCAGGCTCCCGCCGGTGACCAGGGTTTCCTTGTTGGCCAAAGCGACATCCTTGCCGGCGGAAATAGCCGCCATGGTGGGCTTTAGCCCCACCATCCCCACCACCGCGTTGACGACGGTGTCCGCCTCCTCCGCGGCAGCGGCCTCGCACAGGCCCTGTTCCCCGGCCGTGACCCGGATATCGGTGTCGGCCAACGCCTGTTTGAAAGGCCGGTAACAGTTTTCATCATAAACGCACACAAGACGGGGCAGAAACTGCCTCGCCTGTTGCTCCAAACGTTTGATATTTCCCCGAGCGGCCAGCGCACAGACGCTGTATCCCCGTTTTTTTGCCACGTCCAGGGTCTGGGTTCCAATGGAGCCCGTGCTTCCCAGGACCGACAGCCGTTTTCTTTCCATATTCCGTCCCTTCCCTATGTTTGTTGACGCCGTTTGGCTACAGGGTCACAAAGCGGACTACCTGTAACACCAGGTAGAAAAACGGCACCACAAACAGCACGCTGTCAAACCGGTCCAGCACGCCCCCATGTCCCGGCATGATGGTGCCGAAGTCCTTGACGCCCTGCTGCCGTTTAATCACCGACGCGGACAGATCCCCCAGCATGCCGATCAGCGCACACAGCGCGCCGCAGACCGCCAGGGCAATGTAGTTAACCGAACAGGGCGTGCCCTGGGCCTCCATGATCTTTTGAAACAAAAAGCCCAGCAGCGCAAAGCCGGCCGCGTCGGTGACGACGCCGCCAACGGCCCCTTCCACTGTCTTGTGAGGGCTGACCACCGGCGACATCTTGTGCTTGCCGAAAAACCGCCCGGCAAAATACGCCCCGGAATCCGCCAGCCACGCGGCCCCCAGCGCCAACAGGATATAAAACAGCGTAAGCGTGCCGTTTACGCCCACAAACTGATTGCGGATCAGCACCAGGCAGCTTAACGAGTAGGGAATCATCACCGCCCCCATGAAGATCGTAGCCAGCTCCTCCAAACGGAGGGTGGCGTGCTGAGCCAAAAAGGTTCCAAACAGCACAAACACCGCGCCCATGGTGACCATTTCCCGCATGCCGGAAAGCATGGAGAAAAACGGCACCAGCGCCGCATAGCACAGCCCTACCGCCACGGCAAACCGGTGCTTTTTGTGATATCCTTCGGACATGTAAAGCTCAAAAACCCCCAACATCCCCACCAGCGCCACCGCGACGTTCAGCACCGGGCCGGTGTAGAAAAACAACACGGCAAACAAAATCAGCAGTCCCACTGCCGCGGAAATGATCCGCTGTTTCATTGACTTCACCTCAACTCTACAGGCACCCCTAGGCCGCCCTTTTCTCTATACGCCGCCGAACCGGCGGTTGCGCCGCGCAAACTCCGCCAAAGCGCGGTCTAAATCCCGCTCGGCAAAATCCGGCCATAAGATATCCATAAAAATATACTCCGCGTAGGCGGACTGCCACAGCATAAAGTTCGAAAGCCTTAGCTCCCCACTGGGGCGGATGATCAAGTCCACATCCGGCTGTCCCGCCGTGTCCAGCTGGGAGGAGATGGTCTCCTCGGTGATGGAGTCCGGGTCAAGTTCCCCCGCCCGGCAGCGCTCCGCGATTTTGCGGACCCCCCGGACGATTTCGTCCCGCCCCCCGTAGTTAAAGGCGATGTTGAGCGTTAAACCGGTGAAGTCCTTGCTCATCTCCTCCACATGGCGGATCTTTTGGATAAACGGTTCCCCCAAAGCGGACAGATCCCCGATAAACCGGGTGCGCACATTTTCTTTTTTAAAGTTTTCCGCGTCGTCCAGATATTCGTCCAACAGCTTTAAAATCGCGTCGACTTCCTCCTGGGGCCGCTTCCAGTTTTCGGTGGAAAACGCGTACACCGTCAGGTACCGTACCCCTACCTGATTGCAGTAGCGGGTGATGGTTTTAAACGTCTTGGCTCCGATTTTGTGCCCGGCAAACCGGGGAAGCCCCCGCAGTTTGGCCCAGCGTCCGTTGCCATCCATGATAATGCCGATGTGTTTTGGAAGCACGGCAGGCGCCTGCTTCTCCTGTTTGTGCTTTGCCAAATGGGAAGCTCCTTCCTGTGCGCGGAACCGTTTTGCATGCCAAAAGCCCGTAAAGCGCAAACGATCCCCCGCCGGCGAATGATAAACCTTTAGAATTCAGAACAGGACAGCAGCCTTACGCCGCTGTCCTTTCCGCTGTTTCTGTGTTCCGTTAGATTTCCATGATCTCTTTTTCTTTTTTCGCCGCTACCGCGTCCACATCCTTACAGGTTTTGTCCGTGGCGTTCTGAACCTGTTTTTCGCAGTCTTTCAGATCGTCCTCGGTGATTTCGCCGTCCTTTTTCATGGCTTTAAATTTGTCCATGGCGTCCCGGCGGATGTTGCGAACCGCGACCTTGCACTCCTCAGCGTATTTGTGCACCTGCTTGACGATTTCCCTTCGGCGCTCTTCTGTCAACTGGGGGAACGCCAGGCGGATCACCTTGCCGTCGTTCGTGGGGGTGATGCCGATGTCCGAGGCCAAAATCGCCTTTTCAATTTCGTGCAGGGTGCTGGCGTCCCAAGGCTGGATCACCAAAACCCGCGCTTCGGACACCGACACCGCCGCCATCTGATTCAGGGCGGTAGGAACGCCGTAATAATCCACTTTGACTTTATCCAACACGCCGGGATTGGCGCGGCCCGCCCGGATGGACAGGTACTCGTTTTCCAGTCCCCTTACGGATTTTTGCATTCTTTCTTCGGTCGCTTTCAGAACGTCTTTCATCTGACAATACCTCCGTCAATTCTAAATCCGGACGCCCGTCCGGTTCCCTGTTTACTCAACCAGCGTTCCCACCGGCTTGCCTTCCACCGCGTCCACAATGTTGTCCGGGTGTCCCAAATCGAACACCAAAATGGGGATGTTGTTGTCCTTGCACATGGACGCCGCAGTGGAGTCCATCACTCCCAGTCCCTTGGCCAGCACCTCCGCAAAAGAAAGGGTGTCGTATTTGACCGCGTCGGCGTACTTGTTGGGGTCTTTATCGTACACCCCGTCCACCATGGTGGCCTTGAAAATAATGTCCGCTTCGATCTCCGCGGCCCGCAGCGCGGAGGCCGTATCGGTGGAGAAAAACGGGTTGCCGGTTCCGCAGCCGAAAATGACCACCCGGCCTTTTTCCAGATGCCGGACCGCGCGGTTGCGGATATAGGGCTCCGCCACTTGCTGCATGGCGATGGCCGTCTGCACCCGGACGATAACGCCCAGTTCCTCCAGCACATCCGCCACAGCCAGCGCGTTCATGGTGGTCCCCAGCATGCCGATATGATCCGCCCGGGTGCGGTCCATCGCCCCGCTGGAACGGCCCCGCCAAAAGTTGCCGCCGCCGACAACGATGGCGATTTCTACCCCTAAGTCCGCCGCTTTTTTAATGCTCTTGCAAATTTCGGTGATCACGCTGTAATCCAGGCCGAACTTTTTTTCGCCCGCCAGCGCTTCGCCGCTCAGCTTTAACAACACCCGTTTGTATTTAGGCTGCACTGTCATCACCAACTCTTCCTTTGTATTTTCAAAAGGAGCGCCGGAAAACGTTCTGCCCGGCTCCGCCATTTATATTACTTCTATTTTACATGAGTATGCCCCGTCTGTAAAGTATAATCGCAAAATTTTCACAGACTGGTCAAAAAGAGATTTTTTCTGTAAAAACGGCGGCTTTTTTCCAGAGCGCCTGGCCAATACTGCCCTTTTCCACCACCGTGCGGGCAGAAAAAATCCCCTGAGAACGCTCCCAGGGGATTTTGTTTGCTTGCATGCTTATTGGGCGTACACGCTGACCTTTTTGCGGTCGCGGCCCAGGCGCTCAAATTTCACCTTGCCGTCCACCAGGGCGTACAGGGTGTCGTCCGATCCGCGGCCGACATTCTCGCCGGGATGGATGTGGGTGCCACGCTGTTTGACGAGGATGTTCCCCGCCAGGACGAACTGGCCGTCCGCACGTTTCACACCAAGGCGTTTGGATTCAGAATCACGTCCGTTCTTGGTGGAACCAACACCTTTTTTATGCGCGAAAAACTGCATATTCAGCTTTAACATATCTTACACCTCCGAGTCAGTAATTTGTATCGTTCCTTCATAATCCTGCGACAATACGGTCAGATGGAGATACAGCGCTTCCAAAAACGCCGCGGCATCTTCCCGACGGCAGTCTTGCGGCAGAATCAAAGAGATCCCGCCCTGTGGATCCACGGAAACCGAAGCGTTTATACCCAGGCATTCCGTAATCCCATTTGCGGTAAGCTGTACGGCCGATGTGACGCTGGCGCACACGATATCCTCGCCGTATTCGGCGTAATCCGCGTGGCCCTGGGCGCAAAAGCCCCGAAGCCCGTCCCGCGACCGCATAAACCGAACCTTGATCACGGCGTTATGCCTTGATGGATTCGATCCTTACCTGGGTGTAAGGTTGTCTGTGTCCCATTTTCCGTTTGGAATCCTTTTTGGGTTTGTAGGTGAAAACGGTGATTTTCTTGCCTTTGCCGTTTTTCAGCGCTTTTGCGACAACAGTCGCACCCTCAACAAAAGGAGTTCCCGCAACCAGGCCGTCGTCTTTGCCAACTGCGACTACTTTATCGAATGTAACTTCCGCTTCCGCTTCCACGTTGAGCTTTTCGATAAAGATCACGTCGCCTTCGCTGACACGGTACTGCTTGCCGCCGGTTTCGATCACTGCGTACATGGTTAGGCACCTGCCTCTTCCTATAATCTCGCTACGCCAAAGGCCCGGTATTGTTGCAACCGATTTCTGCCCGGCATACGCGGCTTAATAAGTTTACCATATGTTTCCCGGCTTGTCAACCGAAAAATCACCTGGACGTTTCCTCCACTAAATGAAATCACCGCCCCATCGGATTGTCCGTATAATCGTTTGGACGGCTTAAAGCAGGCACAGGAAAACGAGAAATACAAGATTGCACAGCGTGAACAGCAACAAGTATTTTTTCTTGAACTCGGGATACCGGTTTGCTACATGTTTATAGGAAATCAAACTCGCCATTGAGGCAATCAACGTTCCCAATCCGCCAAGATTGGTTCCAATAATTAGTTCGTTGATATTCTCCGTATAGCCGGAAAGCAGCATAGCAGCCGGAACATTGCTGATGACTTGGCTAATCCCCACCGAGACCATCCGCTCATGATGTTGCACAATGCCGGAGATCCATGCCCGTAAATTTTCCATTTGATTGATGTTGCCTACAAAGATAAAGAAAAAGGAGAATGTCAGCAGCAGCGAATAATCAATTTTCTTAAACAGCGTTTTCTTTTTACAAAAAACGCACAGGACAACTGCCGGCAGCAAAAGATACGCAGGGACAACTCCCGCCACCGCCAAGACGCATAAGACAAACAATACTCCGTAAAAGCATACAGATCGTTTATCTAGCCGTTCTGATCCCCCAATGTGGATTTCCAACGCGGACTGCCGGTATCCAAACAGGATAAATACGCCGAGCAAGACAGCAGAGACAGCCGTAAACGGCAGCATCAGCATGAAAAAGCCCGGTAAATCCAGGTGGGAGATGGAAAACAAATACAGGTTTTGAGGATTTCCAATCGGCGTAAACATGCTGCCCAAGTTTGCGGCAATGGTCATCAGCGTGACCGTCAAACACAGTTTGGGTGTCAGCCCCGCCATTTCTAAAATCAGGATTCCAAAGGGAATAAACGTGATGAGTGTCACGTCGTTTGTAATCAGCATACTGCTGAAAAAACATAGAAACACCAACGAAAAAACAAGGCCTTTTGTTGTCTTGATCCTCGTGAAAATCCAATTTCCGACCTTTTGAAAAAAACCTTGCTCCCGCAGCCCTTCCACAATAAGCATCAAGCAAAACAGTAAAATCAGCGTATGAAAATCAATATATTGCAGATACTGTGCCGACGGAGGCACAATGATACACGACACGATCGCCAGACACATGGACACGAACATAACAACGTCGCTTTTAAATAAATACGCTATTTTTTTGAGCATGAAGGATAAAGCCTCCCTGGTTAAAGCAAATGGGTTTTGATTTTATTGAAAAACAAACCTCCAAGCATTTTTTGCCAGGGCAGCTATGTTTCCAAACCGTGCAAAGCCCAAGAACTCACGAAAGCGCGCCCGCCCGCAAAAGCGGACAGGCGCGCTACAGTTTTTTTTCGTCTCCCTACTGAGGCAGGCCGAACTCCTGGCACAGCGCCTCATATGCGGCGGGGTAGTCCGAACCGTCCACCAGGATGGAAATATCCGTCTCCGACGTGGTAATCAGCAGGATGCCCACGCCGATGCGATTGAACACCTGGAACACCTTGGCCGCCACGCCGGGATGATCCGGCATATCCTCGCCGTACAGGGCGATTTTTACATTCCCGTTTTTTACCAGGGTTTTCACCGAGGGATATTTGTCCTTGACGGCGTTTGCCAGCGCCACCACATTGGTGACATGCTCGTCGCTCACGGTAAACGAGATGGTCACGTACTCCCCTGTCACCGCGGTCTGGGAAATCATATCCACGTTGATGTCCTGCTCGCTGACCCTGCCGAACACCCGGGAAATAAAATCCGCCTTGGCGGGAGCATGCCCCAGAGTGAGCAGCGCCACATCCTCTGTTACGCTGATGTTGCTAATAAAATTGGTACTCATGGTTCCGTCCTCCTTAACACTAGTATATCACTGAAAATCCGCTCTTATTTCACAAGTTCCAGATACTCTTCCCCGATAACCGAATCCAGGGTCTTTTGAATGTAGTCGTATGTAAACCGGCTGTCCTTAACCCCATGCTGGTCGGCCAGTTGTTTGGTATAGCTGGCCCAGGGGATGATCCGAATGTTCGAGTAACGGGATTCGTACTGGGTGATGGTGGGGATCAGTTTGACGTCGGACACCGTGATCGAATCCGTCTCAAAATTCTTGGTCACTTTTAAATCCAAAATTCCCCCGATCATGTTGGGAGCTTCCGACTGGGCGGAGATAAAATTCCCCAGGGAATAGATCACCGGCGCATCGGTTCCATCCGGCTTTTTGAGCATCTCGATGGACTGTAGTACATGAGGATGAGTCCCCAGGATGATATCCGCGCCCCAATCCACCATCTTTTTGGCCAGATCTTTCTGCCGCTGGGCGACGGTATGGGTCCCCTCCACGCCCCAGTGGGCAAAGACCACTACACAGTCGGATTTTTCTCTGGCCGCCTCAATCTGCTTCTTAATCAGCTCCTCGTTTTCGGTGTAGATCAGCCGAACGGGAGTGTCCTTGGGGAGTTTAATACCGTTGGTGTGTTCGGTGATCCCGATAAAACTGAAGGTGATGTCCTTGACCGTCATGGTTTTAACGGTGTTTAAATCCTTCTCGTCCCGGTAAGCGCCGGTTACCAGCGCCTGAGGGCGCTTCGCCCAAAAGTCGTTGAGGCAGGACAGCGTCCCTTTGGTTCCCTTATCCAAAATGTGGTTGTTGGCGTGGTTAAACACCTTAAAGCCCAGCTTTAACATCTCGTCCCCCAGTTCCGGCGGGCTGTTGAAGCAGGGATAATCCGACGGCTCGTAGATCGGGGCGATCACCGTCTCCTGGTTAATAACCGGCAGATCCGCCTGAGCAATGATGTCCGCGATGTTTTTGTAGGCGTAGGAAAAATCATAACTCCCGTTTGTCCCCCGGGCTTTTGCCTGCTTATAGATCGAGCTGTGAATCAGATTGTCCCCCGCGGACATCAGCCGCACGGTAGAAGGCTCTTTGACCACAGGCGCCTGGGAGGAGGTTTGCTCCGGCTCCCCTCCCGCAGGAACAGCTCCGGTACCGGTATCCTTCTGAGCGCATCCGGACAGCGCGCCGACAAGCAGTGCGCAGGAAAGCAAAAGGGCCGCAACTCTTTTTTTCATATGGATAATCCTTTCCGAAACGACGCTTACAAAAGGTCGCTCATCTGATACAGGCCGGGACCTTTGTCCGCCAGGAACATGGCAGCGTTGACCGAGCCCACTGCAAACACCTCTTTGCTGAAAGCCGAGTGGGACAGGGTGATCACCTCGTCCCGGCCGGCGAAGATCACCTCGTGTTCGCCCACGATGGTGCCGCCCCGCACCGAGTGCATGCCGATCTCGTTTTTATCCCGCTTTTTCCGCTGGGAATGCCGGTCGTACACATAGCGGTACTGATCGTTTAAGGTGTGGTTGATGGCGTCCGCAAGCATGATGGCAGTGCCGCTGGGCGCGTCGATCTTCTGGTTGTGGTGTTTTTCCACAATCTCGATATCAAACTGACCGCCCAGCACCTGAGCGGCTTTTTTCGAAAGCTCCACCAGCAGATTGATGCCCAAAGACATGTTGAAGGAGAAAAATACCGGAATCTTTTCCGCCGCCTCATGGATCTGCTGGATCTGCTCCTTGGTAAATCCAGTGGTGGAGACAACCACCGGCACCTTTTTATTCACCGCGTATGTCAAAAGTCCGTCCAGCGCCGCAGGGTTGGAAAAGTCGATGATGACATCCACGTCCCCTTCCACCTGGTCAAAGGTTTTGTAGATCGGGAAATCCCCGTAAGGCTGGGTGAACAGATCCACACCCGCCACTGTTTTGCAGTCCTCTCTCGAATCAATCACCGAGGCGATGACCCTTCCCATCTTTCCGCTGCATCCGCTGATGAGCACCTTGCGCATCCCGGTTCACATCCTTTCTTTTATCCCGCCGTTTTCTGCGAAAACGGCTGTTTTTTCCGGACAGCAAGCAATCCGCATCCGGCATCGGATGCGGATTGCGCGTATCCTGTTTACGCGGTCAGACCGTGTTTTTTCAGCACAGCGGCCAGCGCCTGTTTTTGTTTGTCATCCATCGTGAGCAGCGGCATCCGGCACTCGCCCACCTCCATGCCCATCAAATTCATAGCGTCTTTGACCGGGATGGGATTGACGTCCATAAACAGGGCGTTAATCAGGTCCAAAAGCTCTAGCTGGAGCTTGGCGCTCTCGGCGGTTTTCCCCTCAAAGAAGAGCTGGCAGATATCGTGGGTCTGCCGGGGCAGGATGTTGGAAAGCACCGAAATAACGCCGCTCCCTCCCAGCGAGAGCATGGGTACGATTTGATCGTCGTTTCCAGAGTAAACCGCCAGCTCGTCGCCGCACAGCGCCTTAATCTGCGCCACGGCGGAGATATTGCCGCTGGCTTCTTTATCCGCCACGATATTGGGATGTTTGCAGAGTTCAGCAAACGTCTCGGGCTTGATGGTCACGCCGGTGCGGGAGGGGATGTTGTACAGAATGATCGGGATATTCACGCTGTCCGCGATGCTGGTGAAATGCCGAACCAGCCCCCGCTGGCTGGTCTTGTTGTAGTAAGGGGTGACCACCAGAAGGCCGTCCACACCCAGTTTTTCCGCTTCCACCGACAGTTTGACGGCGTAGTCGGTGTCGTTGCTGCCGGTGCCGGCGATGACCGGAATCCGGCCGCCCACCCGCTCCACCGTATAGCGGATGACCTCCACATGCTCCTCATGGGTCATGGTGGCGGACTCGCCGGTGGTGCCGCAGGTGATGATCGCGTCGGTGCCGCCATCGACCTGAAAGTCAATCAGCTCCCCGAGCTTTGGGTAGTTGATCGAACCGTCCGGATTCATAGGGGTGACAATCGCCACGCCCGCGCCGGTAAACAAAGGCTTTTTCATAACGCATTCTCCTTTTTGCGCATGTCAGAATCATAAGTCGTTGTGTATCCAAACCATCTGGATACAAGTAGGATCGGCAGAGATTAGTCCAAATATCCCTTGGCAGCCAAAAGCTCCGCCATCAGGACCGCGCCGCCAGCCGCGCCCCGCAGGGTGTTGTGGCTGAGGCAGACAAACTTGATGTCGTACTGGGAGTCCTCCCGCAGGCGTCCGATGGACACCGCCATACCGCCCTCGATGTCCCGGTCTAATTTGGCCTGGGGGCGGTTATCTTCCTCAAAGTAATGCAAAAACTGCTTGGGCGCGCTGGGAAGCTCAAGCTCCTGAGGAACGCCTTTAAACGCCGCCCATTTCTGTTTGATCTCCTCTATGGAGGGCTTTTTTTCGAAGGAGGCGAACACCGCAGCGGTGTGGCCGTCGCTGACGGGCACCCGCAGGCACTGGGTGGTGATGGAAGGTCCATTGGCGTTGACGATCACGCCGTTTTCCAGTTTACCCCAGATCTTCAAGGGTTCGTTTTCACTTTTTTCTTCCTCACCGCCGATGAAGGGGATCACGTTATCCACAATCTCGGGGAAGGTCTCGAAGGTTTTGCCCGCGCCGGAGATCGCCTGATAGGTGCAGGCTAACGCCTTGGTCACGCCGAACTCCATCAGCGGGTGCAGGGCGGGAACATAGCTTTGCAGCGAGCAGTTGGACTTCACCGCGATAAAGCCCCGCTTGGTGCCCAGGCGTTTGCGCTGGGCGTCGATGACCGCCGCGTGCTCGGGGTTGATTTCCGGCACGATCATGGGCACGTCGGGAGTTCCCCGATGGGCGGAGTTGTTGGAGATCACCGGGCATTCCGCCTTGGCATAGCGTTCTTCCAGCGCTTTGATCTCGTCTTTTTTCATATCCACCGCGCAGAACACGAAGTCCACGGCGGCCGCCATTTTTTCCACGTCCGCAGAAGCGTCCAGAATCACCAGTTTTTTCATGGACTCCGGCATGGGCTTCGAAAGCTTCCAGCGGTTGCCCACAGCTTCTTCATAGGTTTTGCCGGCGCTGCGTCCGCTGGCCGCCAAAGCGGTCACATGAAACCAGGGGTGGTTTTCCAGCAGGGTTGCGAACCGCTGGCCTACCATGCCGGTCGCGCCGATAATTCCAACGTTAAAAGTCTTCATTGTCATACTCCTTTTCTCCGCCAAAAGCGGCGGAAAGCTTTCTTATTTTACAAAAAGTGAGAAACAAACAAAAAACCGGTTGAAAACCGGTTCATCATCCAATATAATAGAAATGTTGACGACCAGAAAGGAACGTTTTGCCTGTTTCCGGCCGCCGGCAGCTCTCCATCCATTGTGATGACAGTGACGCACCTGTTGAGCGCGCCCCCAGAACAGACGATGCCATCACCTGTTCTTCGGCGGTTTTCCCTTTTTGCAGATGTTCAAACGATTTGGCACTCTCACACTCGCATACTCTTAAAAACCGCATCCTCTACCAGTTTCAGTATTTTTTTGTCGGTTTTATAATACCACCATCCCCCGGCGGTGTCAAATGCTTTCTGTTATTTTTATAGGTTCTTCATCCGTCCTTCCGTGTTCTTAATAGAATCTTCACGGTGTTTTCGTTACACTTAAACCAATTCCATACATTTTGAAAGGATTTAGCAAAATTGTTTGGGGCAGTATGCAGCGTGTTTTATGATTCATAATACTGTGGTTATTGCTAGAAAGAATGGTGATGTATATGAATAAATCGGACTTTTTTTACCATCTGCCTGAGGAGCTGATCGCCCAGACTCCCATGGAGCCCCGGGACCATTCCCGGCTGATGGAGATGGACCGTAAAACCGGCGCGCTCTGTCATGGCCGGTTTTATGACCTCCCGGAGCTTTTAAAGCCCGGGGATCTGCTGGTGGTCAACAACTCCCGGGTGCTTCCCGCAAGGCTGTACGGGATGAAAAAGGACACCGGCGCCGCTATGGAATTTCTGCTTTTAAAGCAGTGTCAGCCCGATGTGTGGGAAATCCTGGTCCATCCAGGCCGTAAGGCAAAGCCCG
Source organism: Candidatus Metaruminococcus caecorum (assembly GCA_904420045.1). Taxonomy (GTDB): domain Bacteria; phylum Bacillota; class Clostridia; order Oscillospirales; family Ruminococcaceae; genus Metaruminococcus; species Metaruminococcus caecorum. The sequence continues at coordinate 133,885 of CAJFTY010000018.1, read as the reverse complement.
GCGCCAAGTTTATCTTTGGGGAAGGACTTTTGGAGGCCGAGATCCTGGACGTGGTAGAGGAGGGCAACCGCATCTGCCGGTTTACCTATGATAAAGCCCACAGCGACCTGTACGCGGTTCTGGACAAAATCGGCGAGATGCCCCTGCCCCACTATATCACCCATACGCTGGCGGATAAAGAGCGTTATCAGACCGTATATTCCAAAGAACTGGGCAGCGCCGCCGCGCCCACCGCAGGGCTTCACTTTACTCCCGAGCTGATGGCGCGGCTGGAGCAAAAGGGCGTGGGAATCGCTTATGTAACCCTCCATGTAGGGCTTGGCACCTTCCGGCCTGTGAAGGAAGAGGATATCACACAGCATCTTATGCACACCGAGCACTATGTGTTACCCCCTGAAACCGCCCGGCGTATTCATCAGACCAAAGCCTCCGGCGGACGGGTGATCGCCGTGGGCACCACCAGCTGCCGCACCCTGGAATCCGTGGCTCAGGCCCATGGGGAGATCGTCCCCTGCTCCGGAGACACCAGCATTTTCATCTATCCGGGCTATGAATTCAAGGTGCTGGACGGCTTAATTACCAACTTTCACCTGCCGGAAAGCACCCTCATCATGCTGGTGTCCGCTTTTGCAGGATATGAAAACACCATGAACGCCTATCGAACTGCCGTGGAGGAGCGCTACCGCTTTTATAGCTTCGGGGACGCCATGCTGATCCTCTGACACCAGATTGAAAAGAAAGGACAGGAGCTGTCTAAACGGCTCTGCGAAGGATATGTACACACTGATCAAAAAAGAGCAAAACGCCCGTCGGGGAACCTTTGAGACCGTCCACGGGACGGTGCAGACCCCCGCGTTTATGAACGTTGGGACCTCCGCTGCCATCAAGGGAGGAATTTCCTCCTATGACCTGGTGGACTTAAAATGCCAGGTGGAGCTTTGCAACACCTATCACCTCCATGTCCGGCCGGGGGACGAATTGATCCGCCGGATGGGCGGACTGCATAAATTTATGGGCTGGCAGCGGCCCATCCTCACCGACTCGGGTGGATTTCAGGTGTTTTCCCTGGCAAAGCTGCGCACCATCCGGGAAGAAGGCGTAACCTTTCACTCCCATGTGGACGGGCGTAAAATCTTTATGGGCCCGGAGGAGAGCATGCGCATCCAGTCAAACCTGGGTTCCACCATTGCCATGGCGTTCGACGAATGCGTGGAAAATCCCTCCACCCGAGAATACTCCAAGGCATCCTGCGACCGCACCGTCCGGTGGCTTGTGCGCTGCAAGGCGGAAATGGCCCGGCTAAACGCACTGCCGGGCACCGTTAACCCTCATCAGCTTTTATTCGGCATCAACCAGGGCTGCGTGTACGACGATCTGCGGGTGGAGCACATGAAGCAGATCGCGGAGCTGAATCTGGACGGCTACGCCATCGGCGGCCTGGCGGTGGGCGAACCCGCCGAGGATATGTACCGGATCATCGACGCGGTGGAACCCTTCATGCCCGCCGACAAGCCCCGCTACCTGATGGGGGTAGGAACCCCCTCCAACATCCTGGAGGCGGTGGCCCGGGGAGTGGATCTGTTCGACTGCGTCATGCCCAGCCGCAACGCCCGCCACGCCCATGTGAACACCTGGAAGGGCATTCGCAACCTGATGAACGCCAAATACGCCGAAGATCCGCTCCCCATCGACGAAGAGTGCGGATGTCCCACCTGCCGGCGGCATTCCCGGGCATATCTGCGCCACCTGTTCAAGGCAAATGAAATGCTCGCCATGCGCCTGGCGGTGATGCACAACCTGTGGTTTTACAACACTCTGATGGAAAAAATCCGGGAGGCGTTGGATCAGGGCCGTTTTGCGGAATTCAGGGCCCAATATTCCGGGCTTTTGGACACCCGCATATAAAACGCGCTTTATACATAAAATGGAATTATCAAACGATAGGATCGGGTTGTTATGAGTATTGTCACCATTTTGCTAATCGGGCTGGGACTTTCTATGGACGCTTCGGCGGTGTCCATGTCCAACGCTATGTGCCAGAAAAACATGCGGTTTCGCTGGGCTCTGGCAATGGCTCTTTCCTTTGGCCTGTTCCAGGGGATCATGCCCCTGATCGGATATTTTGCCGGCAGCGTTTTTGCGGGCTATATCTCCCACATCGACCATTGGATCGCCTTTCTTCTGTTGGGAGTCATCGGCGGAAAAATGATGTTCGATGGATTTAAGAAAGAAGAGGATGAGCCGGACTGCAAACGGCTGACCATCAAGATTCTGCTGGTGCAGAGTGTAGCCACCAGCATCGACGCCCTGGCCATCGGGGTGAGCTTTGCGGCTATGAACGTAAACATCTGGTCTGCCGCTGGCCTGATCGCCGCCACCACCTTCTGCTGCTCGTTGATCGCCGTATTCCTGGGAAAAAAATTCGGGAACCTTTTGGGCCAAAAGGCGGAAATTTTCGGCGGCACCATCCTGGTGCTGATCGGGTTAAAAATCCTGATTGAACATCTGATGGGGGCATAACGCCCTGGATTCATGTCAAAAACTCCCTGGCTATGCCAGGGAGTTTTTGATCACGCGCAAAACCGCAAAGTGCTATTCCTGACGCAGAGCCTCCACCGGACGGAGCCCCGCTGCCTTCATAGCGGGATATACGCCGAACAGGATACCGGTGACCACTGCAAACCCCATGCAGAACAGGACAAGACCTGCGTTGAGGGTATACGTCATTCCCAGCACAGCGCAGCCCGCCCAAGACAGGGCAACGCCCACCCCGCAGCCCATTCCGCTTCCGATCAGGGAGATTAAAAGCGCTTCGATTAAAAACTCCATCAGGATTTTGGAGCGGGACGCGCCGATGGATTTTTTGATCCCGATTTCCCGGGTGCGCTCGCTGACCGATACCAGCATGACCGTCATGATGGACAGCCCCGCCACAATCAGGGAAATGCCCGCGATTACCGACAGCACCAGTGTGATGATGTCTAAGATGTTGTTGAGCTTTTCTTTTTGCTGTACCAGGTTTTCCACCTTGATGGAGTCCTTTACGCCGTTTTCGGTTTCAAGCCTTGTGGTGATGGACTGGGCGGCGGAATCCGGATCGGTTCCCTCCCGCAGGCGAATGGCAATCTGGTCAAAGCTTTCCCGTCCGCACACCCGCTGCATGGTGGAGTAAGGAATATACAAAAAGCTGGGAATGTATTCCCCCATTAGGTTTTGCAGAACATTTCCGCCGGAAGCCACGACCCCCACAACCGTGAACGTCTGATAACCGCCGTTTAAGATCACCTCCACTGTCTTGCCCACGATGTTTTTTCTTCCATAAAACTGTGCGGCATAGGCTTCATCCACCACACAGACGCTTTCCCCGCTGGCGAGATCCCCCTGGCTGACCATACGTCCGTACAAAACTTCCAGAGAGATGATGTTCTGCGCATTGTTGTCAATTCCCCATACGATACAGTTATTGACCTTATCCCGGTTCCTGCTCTGAGTGGCCTGCACCATCAGGGGCATGGCGTCCTCCACATTCTGGTCTTTTTTGATCTCTCCCAGTTGGTCGGTGTAAAGGGTCACCGGCTGTGTGGTGGAGGAACTGGCCGACACCGCCAGCCCGTCGATGCCGATGCTGTTAAGCTCCGCGTTGATAGTCTGCTTTCCCAGATCCCCGATGGCAGAGATCACAATAACCGACAGCACGCCGATCCCGATGCCGGCGATGGTCAGCGCCGACCGAAGCCGTTTGCGGAAAATATTGTGAAACGCGTTTTTTAGATATCCGCCCAAAGGTCCGCACCTCCTTATCCCACCGGACGCACATACGCCTTGTCCGAACTCACGTCGGCTGCGTTTGCAATGATCTGCGCATCGGGTCCCACCCCCGCGATGATCTCCACCCCATCGGATGTTGTAAGCCCGGTGACCACGTCCCTGCGCACTGCCCGGCCGCTTTGATACACATAGACGAACTCGTTCCCCTGCTCATCCTGAGAAACGGCTTCATAGGGCAGAACACGCACGGCCTTTTCCTGTCCTGTTTTCACCTTGGCCTGTACTGTAAACCCGGGACGCATCCCCTCGTCCGGATCGTCGATGTTTACCAGCACATCCACCACTGTCTCCTGCACCGTTCCCGCCAGCTGTTTGCGGGCGGAGGGATACACCTTCGCAACTGTGCCGGTATAGGTCTTTTGCAGCGCGGCTCCGGTCAGCGTCACCTTCTGGCCCTCCTTCACGCTTGCGATGTTGCTTTCGTTGACGGCAATCTTGACCCGCAGGTCGGTGGAGTTTGCAATGGTCGCGGCCGTACCGCTTTCGCAAAGGGTACCTTCGGTCAGGTTCATGGAGGTAATCACCCCCTCAGAAGTTGCCACCACCTGCTCGGGTAACGCGGCCGAAACATCTTCCCCGTTGCCGCCCCCCTCTCCGGTCAAAGAGGCCAAAACTTCTTTGGAAAGTAAATCGGGAGTGGTAGAACTTAAGCTGAGCAGCGCGGTTTTGGTGGCATTTTGATCCACTTCCGCAATCACATCACCGGCTTTTACGGTGTCGCCCACTTCTTTATACACTTTGCCCGGTACCACTGGAACTGTAAGCGCCACTTCTTGTTTGGAGAGCTCTTCCACTGTTCCTCCCGCACTGACAGTACTTTGATAGATCGTTTGTCCGATCCGGATCAGTTCCACCCGCGGCAAAAAACTGCTGACTGCATTCGGCACAATCGCCGCAGTCAGCAGAAGCACCGCTGTTACTAGTCCCAGTGAAATATACTTCTTCAATCGAATCCCTCCGCATTCCAGTGTGTATTTGCAGGTTAAAATGCGCCGATAAACAGGGAAATGGAAAAACATGGACACATCGTTTTTTGCCATTGCCGCCGGTGCTTTTTGGGTAAAATTTATATTCTGGTTCACTAAAAGTAGTGTTGCTAAATCCATACGGTTTATGACCAGAAAAAATATGAATTTTTTTGGTATATTTTTCGAAAAACACATCACAATAGTGTTAAATCTTTTTGGAATGGGAGGGTGTCCGCTTGAATCTGATTAACTGCAGTAAAAACTGTATCCATCAGCGGGACGGCCAGTGTACGCTGGAGACTGCGGCTCCGGTCAGCGACAGCAAGGTGGACGGCTGTTGTTACTTTCGGGCAAAAGACTCTGCCGGCGACGGACGGGACAACAACTTTGGTACGCAGACAGAACCGCAAAAAGGGACGGTTATCTGACGATAACCGTCCCTTTTATGTTGGTTAAGCAAACAAATGCGGCAGCTCTGGCTGAAATAGTTTTATTTTGCATTTTTGTTCAGCCAGTCCCGCTCAAAGTCTGGAATGGGCATAGGCTTTGCGTACAGGTATCCCTGTACCAATTTGCAACCTACATCCTTTAAAAACTCCAGTTGTTCCTGTGTTTCAATTCCTTCCGCCACGATTAAAGCCCCGATTTTTTTGGCCAGATCCACAATGCTTTTTACTACATCCCGGGTTTTGGGGCTGGACACGTTGAGGAAGAACCGGCGGTCTAATTTAATCGCGTCCACATCAAATTCCATCAGTAAGCCCAAAGAAGAGTATCCCGCTCCAAAATCGTCCAGCGAGCACCCGAAACCAAAATGATGCATCTCGTCGATCTTGTGCTTAACAAACTCGATCCCCTGATCCTCCAAAAAGATAGATTCCGTAAGCTCCAGCTCCAAGAGCCCTGCCGGAATTTCATATCGGTCCGCAATGGCCTTGAACTTTAACAAAAAGTCCTTGTCGGAAAAATGCTGCCTGGATAGATTGACCGATATGGGAAACGGCTTTTTCCCGGATTCGATCCACTGGTGAAGCGACCGGCACACCTGCTCAAACACAAACAAATCCAGCTTGCAGATTTTCCCGTTTTTTTCAAACACGGGAACAAAATCAGAAGGATAGATCATCCCCCGCTGCGGATTGTTCCAGCGGATCAGCGCCTCCGCCCCAGCAAGACGGCCGCCTTCGATCCACACCTTTGGTTGCAGATACACCTGAAATTCCCCATTGGTTAATGCTGCGTCAAACAACTCGTTTAAATCGTGTTCTTTCTGCATCTGCTGCGTAAATGCCGCATCATAAAAAATACACACGCCGTCCTGCTGTGCCGCTCGGTTGCGGCAGGCGCTTTTTGCCCGATCCTGGATAATCGTGATTTCCAGGTCCGGATTGTCTACCGTGTATGCGCCCTGCTGGACGGTCAGCAGATAACTGGGATCCTGTTCGCTGCCAAAGGAATTTATGCTCTCTACCATATCCGACAGCCGGTTTTGGATCACCTCGGGATCGTTTTCCTCAAGGCACAGGAAAAAATTGTCCGCATCTGCGCGAGCCGCCAGTTCTCCTTCGCGGATATTCTGCTGCAAAACCTTCATAATATGGCGCAGTGTATTGTCCCCTTGGGCGCTTCCGAAATTTTCATTGATGAGTTTAAAGTTCTTGACATTGAGCAGCACGACTGTACAGCTATTTGGCGGAAGCTGTTTTAACATCTGCTGGCATCGCAGCTGAAACGCGGCGTTGTTGGCTTCGCCTGTCAAGCGATCCACAAATGCTATTTTTTCCAAGCGGCGGTAATAACTTCTGTACATTCCCGCTATTACAAAAAGCATCATCACAAACAACACAATGATTCCCGTGAGAATGCAAAATGTCTGAAAAATATATTGATCGGTTTCATAGGAGATGATATTTGCCGGAACTAACGTGAGCAGTATCCAGCCATAGCTGTCCAACGGATTGTAGGCCAACACCAAATCAGTCTTATCCACCGCAGTGAAGAACAAAATCCCACTTTTGTTGTCCAGCATGTCCTTTTGCATTTGCTGAATATCCTGGGAAAGTTTTCCATCGTCCTCTTCTTTGGCAAAAAGGCTGTCCAGTTCCATAAAAGGGTCCAAATCAGTAGGCGAAACAATGACTTTTCCCTCTTGGTTCGTAATGCAGGTCAGCCCCTGTCCGGAAAAGCTTTTGGGCTGAATCAGCATTTGCATATTTTCTTTATTGCGCACGCCGCCTAACACACCTACTACCCGGTCATCCTGGACAATGGGAATGGTGTATAAAATGCTTTGCTTATTTAAAAACGAAACTCCTTTTTCCCCTTTCATCGATTTCTTAACCCCAAACATCGAAAGCAATTCTCCCTGTATAGGAGAAGTACAGTAATGATTCCCTTCTAAATCAACAGCAACGATGGAAGTAAAACCAAGTATGCTTGCCTTTCGATTCAAAAATTCCTTGACCGCATCCCTGTTGTTGCTTTCATCTATCCGAAGCAGACTATCCTCCAGCATTTCCAGGTCTGTGATGATGTGCTCCAGACGATAATTAATATCATCAGTAAGCTGAAGGGACACATCGCTTACATACATACGCGTCCGCCTGTCAACAGCAGCCTGCAGGCCGGCGGCGTTCCATATAGAAACACTGGAAATCGCAGCAATTAAAACAGCCAGAACCACCAATGCCCACTTGGTACGGAGCTCTTTCTTTGTAAAGCGGACCGAATGGCCGACGTATAGATTTTTTTGTTTTTCTTTCATCTCAATCGTCCTCAAAAATGATACCCATAGTGAACAAGGGAAACCAAGATTATAGGAAGTTTAAAAATATTCTGCCGTATTTTGAATGGCCGTACTTCCCTGTTCGGTCAAGGGTAAGATTTGTATATATATTCATTTTACCAGAACCATTTATAAAAGTCTATTGTCAAAATTCGCCGCTTGCGCTGTCTTTTGACATCCGTTCTTGAAGATATAATGCCGAATTCTTATCGACGCGAGCTTTTATATACGAACCACAGCTACACAGGAGCGAATTCGCCTGTCCCGTCCGACCGGGAAAGAACAGCCGGCCACTTCGCTGCATGCTTGCAGTATTTTTTTCATACGCTCAGCCTCCCTTTAAACGAAAAAACCACCGGCTAACCGGTGGTTTTTTGATCCGTTCACTCCGGCTGCCATCCGTCCTATTCACTGGAAGTCCCTTGGAATATGGCGCCGCCGGTTTTCACCGGTTTCCCACACATGATGCACTACCAAAGAATAATCCTTCTGTGGTATCCATTTTAAAGAGTTGAATTTAAAACATTATGTTCTTCAATATAACATGCTCTTTTGGGCAAGACGAAAAAGCCTGCAACAGACAAATGTGTTTCAGGCTTCCCTGTTGTGCCTAAAAATAATTTTGATTTACCCGATAAAACTTTTGGCTTAAATCTTGAAAAAGAGAGACGCATATTATATAATATAAATATATATTTCATCTAAATAAAGGGTGTATATGTAGAGTAGGCTTACCACAGAAGGATTACTCTGTGGTCTTTTTTATATCACCAATTTCATCCGGCTTAGTATTCGTTCGTGGGTGGTTGCGCTCACCGCCACATAGATACGGGTGGTTTCAATTCGGCTGTGGCCAAGCACATCGGCCAGATGTGCCAGGTTCTTTTCAATGGCGTAAAAGGTGCGGGCAAATAAATGGCGCAAATTATGGGGAAACACCTTGTGAGGTGATACTTTAGCTGCAGCACAAAGCTTTTTCATATCATGGCAGATATTGGACCGGTCCAACGGCCGACCATTTCTGGTACGGAAAATGTGGCCGGCTTCTATACCTCGTTCCCTTGCATACCGGAGCAGTCGGTTTCGTAGTTCCTTTTGCAGCAGGATCATGCGGCTTTTGCCTTTCATTCGGATTTCTGCCCGGCCAGTTTTTGCCGCTTCCACAGTGATATATATTAACTCGCTGATCCGAATGCCCGTCCCGCACACTGTCTGCATCAGCAGATACATCCGTTCATTTCCCTTATCCAGTGCTGCCGCCAGCAGTCGTCTGTATTCGGCCTCAGACAGTTCCCGCGCCTCATCTAAAAACGCCTGTCGCTGTACCTTTAACAGTTTTATTTTACACTCCGGCCAGCCGCAGAAATCCAGAAAGGCATTGATGGCAGACAGCGCCCCGTTGACTGTCTGCGATTTGTTTTTCTGCCGCAGGTATTCCCGGTAGTCCAGCAACAGAAGTTTTGTCAGCTCCACTCCTTTTGCATACGCGGCAAGCTGCCGGACAGCTTGGATATATTTACGTACGGTCGTTTTCGCTTTCTCATTTAGATAAAGCTCGTTTTCAAATTCCTGTATTTGAGTTTCCTGTATCATTTTCATCTTTATATACCTCCTTTTGCTTTTAGCTTTCGTAACAACTTTATCATTTATGAAACGAAACGTATCATTTTAGAATAAAAAGGCGATGTGCTTTCCACAATGGGAAAGCACATCGCCTTTTTATCTGCAATCTTAACAAAACAGGATTTCTTTGTGACCGCATTGACCAATTCAGTCATTGCTACGAATATAACAATGACCAAATCGACAACGCCAATGAAAACGGAGATAACAGAAAACAGGGACTTGGGTACAACACACCAAAGTCCCTGTTTGTTTAAATAATTCTAGTTTTCTGCGGTCTCTGCCTTATTTGTTGGCTTCTTCCACCGCAACAGCACACGCAACGGTAGCGCCAACCATCGGATTGTTGCCCATGCCCATCAGGCCCATCATTTCTACATGGGCGGGAACCGAAGACGAACCCGCGAACTGTGCATCAGAATGCATACGGCCCATGGAGTCGGTCAGGCCGTAGGAAGCCGGGCCCGCCGCCACGTTGTCGGGATGCAGGGTACGGCCGGTTCCGCCGCCGGAGGCAACGGAGAAGTACTTCACGCCGTTTTCATTGGCCCACTTTTTGTAGGTGCCGGCAACCAGATGCTGGAACCGGGTGGGGTTGGTGGAGTTACCAGTGATGGAAACGTCCACTTTTTCGTGTTTCATGATGGCAACGCCTTCCAGCACGTCGTTGGCGCCGTAGACGTTGACCTTGGCTTTTTCTCCATCAGAGAACGCGACCCGGCGGACTTCTTTAAGCTCACTAGTGGCGAAGTCATACTCCGTCTCCACATAGGTGAAGCCGTTGATCCGGGAGATGATGTATGCGGCGTCTTTGCCCAGGCCGTTGAGGATGACCCGCAGGGGAGATTTCCGGGCCTTGTTGGCGGTGCGGGCGATGCCGATGGCGCCTTCTGCAGCGGCAAAGGACTCATGTCCCGCCAGGAAGCAGAAGCAGTCGGTCTCTTCCCGGAGCAGCATCGCGCCCAGGTTGCCGTGGCCTAAGCCAACGCTTCTGGTCTCGGCCACCGAGCCGGGCACACAGAACGCCTGCAGGCCGATGCCGATGGTTTCCGCGGCGTCCGCAGCTTTTTTCACGCCTTTTTTCAGCGCAATCGCGGTGCCCAGAGTGTACGCCCAAACGGCGTTTTCAAACGCGATGGGCTGGATGCCCTTGACGATTTCGTCCACATTGACGCCTTTGCTCAGGCAAAGGTCGCGGGCAGCTTCCAAAGACTCGATGCCGTACTCTTTCAGGCAGGCTTCAATCTTGGGCATTCTTCTTTCTTTACCTTCAAACTGTACCATGTTGTTGCCTCCTTACCTTATTCTTCACGGGGATCGATATATTTGGCAGCGCCATCATAACGACCATATGTACCGATGTTTTTGTTGTACGCCTCGGTGGGATCCACGCCGTGGCGGATGTCCTCAAGCATTTTGCCAAGGCGGACAAATTTATAGCCGATGGCCTCGTTGTTGTTGTCCAGCGCAACAGAAAGGATGTACCCCTCCGCCAGCTCCATGTAGCGGACGCCTTTTGCCTTGGTGGAGAAGATGGTGCCCACCTGGCTGCGCAGGCCTTTGCCCAAGTCTTCCAGGCCGGCGCCGACGGGCAGACCATCCTCAGAAAACGCGGTCTGGGTGCGGCCGTACACGATCTGGAGGAACAGCTCCCGCATGGCCACGTTGATGGCGTCGCACACCAGGTCGGTGTTCAGAGCTTCCAGGAGGGTTTTGCCAGGCAGAATTTCACCCGCCATTGCGGCGGAGTGGGTCATGCCGGAACATCCAAGGGTTTCCACCAGCGCTTCTTCGATAATACCATTTTTTACGTTCAGGGTCAGCTTACAGGCGCCCTGCTGGGGAGCGCACCAGCCCACGCCGTGGGTCAGACCGGAGATATCTTTGATCTCGTATGCTTTGACCCATCTGCCTTCCTCCGGGATCGGAGCAGGTCCGTGATTGGGGCCTTTGGTGAGAGGACACATTCTCTCGACTTCATGAGAATAGTTCATAAGGGATACTCCTTTCGGTTTCATTGACATGTTCACGCAGTATTATTATACCTGCTTTTTCCGTGTTGCGCAAGATGTCGATTGATGAAAAATTAACAAGTACGGCCCCGCTTTTTTGTGCGGTTTCATCCAGAAATGGGGGTAAATTTTTCTTAATATTTGCTAAACTGCCGGAATGTTCAGAAAAACCACTTGCAAATACCCTCGGGACAGGATATACTGTAAAAGTGTGTCTGAACACATTTATAGAAGTATCAATTCAACTGACGGATTTTTATGGGTTGGGATTGGTTGTAAACTTAAGATATGAGGTGACAAATCCATGAGTATTGTGGAAAAGATCTTTGGCTCCTACAGCAAAAAGGAGGTCAAGCGCGTCAAGCCCATTGTGGACAAGGTTCTCGCGTTGGAGGAAACCTACAAAGCCATGAGCGACAGCGAGCTGAAAAACCAGACCGCCTTGTTGAAGGAACGCCTTGAAAACGGTGAGACCACCGACGACATCCTGCCGGATGCCTTTGCCGTCTGCCGGGAGGCTTCCGCCCGGGTGCTGGATATGCGCCACTTCCCCGTGCAGATCATCGGCGGCATCGTGCTGCACCAGGGCCGTATCGCAGAAATGCGCACCGGTGAAGGTAAAACCCTGGTTGCCACCCTGCCCGCGTACTTAAACGGCCTGACTGGAAAAGGCGTGCACATCGTCACGGTCAACGACTACCTGGCAAAACGCGACTCCGAGTGGATGGGCAAGCTGTACAAGTTTCTGGGACTGTCCGTGGGCCTGATCGTCCACGGCCTGGACAACGACGAACGCCGCAAAGCATACGCCTGCGACATCACCTACGGCACCAACAACGAACTCGGCTTCGATTACCTGCGGGACAACATGTGCATTTATAAAGAGCAGCAGGTGCAGCGGGGCTTTCACTTCGCCATCGTGGACGAGGTGGACTCCATCCTGATCGACGAGGCCCGAACTCCCCTGATTATCTCGGGCCAGGGCGACAAGTCCACCGAGCTGTACACCGTGGCCGACCGGTTCGCCCGCACCCTAAAGGTACAGAAGTTTGCCGAGCTGGACGACAAGGTGGACAACGACGCGGATACCGACGCGGACTACATCGTGGACGAAAAGGCCAAAACCGCCACCCTTACCCCCCAGGGCGTGAAAAAGGCGGAGGCTTTCTTCAACCTGGAAAACCTGATGGACGCAGACAACATGACCATCCAGCACCACATCAACCAGGCCATCAAAGCCCATGGCATCATGACCCGGGACATCGACTATGTGGTCAAGGACGGCGAAGTCATCATCGTCGACGAATTCACCGGCCGCCTGATGCTGGGCCGCCGTTACAACGAAGGCCTCCACCAGGCCATCGAGGCCAAGGAAGGCGTCAAGGTGGAGCGGGAGAGCAAAACCCTGGCCACCATTACCTTCCAGAACTTCTTCCGCCTGTACACCAAACTGTCCGGTATGACCGGTACCGCCCTGACCGAAGAAGCGGAATTCCGGGAAATCTACAAACTGGACGTCATTGAAATCCCCACCAACAAACCGGTCATTCGAATCGACAACCAGGATTCGATCTATAAGACCGAGAAGGGCAAGTTCTCCGCAGTGATCGAGCAGATCGTGGAGTGCCACGAAAAAGGCCAGCCCGTGCTGGTTGGCACCATCTCCATTGAAAAATCCGAGCTGCTAAGCTCCATGCTTAAACGCCGGGGCATCAAACACGAGGTGTTAAACGCCAAATACCATGAAAAGGAAGCGGAAATCGTCGCTCAGGCCGGTAAAAAAGGCGCGGTCACCATCGCCACCAACATGGCGGGACGCGGCACCGACATTGTGCTGGGCGGCAACGCCGAGTATATGGCCAAGGCGGAAATGCGCAAACTGGGCTTTTATGAGGATCTGATCACCGAGGCCACCGGCTTTGCTGACACCGACGACGAGGAGGTCAAAGCCGCCCGCCAGATCTATCAGGATCTATACAAAAAATACAAAGACCAGATCAAGCAGGAAGCCGAGGAGGTCTGCGAGGCTGGCGGCCTGTTCATCTTGGGCACCGAGCGCCACGAGTCCCGCCGGATCGACAATCAGCTGCGGGGACGCGCCGGCCGTCAGGGCGACCCAGGCGCCAGCAAGTTCTTCATCTCCCTGGAGGATGATTTAATGCGCCTGTTCGGCGGCGAGCGGATCCAGAATATGATGAACGCGCTGAAAATTGAAGAGGACCAGCCCATTGAAAACAAAATGCTCACTAATGCCATTGAATCCGCCCAGCGCAAGGTGGAAGGCCGTAACTTCAGCATTCGGAAAAACGTTCTGCAGTTTGACGACGTAATGAACCGCCAGCGCGAGCTGATCTACGGCCAGCGCGGCAAGGTCTTGAACGGCGAGGATCTGCGCGAATACGTCATGACCATGATTTCCGACGCAGTAAACGATGCGGTAAGCAACTATCTGGCTGGCGACATCGTAGAAAACTGGAACATGGAAGGTCTGCGGGATCACTTCCTGGGCGTCATCACCACGTCGGAGGACCTTCAATACGATGTGCGCGAACTGGAAAAAATGAAAAAATCCGACATCGCGGATCAATTGGTGAAAAAGGCCAAAGAAAAATACGAGCGCAAGGAAGAAAAATACGGCACCGAAATCATGCGGGAGCTGGAGCGCGTCGTCCTGCTCCGGATCGTGGACACCAAGTGGATGGATCACATCGATGCTATGGATGAACTCCGCAAGGGCATCTATCTGCGGGCCTACGGACAGCGGGATCCGGTGGTGGAATACCGTCTGGAAGGCTTCGATATGTTCGACGATATGGTGGCCTCCATCCGTGAGGACACCATGAAGATGCTGCTGACCGTGGAAATCCGCACCGAAGAAGAACCCAAGCGCGAACAGGTCGCCAAACCCACCCAGGAAGGATTTTCCGGCGATGGAAGCCCGGTCAAAAAAGCGCCTGTAAAAAAACAAAAAGTTGGCGACAACGATCCCTGCCCCTGCGGCAGCGGCAAAAAGTACAAAAAGTGCTGCGGCCTGAAAGAGGGCTCCGAAGAATAAACCAATCATCTGGTTTTCCCGCCGATCCAGAAGATCCATCGGAAAGATCCTTTTCGATGGATCTTTTTATATGCTTTCGAACGTCCTACGCAAGAAAACTGGAAATCAAATCCACTGGAGGCCCTATTCCTCATCTGGCAGGTTGATCGCAAGCTTATAATATCCACGCCCAATGCCCGATGAATTTTCAGCAGTGTTTTTACTGTTGGAATTCCTTCGCCTCGGGAACTTAAATCAGAGGCATTTTTTAGGTGACGGAAATATCCGGCTCAAACACTAGAGAGGGAGAATTATGAAAAAAACAGTGTACATTGTTATTGCGGGGTTGGTGTTTCTAAACATATGTAGCTGTCAGCCTGTCAATGGAAAAGAGGATTCATCGTTGAACAAAAACACATCAAGTGTAGAAGCTATTTCATCGGAACCAAGTAACAGCAACAATGAATCGGAGCCGATAGAATCGGTTATACCGCCAGAAGGATTGACGATCAGCCAATATCTTGAAAGAGAAAGTGTTGGCATACATTTTGCTGGCGAGCAAAAGAATAGGACCTTAAAAGTTGGAGAAGTACAGTACAGTCGGCCCATATTAAGCCCAAGAATATCTGGAGTTACCTTTTATTATAAAGCAAAATGTGATCCAGAGGGCATTGTAGAGTTTAAACAGGTTCAGCCTGGAATGAAAAATTTTAGCCTTACTGCCAAAAAGGTTGGCACCTGTAAAGTCACGGTTACCGTTACTTCGCCGATGAAGGAAGGCTCGGCTACCGACGATTTCACAGTCACAGTGACAGAATAGTTTTTTGCTTCTTTTAGGAATAGCAGCCGCTTCATTTTGAAGAAGCGGCTGCTATTCACCAATTGGCAGCACCTTTGGCTGACGGTGTCCAAGCTTGACAGCACCGGCAACGTGACCTATTTCCCCCGGTGCAATCTGATGGGGGACGTGACGGCACTACTGGACATCAATGGAAATGTTGTGGTAAAATGCGTGGGGCAAGGCGTTGAGCGTCACCGACGGCTCCGGGAACGTTATCACCGACAAGTATCATGTGGGAAATCAGAACCCCTTCCGTTACCGCGGGTATTACTACGACACCGAGTCTGGGTTTTACTACCTGCAATCCCGGTATTACAATCCCGAGGTGGAACGGTTTATCAACGCGGACGAAGGGTGAAGGAATATTACTGTCGTGGAGGAAAGTTGGTTAATATGGATGGCCTTGAAGATTTTTTTGCAGATTTGTTGGAATTCGTTCTATGTGCTCTTCCTGCGCCGAAAATCAAGCATAAGAAAAAATGGATACAAAAGATCGTGAATTTCATAATAGCTTTGTTTTGGTATATTGGAATTCTTGTTATTTGTATAATTCTATTATATTTGATTGCAAAGTTGATCGCATTTATCATAAATTTGATCGTCCAGTGGTATTCGGATTGGTATATTTCTTCTATCACTAAATGAATCAAAGCCACGCGTTTATGAACGTGTGGTTTTAACTTAAAAGGATATTTCAGATAAAAATCACGAAATATTTCATGATTAGATAAAATTTAATAAGATTTTGATGAACACCGGATCATTGGATATATCTACTTCCCCCAATTTTTAAGTTTTAATATATGCTTGTTAATTCATACATTTTAAATCAAGAACTAAGAAAACCCTTAATAGCATTTTCTATACAAAAACCTTTTTAAGGTTTTTTAATTTCATTATTCGTATTTTCATTTTGGTTCAAAAATCAATTACTTGCTATCTATACGATAACGATTTGCAATATAGATAGCTATCGTATAGGTTGTTATAGCAAAAGCCGGTGGGGATCATTCGTCCTCACCGGCTGTTTTGTGTTCATCTCGGACTCGTTGTCGCTCGCAAGGGTGACAAGGAAGGCTAAACAGCTTGTCCCTTTTGCTTTTGGGGATAAGATGCCCCTCCCCTGTGCGGCAAAAATCGACTTACCTCTGACTTGCATCTTTTCGAAAAAATGCGACAAAACGCGATAAAACACGGATATACCAATAAAATGGAAAAAGGCCGCAAACCCAGTAAACACCGTGGTTTGTGGCCTTTTTGTATGGAGCTACTGATCCGATTCGAACGGACGACCTGCTCATTACGAGTGAGCTGCTCTACCAGCTGAGCCACAGTAGCGTTAACAAGAATTTATTATACAGGAAATTTGCAAAAAAATCAAGTGTTTTTTCGGAAACAGCGAATTGTAAATATTCGTAGTCAAATATCCACTTTTTTAAGAAAATGTGTCACAAATAAGCACAAAATCTGATTATAAAGTATAGTGTGCATTTTGGAGGGTGTACCAGACAACAAAAATATAAAAAGGATTGAAAAAATTGCAGTTTCAAAAATTTTGTAAAAACATGATTTGTAGCCTTTTAGTATGCTTTTTAACAGCAGGTATGGCTCTGGAGTCATCTGCCAATGCTCAATTTAACAGCCCCTATTTTGCAGAAGAATCTTTTGTCCTGCAGGATGAACAATTGGTGCCTTGCAGCGCAGATCTTGACGATTCGTTTAAAGATGATACCATACTGGTTTCTTTAAAACATAAAGACAGCGAGGTTAACAAACCATACTCTCCCGAAGATTTTCCGGAAATCCAAGCAGTGTCGGTGGAAGACCTTACCTACACCGTAGGTGGTGAGGACAATGATCTGATTCGTAAAGAAAAATTTCACCAGATCCTGTCCATTCAAATTAAAAACACTGGAAAATCGAATGTACTGGATGCAATTGAAAAGCTGGAGGCTCGAAAGGATGTACATGCGGTTTCTCCGGACTATCACGAGTATGTAGCATACGACGAATTGCCAATGCCTACTGCCGAAGAAGCGGCACAAGCTGTGGCAGCGGCTACAAACGATCCAAGATATAAGGATCAGTGGAATCTCGCTAAAGTAGACGCGGCGGGGGCTTGGAACATTACCCGGGGATCTGACACCGTTAAAGTAGGAATAATGGAAAATGGGGTAGCGAATCATGTTGACCTGACCTCTAATCTTTCTTTCAGCAGTGCAGGAACAGAACAAGAACATGGTACGAATGTTGCAGGTGTATTAGGCGCAGTCGGAAATAACAACACAGGCATTTCCGGAGTTGCTCAAAAAGTAAAAATCGTTCTTTTAAACCGATCCTTAGGGGATGCAATTACATATGCCAGAAACAATGGAATCAAAATCATTAACGGCAGCTTTCGATATGTGAAAGCTTCTGGATCCGATGAAAACGCCGACTATAACCAGGTGCATAAAGACCTGATCGACGGCTTTAACGGATTGTTTGTATTTTCTGCCGGGAATCAAACACACAACAATGACGGAAGCAAGCCGCAATATCCTGCATCCTATACGAGTGATAATATCATTTCCGTGGCGTCAACCACCGACAGCGATACCCTTTCTGATTTTTCAAATTATGGGGCCACCAGCGTTGACCTTGCAGCTCCCGGCAGCTCGATCCTTACAACGGGACTTAACAATCAATATGTCTATTCCAATGGCACCTCGTTTTCCGCACCGATGGTAGCCGGAGTGGCTGCACTGATTGAGAGCAAATACAGAGGGATGACCCCTCAGCAAATCCGTCAGATTATTATAAATAGCGTGGATAAAGTACCTGCGTTAAACGGGAGAGTCGCATCGGGCGGACGGCTGAACGCCAGAAAAGCGTTGGAAGCGGCCCGGGATTATCAGAGCATGGCTTTAGCGGGCGATTTCAATGGCGATGGGAAAGACGATGTCGTCGAATTGTCCGGCCTAGGTTCTGCAGGCTCGCAGTTCGTTGTACGGCTTTCTACAGGATCAAGCTTTGAAGCTCCGAAAACTTGGTTTCAATCCCCGCAGGTTTATATGAATGAATATTTTGGCCGAGCCGCAGCCGGTGACTTTAACGGAGACGGTAAAGACGATATCGCAATCCTATATTATTATGCGAATAAATCCACAAAGCTTCTCGTTTACCTGTCCAACGGTAGCAGTTTTCATGGACAAACGTGGCAAAGCTGGGCGCCCAACATGTTTCAGGCCGACAAGGTAACCGGGCGATTTGCCGCAGGCGATGTCAACGGTGACGGAAAGGATGACATCGTGACCATGTACGATTACGGAAACAGCAAAACCAAAATATTTGCACATATTTCCAACGGAAAAAGCTTTACTGGTTCCACCGAGTTTCAGTCTTGGGATACCGGAATGTACAACGCGAATTCAGTAACCGGACGATTTGCATGCGGAGACGTTAACGGTGACGGTAAAGATGATTTGACCGTCATGTATGATTACGGAAATAACGCCAAAATATTTACATACTTGTCTTCAGGAACAAAATTTTCCAGCAGCCAGGAATGGTGGTCAAACGCTTACTACGGCCCTTCGTGTATTACAAATCGTTTTGCGATGGGAGATTTAAACGGCGATGGAAAAGATGATTTAGCCGTCATGTATTACTATCCTGACAAACGAACCAATATATATACCTATTTATCCACAGGAAGCAAATTTGATGGCAGTAAAAACTGGCGTTCCTGGCCGGCTGATTATTATCCTGCCAACAACGTTTCCTATAAATTTACTATGGGTGACTTTAACAAGGATGGGAAAGATGATATTGTAACTCTTTTCCACTACTCCGATTACAGATCAGACGGCAACAATCATTTACACACCTTTATCTCTACAGGAAACGGGCTAAATCAGTCTACATGGAGCACGAAATAAGAATTTTGCGCACCTCTTTGTTTTTCTGCAAGCAGGCCTAATCCCCACGCTTGCCGCTCACTTTGATGCTTTCGATTCCATCCTAGTTCGTAAAAATACACTGAATTTCGCACATTGTTGTTCTTTATTGGAGCATGTGCAACCGGTTTCCTTTTATCAAAATCCCTCCTGCGTTATGGTGGATGCAGGAGGGATTTTCTATGACGTTACAACAGGCTTTTGGCGAAGCACTGAAAAAGGCCCGGAAAAGCAGAGGGCTGAAACAAAGTGAAGCTGCGGAGCTGTGCAGGCTGAGTATTCGGGAATACGGAAATCTGGAGCGCGGTTGTTCTTCGCCCAGCGCTGAAACAATTATGCGGGCCTACCACGCATTTTGTATTAATTTTTATGAATTGGACTTTGATCTGCCGGATAAAGAATAACCGCGTTCGCTTCGGTTATTTTGCCGGCATCCGGGCATTCTATCACTGAGGTGATTGCAATGTCGTATATTAATCCTATGCTAAGGCCCCAGTTTGAAACGCTTCCCATTGATCTGAAAAACGAGATCCTGAGCCGGGATGTGCAGTTGGATACCCTGACAGACCTGATGAAATGCCTGGAGCAAATTGCGTCGGAGGAATAACTCTCCGGCGCTTTTTGATTTTCTGCCGGTTGGCTGTTTTTTCCGCAGTTTGTTCCCTTCCAGGAATTAGCGCACCTCTTTATTTGCTTTTTTCGCCCGGATATGATATAAATAAGAGTGTATGCAGCAACAGCTGCTTATAATTTTGTTGAAAGGCTTGGTTTTTTTGAAAGCAAAAAAGAAAAAGAAACAGTCGTCTGGGCTCCGGACCTTTTTTCTGTCCATGTGCATTACGCTGGGAGTCGGATGCGGCATTGTCTTTTTGTTCCGGAACAACCTGTCTGGGTTGGCGCAAAGCATCAGCAACGGCTTTCATGATAACCGCACGTCGGATTCAAAGCAAAAAACACAGGAAACCGTGCTTAAACAGACACCGCGCGCGGACGATGTATATTTGGCAGGGACGCTCTTTGTAGGCGATTCCCGCACCAACGGCTTAAAGGCTACCGGCGAGATCGACGAAGGAAATATCGTCGCTTCGGACGGTATGAGTCACTCCAGCGCGGTCACCCAGCGCGTAATCGACCGGGGCTCCCGCCTAGTGACTATTCCCGAGGCTGTGTCGGAAATCAAACCCTCCCGCATGGTGGTAAATTTTGGCATCAACGGCATTGCCTGGCTGAATGAAGAACAGTTTATCAGCGATTATGAAACCCTTTTGACCGCGCTGGAGGAATCTTCTCCTGACAGTGTAATCATCATTGAATCCATCCTGCCGGTTTCCGCCTCCAAAGAGCGGTCGGAGCCCCGGATGGCCAACAGCAAAATCGACCGCTACAATGAGCTTTTAAGAGAACTGGCTCAAAAGCGGGGCCATTATTATCTGAACTCCGCATCCGCACTGAAAGACGCCGACGGGAACATGGCGACCGAATACGACTCGGGCGATGGGCTGCATTTTAACAGCGACGGCTCCAAAGAAATTCTCAATCAAGTTTTGACCCACGCGGTAGAGGATGAAAACCGCTGATTCCTTTTGTACAGAAAACGTTTTGAAGATAAAAAAGCCTGGACGGGAAAATCCCGTCCAGGCTTTTTTCCTTACACTTTCAGCATCCGGTACCCTACCCCAACATGGGTCTGAATGTATTTGGGATTGGACGGATCCTCTTCAATTTTTTTGCGAAGGGTCGCCATAAACACCCGCAGGGAGGCCACGTCATTGTCCCACGCGCTTCCCCATACTTCTTTTGTAATGTAGGTATGGGTCAGCACCTTTCCAGTATTTTTTGCCAGCAGGCACAACAGCTTGTATTCAATTGGCGTCAGGTGCAGTTCTCGGTCGTTCATATATACACATCCAGCTGCAAAATCAATTTTTAAGTCTCCGTTGACAAACACCGACGACTGGGCATGGTCGCCGCCGGAGTCATACAGCCTGCGGAAGGTAACCCGCAGACGCGCCAACAGTTCCTCCACAGAAAAAGGCTTGGTCAAATAGTCGTCTGCTCCGGCGTCCAGCGCGTCGATTTTATCCGTGTCCTCGCTTCTGGCGCTGATGACAATGATCGGCGTTTTGGACCAGGTGCGGACTTTTCGGATGATCTCAATTCCATCCATATCCGGCAGGCCCAGGTCCAGCAAAATCACATCTGGGTTGTGTGAGATCGCCTCCATAATCGCGGCTTCTCCCGTGGGAGCGGCTTGAAATCGGTACTGATTGGTTTCCAGGGTTGTGGTAATCAGGTTCCGGACGGCTGCGTCGTCCTCCACCACTAAAATCAACGGCTTATTCATGCAGCGTAACCTCCTCTGTCGGTAAGGTAAATGTAAAAACGGCGCCATGGGGATGGTTGTCAGACACCGTGATGGTGCCGCCGTGGGCATTGATGATCGACTTGCACAGCGCAAGCCCCAGCCCCAGGCTTCGGCGGCTGTCTGCGACGGTTGTTCCCGCCGTATAAAACATATCGAAAATATGCGCTTTGGCTTCGTCAGAAATCCCCCCGCCGGTATCCGAAACCGTCACGACCGCCTGATTGCCATCCTTTTTTGTCTCCAATACAATCTCGGAGCCCTTGGGCGTATATTTGATGGCGTTGTCCACCAGGTTGATAATCACCTGCATAATCAGCCGGGCATCCGCTTTGACCAGGATAAACGAATCGGCGGACTTTACGCGGATGTTGTGTTCGCTGCGTCTGCGGTCGGTATGCTGAAGGGCTTCGTTGACCATCTCGTCCAGCAGCTCGGTGGTCCGTTTGAGCTTCATGGTGCCATCCTCGATTCGGGTGACGGACAGCAGGTTTTCCACCAGGTTAATCAGCCACAACGAGTCGTCATAGATATCCGTATACAGCTGCCTGCGTTTTTCCTTTTCAATGTTTTCCTCGCTGGACAATAGAATTCCCGCATTGCCGGAAATGGAAGTCAACGGCGTACGCAGGTCGTGGGAGATCGAACGCAACAGATTTGCGCGAAGCTGTTCATTTTTGGCCAGCAGCGCAGCTTCCTCCCGCTCTTTGGTGACCCGCTCGTTTTTCAGAGCCAGGGCGCATTCGCCCAAAATAGAGAGCATAATACTGTTCTGAAACGCGTCCAGCGGCTCACCGTCGATGACAATGCCAACCACGCCGAATACGTCCTTCCCCACCCGCACCGAAAGGTACAGGCACTTGGAATCCCCCAGCGTGCTGGTGGTGGCGCCCGCATGTTTGTTGTTGTGATAGACCCAGCTGGCCACCGCTCGCTCGTTATCGGTGGTAAACGGCCGCATATCCTTTTCATGGCCTGCGGGAAACATTTGAGGCTGGGCCAAGCCGCCTCCCTGAACGCTGTAAAACAGCACATCTTTTCCCAAAAGCTTTGTCAGCTGGCCACAGGTGACGGAAATGATCCCCCCGGATTCCTTTTCATTTCCCAAAAGCTGGTTGGTATCAAACAGAATTTTGGTGCGAAAAGCGGTGGCCGCGGATTGACGCGCCTGCCTTTTGATCCGCACCGCCAGGGAGCTGGTCAAAAACGCCGCCGCGAACATGATGACAAAGGTCACAGGATACCCTGCCTCATAGGCGTTAAGGGTAAAACGGGGGTCGGTAAACAAAAAGTTAAACAGCAGAACGCTGACAATGGAGCTCACCAGGCTGAACGCCCGGTGGGAAGTAATCACCGCGGTGACCAGCACACCCAGAATATAGACGGTAATGATGTTGGCCTCGCTGAACCCCAGCAGATCGAATAAAAAGCCAATGGCCGTGGACGAGGCCAGAACCAGTATGCTTTTCAGCACATCCTCCGCTACAAATTTGGGCTTTTGCAAAGCGCGCCTTTTGCGTTTATAGATCGGCGTGCTGCGGTCGGGAATGATATAAATATCCAGATTGGGAGAAAGCTGCGTGATCCGTTCGGTCAGGGACGGACGTCCAAACAGCAGCGTTCGCCGGGCGCTGCTGCGGCCCAGCACGATTTTGGAAATGCCGCACAGGCGGGCGAACTCGGAGATCTGAAACGCGACATCCTCTCCATATGCTGTTTCGATGGTCGCCCCCAGCTGCTGAGCCAGCCGGATGTTTCGGCGCAGCCGGTCCTTATCCTCTTCACTCATATTGGGGAAGTCCGGCGTTTCTACAAACAGCGCGGTAAAGCTTCCCTTAAACGCGCCAGCCATCCGCGCGGCAGTGCGGATGATCTTGGCATTGGTGGGCGACGAGGACAAACACACCAAAATATGCTCATGTGCAGAACTTTGGCCGACTCTCCCCCCTGCTTTCGCCTGCATTTTGTTAACCCGGTCCGCACACCGCCGCAGGGCAATTTCCCGCAGGGCGACCAGATTTTGTTCGGTAAAAAAGTTTCCCAGCGCCTGCTGAGCTTGTTGTTTTCGGTATATTTTCCCCTCTTGAAGCCGTTCAATCAGCTCTTTCGGTTCGATATCCACCAGTTTTACCTGATCCGCTTCATCAAAGACCGAGTCCGGGATGCGCTCCATCACGGTGATTCCTGTTATGGAGGCCACCAGATCGTTTAAACTTTCAATATGCTGCACATTGATGGTCGTATATACGTCGATTCCCTGCGCAAGCAGTTCGGCCACGTCCTGAAAGCGTTTTTCATGCCGGCTCCCGTCGGCATTGGTGTGCGCCAGTTCATCCACCAAAATCAACTGAGGCTTCCGGGCAAGTGCGGCATCCAGGTCAAACTCGTGCAACGTGATCCCGCCATGGACAACTTCTTTCGTTGGAAGAACCTCAAGGCCGTTTACCAACTGTGCTGTCTGCGGACGCGCGTGGGGCTCCACATAGCCTACCACCGTGTCTACTCCGCGCTTGCGGGCGGCATGAGCCGCTTTGAGCATGGCGTATGTCTTGCCCACCCCTGCGGCATATCCAAAAAAGATCATCAGACGTCCGCGCCCGTTGTTTTGCTCTTCCTGCTTTGCCTGGCGAAGAAATTCCTCCGGGCTGATTCTCATGTCCTCCATAGGCGTACCTCCCGTTCCTCTTTAGTATACCGGCTTGCCATTTAAAATCGCGTAAGAAAACAACACCTTGCATAAAGATTTCATTAAGATTTTACCACGGGTAAAAACAAAAGAAAAGGGAACTTTTTGGAAGTTCCCTTTTAACCTTTTATTTTAAAATTCCATCCAGCATCAGATTGACTTTCAGGACATTGACTCTCTCTTCCCCAAAGACCCCCAGGAATCTTCCGGACGTGCATTTTTCGATCACGTCCCGCACCTCCTGTTCAGAGATGTCCCGGGCTTTGGCGACCCGCTTTACCTGGTATTCCGCCGCTGCGGGGGAAATTTCCGGATCCAGTCCGCTGCCGGAGCAGGTGACCAGATCCACCGGAATCGCAGTGTCGTCCATATCCGGATTGGCCGCACGGAGCTTCTGAACCCGCTCGGCAACCAGCGCTTCCAGTTCTTCGCCGGCCGGGCTCTTGTTGGAAGGAACCGCATACATCAACGGTTTTCCATTTTCATCGGTATAGGTGGAAACATCCAGGTTCATGATGCGGCCCCACAAATAGGATTCATCGGTGTACTGCTGAGCCAGCAGAGAGCTTCCGTATTTTTTGCCATCCACCTCAATGATGCTGCCATTTGCCTGGCCCGGAAAAATTAGTTGCGCAATGCCGGTGACAACCGCGGTATAAACAATGCCGGTCAACACTGCAAAAATGACAAATATAATTGCTGCTTTTGCCAAAACTTCTTTGAATGTTTTCATCGTAAAAACCTCCTATATCGGATGGGAACGTAATACTCAAAAGGACGAACGGTATGACCGCGGCGCAAATCAATTTGGAAAACTGACAGCGCCTGCGCCGGGCCGCCGTCATACCGCTAGCCTCGCTTACGCCAGTCCAAGCACGACAAGCAGCATATCAATCAGTTTAATGAAGATAAAGGGAGCGACCAGGCCGCCTAAACCGTATACCAACAGATTGCGGGATAAAAGCTTTCCGGAGGAAACTTCCCGGTATTTGACTCCCTTAAGCGCCAAAGGAATTAACGCCACAATAATCAGCGCATTGTAGATAATCGCGGAGAGCACCGCGCTCATGGGAGAATGCAGACCCATGATGTTCAGCGCCGACAGTCCTGGATACAAGCCCATAAACAGCGCGGGAATGATGGCGAAATACTTGGCCACGTCGTTTGCAATGGAAAAGGTCGTCAGGCTTCCACGGGTCATCAGAAGCTGCTTGCCGATGCGGACGATGTCAATCAGCTTGGTGGGAGAAGAATCCAGGTCCACCATGTTTCCCGCTTCTTTTGCAGCCTGAGTTCCGGTGTTCATTGCCACCGCCACGTCCGCCTGTGCCAGCGCAGGCGCGTCGTTGGTGCCGTCTCCGGTCATGGCGACCATATGGCCCTTGGCCTGCAGATCCCGGATCATCTTGAGTTTTCCTTCGGGGGTCGCCTCCGCCAGGAAGTCGTCCACCCCTGCCTCAGCCGCAATGGCGGCAGCGGTCAGCGGATTGTCTCCAGTGATCATAATGGTCTTGATGCCCATTTTGCGCAGGTCGGCAAATTTTTCCTTTACGCCGTCCTTGATGATGTCCTTCAGATGGATAACGCCTAAAATCTTATGGTTTTTTGCAACGACCAAAGGAGTTCCGCCCTGATTCGAGATCGCCTTGACCGCCTCGTCACACTCCTTGCTGTATGTACCGCCGAACTGCGCCACATATTTCTGCATGGAGTCAGCGGCTCCCTTGCGGATCTCATTTCCATCAAAATCCACGCCGCTCATACGGGTGGTCGCGCTGAACGGAATAAAGGTCATTCCCTTATCCTGCAGGGCCCTTTCACGAATGCCGAATTTCTCTTTCGCCAAAATCACGACGCTGCGGCCTTCCGGCGTTTCATCCGAAAGGGACGCCAGCTGCGCGGCATCGGCCAATTCCTCTGCTGAAGCTCCGTCAACCGGAATAAAGTTGCACGCCTGACGGTTTCCCAGAGTAATGGTGCCGGTTTTATCCAGCATCAGGATGTCCACGTCGCCCGCGGCTTCAATCGCGCGGCCGCTCATAGCCAGGACATTCGCCTGGTTGAGTCTGCTCATGCCAGCGATGCCGATAGCGGACAGCAACGCGCCGATCGTTGTGGGAGCCAAACACACAAGCAACGCCACCAGCGTCGTAACCGAGGTTGGATTTTCAATTCCAGCCTGCTCTGCCGAAAAAATTGAATAGGTATACAAAGAAACGGTTACCAGAATAAAGATGATGGACAACGCAACCAAAAAGATCTGAAGCGCGATTTCATTAGGAGTCTTTTTGCGGGCCGCACCCTCCACCATGGCAATCATCTTGTCCAGGAAGCTTTCGCCAGGATCGCTGGTGACCTTCACCACAATCCAGTCGGACAGCACGGTCGTGCCGCCGGTAACCGCGCTGCGGTCGCCGCCCGCCTCCCGGATAACCGGAGCGGACTCGCCGGTAATGGCGCTTTCATCCACCGTAGCGGCGCCTTCAATGACCTCGCCGTCGCCGGGGATCTGCTCGCCGGCTTTGACAAGAACAATATCGCCTTTGCGCAGCTGCGCGGAGGGAACTGCCGTTATTTTGTCTTTTTCGGCTGCCGATGGGATCTTGTGGGCTTCCACATCTTTACGGGAAGCCCGCAGGGAATCCGCCTGGGCTTTGCCGCGCCCTTCCGAGATGGCCTCTGCGAAGTTGGCAAACAGGCTGGTCAGCCACAGGATGACGGCGATCGCCAGAATATATCCGGAAGATGCAGACGCATCTTTCATACCAAAAAGGGATGCAATCCAAAGCACAGTGGTCAGAATTGCCGATATAAACACAAGGAACATAACCGGGTTTCCGACCTGCGTTTTCGGATTCAGCTTAACAAAGGAATCCTTGATGGCCCTGCCGAGTATTTTTTTATCGGCAAAAGCGCTTTTTGTTTTCGACGCCATTGATTCAGAGCCTCCTTATATAATCTGAGTAAAGAATTCGGCCAGCGGCCCTAACGCCAGCGCCGGGAAGAAGCTCAGCGCACCGACCAGAAGCACAATGACGATGAGCAGGAACACAAACATGGCGTTTGTCGTAGACAGAGTGCCGGCGGTGGTCGCAACCTTTTTCTTGCGCGCCAGGCTGCCGGCAATCGCCATGGTTCCAATAATGGGCAGGAACCGTACAAACAGCATTACCAAGCCCAAACTTACATTTAGGAACACGGTGTTTGCGTTAAAGCCTGCAAATGCCGAGCCGTTGTTTCCTCCACAGGAAGAATAAGAGTACAGGATCTCGGATAGGCCATGGGCGCCTGGGTTGTTCAGGCTGTCAACTACTCCCGGCCAAACGGCGGCTATGCCGCTGCCCACAAGGATGGCAATTGGTGTTGCCAGACAGACCAGCACCGCCCATTTCATCTCATAGGGTTCGATCTTCTTGCCTAGGAATTCCGGCGTACGTCCCACCATTAGGCCGGCTATGAAGACCGTTAGAATCGCAAAGGCAAGCATGCCGTACAATCCGCATCCGGTGCCGCCGAAGATCACTTCGCCCAGCATCATCAGCAGCATGGGGATCATACCGCCAAGGGGCGTATAGCTGTCGTGCATGGAGTTGACCGATCCGTTGGAAGCCGCCGTGGTAAAGGTTGCCCAAGTGGCCGATGTAGCGATTCCGAACCGGGTTTCCTTGCCCTCCATGTTGCCGCCAGCCTGATCCACCATCGAAAGATCGACAGCGCCGTTCTGAGCCAGCTGCGGAGTAGCCATCTGCTCGGTATAAGCCACGATTCCCAGGGCCGCCGCCAGGACGATAAACATCGCCATAAAGATTGCAACGCCCTGTTTTTTGTTTTTGACTGCTTTGCCAAAGGTAAAGCAGAGCGCCACCGGAATTAGCAGCAGAGAAATCATTTCCAAAATATTGGTGAATGCATTGGAATTTTCTAACGGATGAGCGGAATTGACGCCCATGAAACCTCCGCCGTTGGTTCCCGTCTGCTTGATGGCGACCTGGCTGGCTGCCGGGCCCATGGGAACGAATTCCTCTGTAACCATGTTGACCTTTATGGAATCCTCACCGAACGAAACCGCCGTGCGGTCTTTATTAATGGACGCCGCCGTCAGCACTTCGCTGCGGAACGCGTTGGTCTTATCGGTGACGCTGCCCACGATATCGCCTTCAGCGATGATTGTAGCATCTTCCACCGCTTTTCCATTTACAGTAACAGTTGCATTTTCTGTGTCAATGACCGCGTTTTCAATGATTTTGCCATCCGCGTCCAGCGCGACGGTTTCGGCGCTTACTGCGATCGGCTCCAATAAAGAAACTTTTTCGGCCGGCTTCAGATTTTGAATCACTCCACCGCCTACCAACGCGATGGAAATGACCAGGTTTAAAGGAATCAGGATGTGGATGACAATTCTGGTCATGTCCACCCAGAAACTGCCCAAGCCGTCTGCTTTTACTTTTATAAAGCCGCGGATCAGCGCGAACAGCACCGCGATTCCAGTGGCAGCCGATACAAAGTTCTGCACGGTCAGGCCCAGCGCCTGTGTCAGATAACTCAGCGTAGATTCGCCTGTATATGCCTGCCAGTTGGTGTTGGTCACAAAGCTGACAGCCGTATTAAAGGACAAATCCCAGCCGACCCCCGGCAGTCCTTGAGGGTTGCCGGGCAATATTCCCTGCAGCATCTGCAGCAGGAAAAGAAACACTAAGCCAATGCCGTTAAATAACAATACGCTGACGAGGTATTTCTTCCAGTTCATCTGCTCGTCTTTTTTGACGTGCATCACCTTGTAAACAAGATTTTCACAGGGCGTCAAAATTCTGGAAAGAAACGTTTTTTCGCCGTTCATCACCCGTTTGATATACGCGCCAAGCGGAATCCCCAGAGCGACTAAAACGGCGAGATAAAGTATGTATTGGATGACCGAACTCACTTTTGCTTCTCCCCCTTCATGAGTATGACAACATAATAGATTAGCAGTGCCAAAGCACAGACGCCAATGAATCCAACTAGGATATTCATACTGTTCCTCCTCTCATCTACTAAATTGTATCATCCGCCTTATAAAAAAGGCGTTAAGCAGGCATTCCGGGACATTAAGAAACTATAAAGAATCGCCGCGCCGCGGCGATTCTTTATAGTTTGCTTTCTCGTATTGTTCCCGAACGCTTTCATGCGTGTGGCCGCCGTTTTAAAACGGGCCGGGCATTTTGAACATCTATCCATAAACAGCAGGTCCGCTGGAATTTTTGTTGTCAACCTAAAAAAACGTCCAATCACCAGCCGAAAGCGGTTCCCATTTAGGGATTTGCTTTGAAACCGGCGTCCTTTCCATTACAGCCAGCCGAGCATCCAGGACAAAGGCAGCATAACGACTGACGTCAGCAAAAACACAGCCGCTACCAGAATGATCGGCGCGCCTGCAAACATACAAGCCCAATATACATATGGATGTTGTTGTGCGAACTGTTTGATTCCATGCTCACCGTGTCGGCGGATTCCCTGAGTACGATGGCAGGTGGTGTTCATCAAGTGCAACATTCTTGATTCCTCCTTAGCAGCGTCCTCTTGCAAAAGGAGGTCTCATAAACCGGTGGTTTTGGCGCACAATAAAAAAGCTGTGAGAAACACGCAAGCAATCACATTTCCCAGGAAGGAGTTCAGACCTTTGGATTTTTTTCATCACCTGCTTACCGAAATCGTAGATGTGGCGATCCTGCTGTTTGAATTTTTAGGGGTGCTTGTGATCATCGTCGCCGGGATTAAGGGAATTATCAGCCTGGTAAAGCGCAGTGATTTGACCCGGCTGAATCTCGCCAAGGGAATGGCCCTGGGGCTTGAATTTAAGTTGGGAAGCGAAATTCTTCGCACCGTGGTAGTCCGGGATTTTTCCGAGTTGATCACCGTAGCGGGGATCATCGCCCTGCGGGCAGCCCTGACCCTTTTAATCCACTGGGAAATCAAAAATGAGGAAGCCCATCATGAATCCGCTGAACTTCCCGGACAAGACGAGAAATCCGACTGATATTTTACAAAAGAAATTCGATTTTCCCCCTATGCAAACAAGCTCCGGCACGGTATAATAGCTACAAGTAACGATTAAGCCATTTACGCTGCGCGTTTGTGGCTGAATAAAACCGTGCCGGAGCTTGTTCCGGATTTACCGACGACAACGGAAAGGAAACACGCGCTTATGAAACAATACACTCCTGTTGATTTTACCAAAGTGGACTTAAACGGCGGCTTTTGGAAACGCCGCCAGCAAATCAACCGCGACAACACTGTTTACACGGTGCAGCGCCGGTTTGAGGACACCGGACGCTTTGCCACCTTCCGCTTTGACTGGAAAGAGGGACAGCCCAACCGCCCTGATATCTACTGGGACTCCGACGTGGCCAAGTGGATGGAAGCCGTCGCCTACCTGCTGGAAAAAGGAAAGGCGCCCGACCTGGAAGCCAAGGTGGACGAGCTGGTGGACCTGATTGTTAAAAATCAGGATCCCTGCGGGTACTTTAACGTGTTTTTCACGGTGGTGAAGCCGGAGGAACGGTTTAAACACCGCACCGATCATGAACTGTACTGCGCGGGCCATCTGATAGAGGCCGCCATCGCCTATGCCCACTCCACCGGCAAAACCAAATTTTTAGACGCGATGATTCGCTATGCGGACTACATAGAAAAGGTGTTTTTCCACGACAAATCCGCGGCGTTTCTCACTCCCGGCCATCAGGAAATCGAGCTGGCGCTGGTCAAACTGTACCGGTACACCGGCGAAAAGCGCTATCTCGCCCTGAGCAAGTTCTTCATCGACCACCGGGGGGAGGACGATCCCAGCCAGTATTACGATCACGTCAACGGCCGCCACTGCCAGGATCACCTGCCGGTGCGTGAGCAAAAGACCGCTGAAGGCCATGCGGTGCGGGCTGCCTACATGTACGCGGGCATGGCGGACGTGGCGTATGAAACCGGCGACCAAACCCTGTTTGACGCCTGTAACACCCTGTTTGACAACATCGTCAACCAGCGGATGTACATCACCGGCGGCGTGGGCAGCGAAGCCTACGGCGAAGGCTTTACCCTGGATTACGACCTGCCCAACAAAACCGCCTACAACGAAAGCTGCGCGGCCATCGCTATGATCTTTTTCTGCCGCCGCATGTGGATGCTGGAAGCCGACTCCCGTTACACGGATGTGGCCGAGCGGATTTTGTACAACGGCTTTTTGTCTTCGGAAACGCTGGACGGCAACGCGTTTTTCTATGAAAACCCTCTGGAGATCGACCCCAAGCTCCGCCACCGGAATACCGCGATGAAGGACACCACGGCCCGGTTCCCCATCACCCAGCGGGTGGAGGTGTTCGGCTGCTCCTGCTGCCCGCCCAACATCACCCGGTTTGTGGCGTCGGTGGGTGATCTATTGTATTCCACATCCGAGGATACCCTGTTTGTCCATCAATACATGCAGTCGGACGCCTCCTTTGATTTTGCGGGACATGAAATTAACGTGGCCCAGCAAACCAACTACCCCAACGACGGCGACGTGAAGCTCACCGTCCAGGGCGCCGCTGGAAAATCTGTGGCGGTGCGGGTTCCCGGCTGGTGCCGGGAGTACACCGCGTCGGTCAACGGCGCGCCTGCAAACGGCAAGCTGGAAAAGGGGTATCTGTACCTTTCCTGCGACCAGGAGGAAACCGTGATCGTCCTGAACTTCCCCATGAAGCCAGTATTGATGGAAGCCTCCTCCCACGTACAGGAGGACGCGGGCCGGGTGGCTCTGATGCGGGGTCCTGTGGTCTACTGCCTGGAAGGGGTGGACAACGGAGAGGATCTGCGAGCGCTGGCGGTAGATAAATCCCTGGCCGTCACCGAGGCATACGACGAATTTTTCGACGGGATCACCCTGAACGCCAAAGGCTGGCGCAAGATGCCCTCCAAGGCGCTGTACGCCCCTGTGGACGACTCCCTTTGGAAGGAGCAGGAGCTGCACTTGATCCCCTATTACGGCTTTGCCAACCGGGGCGAAACCGAGATGATCGTCTGGATTCAGGCCCGGTAATAAAAAATATTTCATCTGCAACCAGCAAAAATCCCCTCTGCCTTAAAAGGCAGAGGGGATTTTTTACACGAATCGAAGATCATTCGGGATGGAGAGCAAAACCAGCCGTCCTGCTATTGTTTGATGGAATCTGTGCGGTAGATAAACTTGACCTGTCCGTCCATTTCGTCGCTGATTCCGGAGAACGACTTGTAGCTTCTGGAAACGTCGCAGGTGGCCCGCAGCCGGGTGAGCAGGCTGTTTACATCGCCGTTTACCGCATCGGAAAGCTTTTTAACGCCCTGTTCGTTAAACTCTTTTAAGCCGCTGTCCAGCTGCATCGCTCCGGACTGGAGCTGTTTGACGCCGTTCACCAAAGCGCCGCTTCCCTCTTGCAAGGAACCCACACCTGTGTTCAGATTGTCCGCACCGTTTTTCAGATCCGAGGTTCCCTTTTTTAGCGTGTCCGTGCCGGCTTTGAGCTCACCTGCTCCAGAACCCGCCTGATCCACGCCTGCGGTGTAGGTCAAAAGTCCCTGATAAAACTGCTTGTAGCTGTCCAGCTGGGTTTTTAACGACTGAATGCTGGCGGCGCCGGCTTTGGCCTTTTGCACCGCTTCGTTGATCTGGGAGGTCACCTGTTCCGACTTCATGTTCTGCTCGATCAGGGCGTTCATCTGCTGCTGGGTTGCCGCGCTGATTTTCGTTTGAATATCCCCGGAGGCCATCTGCTGCTCCACCGCGGCGGAAACCTGCTGCTGCACCGCCTGGGGGATCAAGCCCGCCTGAACGGCCGCCTGGTACTCTTTGGCGGTCATGGGTTTGCCGACGGCCGCCAGGACCCCTTCTAACACCTGGTCCTGTACGGCGGCGGTCACCTGGGCTTTGATCTCGCCCTGTTTGGCCTTCACGGCGGCTTCTACCTGTTTGCGGGCGGTTTGCTCCGCCAGTTTTCGCACCGCCGTCTCGTCCAGTGAGGACAGCACTCCGTCCAGCACCTTGCCGTAGTTGTCGATGGTCAGTTTCTGGGCTTTAATTCCGGCGGCGGCAAGCTGGGTGTCGGCGGCGGACAGCAGGCTCTCGAACACCTGCTTGGCACCCGCATTCAGGATTTGGCTGTTGGAGGAAAGCGTCCCCAACCCTTCTGCGATCTTTTTTACCCCGGCCTGTAAGTCCGCCGCTCCGCTGTCCAGGCTGCCAGCTCCGTCTGCCAGCTGCTTGGAGCCCGCCGCCAGCTGGTCGATGCCGGCGATCAGCTCGCCGGATTTGCTCACCAGGGTGGTCAGCCCCCCGTACAGCTTGGAGGAACCGTCCATCAGCTGATCCATCGCGCCGGTGAGCTGATCCACCGCCTTGCTCAGATCGTCCAGGCTGTCCACCTGGCTGAGATCCAGGTCGCTGAATACCTCGTTGGTAGCGATGGTCACAGTGGTCATCAGCTCAAAGTCCTGGGCGTCCGCGGTGATCTCCACAGAATCGGGAATCGTCCATTTTTCCTTGTCGAGCTTTAGGTTTTCCCCGAGGCCCGGCAGGGCGAAGCCTGCAATCACCGTGCGGTCACCGTCGTTTAGCAGCTTGCCGTTGGACACCTGGATGTTCCGGAAGTGATCGTTGTCAAGCATGAGCCCCGTGAGCATGACAAAGGGCACATAGATGTTCTCCTGCTTGCCGTCGATGGTCACCATTTGGGACTGATTGTTTTTATAGCGAAACCGGATGGTGACCTTTCCGCTTTTGCCCGCCAGATCCTGAGGAGAGATCGGCTTTCCGTCCAGCTCATAGCGCACCGAAAGCTCCACCGGGAGCTCCTTGCGGATGTCTCCCTGGTAATACAGGTCGTTGCCCTGGGCGTCCCACACCCGCATGTTGTTCTCGTTCATGGTGTAGCTTTCGTCGCCCTTTACGTTCTGAACGTTTTGCAGCTCGCTTTTATCACGGACGGTGGCGTCTTTCGCGACGTTTTTGATCCAGTCACTGACAATGATCTTTTTCGCCGCGCCGTCGGCTCCCGCCAGGACATATACCGTCTCATCCTTGGCGATGGCCTCATGCTTTTGAGGGGAAGCGGCCTGCGAGGACGACTGCGCGGTGTTTTCCCCTTTGCTCTGCACGCCTACGGCATATGCCAGAACCCCTACTCCCGTGCAGGCTACGGTGCAGCTGAGCACGATTGCCAACGCTTTTCCCAACGTCTTTCCCTGTTTCATATAGATACCTCCGTATTTGTGGATTGTTGTTTCGGCTTCATCCCCATGGTTGTATGGCAGATGACCTTGTCAAGCAGCATAAACATCGCCGGCAGCATCACAATCACGCACACCATGCTGATGATCGCGCCTCTTGCCATCAGCATGCACATGGAACTGATGATGTCGATGTCCGAGTACAGCGCCACGCCGAAGGTGGCTGCAAACAGCCCCATGGCGCTGACGATGATCGACGGAATCGAGGCGGACAGCGCGGTGCGCACCGCCGCGCGTTTGTCCTGTCCCCCCCGGCGCTCCGCCTTGTACCGGGTGGTCATCAGGATCGCATAGTCCACCGTGGCGCCCAACTGGATGGTGCTGATACAGATCGGGGCGATAAACGGCAGCGACTGCCCAAAATAGTGGGGAAGCCCCAGGTTGATGAAGATCGCCAGCTCGATCACCGCCACCAGAATCACCGGCAGGGAGATGCTCTTTTCCACCGCGGCGATGATCAAAAAGATCGCCACGATGGAGATGGCGTTGACCACCTTAAAGTCGGTGTCGGTGGTCTCGATCATATCCTTCATGCAGGGCGCCTCTCCAATCAGCATACCGGTGGGATCGTACCGCTTGAGCACGGTATTGAGTTCGTCAATCTGTTTGTTGACCGCATCGCTTGCCACGCTGTATTCGGAGTTGATGAGCAAAAGTTCCCACTTGTCGCTTTTAAGCACCTTGGTCAAGGATTCCGGCAGAACTTCCTGGGGAATCCGGGAGCCCACCACCGATTCCAGGCCCAGCACGTATTTGACACCATCCACCTTTTCCATATCCTTCATCATAGATTTGATGGTTTTTGGAGATTTTTTGGCGTCCACCAGCACCATGTGGGTGGAGGCGATGTTAAATTCTTCGCTGAGCTTGGTGTTGGCGATGACGTATTCCATATCCTTCGGAAGGCTTTCGCCCATGTCGTAGTAGACTTCCTGATTGGTTTTGCTATACCCGTAATAGGCGGGCAGAATCAACACTCCGAACAGCACCAAAAACACCGGAAACACCTTGGCGATCCCTTTGGCCAGTCGATTCATATTGGGAATCAGCGAACGGTGCTTGGATTTTTGCAGCGGCTTATCCAGCAGCAAAATCATAGCCGGCAGGGTTGTCACACAGCCGATAACTCCCAGCAGCACGCCCTTTGCCATGACGATTCCCAGATCCCGCCCCAGGGTAAAGCTCATAAAGCACAGCGCGATAAAGCCCGCAATAGTGGTGATGGAGCTTCCCACCACAGAGGTGAGGGTCTCTTTGATGGCGGCGGCCATGGCCTCCCGGTGATCGGGATACCGCTCCAACTGCTCGTTGTAGCTGTGCCACAAAAAGATGGAATAGTCCATGGTCACCGCTAGCTGCAAAACAGCCGACAGCGCTTTGGTGATATAGGAGATCTCCCCCATAAAATAGTTGGTGCCCATGTTAATCAAAATCGAGATCCCGATGCTGGCCAAAAATACAAACGGGGCCAGCCAGCTATCCATAAACACCATCATCGCCACAGTGGCCAGTACCACCGCAATGGCCACATAGATGGGTTCCTCCTGCTCGCACAGATCTTTTAAGTCGGTGACCAGCGCCGAGATGCCGGACACAAAGCACTGTTTTCCGGCGGTGGAACGGATGGCCCGGATGGCGTCCATGGTGTCGTCCGACGACGTGGAGGTGTCGAAAAACACCGCCATCATGGTGGCGTTTTCGGTGTTAAACTCGTTGTAAATCTCCTCGGGTAGGATTTCCTTTGGAATGGTAATGTCCGCAATGCTGTCGTACCATAGCACAGACTCTACATGCTCCACCTGTTCGATTTTTGTCTTTAAAGCGGATACGTCCTTGTCAGGCATATCCTCCACGATGACAAACGAAAACGCGCCCTTTCCAAAATCGTCCAAAAGCTCGTTTTGGCCCACCACGGTGTCCATGTCCTCCGGCAGGTAATTGAGCATGTCGTAGTTGATTCTGGTAAACGCCATGCCAAACACCGATGGGATCATCAGCAAAATTGCGATGATCAGGATCGGCACGCGGAATTTTACCACCGCTTTTGAAAATTTCATATCTTACGGCTCCTCCTCATGCTGTAATTTTGTTGTATCAGGGATCTGGTTTTTCATGATTTTTACCGTGCAGATCATCACGCAGAAGTTTAAAATTCCCTCTGCCAGGAGGGAAATCCCCAGCAGAATCATCAGCAGCGCGGAGGACGCAAACGGATCCACCATCAACAAAATTCCCAACACAACAGCTGCCGCCGCCAGAGCCATAATCAGCCACCAGGCCTTGATGCCGAACGCCTTGGAATCCAGGGCGATCTGGATTTTAAAAAGCCCGTCTGCCAGCACCAAAATCCCGATGACCAGATTGACGAGTGTCAGCATCTGGGATGGCCGTATCACCATGATGAGTCCCACCGCGATCATTAAAATGCCAAATGCCAAATCAAACTGGAATGCCAGGCGGAACAGATCCTTGGACCAGTAGCCGATCACCTTGAAGATCCCGTAGCAGATCAAAAGCGCCCCCATCAGGGCGCACAGCGCCGTGGCCGAGAACGATGGATGGACGATTAGGGCAGCACCCAAGGCGCACAGCAAAAGAGAACTGACGATATACCCGAATTTCGCCGTCCAAACCGGTTTTGTGGAACGCATGTCTTAAGCCTCCTTTCCCGGTAAAGCGAGCATTTGAATTGTTTCAACACGCTGTTTTTGGTTCCGTTACCCATTGTATCAGCACGGAAAAAAAGACAACACAGACAAAAAAAGCCCCGTGCCAAAAATTTAGGCACGGGGCTCATTGTGTATAAATGTTAGGCATTTTTCTCTATTTGTCTAAAGGGCGCATGGCTGGCCTGTTGTTTCACGCTTCTTTCAAACGCGGTTTGGGTGGCGCCTTCAAACAGCTCGCAGATGCGCTTGACCTCATCGTCGATATCAAACCGCATACCGTCGTTCATCCAGTCCAGGATGAACCCCACCAGCTCGTATTTAAAAAACTTGACAATGATCGCCTT
This sequence comes from Candidatus Metaruminococcus caecorum, assembly GCA_904420045.1. GTDB lineage: Bacteria > Bacillota > Clostridia > Oscillospirales > Ruminococcaceae > Metaruminococcus > Metaruminococcus caecorum. Next base: position 96,529 of record CAJFTY010000018.1, on the reverse strand, counting down.
GTCCCTGGGCTGGATGGAAATGTCTTTTGCAACCGTGTCAATATAGCTTTCCACCACATATTGACAGATTTTATCCAGATAGCGGTCAAACGCCTCCCGGCTCCCGGAACGGAAAATGTGCAGGGCTGCTGTTTTGTTGTTCTTTGCAAAATCAATAGCGGCGGTCAGGCAGTCCTCCAGGTTGTCAAGGCTGGCATGTTGGGCGATCATCCGGTCGGCCTCATCCTCAAGCACCGTCTCCACCAGCGTTGGAAGGTCGGGAAAATGGTAGTAAAAGGAGTTTCGGTTGATGCCGCAGGTTTCCACAATATCCTTGACGGTGATTTTGCTCAGCGGGCGCTCGCCCAAAAGCTGAATTAAAGCGGCGACAATCGCCTGTTTGGTAAAAGAAGGCATAAAATTCTCCTGTTTATCTGTGGGAGCAGTGTGCTCGAACATACGATTTAAGATCTTTTTTATTATAGCATATTTTCATCCTTCCGGCAAACGCCATGCCGTTTTGTTGTTCTTCTTCCACAGTTATGTGTTTGAAAAATTTCACCCTGTTCACCTAGGTTTTCAGATCGTTAAAATCCCCCGGCAAAAAGCCGGGGGATTTTAACATTTTCTGTTTACGCCTTTTGGAGCGCCTGTTCCACGTCAGCCAAAATGTCCTCGATATTTTCCAGTCCCACTGACAGCCGGATCATGCCCGGCGTGATGCCGCAGGCCACCAACTGCTCGTCGGTGAGCTGCCGGTGGGTCTCGCTGGCCGGGTGGAGCACGCAGGTGCGGATATCGGCCACATGGACTTCATTGGATGCGAGTTTGAGCGAATTCATAAACCGCATGGCCGCTTCCTTCCCGCCCTTGATGACAAAGGAGATCACACCGCTGCTGCCCTTGAGATATTTTTGGGCCAAAGCATGTCCCTCATCGCTTTCAAGGCCGGGATATTTGACACTTTCAACCTGATCGCAGGATTCCAGATATTTGGCCACCGTCAGCGCGTTTTCACAGTACTGCTTCATGCGGACGGCCAGCGTCTCAAGCCCCAAATTGAGCAGAAACGCGGAGTGTGCGGCAGGGTATACGCCAAAATCCCGCATTAGCTGCATTCTCGCTTTAATAATATACGCTTTATCCCCGTACGTTTCGGTATAACGAATCCCATGATAGGACTCATCCGGCTCGGTGAGCCCTGGAAAATTCCCAGTTGCCCAATTGAACTTCCCACTGTCCACAATCACGCCGCCGATCTGGACCGCATGACCGTCCATATATTTGCTGGTGGAATGGATGACAATATCCGCACCGTACTCGATGGGCCTGCACAAAACCGGCGTTGCAAAAGTGTTGTCCACGATCAGCGGAACGTTGTGCGCATGGGCAAGTCTCGCAAAGCGTTCAATATCCAGCACGGACAGGGCGGGGTTGGCAATCGTCTCGCCGAACACCGCCTTGGTGTTGGGGCGAAACGCCTTGGAAATTTCCTCATCGCTGGCGTTTTTATCCACGAAAATGCACTCGATTCCCATTTTCTTGAGGGTAAACGAAAAAAGGTTGACGGTTCCGCCATAGATCTCCTGGGTGCTGATAAAGCTGTCGCCGACTTCGCAGATATTCAGAATGGACAAAAGCGTAGCCGCCTGGCCGGATGTGGTGCACATAGCGCCCACGCCGCCTTCGAGCTCGGCTATTTTATCCTCCACAGCCATCACGGTGGGATTGCCAAATCTGGAATAAATGAGAGATTTGGTGGGTTCATCGAACACCGACGCCACCTCTTCGGTGGAATCATACACATACGTGGTGCTCTGAACAATCGGCATGACGCGCGGTTCAGAATTCTTCGGGTGATAGCCTGCGTGCAGGCACTGGGTTTCCATTTTCATAGTCCGTTACCTCCATCAATCATGATTGTTCCGGCTGCGTCCGGGCGGGAACCGGGGCGGAAGGGTCCGGAAGCTCCGCCTGTGCACGGGCCAAAATCTTTTTAAACTGCAAAATAAACACCGTCGCGGTGGTCCCGGCGGCCAGCACATCGGCCACAGGCTCCGCTAAAAATACTGCGAATACCTTGTCGCTGAAAAACAGCGGCAGAATAAGAATCAAAGGAATGAGCAGGACCACCTTGCGCAGCAACGCTAAAAACATAGAGATCTTTGCCTGCCCCAAGGCCACAAAGGTCTGCTGACAGCCGATCTGCACGCCCATAATGAACAATGCCGCCGTGTAGATCCGAAGTCCCCAGACCGTAATATCCACCAACTGGGGCTTATTGTTAAACAGCATGACAAAAATATTGGGAAACACCATCAGAAAAACCCAAATTACAGTGGACACCGTCACGCAGCTAATGAGCAGCAGTTTAAATGCCCTTTTTACCCGATCAAACTTCCGGGCGCCGAAGTTGTAGCTGATGATAGGCGCCGCCCCCTGAGTCAGCCCCATTAGCGGCATGTTCAAAAGCTGCATCACCGTGGAACAGATGGTCATAGCACCCACAGCCAGTTCTCCGCCGTAGTGTTTGAGCGATGCATTAAAGGTGATGTTCAGAATGCTTTCGGTGCTCTGCATAATAAAGGGAGAAAGCCCCAACGCCAAAATGGGGAGCATGATCTTCCAGGAAAGGCGCAGGCAGGAACGCCGGATTTTTAAAACCGTGCGTTTTCCCACTAAAAACCGCACCACCCAAACCGCGGACACCGCTTGAGAAATGACGGTGGCCAGCGCCGCGCCTTTCACACCCATATCAAAGAGGAAAATAAACACCGGATCCAGTACAATGTTGATCACCGCGCCGATGGCCACGGTAATCATACCGGTTTTGGCAAATCCCTGGGCGGTGATAAAGGCGTTGAGCCCCAACGCGAACTGGACGAAGATCGTTCCCGCCACATAGATGTTTAAATAATCCGCCGCGTAATCAATGGTGTTCGGAGTGGCCCCAAACAGCATGAGCATCGGTCGGCCAAAGATCAAAAACACCGCGGTGAGCACAACCGCCACCCCGAACAGCATCGTTGTGCAGTTGCCCAGAATTTTTTCCGCTCCCTCTTTGTTTTGCTCCCCCATTTTAATGGAAGCAAGAGGCGCGCCGCCCATTCCGATCAACGACGCAAACGCCGAAATCAGCATGATGATGGGAAACGCCACTCCCAGTCCTGTCAAAGCGGTGTCCCCCACCCCCTGGCCGATATAAATCCGATCCACAATGTTGTACAAGGCGTTAATAAGCTGGGCGACAATCGCCGGAACGGAAAGGCGCAGCATTAATTTTCCAATGCTTCCGGTTCCCAAATCCATCTCTTTTTTCTGTGTCTGTTCCAAGGCAAAACTCTCCGATTTCCGCGCACGCCAGCAGGCACGCACATAATAGAACAAAGCCCTGAACGGGCTTTGTTCTATTATAGCATACATTTCACCTAGATGCAACGAATCCCGAAAAGGATTCTCATGGCCTTTGGTGGCGCCGGATGGATTCTTCCTTGCGCTCCCGGCCGTCCTTAAGCAGTTCCTTTAACGCCTGCTCCTCCCCGTTTTTGATGGCGTCCCGATACTCCTGAAGGTGGCGGATCATCTGGTCGATTTCATCCGTCAAAGGCTCTTTGTTGCGCAAAAACAGATCGGTCCACATGTTCTCATTGAGCTTGGCCACCCGGGTTAAATCCTGAAAGCTCCCGGCGGAAAAACCGTTTTCTTCCAGAGCCGAGGAACTTTTGATATAGGCGCTGGACACAATGTGGGCCAATTGGGAGGTAAAGGCGATGGTGCGGTCGTGCTGCCGACAAGTGGCTTTGACCACCTGCCCAAACCCCAGCCGCCGGGCCAGTTGTTCCAGCGCCGCCACTGCATCCGGATCGGTGCGGGGAGTGGGCGTCAGAATAAAGCTTGCCCCCACAAACAGGTCGGGCAGCGAATAGGAAAAGCCGGAGAACTCCCGCCCCGCCATGGGATGGCAGCCCACAAACCGCACCCCGTGCTCCAGCAGGACAGGCTCGGCGGCCTTCACGATCTCCTCTTTGACCCCGCACACGTCCGCCACAATCCCGCCGGACTTAAAGTTCCCGGCGTTCTGGAGCAGGAACCGGATGGTGGCGGTGGGATGCAGGCAGACGAACACGAGATCCGCCTGGGACAGCTCCTCAGCGCCAATAATCCCGTCTACCGCGCCGGCGTCCATTGCCTCCTGGGTGGTGTCTGAGTCCAGGTCCAACCCCAACACCCGGTGCCGGGTGTATTCTTTAAGGGCCTTGCACAGCGACCCTCCGATCAACCCCAGGCCCGCCACAGCTACCGTCAGGCGAAATTCCGTGATATCCGTCACAACAAACCCGTCCTTTCTTACAGCCGTTTTCCTTCCAGCTTGCACAGCACTTTGACCTGCTCCATCACCTTGTCAAACTGGTCGGGGGTCAGGGACTGGGCTCCGTCGCACAGGGCTTTTTGCGGGGTGGGATGTACTTCGATAATCAGGCCGTCCGCCCCGGCCACCACGGCGGTTTTGGAAAGGGGCTCCACCAGCGAGGCAATCCCGGTGGCATGGCTTGGATCCACGATCACCGGCAGATGGGTGAGCTGCTTTAACAGCGGCACCGCAGAGATATCCAAGGTGTTGCGGGTAGCGGTCTCAAAAGTGCGGATGCCCCGTTCGCACAAAATCACGTTCTGGTTGCCGCCGGACATAATGTACTCCGCGCTCATGAGCAGCTCCTCCAGGGTGCTGGAAAGGCCACGCTTTAACAGGATGGGCTTATCGCAGTGCCCAAGCTCGGTGAGCATGTCAAAATTCTGCATGTTCCGGGCTCCCACCTGGATGACGTCCACATCTGCAAACAGATCCAGATTGTCCAAACTGGTGAGTTCGCTGACGATGGGCAGGCCGGTCTCTTTTTTGGCGATGAGCAAAAGCTCGATTCCTTCGGCCTTTAAGCCCCGGAAGGCGTATGGAGACGTTCTAGGCTTGAAAGCGCCGCCCCGCAGGAAGGATGCTCCCGCCGCTTTGACTCTGCGGGCGGCCTCCACCACCTGTTCTTCGCTTTCCACCGAGCAGGGGCCGGCCACCACGCCAAAATTTTCACCGCCAAAAGACGCATTTCCCACCCGCACCACGGTGTCATCGGTGTGGAACTTCCGGTTGGCTAGCTTGTAGGGTTCGCTGACCCGGCGAACTTTTTCCACGATTTCCAGAGCCTCCAGATCCTCCGGGTCCACCCGGGAGGTGTCCCCCACCAGACCGATAATGGTGGTGTGGGAGCCCTCCGAGTAATTGATGCTCAGGCCCCGTTCTCGAAGTCCTCCAATTAAATCCTCGACCTTTTGTTTGTTCGCGTTTTGCTTGAGTACGATAATCATGAACGATTCCTTCTTTCCGCAAGAGATAATTTAACGATTTAAAGCGTGTGTGTTCCCGGCTATGAAAAAAGGACCACCCGCCCTGTAAAGCGGATGATCCTCTGCGTTGTTCGATTTGCCAGACTACACGTTTGTTTGGCCTGAACGAACAAAACCGCAGCAAAAAGCATCCGCGCACAAAAAGTAGCCCGGATAATACCAAAAATACGCTTTTGCCAGCCGAATTGTTTTCATGCCAAACCCTCGTTCCTTGGATTGCTGTTATTGATATCATACCAGATTCTGTTCTCATTGTCAACGCTTTATCACTTAAAATCGTTAAATTTTTTCAGAGTGCTTTTTGCACTCCGGACAGACGCCGAAGATTTCAAAGGAGTGTCCGGTGACGGTAAAGCCGTTTTTTTGGGCTACCGAGGCGGAAAACTGTTCCACCGGGCATTCGTCGATGGGCACGGTTTTGCGGCACTCCACACAGACCAGGTGATGCCGGTGCCCCGACTGGGAGAACTGAAAATACTGGCTGGGATCGCCGGGGATGGAGGCCTTTTCAATGACGCCGTACTGCTCCAAGCTCCCCAGGGTGCGGTAGACGGTGGACAGGCCGTAGCTTTCCCCCTGTGCTTTGAGTTTTAAGTAAAGTTCCTCCGCCGTCATAGGCGACTGATGCCGGATCAGCGTCTTGAGGATCCCCTCCCGCTGGCGGGTGACTTTCAGATGATATTTTTTTAAAAGCTCGGGAATCGGAACGCTGACGCCTTGATTGTGCGCAGACATAGTCATTCCTCCTTTTACAAGGGAAGCAGATGGATCAGCGTGCCGGAAACAATTCCGACCGCCAGAATGCAAAGGATGATTTTAACCGCCGGTTTTTTGTTCTTTTGTCCCCGCAGCAGCAGAATATAGCCAAAGCCCGCTCCCGTAACCAGCCCCGCTACTGCGGAGCCAAAGCTCAGCGTCCCTCCGATGTAAAGCTCGGTGATCAACACGGAAGTGGCGCACCCTGGCACTAGGCCGATGACCGCCGCCAGTGTGGGCTGAAGGATACTGCCGGACAACAGCAGGCTTTCTACCCGTTCCTCCCCCACCAGGAAAAAGATCAAATTGATAATCAGCAGTGTCGCCAGGATAAACAAGCTGATTTTGACGGTGTGCTCCAGAGCAGTCACAAAGATGGATTTGTGGTGGTGGCAGCAGCTCCCCTCGGGGTGATCCTCGAGCTCGACTGGATGTTCGGCGGGGATTTTCACCACTTCATTGCGAAACACCGTGTATCTAAGCAGATAGCCCGCTCCAATAGCGATGACCACCTTGACTGCGATCAGCAGCACAATGCTCCACATATCAGAAAAATGGGAAATAAGAATGGGGATCGCCTCGTCCGAGGTGGAGATAAACACCGCGATCAGGGTTCCGGCTCCAATCACCCCGCCGTTATACAGGGTGGCACAGGCAGCGGAAAAGCCGCACTGGGGCACACAGCCCAGCAGCGCGCCAAACGCTGGGCCCACCGCCCCGATTTTGGACTCCTGAATCTTGCCGGCGTTCATCCGGCCTTCCAGCCATTCCATGAGCAGATACACCAGATACAACAACGGCACGGTCTTGGCCGTATCCAGCAGGGTATCCAGCAAAACATCCAGCAGCGACGCGTCGGCAGCCGCATGCAACAACGTATTCAGCAATCGTCAGCACCTCTAATTGAAAATGATTATCAGTTTCAATTATAGAGATCTTCCGCTCCCTTGTCAAGGGTGTTTTGTACACATGTTTCATCCGCGCCCTGAAGCAGCTTTCCTTTTCGCAGGCAGTAATATGCCACCCCCACTGCATCTGCCAGCAGCCAACCAATGGAGATGGAAGCCCAGATCCCCACCACGCCCACAAAATGAGCCAGCAGGTAGGCCAGCGCCACCCTGGTCCCCAGTGAGATCACCGTGAGCACCACCGACATTCCCGGCCGCTTGACTGCCCGGTACAGTCCGTACAGCATAAACAGCGCGCCGATTCCAAAATAAAACGCCGCCACAATCCGCAGGTATCGCACGCCTTCGGCCAAAATCGTCGTCTCCTCCGGCTGCACAAAAATCAACATCAGCGGCTTTGCAAAGACGATCACCGCTGTGGAAACCACCGCACAGAATCCAGCGGTGAGTAGCGCCGACTTCTTGATGCCCGCACGGATGCGCTCCGGCTTGCCCGCACCGTAGTTTTGGGCCACAAAGGTGGAAAACGCGTTGCCAAAATCCTGTACCGGCATATAGGCAAAGGAGTCGATCTTCACCGCCGCGGCAAAAGCCGCCATCACCACCGGTCCAAAGCTGTTGACCAGGCCCTGCACCATAAGAATACCGAAGTTCATGACCGACTGCTGGACGCAGGTAAGGATGGAGAGGCTGAAAATCTCCCGCAGAACGCCGCCGTTCCAGCGCAGATCCCGCCGGGTGGGGAGCATGTCCCGGCAGCGGAGCCGTACATACAGGGTAATTCCAATCCCCGAGACAAACTGGGCGATCACCGTGGCGGCTGCAGCGCCTCCCACGCCCCACCCGAACACCAGCACGAACAAAAGGTCCAGCGCGATGTTGAGGACGGCTGAAATCCCCAAAAAGGCCAGCGGTGCCGCGGAATTCCCCATGGCCCGCAAAAGGCAGGAAAAAAAGTTGTACAAAAACGTCGCGGAAATCCCCCAGAAGATCACCCAGAGATACTCCCGCATCAAGGGGTACACCGAATCCGGCACCTGCAGAAGGCCCAGAATCGGGTCGATCAGCACAAACACCGCGACGTTCATGGCCGCCGCCAGCGCAGCAATCAGGCCGAAGGCGTGCAAAACCGCCGAGCGCAGCCGGGCTCGGTCTCCCTTACCCTGGTAGATGGAAAACAGCGCTCCCGCTCCCATGGAAAGTCCCAGCAGGATCGAGACTAAAAAGGTCATCAATGTGTAGGCTGACCCCACCGCCGCCAGTGCGTCGCTGCCCAAAAATTTTCCCACAATCAACGTATCCGCCACGTTGTAAAACTGCTGTAATAAATTGCCCGCCATCATGGGCAGGACGAATACAATCAGTGTCTTGGTAATGTTTCCCTTTGTCAGATCCCGATACATGCGGTATTCCTTTCGTGTGCGTGCTTGCCGTTCGCTAGATGTGCAGCGCGTGCCGCAAAGCCATGATTGGATGGTAAAGCATGATCCGGGGGCCGGAATACCGCATCACCGCCCGCATGTTTTCCCGCAGGATAGGCGGATAGCAGTTGGTTTTGCACTGCCCGCAAAAGGTCTTTTGCTCCCCATGGCGGCAATGGGCAAGACGGGTCTTAGAGGCTTCGCAAAGCGCCTGGCAGTCCTCGCAAAGCGCTCCGCTGGCGTGCTTGTTTCCCTTGCAGTACAGCCGGATCATCGTTTCGATGACCTGCTGTTCTTTTTGCAACCGTGTCATTTTCATCGTGGATCCTCCGCACATTGCTTTCATGAATTTGCCCTGTTCCGTTCCCAGGCAATAAAAACAGTGTACCATAAAACAATGAATACAGGCAAGATGAACGATTTTATTTCATGGAAGAATTGGATACCTGTGGCAGTTTTCTTCCGAAATTGGCTGACCTCCACAGCCTTAATGTATACTATTTTAGTAAAACTGCCAGTTCTGGCCGTGAAACATTGACCAGACGTTAAAAAAGCGTTATGATAAGCAGTGAATTCCATTCATAACTCATTTACATTATATATTTCCTCATCGATCCCGTATGAAATTCGCGTATGGATTGAAACCCAAGGCAAGGAGTATACAAGGTATGAACATCAAAATCGGCCTGGACATCGGCTCTACCACGATCAAGACCGTTGTGCTGGATGAAACCGACCGCGTGCTGTACAAAAGCTATGAACGCCATCTTTCCCGGGTGCGGGAGATGGCGCTGGAAAAAATGGAACAGCTGCGCTCCACCCTGGAAGGCCATTCGCTGAAAATCGCCATCACCGGCTCGGCGGGCCTGGGCGTTGCCAAGGAAAGCGGCATCGACTTTGTGCAGGAGGTATTCGCCACTGCGGGAGCGGTGAAAAAATACGTTCCCGGCACTGACGTGGTGATCGAGCTGGGCGGCGAGGACGCCAAAATTATCTTTTTAAAAGGCGCTTTGGAAGAGCGGATGAACTCCACCTGCGCGGGAGGAACCGGCGCGTTTATTGACCAGATGGCCAGCCTTTTAAACGTGGACTTAAAAACGCTGGACGAACTGAGCCTGCAATACAAAAAGATCTATCCCATTGCCTCCCGGTGCGGCGTGTTCGCGAAAACCGACATTCAGCCCCTGATTAACCAGGGGGCGGACAAGGAAAACATCGCGGCTTCCATCTTTCAGGCGGTGGTGGATCAGACCATCGCGGGGCTGGCCCAGGGACGCAGAATCGAAGGCGACGTGCTGTTTTTAGGCGGCCCCCTCTCGTTTTTAAAGGGGCTGCAAAAACGGTTTTTGGAAACCCTGGACCTGGATGAACAGCACGCCCACTTCCCCGACATGGCCCCTTACTTTGTGGCCCTGGGCGCGGCGGAGTACTGCGACGGGTTGTACCGGCAGTACACCTACGACCAGCTTCACGAGATCTTTGTTAAAGCGTCCAAAACCACCATCAAGCCCCAGGGGCTTTCGCCTTTGTTCGCGGACGATGCGGCGTATCAGGAGTTCCTTTCCCGGCACAGCCGCTCCGATGTGGAGCACAGGGATCTTTCCTCCTACCGGGGCAAGGCGTTTTTGGGCATCGACGCGGGAAGCACCACCACCAAAATGGTGCTTTTAAGCGACGACGGTAAAATGCTCTATGAAAACTACTGCAACAACCTGGGCAATCCCGTTCATGCGGTCAAGGCCCAGTTGGAAGAAATCTACCGCCAGGCAGGCCCCGGACTTGTGATCGCAGGCTCGGCGGTGACCGGCTACGGCGAGGACCTGATGAAGGAAGCGTTTCACATTGATCTGGGGCTGGTGGAAACCATCGCCCATTTCACCGCCGCCCGGCATTTTAATCCGGATGTGGATTTCATCATCGACATCGGCGGCCAGGATATGAAATGCTTTAAGATCAAGGATGGCACCATCGACGACATTGTGTTAAACGAGGCCTGCTCCTCCGGGTGCGGCTCGTTTATCGAGACGTTTGCAAAATCCCTGGGCTACCCCATCGCGGAGTTCGCAAAGCTGGGCCTATACGCCAAGCACCCGGTGGATCTGGGCACCCGCTGCACCGTGTTTATGAACTCCTCGGTCAAGCAGGCCCAGAAAAACGGCGCCACGGTGGAGGACATCTCGGCTGGGCTCGCCATCTCGGTGGTCAAAAACGCCCTATATAAAGTTATTCGTGCCAAAAGCGCGGACGAGATCGGACAGAACATCGTGGTGCAGGGCGGTACCTTTTTGAACGACTCGGTGCTCCGCGGCTTTGAAATGGAGCTGGGCCGCAACGTGATCCGCCCGGCGATTTCCGGGCTGATGGGCGCGTTCGGTGCGGCGCTGTACGCCAAGGCCAACGCCCCAAAGCAGAGCGCCACCATCTCCCCCCAGGAACTTGCGGACTTCACCCACTCCTCCAAGGCGGTCAACTGCAACCTGTGTACCAACCACTGCAACCTGACGGTGAACACCTTTGCCGGTGGCAAAAAGTTCATCGCCGGCAACCGGTGTGAACGCCCGGTCACCGGGAAGGCCTCCAGCCAGGAGCTCCCGGACATGGTAGACTACAAATACCAGAAGCTCATGAGCTTTGAATCTCAGAGCATGGAGGGCCCCCGGGGGAAAATCGGCCTGCCCATGGTGCTCAACATGTATGAAAACCTCCCCTTCTGGCACGCCTTTTTCACAAAGCTTGGCTTCCAGGTGGTGCTGTCGGGGCGCTCCAGCAAGAGCATGTACTTAAAAGGGCAGAACACCATCCCCTCCGACACGGTGTGTTATCCCGCAAAGCTTGTGCACGGGCACATCAAAACCCTGCTGGAAAAAGGCGTAAAGACCATTTTCCACCCCTGCATGAGCTATAACTTCGACGAAAAAATATCCGACAACCACTTTAACTGTCCCGTGGTGGCCTATTATCCCGAGCTCATCAACGGCAACCTGGACGGCGTGCACAAGGACGGGGTCCAGTATCTGTACCCGTATCTGTCCCTCAACGACTCCAAGCTGTTCCAGAAAAAAATTCGCCGGGTTCTGATGGACGCGGGCTTTACCTGCACCCGGCGGGAGATTCTGGAGGCTTCCGACGCGGCCTACGCCTCCTACCGGGCGTTCCGGGAGGACATCGAGCAGACCGGCCGCCAGGCCCTTGCTTACGCCCGGGAAAACCACAAAAAGACGCTGATCGTAGCCGGGCGGCCCTATCATGTGGACCCGGAGATCAACCACGGCATCAACAAGCTGCTCACAGCCCAGGGCTTTGTGGTGGTCACTGAGGACTGCGTGTCGGGACTTGAGGATCACGAGCGGCGGGGCATTTTAAACCAGTGGACCTATCACGCCCGGATGTACAACGCCGCCCGGTACGCCGCCACCCAGGACAACACCGAGGTCATCCAACTGGTGAGCTTCGGCTGCGGGCTGGACGCTATCACCACCGATGAGATGCGGGATATCCTGCGAAGCGCTGACAAACTGTACACCCAGATTAAAATTGACGAAATTGACAATCTGGGCGCCGTGAAAATCCGTGTGCGCAGCCTGCTGGCCGCCATGAATGAAAGAGAGCGACTGTCCCATGAACAATGAAAAGCCCATTGATTTTACGCCGGAAATGCGCAAAACCCACACGATTTTAGCGCCTATGATGCTGCCCATCCACTTCACCATGCTGGAGCAGATTTTAAACCGGAACGGTTATCATGTGGAGCTTTTGCGGACCACCGGCCGCCAGATCGTAGACGAGGGGCTCAAGCACGTCCACAACGACACCTGTTATCCTGCGCTGCTGGTCATCGGCCAGATGATCGACGCGCTCAAAAGCGGGAAATACGACCCGGACAAGACCGCTTTGCTGATTACCCAGACCGGCGGCGGATGCCGGGCGTCCAACTATATTTTCTTGCTGCGCAAGGCGTTAAAGCAAAGCGGGTTTCCCAACGTGCCGGTGATCTCGTTAAACTTCGCAAGCTTAGAATCCGCCAGCGGATTTTCTTTTACCCCCGCTATGATCCTCCAGGCCCTGTACGCGGTGATCTACGGCGACCTGATTATGTGGGTGTCCAACCAGTGTAAGCCCTACGAATTGGTGGCCGGCTCCACCCAAAAGGTCATCGACCACTGGACCGACGAACTCTGCCGGCAGTTTCAGTCCAGCAAGTTTTTGCACATCCGAAAAAACTACCGGAAGATCCTGGACGACTTCGCGGCGATTCCCCGCAGCAGCGAACAAAAGGTGCGGGTAGGGATTGTGGGCGAAATCTACATGAAATACGCCCCTTTGGGCAACAACAACCTGGAGGATTTCTTGATAAAAGAGGGCGCGGAACCTGTTTTGTCCGGCCTTTTGGATTTTATCCTGTATTGCTTAAAAAACAGCGAGGTGGACTACCAACTGTACGGAAAGGGGAAGAAAACCCGGCTGCTGGCCGCTTTGGGGCTCAAATACTTCGTCCATGTGCAGAACAAGATGATCCGCGCGGTAAAGGAACACGGCGTGTTCCGGGTTCCCGGCAAATTTGAGGACCTGGAAAAAGGAATTGAAGGGGTGATCGGCATGGGCGCCAAAATGGGCGAAGGATGGCTTTTGACCGCCGAAATGATGGAACTGATCCACAGCGGAGTCAAAAACATCGTCTGCACCCAGCCATTCGGCTGCCTGCCCAACCACATTGTGGCCAAGGGCATGACCCGCAAGATCAAAGACCGGTATCCGGACGCCAACATCGTCCCGGTGGACTACGACCCCAGCGCCACCGCCATCAACCAGGAAAACCGGCTGAAGCTGATGCTTTCAAACGCCAAGCTCGCCATGCAGTTCGAGCAGAAAGACGCAGTGGTAGAGCCTGCGGCTCCAGGCGCTGCGGCACAGGAGCAACAGCCCGCCCTGTTTTAGAAAATGTGGTTTTATGCGTAAACATCCCGTATGTCTCCGATGAGGGCATACGGGATGTTTTATTTGTGTGGCAAACGATCTGCGGCGTATCAAAAAGGAGGTACAGGAAATTCCTGTACCTCCTTTTGTTCATTCTTTGATTCCAATTCGGCAGCGGTAACAAAAGTCAAAGTCCGCCGGGGCGTTTTCTCCCATGACGGCGCGGACCGCCCGCTCAAACGCCTCCAGATCCGGGATAATCTGCTCCGGCTTGCGCTTTAAGATGGCCTGCAAGCTGCCCTGGCTCAACGCCAAGCCGATGAAGCGGCTTGCGCTCCCCTGCTCCCGGCTTGTGAACACAATCTCCCGCACGTAGCAAAAGCGTCCGCTTTCCCGGATGTTGTGCAGGTGCCGCTCCTTGGGATAACGGGTGAAGGTCTTTCGGATATCCGGGTCGCCCTCCTCGATTGCACGCACTTTCTCAAAAAGCGTTTGGTAGGCGGCCTCCGCCTGCCAGCCCACCACCGGGGGCCAGTCGCAGTCCACCGTCAGAAAAACCCCGCCGGGCTTTAAAATGCGGGAAACCTCCCGCAGGGTGGCGGCGGGCTCCATCCAGTGAAAGGACTGGGAGCAGACCGCTGCGTCCGCGCATTCATCCGGGAGCCCCGTGCTGTCGGAAAAGCCCTGGCCGAACTCCACGTTTTGAAGGCCCTGTTTTTCCGCTGCCTGCCGGGCGGTGAGCATCATTTCCGGATTGGGCTCCACCCCGATGACCTGTTTTGCCTCGCCGCACCATCCAAAGGTGGAAAGCCCGGTTCCGCAGCCTAGGTCCACTACCACCTGAGGCGAACGCCCCAGGTAGCGCCGCACCAGTTCCCGGACGTACGGAGGGCACTTAGGGCGCACCTCATGGTAAGCGGCGGCAAAACCGGAAAACCGGTCAGCGTTTTTTTGAAGCTCGTGCAGATGGTCCGCCATATGGATCCTCTCCTAACGATTGTTGATTTCCGCGTAATTTAAAATGTCCCGGCACAAAAAGGCAATTAGTCCCGCAATCGCCAGATTGCATATAAAACTAAACAGCAGGATCACCGCAGTAGACGAGAGCACGGTGATTACCGTGGACAGCATCGCCCCGAGGATAATCCCAGGAAGGCAGAGAATCACCACGGCGATAAAGTACAAAAACATTAAAAACACCTTACCAAGGCTTGCGCCGATCATCCGCTCGATCAGGATATCTCCGGCGATGAACAGCAACGCAAATCCGGTTCTGGCAATAATACAGGCGATCACCTCCACCGGGGAAGCCTGTAGGATCACCCCCACCAGCACAAACATCACCGCCGCTTCAAAGACCGCTTTGAGCACCGATTCCCCGCAGACACAGACAAGCTTTTTAAAAGGGCTCTGCGGGACCATGTACACATAAGGCAGCGTCAGTTCTCTGCCCCATCGGCCCATAGCGGTGGTAAACACCTGCATATAGGTGGCCATGAAAAAGACCGAAAGGATCCCCGCGTCCTTCATAAAATAGGAAAACGCCACGACAATCGCCAGAAACAGCAGGGACATTCCATCCAGAATCAGCACCCGGGAACGCCGGTTTTCCAGCAGGTGTTTATAGAAAAACGCATTGGCTCCCCAACCCTTGCGGATGCCGGTCTTTCCCACCTTGATATTTTTGGGCATAAGGTCGTTTACCTTACCCTCTTTTTTCGCTGTGATGGCGGAAAAGCTCACCTCGGTGGCCTGCAATACATCCTCATAATAGTTGGAGCGGCTTTTGACGATCAGCAGCAGGATCACTGCGGCGTAGGCAGCGGTTGCCAAAAGTCCCGCAACCAGATATAAATAGCCGCCGGTGAGGGTTCCCACCACCGCCTGTTTGACCCAGCCGATTACAGGCACCAGATTTAAATATACGCTGTTGACCGATTTGACCGCCCGGTCCAACAGGTTGCTCTGGTCGGCGATCAGGGGGATTCCCACATACGCCGCCATCAGCAGACAGATTCCAATCAGGACAATCTTGACAGTCCGTTTTTTGCCATCGTCCCCGCTGGTAAAGGAATAAATCGCCATGGCGGTGATCTGAGCACAGAACATCACCACGCCGAACCCCAGCAGGATCACCAGCATATCCAGCATCGTGATGGGATAGGTCTGCCCAACCCACCCATACTGGAACAGCAGCAGCCCGCCCATCAGCAAAGAAGTCCCCATCTGCTTGACCAGGCCGTAAAACAAAATTTTCTTGGGAGAAATCGGCGTTTGGAACAAAAGATTCACATCCGCCATGGAGTAAAAACTGGCCCCGGAGCTTAGTCCCTTGTAACTCATCACCACAAAGGTGACGGCATAGAGCAAAAAGACCAGCGCGTAAATTTCTTCCACCGGGCGGTAGTCGTGGCCTTCCAGCCCTTTTACTCCTAAGGAGCTGACCACGGTAACCGCCAGCAGCGCCACAAACAGGATGACCAGAACCAGTTTGCCGGGGTTGTTTTTTAAATCCTTGATGGTATTTTTAATGGTTGTTAAAAACAGGTAGCGTAGACCTTTCATTGCGATACCCAAGCCTTTCTTTTCTTCAGAGCGTACACGCACAGGATTGCTCCCACGCATTTTGTATCGTTCGCATGCGGTTTGTGTTATTCGTCTGTCGGATGGGGCGTTTTCCCCTCAGTGATGGCGAAAAACAGCTCTTCCAGGCTTTCCTCATGGGTATCCTCCGCGTTGTTAAGCTTGGTGGCCGCAAAGGAACCGTTGATCATAATGTGCGCGATGTCCCAGTAATCCTCCACGCTGTCCAGCATGTGCGTGCTAATCAGGATGGAAGCGCCCGCCTCTTTTAGCTCCATAAACAAGTTTTTCAGCTCTTTAATGGCATGAGGATCCAAGCCTACCATAGGCTCGTCAAAAATGACCACCTTGGGATCGTGAAGCACCGCGCAGCAGATGCTAAGCTTTTGCTGCATGCCCTTGCTAAGCTCCTTGCCCAGCTTATCCTTTTTGTCGATGAGCTCAAAGCGGCGCAGCAGGGACTGCGCTTTTTCCTCCCAGTTTTCCAGTTCGTAGGCCCGGGCGATGAACTCCAGGTGCTCCCCGACCGTCAGCAGGTCGTAGACCGCTGGCATTTCAGGAATATACCCCAACAGGCGTTTAGCCTCCAGGGATTTGTTGTCCACGCCGCCCACAGTGATTTCTCCCTGAAAGCGGAGCAGGCCTGCGATGCATTTAATGATGGTGGACTTTCCCGCTCCGTTGGGACCTAACAGGACAGCGATCTGCCCGTCGCCCACTGAAAAGGTGATGTCGTTGTTTGCCAGGGTTTTTCCATACAGTTTGTTGACGTGCATAACCTGAAACATTGTAAAAACCTTGCCCTTTCTCAACCGAATCTCCGCAGGGCCTTTCGGCCCCGTTTACATTCGGACGCTCTTTTTCTGCTTACAACGGCCGTTGCGGCCATTTCGGATTGATTATAGCATGAGAAGGCGGAAATTACAATCTTTTTCCTGTATAAGACTTCCAACATTCCCACCCCGCTTTTGTACAGCTTTTTTGCTTTGAATCGCTTATAATAGAGATGTAAGCAGCTTTTGACGATTTTTCGTTTTAGGAGGCGCTGCAATGAATGCAAAAAGGTATGTGGCTGCCGTCGCCGCTCTTGTCTTGCTGTGTGCCGGGTGTACGTCTAACCCGCCGGAACATACATCCTCGAAAGAGAACACTGTCAGCGTTGTTTCCGGTCAATCAGCATCATCAGAGCAATCAAAAACCAGTCCTGTGAACCAAACAGGAGGTACCAAAGCCAACGAAAGTTCTTTCCCGTCCACACAGGGACCCTTAAAGCTGTCGTTTTACGGCGCCGGCACGGGAGGATACGAGCTGGTGCAAACCCGCAACTCCATCCCCAGCATAGAGCCTCTTCCAACGGTGGACAGCCTGTGCGCCAAAAGCGATCAGATTGTGTACGGCACCGTCACGGAGGTAACGAATTACGATGCACTCGGCACGGGAAGTTCCCTTTATCAGTTCCGCGTAGAAACGTCCTATAAAGGGGACCTGAAAGCCGGACAAACAATTTCAGTCGTTACTGTGGGAGGATATATTCGAGTGTCCAAGCTCATGGAGCTGGAAAACGCTTCGTATTCCCACCTGTCCCAAAGCCAGCAGAAAAACGGCGTCTATCTGGATACCCTGTACGGAGCGCCTCTCCCTCAAAAAGGGGACGCCTGCATGCTGTTTCTTTGTTATCCCCAGCGTTCATCCGAATCCCCCTGGCCCAAGGACGCTTATCAGCAAACCGGAGCATTTCAGGGACGATTTTTGCTGAGGGCGGACGGAACTCTTACCCGGTATGTTCCCAAGGACGAACCCACCTTTTACCCGGAAGGAAACGCAGACATCACTTTTACGCGTTTTGCGCTTGAACAAGCGATTGTTAACTGTAAAGAACCATAAATCATATCCGGAGGGATTTGTCAAAATTTACGGCAAGTTCCTCCGGTCTTTTTTGAATCATCCGCTTGACAAATCGAAATGTTCGAGGTATACTATAAAATAGTAATGATTCTTATTATTAAGAAGTGATGTTTATGAAATACTCCAGGCAGCGGGAGCTGATTCTCAACACGGTAGCGCAAACGCCGGTTCATCCTACAGCGGATACTGTGTACCATGCGATCCGCGGCCAGCTTCCCAACATCAGTTTGGGGACGGTTTACCGGAACCTTAAATTATTATCCGAACTGGGTGTGCTTCGGCGCATCCCCGTTCCAAGTTCAAGCGACCGGTTCGACGCGCGAATCAGTCCTCACGACCACATGATCTGTGAACACTGCGGACAGGTGTTTGACGTGGAGCTGGAAGCTCTCACAGGACTTGCCCAAATCGTCAAGGACAAAACAGGCTTTGCGGTGTCCTCTCATTCCCTTATGATTCAGGGGACCTGCAAGGACTGTCAAATCAAAATACAAAAAGAAAGAGGGAAAAGATGATGAACTTAAAAGGAACCAAAACCGAAGCGAACCTGATGGCGGCCTTCGCCGGGGAATCCCAGGCCAGAAACAAGTACACCTTCTACGCTTCCAAGGCGAAAAAAGAAGGCTATGTGCAGATCGGCAACCTGTTTGCCGAAACCGCCGCCAACGAAAAAGAGCATGCGGAAATCTGGTTTAAACTGCTCCACGACGGGATCGGCGACACCGCCGCCAATCTGAAGGACGCCGCAGAAGGCGAAAACTACGAGTGGACCGATATGTACGCCACCTTTGCCAAAGAGGCCAGAGAAGAAGGCTTTGACCACATCGCATACCTGTTTGAAGAAGTGGCAAAGATCGAAAAAGAGCATGAAGAACGCTACCGCGCCCTGCTGGCAAATGTGGAGAACGGCTCGGTATTCAAAAAAGGCGACATTGTGATCTGGCAATGTTCCAACTGCGGCCATATCCACGTGGGGCTGGAAGCTCCCGAGGTCTGCCCGGTCTGCGCTCATCCCAAAGCGTATTTCCAGTTGCAGGCGAAAAACTATTAATGTAAGGCTTTTATAGAAAAAACGCGGGCAAGAATGTTTCTTGCCCGCGTTTTTTGTTACAGCTGATCCACAAATTGGCGGACGTCCTCCAGCTCTTTGCAGAGGGAAACGCCGATGACCCGTGACAACGCGTGGTTGAGCTGTGTATACTGGTTGTCGTCGTCCTGTTCCATGCGGTGATCGTCGTGTTGTTTCAGCCGTTCAATCCGGCTGTCCAGCTCGGTGAGAATCTCTTTTTTCAGTTCATTCATGTTTTTCGTCCTCCATTCCCCGAAACCGGCAATCGCTGCAACCCAAACGCAGAGATACACCGGTTTCTTTTTGGTAGTGTTCCCTTTGAAAAAACAGGTATACGAAAAACCGAAAAACGCATGAGCGATTTTTTTCTTTCATACAATGAATGAAAGAAGCATCGTTTTTTGAAATTCGCACAGGGAGCTGATCGCATGCTGATAACCTTTGACTACGACCGGGCCAAAGCAGTGGAATACGCAAACTTTTGGGCCTACCGGCGCAACCCCCAATATCTGGACTTTCACGGCCTGGGCGGGGACTGCACCAATTTTGCCTCCCAATGCCTGTACGCTGGAAGCGGCGTTATGAATTACACCCCCGTATATGGGTGGTTCTACATCACCTCGGAAAACCGCACCGCCTCCTGGACCGGGGTGGAGTACCTGTATGATTTTCTCACCGGCAATACGGGAGAAGGCCCTTTTGCCCAGCGAACGGACGCCTCCGCCATGCAGCCGGGGGATATCATCCAGCTTGGGGATGAAGATTTCCAGTTCTACCACACCCTGGTGGTGGTCAGCACAGGCGACGCGCCCGCCATGGACAACATCCTGGTGGCTGCTCATTCCAACGATGTCAACTGCCGGCCACTGGACACCTATGCCATCACCAACATCCGGTATCTGCACATACAGGGCGTGCGCAAAGAGGTCGCCCAGTCTCCCGGGGAAATTCCCGGCTTTCCCACCCTGCCCTTCGGCGCTCAGGGACAGGGCGCTTCCTCCGGAAACACACCCTTTCCGGGATAAATTGTAAACTCCGATCTGTGTTAGCTAACAAAGGGGGAACGGCCCAGAACCGTTCCCCCTTTGTTTTGTTTTCAGAGAACCCGGTACACATAGGCGTTTTTCCGCTTCCCCACCCGCTGCACCACCTCCGCCAAGGTGAGCAGAAGCAGCGTGGTCTGGGCCAAAGGCCGGCGGATGTTCGCGGCTTTGGCAAACTCGGCGGAGTCGAATTCCTCCGGCAGCGTACCAGGCAGAAACTGACGGTAATCCTCCCGGCCGGACAACCGGTATTCCGCCATCAGCGCCTGTGGAATCCGCTCGCACCGGGTGGAACCCTTCTTCCGGTCCCGGCTCCACCCGTCCAGATAACGGTATTCGGTGAGCTCGATCACCGGCACCGCGATTTGCAGATTGGGGTGAAATAACTGCGCTTTGATCTTGTAAAGCTCCGGAATCACGTCGTACAATCCGCCTTTACGGGGGGATTTCCGCCTGTTTGTCACCTCCCCGGTGTCCTTGTCCACCCAGCACAGCCATTTGAGCCCCACCGCCGGGTACACCACCGTCGTCCGGGCCGCGGGGAGAAACGCCGCGAGCTTTTTGCGCAGGCGGTCAAAGTTTCTCGTCTGGATCTCGATGATGCCGTGCTCCCCCACAATATCCGCCACATAGCCCCCGATTTTCACCTCATGGTTGTCCCCGTAGGGCTCGTAATACCGTTTTAGCACCGCATGTAGGGTCTTTTCCGACAAGGTCCCGATCCCCTTGTCGGAAGGGGAAGCCTGCTCTGCTTCCTCGCAGGCTTTGGCAAAGCGCAGCGCATCCATCTCACCAGTCCCTCCCTTTGATATCTCGCAGGGATATTGTAGCACATCCGCCCGCAAAAAGAAATCCCATGGACGGTTGGTCCATGGGATTTAAAACGCGCTGAAAACTCCAACGGCGCTATCCGATCATGTTTCGGAAATAGCGGTAGACGCTTCGGTCGCCGGTGAGCTCCGGATGAAAGGAGGTCGCCAGCATGTTGTCCTGCCGGACCGCCACTATGTGCCCGTCCAGGGTGAGCAGGGGCTTTGCGCTCCCCCAGGCGCGCTCCACCCAGGGTGCACGGATGAACACCAGCGGGATAGGCGCATCTGAGATTTCACTCACCGGGGCAGTCGCCTGAAAGCTGTCCAACTGGGTGCCGTAGGCGTTGCGCCGCACCGAGATATCCATCACGCCCAAGTGAGGCGCTTCCCCCACCACGTCTTTTGCCAGCAGGATCATGCCCGCGCAGGTGCCCCACACCGGCATTCCCTGCAAAATCCGCTGCCGAAGGGGCTCTAGCAGGCCAAAAATCCCCAGCAGTTTGCCGATGGTAGTGCTCTCCCCCCCGGGGAGAATCAGGCCGTCCACCTGTTTTAGGACTTCCCGGGTCTTGACCGGAACGCCCGTCACCCCCGGAAGCTCCTCCAGGGCCGCCAGGTGCTCTTCCACCGAGCCCTGGAACGAAAGCACCCCGATGATTTTGTTGTCCTCCATGTTCCGCCGTCTTCCTTTCCTCGCCGGTTACCAGCCCCGGTCTGCGTAGCGCTCCTGTTCGGGAATCTGGGACAGCTCGATGCCCCGCATAGCCTCGCCCAGGCCCTCGCTGACCTCCGCCAGAACTTTGGGATCGTTGTAAAAGGCGGTTGCCTTGACAATGGCCCGGGCCATCTTTTCAGGGTTCTGGGACTTAAAGATCCCGGAGCCCACAAACACGCCCTCGCTGCCCAGCTGCATCATCAGCGCCGCGTCCGCAGGAGTGGCGACGCCGCCCGCCGCGAAGTTCACCACCGGGAGCTTCCCGTGCTGGGCCACATACACCACCAGATCATAAGGCGCGCCGTTTTCCTTGGCAAAGGTCATGAGCTCTTCATGAGGCATGTTCTGAAGTTTACGGATCGCCGCCATCATGGTGCGCATGTGGCGAACGGCCTCTACCACATTTCCGGTGCCGGCTTCGCCCTTGGTGCGGATCATGGAAGCGCCCTCGCCGATCCGGCGCAGGGCTTCGCCCAGGTTCCGGGCGCCGCACACAAAGGGGACCTTAAAGTCAAATTTGTTCAGGTGGTAGCAGTCGTCCGCCGGGGTCAGCACTTCGCTTTCGTCGATGTAGTCCACACCCAGGGCCTCCAAAATCTGAGCCTCCGCCGTGTGGCCGATCCGGGCCTTTGCCATGACGGGAATGGTCACCGCCGCCTGAATCTCCTTAATCATTTTGGGGTCGCTCATCCGGGCCACGCCCCCCTGCTTACGGATGTCGGAAGGCACCCGCTCCAGCGCCATCACCGCTACCGCGCCGGCCTCCTGGGCGATTTTCGCCTCTTTCGCGTTGGTCACATCCATGATGACGCCGCCCTTTAACATCTGGGCGAGGTTTTTGTTCCGTTCATATACCTGCAAATCCATTTCGTTCACCATTCTTTCATCAAGATAGAAAAACTCTGCTTTCCATCAGTATAGGCGGTTTCCCAAGCGATGTAAAATCGTCTCTTTGAAACAAGCAAAGGCCCCAGATTGTAGAAATTCTACAATCTGGGGCCTTTCATGCAAACTGTTTTTCTTTGTTTTTCACAATTGCGAAACATCCTGTATATGGCTCAAATTTCTTCTTCGTCTAAATACACAAGTTAACCACTTTTTAACCGGTTTTCTTTATGGAACCTATTAGAATCTTTGGCCATTATTTCAGCAGCTTATCCAGGATTCCCATCAGCTCCTCTACCTTTTTCCGGGCCTCCTGAGCGTCCCCCTGGTCGATGGCCTGCTGGACGCAGTGCTGCATATGAGCGGAGAGAATCTCCTTGTTCGCCCGTTTTAAAATCGCCTGGGCGGCCATCACCTGGTTGGAAATATCCACGCAGTACTGGTCTTCCTCCACCATTTTTAAGATCCCGTCGATCTGTCCCCGGGCGGTTTTTAACAGCCGGGAGACCGTCTGCTTATCTGCCTGCATTGCTCTCGATCCTTTCCGGGCGTTTGCCTTCGCCCATTGTTTTGGCAGGGACTTACTCCCGCCTGCCTAACCGGCGATAGCGGTGACTTCATAGCCCGCTTCGGCCACCGCGTTTTTCAGCGTTTCGTCCGAGACGGGGGCGTCCATCTGCACCGTAGCGGTTTTGGACTCCAGATCCACCGTGGCGGTCACGCCTTCGATCCCGTTGAGGGCCTTTTCCACATGGGCCACGCAGTGCCCGCACATCATGCCTTCAATTGTCAGTACTTTTTTCATGTTTTGTTCCTCGCTTTCCATATTGATCCCACAGGGACAGCCCTGTGCCGGACCGGTTTGAACGGCGCAGATCGCACCGGATACCGCTGTTTGTTCGGCGTGTTTTCCTTTTTCCCAGGCGGGTCGGTACCGTCTAAGCCGCAGAGCGTTTGTCACCACAAACACCGAGCTCAGGCTCATGGCCGCCGAACCGAACATGGGGCTTAGCAGCCAGCCGAACAGCGGATAGAACACCCCCGCCGCCAGCGGAATGCCGATGGCGTTGTAGAAAAACGCCCAAAACAGGTTCTGCTTGATGTTGCGCACCACGTGACGGCTTAAATCAATCGCCAGCGCCACATCCATCAGGTCATTTTTCATCAGCACCACATCGGCGGACTCCACCGCCACGTCGGTGCCCGCCCCGATGGCGATCCCCACATCCGCGGTGGCCAGCGCCGGCGCGTCGTTGATGCCGTCGCCCACCATGGCCACCACGCCGCCTTGTTCTTTCAGGCTCCGGATCACCGCCTCCTTGTCCCCCGGGAGCACCCCGGCGATCACATGATCTACACCGATCTGTTTTGCCACCGCGCCGGCGGTGGTCTGGTTGTCCCCGGTGAGCAGCGTGACCTCAATTCCCATCTCCCGGAGTGTTTGCACCGCCAAGGCACTGGTGGGTTTCACGGTATCCGCCACCGCCAGCATCCCCAGCGGAGCGCCGCTCATGCTGAACAACAGAGGGGTCTTGCCCTGGGAAGAAAGCTTCCGCGCCTGTTCGGAAAAGGCGGAAACGTCCACGCCCTGTTGTTCCATAAAAGCGGCGCTTCCGCCCGCCATGGCTTTACCGTCGTATATCCCCGTCACACCGAATCCGGTCAGCGTCCGGTAATCCTCCACCGGGCCCAGCGCGATGCCCTGCCCGGCGGCGTATTCCACCACTGCCCGGCCCAAGGGATGCTCCGAGTGCTGTTCCAGCGACGCGGCGGCGGACAGCAACCGTTCTCGGCTCACCCCCGGAGCAGGGATCACATCGGCGACCGAAGGCTTGCCGCTGGTGACCGTTCCGGTTTTGTCCAGCACCACATGGGTGATGCTCCGGGCGGTCTCCAAACTCTGGGCGGATTTGATGAGAATTCCCCGCTGGGCGCCTTTTCCGGTTCCCACCATGATGGCGGTGGGGGTGGCAAGGCCCAGCGCGCAGGGGCAGGAGATCACCAGCACCGACACCCCCGCCGTCAGCGCAGAGGAAACATCCCCCGTCAGCAGCAGCCAAACGATCACCGTGATAAGCGCGATGGCCATCACCACCGGGACGAATACCCCGCTGACCTTGTCGGCCAGCCGGGCGATGGGCGCTTTGGAGCTCACGGCGTTTTCCACCAGCCGGATGATCCCGGCCAGCACCGTCTGATCGCCGGTTTTGTCCACGGTAAAGCGAATGTATCCGGTGGTGGAAAGCGTTCCGCCCGTGACCCGGTCGCCCGCCGCTTTATCCACCGGCAAACTTTCCCCGGTCAGGGCGGATTCGTCCACCGCACCAGAGCCGGACTCCACCATGCCGTCGGCAGGGATGGTCTCCCCCGCGCGCACCGCCACCAGATCCCCGGCACGGAGCTCGTTCACCGGGACGGTTTCCTCCCTGCCGTTTCGGATCACTACCGCAGTCTGTGGAATCAGGCTGACCAGCGCTTTTACCGCCTCGGTGGTCTTATCCTTGGAGCGGGCCTCCAGATATTTCCCCACGGTAATCAATGTGACGATCATCGCCGCGGATTCAAAGTACAGGTTCATGGCGTAGTGATGCGCCAGCTCCAGATCTCCGTGGCTGACGCCCCACCCCACCACATACAGGGCCACAATCCCGTACAACACCGAAGCGGATGCTCCCAGGGCGATCAGGCTGTCCATGTTGGGCGCCCGGTGAAACAGCGCTTTCAAGCCGCCGGTAAAATACTTCCGGTTTAAAATCAGCACCGGCAGAGTCAGCAGAAACTGGGAGAACACAAAGCCCACCGGATTTTCCTCCGGACTCAGAAAAGCGGGCAGCGGCATCCCCAGCATGTGCCCCATGGACAATACCATCAGCGGAACCAAACATACAATGGAAGCGATCAGCCGGATCAGCACCGAACTGCGCCCGCTTTTTTCCGGAACAGGCGCTTTTGCCGCCGCCTGTTCCGGAAGACGGGCCGTGTAACCGCCTTTTTCCACCGCTGCAATAATCTGGCCGGGCGTGACACGGCCGTCGTCGTATTCCACGGTCATATCGTTTTGCAGAAGGTTGACGGCGACCGAGGACACGCCCTCCAGCTTTGTCACGCTTTTTTCCACATGAGCGCTGCATGCGCTGCAGGTCATACCGCCCACCAAAAAACGCTGTTTCATCCAAATCTCCTTTCCAAAAAGCAAATAAACCACCCCACCCCCCTGGGGTATCTTAGCTTTATCATACCCCTTTGTTCCGCTTTTGTCAAGGGGGAGACAACAGCTTTCAGCATTTGACAGAAAATCCGACGCGCGGTATACTGATAGCAGAGAAACAAACGGGATCTTTCATCGCAAATCGGAGGCGCAGATTCTATTCGACCGCCTCCCTTCCTTTTTGTCTATGATTTTATTTGCAGGAGGTATTTTCCCCCATGAACAACTTACTGATTGCCCAATCCGGCGGCCCGTCTGCCGCCATTAACGCCACTGTGGCGGGAGCGGTGGAGTACGGACTGATCAGCGGAAAAATCGACAACATCTACGGCGCGGTGCACGGAATCAAAGGCGTACTGGAAGATCACCTGATCTCACTGGACACGCGGCTTTGCTCTCCGGAGCAGATGACCCTTTTATGTCACACGCCGGCGGCCGCCCTGGGCTCCTGCCGGTACAAGCTCAAAGACTTTGAGCAGGATGAATCGGATTTTGAGCGGATTTTGCAGGTTTTCCGCAAACACGGCATCCGGTATTTTATCTACATTGGCGGAAATGACTCCATGGACACGGTGCTCAAGCTGTCCCAGTACTGCAAGGCGAAGGGAATCGACGATTTGTTTGTCATGGGCGCGCCCAAAACCATCGACAACGACCTGACCCAAACTGACCACTGCCCTGGATTCGGTTCCGCGGCCAAGTACATCGCCACCACCTTCGCGGAGATCGAACGCGACCGGTCGGTGTACGACGACAAAAACGTCACCGTAGTGGAGGTCATGGGCCGGGATGCCGGATGGCTCACCGCCGCGTCCGCCATGGCGAAAGGCAACGGCAGCCAAGGTCCTGACCTTCTGTACCTGTGCGAGCAGCCGCTGGAGCCTGCCGACTTTGTCCGGCAGGTGCAGGACAAGCTTTCCCAGAAAACCTCGGTGATGGTGGCTGTCAGCGAGGGGATTAAAAACAAGGAGGGCGCCTATTTGTCCGAGGAATGTCAGTCGGGAGCGGTGGACAACTTCGGCCACCAGTACATCGCCGGAGCCGGACGGGTACTGGAAAGCCTGGTGCGCGCAGAAGTCGGTTGCAAAGTCCGGGCCATAGAACTAAACCTGATGCAGCGGTGTTCCTCCCGGATCGCCAGCGCCACGGATCTTTACGAGTCCCGGATGCTGGGGATGAAGGCCCTGACTCGCGCCTTAGAAGGCGCGAGCGGCGAAATGTCCTGCATCAAGCGGATTTCCAACGACCCCTACGGCGTGCGGTATGAAACCGCCGATATTCGCCGGATCGCCAATCAGGTCAAAACCGTTCCCACGGAGTGGATCCTTCCCAATGGGGAAGGCGTTGCGCCGGAGCTTCATGACTATCTGTATCCTCTGATTCAGGGGGAAATTCCCCTGTCCTTCGAGCACGGCATTCCCGCTCATATCAAGCTGTTTTAAGCTCTTTCGAAAAACGGATCAAAAACGCCCCTCCCAACCGGGAGGGGCGTTTTTGACGAAACATATTATATTAGGACTTGGTTCCCACCCGGACAACTCCCGCGATAGGACGGTAATAGGAGGACGCGATTTGCTCCCGGCGAATCTCTTTGCCGTTTTTATAAAACACCTTGTAGGCCACGGCCCGGTATCCGGTGCGAGCCTGAACATCCTGCTTTTTCACACCCTTTTTGAGGGTGGAGTCGTTGACATACTTGGTCTTTCCGGGCTTGATGCTCTCGGTCTTCCAGGAGACCACCTTGATGTTGTCGTAATCTCCGGATGGGGTGCCGTAAATTTCCACCGTCAGTTTTTTCCCCTTCATGTATGCGGAGATAAAGATTTGATGGTCGGTGTTGTTCTGAAATTTAAAATCCGTGCTGGGATAGTTGACGCTGGCGTCCTGTCCGATGGGCACATAGGTGGACGGCCAGGAGTGAGGCGACCGGGACACGATTTTCAGGTTTGCCCGCAGCGCAGCGCCGTAAATCGTGGTGGACGCCTGGCAGATCCCCCCGCCGTAAGCGTCGATCAGCTTGCCACCCGATATAGCGTGGGCTTTTCGGTATCCCAAGGACCCGTTGGTGGTGTTCCCGGTGGTTTTGTTAAACGAAAAGGTCTCCCCAGGCTCCAACACGGTTCCGTTGGCAGAGTCAAGCGCCAGCTTCATGTTGTGGTCGGCGTCTTTATTGTTGGTGGAGGTGGTGGAAAAGGTGCTCAGAAGCTCCACCCGCTTTTCCACTTCCGATATGGTCTGCTTAAAGGGAACCACCGAGGTTTTGGCCGTCACCGTACCTTTGCGCGCCCCTTTTAACAGGGCCTCCAGCTTGGATTGAAGATCCTTTTGATCCAGCTTTAGCCCGTTTTTTCCGTCGGCCATCACAAATTTGATGTCCTTTTGAGGCATAAAATTGCTCACCTTGGGCTCCTGGGCCGCCACATCGGTGGCCTTGGCGATCTTTTGTGCCGCCGCTTTTGCAGAGGAAACGTCCAGCTTGCAGGTGATTTTTAAATCCACCGGGTTTTCTTTCAGATCCTGTACCTTGGCATACCGCTCCTCTTTGGTGCCGCTGCGGCCGATCTGATAGGCTTTTTCCAACACCTCGTCGGTGTCATACGTATAGGTAAAATCATCCTCGGTGAGCTTGTGGGTCTTGGAAGGGCACTTGACCGAGATGTCCACATCCGCCCGCAGGCCGGAAAGCACTGGCTTTACAAGCTCGGCCGCCTCTTCCCGGGTCTTGCCGCCCAGGGCTACGCCCTCCACCGAAATGCCGTCATAGTAGGTCTCCACATCCACGGCCTTGCTGACCGCGATGGCATACTGCCGCGCCCGTTCTTCCTCCTGTTCTTTTTGGTCTTTCTGATAAAAATAAAAGGCCGTCAGCACACCCGCCATCGCCAAAATTCCTACCAGGATCAAGATAGCCAAAAGCTTTCCTCCCCCGGACGATTTGGTTTTCTTCGCCTTTTTTGCCATCATTCATTCCCCTTTATGCCTTGTAACACGCTGTCGCGGCATTTTCTTATCCTTATCATACAATGAGGCGTATAAAAAGTAAAGTTACAGACAGATGAAATTTGTCTGTAACTTTTCCCATTTGTTGTTACTTTTTCTTTTTGATGTTGTACAACAGCTTTCCGCCCAGAATCAGGGCCAGCAAATATCCCAGCGATCCCAGCAGGGGAATACCCAGCACCTTTGGCTGCATGTCAGTGGTGCACAATAAGCTTGATCCCAAAAGCAGCGCCGCTGTAATGATACATAGAATCAGACGGTTGACCATTTTGTCCACTTGGGCCAGAGGCTCTTCCGAGCCGGTGACTTCAAGATTCAGTTTGGTCTGCCCTTTAATGGTCATCTTGAGGATGTCCGAAAGCTGCGCGGGGATATCCATAGCCTTTTTGCCAGAGGATAGCAACGTAAGGCCGCTTTCCTTTAGCTCCTTGCCGATGTCCAGATTTTGCAAAGCGGTGGCGGAAAGATGCGCCGCCATAATCTCCACAATGCTGGCCTCGGGGTCTAGGGTACTCAAGACTCCCTGAATCGTCACCACGCCCCGTGCCAGCATGGAAATCCCCGGCGGCATGGAGATGTGGTGCGCGCTTGCCAGCGTGAGCACATCCTCCATCATCCGGCCCAGATCCATCTCCCCCAGCTCCATGCTCCCGTACCGGAGCAGAAAATCATCGATGTCCCCGTACAGGCCGGGATGGTTGATCTTGCCGTTGTGCTCTCCCAGGGTGAGAAGCACGGTTTTGAGCTCGTCCACATTTCCCTTGACCAGCGCCAGCACACCGCGCTTTAAAAGCTCCTGATCCCGCTTGGCGATGGTGCCCATCATCCCCAGATCGATCCAGACGATCTGCCCCTCCCGGATCCGGATGTTCCCCGGGTGGGGATCTGCGTGAAAGTACGCCTGATCCACAATCTGGGTCACATAGTTTTCCGCCAGCTTCCGGCCGATTTCCACCCGGTCGTAGCCCGCTTCCTCCAACTGGGCAATATCGTCCACCTGGATGCCGTCGATATACTCCATCACCAGGATTTTTTCGGTGGTGTAGTCGTGATAAATCCGGGGACACCCGATGTACACAAACTCCCGGTTGTTGTTTGCAAACCGCTCGGCGTTGGCAGCCTCTTCCAGAAAATTCATCTCCTGCTGGGCCACCGCCCACATCTCGTCCAGCACCATGTTGAAGTCCACTGTGTTTGCAAGGCTGGGGGCGAGCTTTAACATCTTGGTGGCCCGGTGCAAAAGGCTTATGTCCAGCTCCATGACCTCCCGGATATGGGGACGCTGTACCTTGACCACCACCTGCCGGTCCTTAAAAAGCACGGCACGGTGCACCTGGGCGATGGACGCGGAACCCAGAGGCTCCCGTTCAAAGGAAACAAACACCTCCTCAGGGGGCTTTCCGTATTCCTCCAGCACCGCCTGGGCCACTTCTTCATAGGGCATGGGTTTCACATCGGTGCGAAGCTTCATCAGCTCGTCGCAGTACTCCTTCGGAAGAATATCCTGCCGCATGGAAAGAATTTGTCCGAACTTGACAAAGGTAGGGCCTAAGTCCTCTAAAATTCCTCGGAGCTTTTCCGGGGTCAAACCTCCCACAATGTCGTGATGCAGCAGCACCGACAGGATTTCCCGCAGCCTGCGCCGGGCCTCTTTTTTCTGGTTAGCCTGCGCATTCGTCGTCCGAGGGCTGGCCGCATTCTCCTTCACACCCATGGCCGTTCTCCATTTCCTGCAGCTTTTGCCGGATTGCTGCGAGTTCTTCCTCACTCATGCTGTCCAAGCTGTCCAACAATGTCTGAGCGGACAAACTGCTCTTTTTCCCCAGCTTTTCAGCGACCTTTTCCGCCTGCTCACCCAGCTTTTCCGCCGCTTGTTCACCCTTTTTCTTCAGGTTGTGCTTGAGCTCCTCGTTGAGCACCTTGCCCTGGGACACGGTGAGCTGCCCTTTTTTCACAAGATCCTCTACCACATCCTTGGATTTTTCCGCGGTGGTAGCCACCGCGCCGATTCCCGCCAGCAGCAGGTATTTCAAATCTTCGCCTAATTCGTTGAGCATATGATCCGCTCCTTTCTAACCTATTCTACACTTATTATACCGCCCGCATGCAAGTTTTTAATGTCTTTTCTGTGAAAAATTCTCCAGACGGCCGCTTTTCAACAAAAAATCCGGAGAGAAGCCGGCAAACGGCTTTTCCCCGGAATCACATCGATTATAAATACTGTTTGACCAAATCCAAAAATTCGTTCCACCGGCCTTTTTCCCGGATGGTCATGGGGCAGTTTTTGCCACTGAAGTCGAAGTGCTGTTTGACGTCCTCAATCCCTAAGCGGTATTCTTTGAGCAGATAGGCGGTGAATTTGGCCGCGTTGTCAAAAGTGCGGTTAAAACTTCCGTCCTCGTTGACGCAGAGCTCCAGGCTCAGCCCGTTTAGGTTGCCGCCGTCTTCCTTGAGCTTGTCCCCCGCGTGCCAAGCCACCTCACTGTCTGGAATGTGATGGTAAATCTCTTTGTCATCCACCGTATAATGCCAGGAAGTGGAGCCGGAGTTCCCGCTGTTTAAATAGTCTGCGTGGGCTTTGGCATTGGCTCCCCGGCTGGTATTGGCGGTCTCGTGGATCACGATGTATTTGATCTTGCGCTTATATCCGGGACGGCCCTCGCTCCCCTCGGGGATCAGCGCCTCGTGGATGGGAATTCCCGCCACCTCGGTTACCTGTGTCCGGTCCTTGGTGGGCTTTTTTTCATCCAATGTGTTTTTAACCACCAATCCCACCGCAGCCACCACCACAAGGACAACCGCCGCTGCCGCCAGAATGATCCTCTGCTTTTTTCCAACCCGGAGTACAAGATTCATCTCGGCTCACCTTCCGACTGTATCATCTGATTCCGCCTCGCCGGCAAGCTCCGCCAAGGGGGTCTAAGGCTACTCTAACAGACGTTTATGAACCAATTGTGAAATTCACCGGATCGTCTGTGTTTCGTAAGGAAATCGACAGATTTCGCAATGTTTACACAAAAAAGGGAGGGCGCAAATGGTACGCCTTCCCTTCGGTTCTATGTTATTGGTTCTCCTGCACGGCCTGTTCGAAAGCTTCCCGCTTCTGCTTTCTCTTAAAGAGATCCCTCCAATTTGCGCCCAGCACCAAAAGCTGGGAAGCAATCGCCGCCACAATAGGAACCGCCAGAAACACCCCCAGGCTTCCCGCCATCCCCTGGATGATCTCGGTGGTGATCCCCGGGGAGCTGAACAGCTGGTTAAAGGAAATTCCATAGGCTTTGAGCATAATCAGCGAGGTCAGCGAACCTCCCGTAAAGGCCAGGATCAGCGTGTTGGACATAGTCCCCATCATATCCCGCCCCACGTTGATGCCGGATTTAAACAACTGGAACCGGTTCATCTGGGGATTGTGCTCATAAATCTCGTTGAGGGAGCTGGCCACCGACATGCAAACATCCATAATGGCCCCCAGCGAGGAGATTAAAATGGAGGCGAACAGAATGCCCCGCAGCCGCAGCCCTGTCTGACGGGCGATCACCACCAGATCCTCGGTATCCGCCATGGTAAAGCCGTTGATGTTGGCAAAGTACCCTGCCACCGTAGAGATCACGCCCGCGATGGACACGCACAAAATGGTGCCGATGATCGCCGAGACCGTCTTGGCGTTCCATCCGTCAATAAGCATCATGGTCACAAAGGTTGCCGCCACTGCCAGCAGGATCGCTGCCCAGATCGGCGATATCCCCCGGTACAGCAAGGGGATAAACACAAAGATAATGCAGACAAAGGTAAACGCCAGTCCCATCAGGGATTTAAAGCCTTTCCAGCCGCCGATCAGGCAGAGCACCAATGCAAACACCCCGATCAGGATATAGATCGGCATGCTGCGGTCATAGGTATAAACGTTGACCACCTGTAAGTTCTGCGCTGTGTTGATGGTGACGATCACCCGGGTGCCCGGTTTGCAGACCACGTTATAGGCGTAGGTTGCATAGTTGGTGGTCTGAAATGTCCGGCCCTTGTATTCGCCGGAGGTGATTTTTACCTCCACCTCCTGGGTGCCGGTCTGAGCGCCGCTGATATCCGCTTCGCTCAAATTCTCCTTCAGAACGTTGACCACCACCGCTTTTTCATAGGCGACTCCCTTGTTGTTGCCAAAGGTGATATCGCTTTTTTGGTTGATAAAGTAAATGCTTGTCAAGGTCGCCAAAATCACGAGAACCACCGGGAGGATCGTCGTCAGGATGTATTTTTTTGTCAGCTTAGGGTTCTTGGCTTTCATGGGTTGTGTGTATGCTTCCGGCGGAAGCATCTCCTTTCTTTGGGTGTCCGCGGCAGGGTTTTCTTTGAAAAACAGGGAATGCCGCCGGTCATGAAGCGACCGGCGGCGAACGAAGTTCCCTGCATTCCTTTCAAAAGCCTTTTTGTCAGCTTTTTAAGCACCGCTATGATTTTATTCGGATTTTCTGCGTCTGTTCGCGGTAAAGGCAGCCGCTCCCGCGCTCAAGCCGAGCAGAGCCACGCCTACAAACACCGCAACCATGTTTTCGCCGGTCTGGACGTTTCCGTTCCCGGTTCCAGCGCCGTTGCCATTTCCAGCGCCCGTGGTGCTGCTGGAGCTGTCAGCGCCGTTCACAGGCTCAGAGGAATCATCCCCTGGCGTGGGATCCGGCGTATTGGTGGAAGAATCCGGCTCTTGAGTGGGCTTAGAGCTGGAAGAAGTGTCGGGATCCTTGGTAATAACCGTTTTCTTAAAGGTCTCCACCGCCGCGTTCAAGTCGTTGACCGCTTTAGCCACTGCGTCTGCGGAAGCTTCCTTGTCATCCGCTACGCCCTTGGCTGTGGCAATCGCCGCTTTCAGCGCGTCTTTGGCCGCCTGAGGGTATTCACCCTTGTTGTCGCCGGCCTTTGCCGCGTCATAAACAGCCTGCGCGTCGTCAATCGCCTTGTTCAGAGCGGTCTTATCGACCTCTGCCGGAGGCGTATCAATTTTCACAAGTGCGTCTACAGCCGCATCCAGATCCGCGTACGCTTTGTTCATCTGATCCGCCGTGGGAGCCGCCAGTTTCAGCGTATCTTCCGCGCCCTTGATGGCGGTCTGCAGATTTTCAAAGCTGTCGGCTGTATAATCCTCCGCTTTGTATTCTTTCGCCTTGCTGATCGCGGTGTTCATGTCTTCTTCGGTGGCCGCTTTCTTCAGGCTGACTTCATCCAGCAGGGTCAAATCCTTGCTGGTGTCTTTGGGCGAAATATAGGTCTTGATGGTGAACTGGTTGTCGGTGACCTCCAGCACGGAGAACTGCGGGGTCTTGGTCTGGTCTTTAAAGGCCGCCCAATCGGGGTTGCCCACCAGATCGTAGAATTTCGCGCCGGACGAGCAGCTTCCGGTGATATACAAAATGCCGTTTGCGTCGATCACCGCGCCTTTTTCGTCGGTGAGCTGGTCTTTCTGGGTCTGCTGATCCTTCATCAGATAGGAACGAACGTAAGAGTGGTCGTGGCCAGTCAGGGCCAGGTCGATTCCCAGCTCCTCAAAGATCGGGACCAGGTTTTTCCGCAGGCCGATGGTGCCCAGATGGTTGGATTCGGGCTCTTCCACCGCATGCTTGCCGCCGCCGTACACGTCAAAGTGCATCAGTACGATCTTCCACTTGGCGTCCGGATGGGAGGCAATGGCTTCCTGCATGGCCAGCTTGTGCTCCGCCACGTTTTTGTTGTTGGCATTGAGCGCCATGACCAGGGTGTTGCCATAAGAGAAATAGTAGTCGCCCACGCCGCCGGTCATGCCGTATTTGGTGAGATTGGGCATGTTAAAATGATACCCGTGGCTGGGGTTGGTGTCGTCGTGATTGCCGCGGACAGGAGCAAAGGGAACTTTTTTGAACTGCTCTGCGCTGGTGAGCGCCTCGTATTCGGTTTCCTTCTTGCCGTCCGAGTTGTCGCCTGCGGACAGGATCATCGCCGCGTCGGGAACGAGCTCCATCGCGCGGTTCATGGTGATGTTCCAGCCTTCGCCATCCGAAGCGGCGTTTCCGCTTCCGCCGATCTGGGGGTCGCCTACAAAGATCGCTTTGTAGCCGTCCTCGGTGCTGTGGGTGGTGAAGGTGTACACCGGGCTCCACAGATTGTCTTCGGTGTTTCCATAGCGGTAGGAGTACTGGGTGTCTGCTTTCAGCCCGGTCACGGTGACCTGGTTGGAGGCAAACCCGGTGTTCGCTTCCTGTACGGTGCCCGCAACCACCTTAGCGGTGGCCGGGAAGGTGTCTTTGTTGGCGCCGGTCATGGTAGAGGTCTCGGCGATCTGGACCGCCGCGCCCTTCAGGTTAGCCGGCGGGTACTCGCCGTAAATCAGCTCCACGCTGTACACGCAGCCGCCCCATCCGCTGTCGGTGGTCTGATCGCCGATTCGCAGATACAGGTAGTCGCCGGACAGGTATTTCGTGACGTCAATCACTTCTTTATGCTGATTTTCTTTTCCGCACTCGCCTACGCCTGCCAGGCTGGGGTCTGCAATTTTTTCGCTCCAGCCGCTGCCGGAGTTGTTGGAAAGCTCAATGGTGTAGTTGGCGGCAACTTCCACCCGCAGGGTCGCCTTTGTCTGGGTTTTATCCAGAGGCAGCTTGTAGGTAATGGTGCTGGTGCGGTCGCAGAACCAGAATACGCCGCCGTCGTGCTGGGCGTTGTTCTCATAGATATAGGGCGTTTCCGCATCGGTGCGGCAGCTGAACATCACCGCGCCAGGCTCGCCCTCATAGGGCGTATACCAGGCAAATCCCCGCTCGGTTTCATCCTTGCCGGGGGTCATGACGAATTTTTCGCCCTGAAAGCCCATGCTCTCCTCGCTGGTTGTGAGGCTCATGTTGAAATACAGGTCAGAGCTGGTTGCATTCGTATTGGAGACCTTGACCGCGATGACGTTATCGCCTTCGTGCAGCCCAGTGGGGGCCACCCGTACATCGCCGGTCTTGTAAGGGTCTTTGTTGATGGTTCCGCCATCGTTAAACGTAGGAGCCGCCTTGTGTCCGTTAAAGTACACGGTGGCCCAGTCGTCCATCTCCGCGTTGAGGACAACGGAGTTGACTTTGCTCATATCGTCGATATGCAGAATCCGGCGGAGGTAAACATTGGAGCAGTTGTTTTCAAAAGGCACATTGTCGGCGTCTGCCACGCCGGAAACACCCTTATAGCCGTATCCGATGGGGGATGCGGCTTTCGCCCAGCTGGTGGTGGGCTCATAGTCCTCCGCCAACATGCCGTCGCTGCCGTTTTTCACCCACAGCCATTCGTCTCCCTTGGCGATGGAGGTTCCGGAAGGAGTCTCGGGACCTTCCACGCCGTCGAGGGTTGCAATCAGCTCAATATCGCCAAAGATATCCGAGCTGGTATCGCGGTCATTGACCAGCGCAACGGTAATAACATTTTTTCCATCTTTAAACAGGTTTTTGTCCAGCGTGATTCCGCTTTGGGACTCCGGATCGTTTCCTACCGGGCTTCCGCTCATCCGGTAACCCAGAATGGGGAATTTGTTCATATCCCCCGTTTCGACGTTGCTGTTGAGTTCCGCGTGATACGCTCCCGCCAAGGTGCCGTTTACATACACCACCATGCCGTCGTCGTAAGACACACTCAGCTGAGCGCCTTTTATTTTGGACGCATCGTCAATGGTGACGTCCTTTTGCAGGACAACGCCCATACAACGCCCGCCGCCGATGTTGGTCCCGCTGTTGAGCAGGGATTCCATCGGTTTACCTGAGCCCGCGTATCCAATGGGAAGCTTTACGTCGTCGGTCCAAGTATCATCCACCTGAAGGCCGGTTCCGGGAACCTGCGTCTCTTTAAAATCTTCCTGTGTAACGACCTTTTTGTAGGACCAGCCGTCGCTCCCAAAGCCGACGATGGTACCGTCGTCCGCCATCGTGGACGCTAAACTGGTGGGCTGTGCGCTGACCAATCCTCCCACAGTCGCAGTCAACGAGCTGATTGCGATTGCGGCAGCAAGCGTTACGCCCAAAAAACGTCTCTTTTTCACTGCCTTACCTCCTAAATATTGGATGTCTCGCTGTCCTTCCAGCTCTTTGTTTACAAATAATCTAGGACAGCTTCACACCTTATTAACATAAATATACAGTTATTTTTTGGAAATGTCAATGGTTTTTAGGTATGTTGTACGTCTTTTTTTAAGAG
The DNA here is from genome assembly GCA_904420045.1 of Candidatus Metaruminococcus caecorum. Taxonomy (GTDB): domain Bacteria; phylum Bacillota; class Clostridia; order Oscillospirales; family Ruminococcaceae; genus Metaruminococcus; species Metaruminococcus caecorum. The sequence continues at coordinate 59,750 of CAJFTY010000018.1, read as the reverse complement.
CCTAAACCGGTAGCAAATTGTAGTTCTTTTCACAAACTTACCATTTTATTTTGACGTGCTATACAAAAAGCAAGGCAATTTTTTGTCCCTTGCTTGCAAATTTTAGCTAAATTGGGTATACTGATAAAAAAGCGGCAGCAGCATGATATGCCGCACCCGCTTACTCAAAACCCGAAACTCTTGTAAATGGAGGCTATCGAAAGCATGCGGACATTAAAAGCGGTGGAAGAATTCCGCCGGGAAGCCAGAAACGCCTTGTTCACCAAACAGCAGGCCATCCAGGTGGCCCTGAAGCTTTTTGAGCGGGAAATCTCCGATCCGGACAATACGGACGACGAAACCCGCGCCCTGTTGGCCGCCCGCGGGCGGGTGGGAATCCACTATTTTGACGAGACGTCCACCGTAACCGATGAAATTCTGGACGCTGCGGGAGTAGCGCGCCTGACGGCGGATAACATCGCAGACGCCATCGACGTCATGCTGTTTGAGGCACAGTAGCCGCTGTTTACAGCCTCTTTGGACAACTGAATACTCAAGCTGTCCGCATCCGGCCGCCGGGCCCTGCGGAACAAAACAGCAATAGAGAATTGTCATATCGTCAGGCCTGTGGATATGCAGGCCTGACGATTTTTCTGTAAAACCCAGAAAGAAGGAATCTTTATGCAGGACAAAAACACGCAAATTCTTACCGGGAACCTGCGCCGGGTGGCGCTGGAGTACATCGCTCTCAACGTGCTGAGCATGCTGGGGCTGTCCTTATACATCATGGCCGACACCTATTTTGTGGCTAACGGCGTGGGCAACGACGGGCTGGTAGCGCTCAATCTGGTGATTCCCGCCTACAATGTCATCAACGGGCTGGGCCTTTTGTTGGGAGTGGGCGGTGCCACTTGCTATTCCATCCGCATCGGGGCCGGCGAGACCGACACCGCGCCGGAATTTTTCACCCTGTCCACGGCGGTGGGGCTGTTTACGGGAATCCTGCTGACCCTGACCGGCGTGTTTTTCTCCCGGCCCATCGCCGCGCTGCTGGGAGGAGAAGGTCCCATTCTGGATCTCGCTTCCGACTATCTGCGGATTATGCTGCTTTTTTCCTGCGCTTTTATCCTCAACCAGGTGCTGGTCTGCTTTGTTCGCAACGACGGCGCGCCAAATCTGGCTATGGCCGCCATGCTGGCGGGCAGCGCCAGCAACATCGTGCTGGACTATCTGTTTATCTTCCCCCTGGGGATGGGGATGACGGGAGCGGCCCTCGCCACCGGATCCGCGCCGATCATCAGCGCACTGATTCTGCTGCCCAGGCTTATGGGGAGCCGCAGTCATCTCAGAATCTGCAAAGTTCGGGAAGCACTGTCCTCCTTTAAACGGGTGCTACACGCCGGAGTACCCTCGCTGATTACCGAGGCCTCCACCGGGATCGTCATTCTGCTGTTTAACGCCACCATCCTGCGAATCTCCTCGCAGATCGCGGTGGGAGCCTACGGAATTATCACCAACTTTTCCCTGGTGGGCGCCGCGATCTTCACCGGCGTGGCCCAAGGAATCCAGCCGGTGATCAGCGTCTGCCACGGTGCAGGAAAATCCCGCCGGATCCGGCAGACCTTTGGGCTGGCAGCTGTCATCGTACTGCTGCTGGGCAGCGCGTTTGTGACGCTGGGGATTCTCTTCCGCGATCCTCTGACCGCGCTGTTCAACCGGGAAAATGACCCCGAAATGGCCCGGATTGCCCGCCAGGGATTCGCGCTGTACTTCCCGGCGTTTGTCCCTATGGGCCTCAATATCATCGCTGTTTCGTTGACTGCCTGTATCCAAAAGCCAAAATGGGCGTTTTTGCTGTCCTGTCTGCGGGGATTTGCGGCGGTGATCCCTTTACTGCTTCTGCTTTCCATGTTTTTCGGGCTGGACGGCGTGTTCGTCACGGTGACCGCCGCAGAAGCCCTCACCCTCTGCGTCACACTGATTGTGCTGCGAATCGCCCTGCGTCCCAGTACAATTTATAGTCAAATTTAATAATTTATAATTTTTTCTTGAAAAATTCTTAGATAAATAGTATAATACAAATAAACAAACCGCACAAAAAAGTTTCTGCTGCGGTTAAATCCATCCGCTGTGCGGAGAACGGAGGGCCCCTTTATGGAAAGCAGATCCATGAAAATCACATCCCATAAAAACAAGAAGATCGCCATCCGGGTGATTCCCGGCCATTTTGCCACCAACCACTCCCATATCAATTACTGCATTGATTTTACGGTGGTCAAACACACCAACACCATGGCGAGGGAAGCCGCCAGGGAGATGGCTGCGGAATATGCCAACAGCACGCTGGTGGATACCGTAGTATGCATGGACGGCTGTGAAATTCTGGGCGCATATCTGGCCCGGGATCTGGAGCGTTCCGGCATCAACGCAGTCAGCCAGGGAAACGACATCTGTGTGGTCACCCCGGAATTCAACTCCAACGGACAGATGATCTTCCGGGACAACATGCAGGGCATGGTGTGGAACAAAAACATCGTGCTGCTGCTGGCGTCGGTCACCACCGGCAAAACCATCAACCGATCGCTGGAGTGCATCAAATACTACGGCGGCAAGGTTGTGGGAATTTCCGCGGTGTTCAGCGCCATCGAAGAACAGCAGGGCGTAAAAATCCATCCCCTGTTCACGCTGGACGATATCCCGGACTACCGCACCTATGCTTTTCAGGACTGTCCGGACTGCAAGGAAAAGAAAAAGATCGACGCCATTGTCAACAGCTTTGGCTATTCAAAAATCTGATTTCGAATCACACTGATGCAAAAAAGGGAGCGTCCATCCGGACGCTCCCTTTTTTCTATAACTGCGCTGCCTTTTGCGGCCCCTATTTCCCCATCGCCGCGCGGAGCTTTTCCGCCGCAGCGCGATAAACTTCCTCCGGCTGGGGCGTCTTGCTGCGCAAAAGTTCCTGCGCGCGTTCCAGCGGCTGCGTAAGAGAGGCAGCGGGCTCTCCTGCCGTCTGCGCTTTTGCCGCAAGTCGGCGAAGCTCTTGATACGCCTGCATGCAGGCATGCTCTTTTCCCAGCTCGGTAATCAGCTCCCCCAGTGTCCAGGTCTGATTGTGGGGGGTGACGATGGCCTTGAGTTCGATCTTTGGGAGCCTGCCCTCCCGGAAGTCCGCCAGCACCTGTTCCCGCCGGGCGGCAGAAAACTCCTTCATGAGGAAAACCTCCCGCTCCTGACGGGGAACTGGGGCTTGCCCAAATTCCTGCGCCCCGGAAGCTCCCACACAGAATCCCACCGTCTTGTCCCAGCACTCCGCAGATAAAAAAGCAAAGGGAATGCCCATATTTTCAAACTCCGCTTTCAGCGCGGAGGCTTTCTTTGATTCGGGGTCAACCCCGTATACAAAGGCCGCCTCCTGAACCCGTACTCTGGCTTTCATACCGTTTTGCCTCCCTTTTTGCCGGTGCGGCGTTATTCCGGAAGCCGCCCCGCATGTTTCTTGATGTGTGTCTTGAGCGCCTCAAAGCTCTCAGAGCTGATGACATGTTCGATTCGGCAGGCGTCTTCCACAGCGGTTTTCTGATCGACCCCCAGGGTAATCAGCATATCGGATAAAATGGTGTGCCGCTCATACATGGTTTCGGCAATTTTTCTGCCCTGCTCGGTCAGGGTGATGTATCCTCCGCCGTCCACCTGGATATATCCGTTTTCCCGGAGATTTTTCATCGCTACGCTGACACTGGGCTTGGAATAATCCAGCTCGCTGGCAATATCAATAGAGCGCACATTTCCCTTACGCTTTAGCAAAATCAAAATTGTTTCCAAATAGTTTTCCGCAGATTCCTGTATTTTCATCGTCTTCTTCCCCCTTTGTGCCGCTCCCGCGTTTTTGGGCTTTAGCGCCTTTTGGACGCATTGTTAAAAGATAGTATAGCATATTCTTCCCGAAAAAAAAAGCTCAATTCCAAGGCTCGCAGGCTCCACCGCTCTTGTTCTGGCACTGGGAACATGGTATGATAATAAAAACAAGGATCGTGTAAAAGGAGTATTAAATGAGTGTTGTGCTTTGGATTGCAGTAGGCGCCGCAATGATCTGCGCCTGTTTGACGGCTGTTTTTGCAAACAAGAGGTGAACGCATGAAATTCCGGGACTTTTCCATCCGGCAAAAGCTGCTCATCAGCAACGTACTGCTGATTTTAATCCCCGTCTTGCTGGTGCTGGCCATTTTGCTGGGGATGCTGGTGGGCTTTTTTGCGGCCACTACTTCCCCGAACCGATCCGCGCTCAGCGACGGGAGCTTAAAAAGCGGCGACACAAACTATCAAATGCTGCTGATGCTGGACACGCTGTGCGACGAGCTCGCCAGCGAAAGCGATCCGCTCCACAGCCAGGATTTTATCCTGGCGCTTGAGGCCATGGAGTCCGCTGGCGCGCTGGTGTCCGTTTCCGGCGGGATTACCTATACCACAGGAAACGCCGCGCCGGAGGAGCTGCATCGCAGGGCGGCCAAACTCGACTCCTCGTTTGATTCCATGGGAACATCGCCCGTCTATTTGCGAAACCAAAACGGGCTGGTCTACCGGGTTCCCCTAAACGATCAGAAGGGAAATCCCATCACCCTGCTGGTGGTGGGGGACGGCCTTGTGTTCGAAGGGGACGACTATGTCTTTTTAGAGGAAATCAAGACCTTTATCAAAGCCGCCATCGCAGTGGCGGGGCTGAGCGCGGTGATTATCATCGTCGTCACGGGAACCGTTTTAACCCGTAAGCTGTCCGCCAGCGTTTTGGAGCCCATCAAGGAGCTCCGCTTGGGAGCGAAGGCCATCAAAGAAGGCAATTTAAACCGCCCGGTGATTTTCCGCGCTCAGGACGAGCTGGGGGACACCTGCCGGGATTTTGACGACATGCGCCTGCGGCTTCGGGAATCCATCGAAAAACAGCAGCAGGCCGAGGAAAGCCGCAAGGAGATGCTGGCGGGGATCTCCCATGACCTGTCCACGCCCTTGACCTCGATTCAAGGATACCTCAGCGGCATCCTGGACGGGGTGGCGGACACCCCGCAAAAAAGGGAGCACTATCTGCGCACTGCGTATCAGACCGCCTGCGAGATGGACAAGTTGGTGGACAGCCTGTTTTTGTTTACCAAACTGGATGTGGGCGGCGTGCCGTTTCACACCGAGCCGGTCGATCTTGGGGGGTACCTTGCCGACTACTGTGAAGAGGCTCAGCTGCGGTTTGCGCCCCAGGACTTTCACATCCGGTTTGAAAACCGGTGCGGCGGGCCTGCTTTTGTGATGATCGACCGCTTCCAGCTGGGGCGGGCGGTGCAAAACCTTGTGGACAACAGCTTTAAATACCGAAAGGGAACGCCAAACGACGAGCTGCGCGTTGTTCTCTCCCGGGAGGAAGGCGCCGTCACAATCCGTTTTGCGGACAACGGTCTGGGCATCGCTCCCGGGGAAGCGGGCAAAATATTCGAGAGCTTTTACCGGACTGACCCTGCCCGCAGTGCGGCGGTCAAAGGCAACGGCCTCGGGCTTGCCATCACCCGGCAGATCATTGAAACCATGGGCGGAACCATCCGTGCTGCGGGAGAGCTGGAAAAAGGGCTGACGGTCACCGTCACCCTGCCTGAAGCGGCTCCCCAGAAAGGAGCAGGCAAATGAAACAGATTTTAATTATTGAGGATGACAAAAACATCGCAGAGCTGGAACGGGACTACCTGGAAGCCGACGGGTTTTCCGCTTCCATCGCCGCCACCGGGGAACAGGGGCTCAAAGAGGCGCTGGAGGGAGAATATTCCCTGATCCTTTTAGACATCATGCTCCCGGGGGTGGATGGCTATTCCATCTGCCGCAGCATTCGGGAGAAAAAAGAAATCCCCGTGCTGTTCGTCTCCGCCCGGCGGGAGGATGTGGACAAAATCCGAGGCCTGGGCCTGGGGGCGGATGACTACATTGTCAAGCCCTTTTCCCCCTCCGAGCTGGTGGCCAGGGTCAAGGCCCACATCGCTCGGTACGAGCGGCTTTCCCCCTGCGGTACGGCGGCGGGGAGCCGGCTGATCAGCGGAGAGCTTCAAATTGACATCGCCGCCCGGCGGGTCTTTGTTTCCGGGCGGGAAGCCGTGCTCACCAACAAGGAATTCGACCTGCTGACGTTTCTAGCCCAGCACCCCAACCAGGTGTTTTCCAAGGATGTGCTGTTCGACCGCATCTGGGGGATGGACAGCATCGGGGAGACCTCCACTGTGACCGTGCACGTCAACCGCATCCGGGAAAAGATCGAGCCAGATGCACAGTCGCCCCGGTTTATCGAGACGGTGTGGGGCGCGGGATACCGGTTTAAGGGCGAGTAATCCATTGGCCTTTGGGCAGAATAAAAGCGGTCGGTCCCGCCGCTTTTCAAATTGAATGCGGAAGACGCCAGCGTTTCAGTCTTGGGAAAGGAATGACCGGTATTATGCAAAACAGCGAAGGAGGAAAACGCATGTGGATTTTATTTGCGATTTTATCTGCGGTTTTTGCAGCGGTCACGTCGATCCTGGCCAAAGTGGGCGTCGAGGGCGTGAATTCCAACCTGGCCACTGCCATCCGCACTGTGGTGGTGCTGGCGCTGGCCTGGGGGATTGTATTTCTCACCGGGCAGCAGGCGGGAATCAAAGACATCTCGGGACGCAGTATGCTGTTTTTGATTTTGTCCGGCGTGGCCACCGGTCTTTCCTGGCTGTGCTATTACAAGGCGATTCAACTGGGGGAAGTCTCCAAGGTGGCGCCTATTGATAAATTGAGCGTCGTAATTACCATGGTGCTGGCCTTTGTCTTTCTCCACGAGACCGTCACCTGGAAAGGGATTTTGGGCGGCGCCCTGATTACTGCGGGAACCTTTGTGATGATTTTATAAGCTTATAAGCGGTAATGTCTGTAAAACAGGCGTTCACGCAGTGAAAAGAGCCTGGTTTGCAGACAAACGCCGCGCCGAACAAAGTTCGGCGCGGCGTTTTATCCATGCGCTCAACGGTACATTACCGTTCCCGCTGTTTGATTTTTTCCGGCTCGGCCTTGGTAAGCGTAAACTCCGGATCCTGCTGTTTTTTCTTTGACCGTCTGTGGTAAAACACGATTAGGAAGATCACCCCGGCGACCGCCAGCAGAGCCAGCCCAACTTTGGAATAGACGCCCATATAGCCCACAATGGTTTCCCAGGAGGCGCCGGCCAGCACCCCCAGCCACACCAGCACGGTATTCCAAATCCCGGTTCCCAGGGTGGTAAGAAGGACAAAGCCCCACAGGTTCATCTTCGCCATTCCCGCCGGGATGGAAATCAGGCTGCGCACAATGGGGATAAAGCGGCAGAAAAAAACGGTGGCTTTTCCCCGGTGGGAAAACCATCCCTCGGCCTTTTCCACATCCTCGGGCTTTAAGCGCAGAATTTTTCCGGTCTTGCCCGACAGGATCTTTTTAAGCCGCTCCCGCCCGATCATGCGGCCGACGCCGTACAGGGCCAGCGCACCGGCCACAGCTCCCACCGTGGAGGAGAGGATCACCAGCCAGACATTCATGGTGGAATAGGTGGTCATAAAACCGCCGAAGGTGAGGATAACCTCCGAGGGGATCGGCGGGAAGATATTCTCAATGGCGATCAGCAGGGCGATGCCAATATATCCGAATCGGTTCATCATTTCAATGATCCAAGCCTGCATAGCAAACATCCTTTCCAACGTTGTCCCCACGAACCGCCAAAGGCTGCCAGCCGACGGCGGGCCGTGCAAATAACCGTTCAAACCAAAACGGGAACAAATAGCCAGCGCGCACTTTGCATACACAATGCGTCGCTGTTCTGTGCTATGGTTAGTATAGCGCAGGATTCACAACAAATTCTAAACAAACCGGAAAGAAACCCGCAATTCGCCGCCTCGCCCCTTTGCTTTGTATATTCGCCGTCTCTGCGGCAAATACCAAGGAAAAGGGGTTGTTGCGGCCTGCAGCCGCATTTGATACGCCTGATCGGCACAACAAGAAAGGAAGGATCTCATGGTAAACGACAACCGAAAAGTTGTACTGGTGGGAACCGGCATGGTGGGTATGAGCTATGCCTACGCCCTGCTCAACCAAAATGTCTGCGACGAACTGGTACTCATCGACCTGGACAAGGAACGTGCCCAGGGCGAGGCCATGGATTTAAACCACGGCCTGGCGTTTTCCGGTTCCAACATGAAAATTTACGCCGGAGAATATTCCGACTGCGCGGACGCGGACATCGTTGCCATCTGCGCCGGGGTGGCGCAAAAGCCCGGAGAATCCCGGCTGGAGCTTTTGGGACGCAACGCGGCGGTGTTCCGCTCAATTATAAATCCCATTGGGGAGTCGGGCTTTAACGGGATCTTTTTGGTGGCCACCAACCCTGTGGACGTGATGACCCGGATCGCCTGCGTCCTGTCCGGATTTAATCCGCGCCGGGTGCTGGGCACCGGAACGGCGCTGGACACCGCCCGCCTGCGCTATCTGCTGGGCGAATATTTTGGGGTGGATCCCCGCAACATGCACGCCTATGTCATGGGGGAGCACGGAGACAGCGAGTTTGTTCCCTGGTCCCAGGCAATGCTGGCCACCAAGCCCGTTTTGACCATCTGCAAAGAACATCCAGACCGGTTTCACAAGGACGATCTGGAGACCATCAGCGAGGAGGTCCGGGGCGCGGCCCAAAAGATCATTAAAGCCAAAAAAGCCACCTATTACGGCATTGGCATGGCCATGACCCGGATTACCCGGGCGGTGTTCGGGGATGAAAGCAGCGTGTTGACCGTTTCGGCCATGCTGCGCGGAGAATACGGCCAGACCGGGGTGTTTACCGGTGTTCCCTGCATCGTGGGCCGAAACGGCGTTCAGCGGGTGTTGTCCTTATCGTTAACCGACGAGGAACGGACGCAGTTCGCCGCCTCCAGCGCCACGCTGGAAGAAAGCTTTCGGGAACTCAACTTAAGCTGAACTCAAAATGCCTTTCATTGACAAGCGGCTTCCAAACGGGTATAATTTGAAGAAGAATCTCACTGGAAAGGGAGCGCTGGCCATGGCGGAACAACAACACTCCCACCCCTCCGGCATTCCCCACAACCACGGCGGAAGCTTCCGGGAGGTGCTGGAAAAAATGCCTCCAGAGCCGGAATTTGACAAGGCCTCCGGTATTTTTCAGCAGCTGTGCGACAGCACCCGGCTGCGTATCCTGTGGCTTTTGTGCCACTCGGAGGAATGCGTCTACAACCTGTCCGCCGCCATTGGGATGAGCAGCCCCGCGGTCTCCCATCACCTGCGCACCTTAAAGCAGACCGGCCTTGTCAGCAGCAGACGGGATGGAAAAGAGGTTTATTACAAGCTCGCCGACACCCAGGAGGCCAGGCTGGTCCACCGGATGATCGACGACGTATTTGAAATGAACTGCCCCAACAATTCAATTCGATGACAAATCCCCCCTACGGCCATGAAACGGTGAACGGCGGGGAAACAGTTTCAAATGATCCAAAAACAGCCCTTCCCGGTTCAGATGAACCAGGAAGGGCTGTTTTCAAGTTTCCTTCTGTTATTTTGCGCGCAAAGCCCGCATGGCGTTGAGTATGGCGATCACCGATACGCCCACATCCGCGAACACCGCGGCCCACATGTTTGCAAGACCCAGCGCGCCCAGGATGAGTACCACCGCCTTGACCGCCAGGGCAAAAACGATGTTCTGCCGGACAATTCGCAGGGTCTTGCGGGAAATCCGCATCACATCGGAAATCTTGCTGGGCTCGTCGGTCATAATCACCACATCCGCCGCCTCGATCGCCGCATCGGAACCCAATCCTCCCATAGCGATACCGATATCCGCCCGGGCCAGAACCGGGGCGTCGTTGATCCCGTCCCCCACAAAGGCCAGCTTGCCTCTGGGAGATTTCTGCGCCAAAAGCTCCTCCATTTTTTCCACCTTTCCGGCGGGAAGAAGCCCGGTGTACGCCCGGGTAAGCCCCAGGGCCTTCGCCACTTTCTGTCCGGTGGCGTCGTTGTCTCCGGTGAGCATCACCGTCTGTTTGACATGGGCCCGCTTGAGTTCCTGAATCGCCCGGGCGGCGTCCTCTTTCACCTGGTCTTCAATCAGAATGAATCCGGCGTATCGGCCGTCCACCGCCACATGGACTACTGTTCCGGCCTCGTGAGGATCTTCATAGGCGATGCCTTCACGCTCCATGAGCTTGCGGTTGCCGGCCAGTACGGTTTTTTTGTCCACAACCGCCTTGACTCCGTGGCCGGCGATTTCCTCCACGCCGCCCAGGCGGGATGCGTCGACCTGCCCGCCAAACGCCTGCTGGATGGACTGGGAGATGGGATGGCTGGAATAACGTTCCGCATAGGCCGCCAGCTCTAAAAGCTCCTGGTCGGAGGAAAGGCGGCTTTCGATCCGCGAGACCGCAAAATTTCCTTTGGTCAAGGTGCCCGTCTTGTCAAACACCACGATCTCCGTGTCCGCCAGAGCTTCCAGGTAGTTGCTCCCCTTTACCAGCACGCCCTGCTTGGACGCGCCGCCGATTCCTCCAAAGAACGACAGAGGAATGGAAATCACCAGCGCGCAGGGACAGGAGATGACTAAGAACGTCAGAGCTCTGGTCACCCACTCTCCAAAGGGGAAGCCCGGAAGGAACAGCGGCGGCACCACCGCCAGCAAAACGGCGGCGATCACCACTGCAGGTGTGTAATACCGGGCGAACTTGGTGATAAAGTTTTCCGCCCGGGCCTTTTTAGAGCTGGAATTTTCCACCAGATCCAAAATCTTTGCCACGGTGGATTCCCCGTAGGGCTTTTCCACCTGGACGGTAATCAGGCCGGTCAGGTTGATGCACCCGCTGATGACCTCCTCCCCGTCATGGACTTCCCTGGGCATGGACTCCCCGGTCAGAGCGGAGGTGTCCAGCGTAGAGGACCCGCTGACCACCCGGCCGTCCAACGGGATTCTCTCCCCCGGCTTGACAACAATGGATTCGCCCACGGAGACCTCCTCCGGGTCCACCTGAGTGAGCTGGCCGTCCCGCTCCACATTGGCATAATCCGGCCGGATATCCATCAGGCTAGCAATGGAGCGGCGGGATTTGTTGACCGCCGCGGACTGGAACCATTCCCCCACCTGATAGAACAGCATGACTGCCACAGCTTCCGCGTAATCCCCTAGGCACAAAGCGCCTACGGTGGCGACGCTCATCAAAAGGTTCTCGTCAAAGATCTGCCCCCGGGTAATATTGCGGACCGCTTTCCAAAGAATATCCCAGCCGATCAGGGCGTACAAGGCAAGATAGAGCCCCAATTCCCACCAGCCGGCAAGCTCGAACCCGCCGATCATGGGAATCAGTTTGAGCGCCAGAAAGCCGGCGCCTGCCACCCCGATCCGGATCAGTTGTTTTTGTTGCTTTTTCATCGCGCACCTCCGCCGTCAACGGCCGGTTTTTTGGTTTTACGCCAGAATCTCCACGTCGGGCTCCACCTTGCGAATGGTCTTTTTGGTCTGTTTGAACACCTGGTCGAACTGGTCGTCCGGAGCTTCAATGGTCAGGCGCTGGGTCATGAAGCTTACGGTGGCCTTGGTCATTCCCTCCAGGCTGTTTAAAGCGTTTTCTATTTTCGCGGCGCAGTTCGCACAATCCAAATCTTGCAGCTTGTAGGTTTTTTTCATGAGAAGTCCTCCTTCAATTAAGTGATTGTTTAATTGATTACATGTTTAGTATATGCAATTCCCTGCAATTTGTCAAGCCAAAAAAGGATTCTTTATAAAATAATTTTTTGGTGATCTTTTTTCCTTTTTCTGGTGGTTACCCACTTGCACGAAGCGACAAGATGCGATACAATAAAGGAGAAGTAAATACACCAATTTAGTAGGATTCGTTCTTCCTTCCCGCAAATATGGGAATAGAAGTTTCAAATTCTGCAACAATACAGGATAGAAAGGAAGGCTTGTGCCGGATAAGACGGCAATAAGCAAAGGTGCGCCATGCTGGAATTAAAACATGTGTCCTTTTCGGTGGACGGCGATGCCGCTTCACAAAAAGAAATACTCAAAGATATCAGCCTATCGGTGGGAGACCGCCGGTTTTTGGTGATTACCGGCCCCAACGGCGGGGGAAAATCCACTCTTGCCAAGGTGATTGCCGGGATTGAGAAGCCGGGGGCCGGTTCAATCCTGCTGGACGGGGAGGATATCACCTCCCTGCCGGTTCACGAGCGGGCAAACCGGGGGATGTCCTACGCCTTCCAGCAGCCGGTGCGGTTTAAAGGGCTCACCGTGCGGGATCTGCTGGAGCTGGCGGTGAAAGACAGCCAAACCGACCGTCCGCTGAGCGACTATCTCTGCGACGTGGGGCTGTGCGCCCCCGACTACATCGACCGGGAGGTAAACGCCAGCCTGTCCGGCGGGGAAATTAAGCGAATCGAAATCGCCATGGCCATGGCGAGGAAATCCAAGCTCACCATCTTTGACGAGCCGGAGGCAGGTATTGATCTGTGGAGCTTTAATAATCTAATCGACATCTTTAAACGCCTGCGTGAGGAATCCGGCGGCTCGATCATCATCATCTCCCACCAGGAGCGGATTCTGGAGATCGCGGACGAAATTGTGGTGCTGTCCGGTGGGGAAATCACCGCTCAGGGCAATCGGGAGGAGATCCTCCCCCGGCTGCTGACCGGAGAGCACTGCGGCTTCTGCCCCATGCAGAAAGGAGATGCGTAGCATGAACAGTATTACGGAAAAGCTGCTGGATATGATTTCGGACTACAAGGGAAAATTTGTAGGCGCGTTTAACATTCGGGAGGATTCTCAGTGCGCGGGGCGGCAGTCCTCCGAACACATAAAAATTGAATCCAAAACCGACAAGCCGGGGATCGACATCCTTGTAGATCCCGGTACCAAGGGTGAAACGGTGTACATCCCCGCCTGCATCACCCACAGCGATGTGGACGATCTGGTCTACAACGACTTTTACATCGGTGAGGGCGCGGATGTAACGGTGGTGGCGGGCTGCGGCGTGCATACCGATGGGGAGGAAAGATCCCAGCACAACGGCATTCACCGGTTCTTTATCGAAAAGGGCGCCCGGGTGCTCTACTTGGAAAAGCATGTGGGTACCGGAGGCGGCACCGGTGAACGGCTGATTAATCCCGAGACCTACGCGGAGATTGCCGAGGACGGATATATGGAGATGAACACCACGCAGATCAAAGGGGTGGATTCCACCAACCGACAGACCAAGGCGGTACTCCAAAAGGGCGCAAAGCTGATTGTGAAAGAAAAGATCATGACCGACGGGCATCAGGTGGCCGAGACAAACTTTGACGTGGATCTGAACGGCGAGGATTCCGGCGTGCATCTGGTCTCCCGCTCGGTGGCCAAGGGGTGGTCCCATCAGGTGTTCCGCTCAGTGATCAACGGCAATACCCGCTGTTCCGGTCATTCCGAATGCGACGCCATCATTATGGACAACGGCGTTGTCAGCGCAATTCCAGAGCTCACCGCCCACGATGTGGACGCGGCCTTAATCCACGAGGCCGCCATTGGCAAGATCGCCGGGGAGCAGATCACCAAGCTGATGACTCTGGGGCTGAGTGAACAGCAGGCGGAGGAAAAAATCATCCAGGGATTCTTAAAATAAAGGGGTTTGCAAAGGATAAAACGCCCAATAATGACTGGATATTTGTAAAAACCGGGGAGGAGCCAAGTTGGCTCCTCCCCGGTTTTTTACGGGCTTCCGGCTGCTCATGAGAACAGGCACGCTTACATCCTTATTTTGAAGTGCTTGGCTTACGCAAAAAAGAAGCCAGCAGTCATCTCCAGGTAGTTGTCACCGCTGTAAGCGGGATACTGCTTTTTCACTTGGGTCTGAAATTCCTCCGCATTTTTGCAGCCAGCCGCGATTGTTTTCAGGTTTTCCAGATAATCAATTTTGGTCTGAACGTCTTTTAGATCCTCCGGCGTGTAGTGAGAGGTCAAAATCAGATCGACGCCCTGATCCATGTATCCTTTCAGCTGTTGAATGATCGCATCCGCATGTTTTTCCCCAGCAACAATGGAGTGGCAGTCATGGCCGAGCATATGGGTGTACACCGCGTTGATCTCGGGAATTTCCACATCAAAGGCCTCTGAGGTCTGCTTGATGAGCAGTTCAATGTCTCCGAGGACAATCGAGCCCTCTTGGATCACATGGTCAATGGAATGGACCGATGCGTCAAACGCTTCGCCAAATGATCCCGCAAACTGGTTAATCAGCGCTTTTCCTCCGCCGGTTTCGGAATACTCCACCGCGTTTTGGGTGGCGTATTTGGGAGTCTGGGGCAAAAACGATCCTCCCGCTCCATGATAGGCGATCAGAACCCCCTGGACATCCAGACCCTCCAGATAGTCCGTCAGCTCCCGGATGTTGTCAAAAAAGCAGGGGGATTCCAGCGCCACCGCTTTGCCCGCTTTTTCCAGCACAAAGACCTCGTCGTCTATGAAGTCTTTGGTCTTATACGCGTGCAGCTTGACTTCGCCAAAATCATATCGGTTTATTTCGCCTTTGGCGAGTTTGATGGTTGAAAATGTGTTTTTGTTCATGTTTGAACACCTCCGAATGAAATAGGGGACTTGACGTATTTCCCTCTTGTCCTTATAATAAAGCTGTAAGGCGTTTCTGTAAAGTAAGCACTTTTTTGTGCCGTAGTTACCTTTTAGAAACTATTGCGTTTTTTCACATCTATACGCGTATAAAATGGAGGTGTTTTGCGTGGAAACAGAAATCCATGCGCTCCCGGCCTGCCCGGTGGAAACCACCCTGTCGCTGATCGGCGACAAGTGGAAGGTGCTGGTCCTCCGGGATTTAATGGGAGGAACCAAACGATTTGGGGAGCTGAAAAAATCCATCGGCAGCGTCTCCCAAAAGGTGCTGACGGCTCAACTGCGCGCTATGGAGCAGCAAGGCCTGCTGACCCGCAAGGTGTACGCAGAGGTTCCTCCCCGGGTGGAGTACACCCTGACGCCGCTTGGGTACAGCCTGTCGCCCGTCCTGGACGCTATGCGGGACTGGGGAACGCGCTATAAAGCCCAGCTTACCGACTCCCCCTGCTGACCGCTGTCCGACACAGCGTGGATTGAAAGAAGATTGACGCGATGCTGGCTCAGGCTGGCGCTTCGTCGCCGCCCCTCGTGGGCGGCGTGGATTGAAATGCTCCGGGGTTCTCATTGCCGTAGCCTTCAAGCAGTCGCCGTTCTTATGAGCGGCGTGGATTGAAATTATTTTTGCGCTATGCCCGCGGCGGTGAACACCTACAAAACAAGCGTCCTCGTCGGTTGACGAGGACGCTTGTTTTGTAGTATTATGATGGTAGTATGTTGCGCACGCAACAATTGCGCGCGCAACTTGATAAACAGGAGGCCGTCATGAACAGCTTTATGAAATGTGTCAACAAAACCTCCCGATGCGCCGCCTTGTTTCGGGGAGAGCGTTTGGAGGAAGAGGGGATCAGCGGCTATCAGGATGTGTATATTCTGGTGGTGTGCAACCACCCCGGAATTTCACAAGACCAATTGGCAAGGCGGATTTGTGTAAACAAAAGCAACGTCACCCGCCAGCTCACCCTGCTGGAGCAAAACGGCTTTGTGACCCGCAAGCCCTGTCCCCGGGACCGGCGGATCATGGAGGTGTTCCCCACCGACCGGGCGTTGGAAATCCTCCCAAAAGTGCGGGAAGTCAACCGGGAATGGAGCGACTACCTGATGGAGGAATTTACTCCGGCAGAGCGGGAACAGCTCATCGGGATGATGGAACGGGTGATGAACCGCGCGGTAGAGCGCCTCATCCGGGATCGAAAGGGGGAGCCCGATGCGTGATATACTCGCCTATTTAAAGCCTCACGCAGGCAGGATGACTCTGGGGTTTGTCATCAAGTTTATCGGAACGATCATGGATCTGTTCCTCCCGTGGATTTTGGCGTACCTGATCGACGAAGTGGTTCCCCTGCGCAGCGTTCCTCTGATTCTGTTGTGGGGCGGAGCGATGGTGGTCTGTTCCGTCATTGCGCTGGTTGGCAACATTGTGGCCAACCGGATGGCCTCCCGGGTGGCGCGGGACACCACCGAATCCATCCGCCACGATCTGTACAAAAAAACCGCCTATTTGTCCGCCCGGCAGATGGACTGGTTTACCGTCCCCTCGCTGGAATCCAGGCTTACCTCCGACACCTACAACGTCCACCAGATGATCGGCATGATGCAGCGGCTGGGGGTTCGCGCCCCCATCCTGTTGCTGGGCGGGGTGCTGGTGACCCTGACCCTGGAGCCGGTACTCACCCTGGTATTGGTGTCCACCCTGCCGCTGATCGGGATCGTGGTGTACTTGGTATCCAAAAAAGGGATCCCCATGTACACAAAGCTCCAGCAGGCGGTGGATTCCATGGTGCGCACCGTTCGGGAGAACGTCTCCGGGATCCGGGTCATCAAAGCGCTGTCCAAATCGGAGTATGAAAAACAGCGGTTTACCAAGGTCAACCGGGATGTGGTGGCTAGGGACACCAAAGCCGGGATCACCATGGCGGTCACCAACCCGGTGATGAACCTGTTTTTAAACCTGGGGCTGACTTTGGTGGTGATCGTGGGCGCGTTCCGGGTCAACGCGGGAGTCTCCCAGCCGGGAAAAATCATCGCGTTTATGACCTATTTTATCATCATTTTAAACGCCATGCTCATGGTGACCCGGATGTTCGTCATGGTCTCCAAGGGGAGCGCCTCCGCCGGGCGGATCAGCGAGGTGTTAAACGCCGGGGAGGATCTAAGCATTCAGCCGCTTCCCCAGGTGGGGAAAGCCCATGTGGAATTTCAAAACGTCTCGTTTGCCTATCACAAAAGCGAGACGGTCACGGGGATTTCCTTCTCCCTGAAACAGGGGGAGACGCTGGGGATCATCGGCGCCACCGGCAGCGGAAAGAGCACGATCATAAATCTGTTGATGCGCCTGTACGATGTGAACAAAGGTCGGGTGCTCATCGGCGGGCGGGACGTAAAAAGCATCCCGTCCGAGGAACTCCACCGGATGTTCGGGGTGGTGTTTCAAAACGATTATCTGATGGCGGACACCATCGCCGCCAATATTGACTTCGGCCGAAACCTCCCCAGAGAACAGATCGAGGCCGCCGCTTCCGCCGCCCAGGCCAGCGAGTTTATCGACTCGCTGGCAGACGGATATGACCATATGCTCACCGCCAAAGGAACCAATTTAAGCGGCGGACAAAAGCAGCGGCTGCTGATCGCCCGGGCTCTGGCGGGGAAACCTTCGATCCTGATTTTAGACGACAGTTCCAGCGCGCTGGACTACCGTACGGACTTAAAGCTCCGCCAGGCGATTCGGGAGGAATACGCGGGTACCACCACGGTGATTGTGGCCCAGCGGGTGAGCTCCATCAAGCACGCCAACCACATCCTGGTGCTGGAAGATGGCCGGATCATCGGCAGCGGGACCCATGAGGAGCTGATGGATTCCTGCGGGATTTACCAGGAGATCAGCCGTTCTCAGATGGGAGGTGAGGGCCTTGCATAACCCGTCAAAAAGCGCGCCAAAGGTTCCCCAGGAAGGGGCAAAAAAGCCCCGGTTTAAAAAGCAGGTTCTAATCCGCCTGTGGGGATACCTGTACCGGCACAAGTGGATGGTGTTTGCCGCGCTGTTTTTAACCATTATCAGCAACCTGTTCGCCCTGCTGGGCCCTTACCTGTCCGGTAAGGCCATCGACGCCATCGGGCTGGGGACCGGCAAGGTGCGGTTTGACATCGTGTTTTTCTACTGCGGCCTGATGGCGGCATTTTACGCGGCTTCGGCGGCGCTTTCGTATGTGCTTTCGGTTCTGATGATTAAACTGAGCCAAAAGGTTATCTTCCGGATGCGAAAGGATTTATTTGACAAGCTGTCCAGTCTGCCTGTGGGATATTTTGACACCCACCAGACCGGGGATATCATCAGCCGGATGTCCTACGATATCGACACGGTGAACGCCTCGTTGTCCAACGACCTGCTGCAGATTGCCACCAGCGCCATCACAGTGCTGGGCTCGCTGGGGATGATGGTGCTGATTTCTCCTGTGCTGGTGCTGGTGTTCGCAGTGACCATTCCAATTTCCATTGTTCTGACAAAGTACATGACCGGCCGGGTTAAGCCGCTGTTTCGCAGGCGCAGCGCCATGCTGGGGGAACTAAACGGCTTTGTAGAAGAGACGGTCTCCGGCCAGAAAACCGTCAAGGCCTATCATCAGGAGGATACCTTTGTAAAACGGTTCGACGAGAAAAACCGTCAGGCGGTGGACGCGTATTACGACGCGGACTACTATGGAAGCATGGTGGGCCCGTCGGTAAACTTTGTCAACAACCTGTCTTTAGCGCTCATCAGCGTGTTCGGGGCGATGATGTACCTGTTCGGCGGGCTGACCATCGGCAATCTGTCCTCCTTTGTACAGTATTCCCGGAAGTTTTCCGGCCCCATCAACGAGATGGCCAACATCATCAGCGAGCTTCAGTCCGCCTGCGCAGCGGCGGAGCGGGTGTTCCGTCTGATCGACGAGGAACCCGAGCCCGCCGACACCCCCGGAGCAATAACGCTCACTGATGTGCAGGGCGATGTTCAGGTGGAACATGTATCCTTCGGCTATCTGCCGGGCAAAACCATCCTTCACGACCTGACTCTGCACGCCAAGCCCGGGAGCATGGTGGCCATCGTGGGCCCCACCGGCGCGGGGAAAACCACCCTGATTAACCTCCTGATGCGGTTCTACGACCCGGATAAGGGCGTGATCGCCGTAGACGGCTCCCCGGCGCTCACCCTCACACGGGACAGCCTGCGCCGGGCCTACGCCATGGTGCTGCAGGACACCTGGCTGTTCCACGGAACGGTGTTTGAAAACCTCGCCTACGGCAAGGAGGGGGCCACCATCGAGGAGGTCTCCGCCGCTGCCAAGGCTGCCAGGGTACACACGTTCATCCAGGGACTCCCTCAGGGCTATGACACCGTGCTGGGAGAGGACGGGGTGAGCATCTCCCAGGGGCAAAAACAGCTTTTGACCATTGCAAGAGCCATGCTGCTGGACGCCAACATGCTGATTTTGGACGAAGCCACCTCCAACGTGGACACCCGCACGGAAAAGGAGATCCAGTCCGCTATGCGGGATTTGATGAAAGATAAGACCTGCTTTGTCATCGCGCACCGGCTGTCCACCATCCAGAACGCGGACATGATTCTGGTGGTGATGAACGGCGAGGTGGTGGAACAGGGCACCCATGGGGAGCTGCTTCAAAAAGGCGGCGTGTACGCCGGTTTATACCGGAGCCAGTTCCAGTAACCGATTAAAAGGGACGAGCGGCTATTGGCCGCTCGTCCCTTTTCGTCCAATGAGAGGAAAAATGCTGCTGTTTTCTATTCACGCCACGACGACATATCGCTCGGCAATTTCATTTCAATCCACGCCGCTCTTGAGAGCGGCGACCGCAAAAACAAACAACTTTATAACATTCTATATGCCATAAATTTATCAAATCTTCTAAAACAGGCGAGATTTGCAGATAATTCCGGCTGTTTATTGTAACGTTTTCTTTGCATTTTAGAGTGCGAATACTCCAGAGATTTTCTGTCCGCTTGCCATTCGCACTAAAAAATCAGAGGATCCGATCCATCAAATCCAGGATTAGCACCGATATGCTCCACCAACTTTTCGAAGCCTTGCCCTGCCGGCGGAGGTCTGTGTATTAACGTCGTAGGTGATGAAAACCAGCATGGGGAGCCTCCCGGCGGGCAGAAGGCAAAGTGCTGGATACCGGACAACTGCAAAAAGCCGTCTTCGTCATACAAGGTCGTAGACCTCCGGCTGGACGCAGTCCAAGGGGAGAAGCTCGACCTTATAGTCCTCAAAGCACATGGGCCGCTCGGTCAGCGGGGTGATTTTCACACTGCGGTGCACCTTTGCAGTGGACACGGCGGGCGTTTTTTCCCCGTGCTGCCACCAGTACAGCCGGCAGACCTCCATGCTTCCCTCCGGCCGGTCGGAGGAAGCGTCGTTTTCAAACAGAGTGAGAAGTGCCTTCTTGAGCAGTTCCGCGTCCGCCTGGGAAAAGCCGGTCTTTTCCGCCAACTGGACGTTGACGCTTCCCTTGATTACATACAGCCCGAATTCCACCCTGTGCTTAGTGCCCATGGTGTCCGAAGCTTTTCCCCCCGCGCCCGCTTCGCTGTTGACGCTTTTGGTGATCTGCATGCTGATGATATCCACCGGGGAAACGCTCACCGCCTGGTGGATGGAAACCGGCCCCCGCACCCCGATGGAGGCCTCCACTCCCTTAAAGGCGAACACCTGCCCAAACGACCGCACGTCGATCCACTCCCGGCAGGCAATCTGAGCACACAGCCCCTGGTCGGCGTTTTTCTTTTTGTCCAGCTCGGCTTTTAGTTCCTTGCAGCTGTCCGCCCGGTCTTTTAAGCTGGTAAGCCCGTCGTCTGCCCGGTCGTCCGACTGGACGAACACCCGCTGCCCCAGGTCCTGGAACCGGTTGCGGATCTTCCGCTTGATGCACACGTCGGAGATCTCCCCGTGTCCGTCGTAATTCTCCCGGGGGCGGTTGCCGTTTAACGGATCTCCGTTGGCGTTGGCGTTTTTCACCGACACAAGGGCGACAAAATCAATCTTTCCTTTTAAATCCGTCATGGGTTTCTTCCTCCTGTATGTTATTGTTCTGTTGTTCTTTGTGGGTGAATGCATAGGATTGCTTATGATATCCCAGCAGATACAATCCTTCTAGCCGTTTGTTGCTCTGGAATTCCTTGGGGTCAAAGCTGTTTTGAATCTCGTCCAGCAGCTTGGAATATACAATCCGTTCTCCTGTTCCCAACTGCTGCAAATAGGGCTGAATTTTTTCCTCGATGATCTTCCAGGTCTGATAAGGCCGCTGGGAAAACGCATTCATATACCGCATGGCGTTGGTCATCCGCTTGGAATCCTTCTGTGTACGGTATTCGATCCGGTCCGCCACGGCCAGCAGCCGTCCGTACAGGTAGTCCCGTTGTTTTACAAGTTCTTCACTTTCTTTTTTTATGTTTTCCGTCAAGTTCCATACCTCCTGATCTCGTTCCAATCTCCACTTTTTTACTAGGGAACAGGCAATCAAAAGGACTTGTTCCCACTCCCGCGGATCGCTGTAAGAAACCGGGGAGGACGCTTTATACACCGCTGTGTTCACCACGTTCACCGGGATAGGCCGCCGGTCGGTGATGCAGGGCAGCAGCGTCCGGAGCAGGACGTTGTAGTGCTTGCTCCCCTTCTCACAGCCGTACACCGCCCGGATCAGTTCGTCGATCCCCACCATGCCCCGATAGGTGATCCGTTTTTTGTCCCTGTATTTGTAGTGAAGCCACTGGCAGCTTTCGTGCCAGTACTGGATGTTGTCCAGATACCGGCTGGACGATAAAACCTTCTGCTCGGTCATGGAAAGTCGCCCTTTGGTAGCCGAGTCAAAGGCCAGCACCACCGTGCGGGAGGTATTCCCAAACCGCCGTCCATAGCCCTGCATCGCCCTGTTTAAACGCTGCGCCCCCATCTCGTCGGTACCCCAGTATTCCGTCGGGTTGTTTTCCTCCGGCCAATCCTCAAGCTCTATCGCGCCGCAGACCGCATCGGTGTCCGCCCGGGGATCGGGCAGCGGATGCAGATTGGATTCCCAGGCCACCATGCAGAAATCGCCCCAGTGGTAGCCCTGTTTGCGGATCAGCCACTTCAGCGCACTGTATACCTCCTGGGAATCCTCGTACCCGATGGAGACAGCCTGTCCATAGTTTGCAAACCGCCCACGGAACGTGAACCCGTGGGCATCGTTACCGGACATGAGCTTTGCCATATCCCCCTCGTTTCGGATCTTTCCGGGATGGCAGGCCGCCAGCGGCCCCCACTCCCCCGTTAAGTAGGACATGCCCTGTTCTTCTTGTTCCAACCGCCGCCGGTAGTAACGGATATAGCTTTGCTGCAAGCTCCGGTCCAGCCAGCACTCAGGGTAATAGGCGGCGTCCTGGTTTACGTCTCCCTGGGGCGGCAAGGCGCTCCCCGACAGGATCTTAAAGCGGACAAACGCCTTTTCCTGCGGGAGCCCCTGGAGCTTTGCATCCTGCATGAGCAGGCCGTCCTCCCCCAGCGTTAAAATCCCCGCCCGAATCAAATCGCTCATCAGGCATTCCCTGCTCAGATAGCGGTACACCGCGTCCACCTTTGGGTGGCAGTCCTCGGAATCCCGCCAGTCTTTGAGCGCCTCCAGATAGTCCTGATGCTGCTGAGTATAATTCTTTTGCTTGCCGCTTTTTTCTAGGCGGCAAAACCGTATGTAATCCCCTGCCAGATAGGGCAGCGTGTCACACAGCGGATGGGGCACCGGTTTGCTGGTCCGGCTGGCGGATTGTTCAGTCATCGGAATCAGCGTCAGCTTGTTCCGGTCGTCCACCTCCTGGGCGTCCAAAAAGTTTCCCTCCCCGTCGACGGTGACGGTGATCTGAGCCGCCGCCGTGGTGTGAAACGCCGGCAGCAACACCAATGGAAGGGAAATCTCCTCCCCCTTTTTGCCCCGGACGATCCGTTTGGTCATTTGGCCGGCAAGTGCTTCGTTTTTCTGATACACGTCCCGAAGTTCTTCGATCCAGTTCACGCTTCCACCTCCTTTTGTGTAAATTCCTCCAGGCCGCTGAAATTGTGGTCGTGAAATTGCTTGATCTCCATCGGACGGATCACGCGTTTATAGGTGCATTCCTCCGGGCGCAGAAATTCGATGATCCCCCGGGGCTGCATCACCGGGCGCCAAAACCGCACAGTCATGTTTCCCTGATCTTCGTCGAGCACGGCCTCGTCCGCATAGGTGATTCCGTGGTACTGAAATCCGTAGTCCACCGGGCCCGGCATGTTATCGTCGTAGGCGCCGGCACCTTCGCCGAACACACAGGGCCGCACATAGCCCTGGCACTCCCGCACGCCCAAAAAAACATCCCGCCGTCCGCCCCGCTGGATCATCCGCCGGGCGATGTTGTGATGCTTGTGTTCATTCCGGTCGCCCGCCAGTTCTTCCCGCAGAAGATTCCATTCAAAGTGCGCCCGCACCTGGTACCGCACATCCTTTAAATAAGTGTAGTAGGCCAGATCGTTTCCGCCAAAATAGCTTGTGGGCCGGATTCCCTTGGTTTCGGTCTGAATGGGGTTCATCACCCGCACCGCGTCAATGATCCAAATCAGCGTGGGTTTCCAGTAAACGCTGTGCAAAATCCCCTTGAGGGCCTCGTACGTGGGAATGTGGTAACTGCACTTTTCCCCTCCCACCCGGGTCACCGGGTCGGAGAACAGCGCGTAGTCCCCGCTGACTTCAAATTCCACCGTGTTTCTGTACTGCAACGTATTTTCCCTCCTAGATGAATGTTTTCCAGATTCCTTGAACCTGTGAAGAGCACCAATGCCTCTTTATGCTTTAAAATCCCAAGAGCTCCATGGCTGCGGGCTGGGTCACCACGCCGGTTTCCTCGCAGTAGTATCGTTTTTCCAGCAGGAACACCATCCCCTGGCACATGGGGTGAACCGCACCGCCCAGCGTTTTGAGCATTCCTTCCGAAATGCTCACCGTATACCGCTGGAGCTGTTTGAGAACACGTTTTTTCTCCTTGGGATCCGTCTCATTCTCCAAATTTTTCAGCAGGATCAGGGGCTCGCCTCCGTATTCCACGATTACATCAAAGCCCCCGTCCTCCGGAATCACCTCAAACCGATCCCCCGCCGTGCGAAACGCTTGTTTCATCTTCTGCCGACACTCACGGCCCTTTGTCCGCCGGTACTGGGCGGTTCCCGTCCTGTTTTGAGACAAAAGATCGGTCAATGTTGTCTGTTCGCCGTCCACAGACACTAAATATCCCATTTCACCTGCACGGCGGTAAAAATACGTCTGGTAATACTGCTGGATGGCCTGGGGGGAGGACAAAAACTCCCCGGCCTGTACACCGTCCCTCCGGGCGGCTGCCAGCAGGATCTCCATGGCTTCCTGGGCTTTGACCACATCCGGCAGGCTGGAAACGTTTTCGGATTCCCGCAGAAGCTTTACGATATGCACTTCGCCCAATTCGTCCTCGCCGTGTCGGTTGCAGCGCCCCGCCGCCTGCACAATGCTGTCCAACCCCGCCAGGGAACGCACCACGCACCGGAAGGAAATGTCCACTCCCGCCTCGACCAGCGGCGTACTGATTAAGATGACCGGTCGCTTGTTGTTGAGCTCATCTGCAATGGACTGCAGCGTCTGTTCCCGATGGGCCATGCACATATTGGTGCTCAGGTGAGCCAGTAGGCAGGTCTCCTCTGCCCGCTCTTTCAGGCCTTGATACACCCTGCGGGCACAGGCCTTGGTGTTGACGATTACCAGCACCTGCTGTTTGACCACAAACTGCTCCCACACAAAGTCCGCCAGATCCTCGGCAGAAACCGCGTCCTGCGCCCGGTCGATCAGGACCGTACGCTGAAAAACCGCAGCGCGCTGAACATCCGCCGGGATCATATCCTCTGGCGGGAGCAGGCGGTTTTCTTCCACCCGATCCAGCAGAGGCTGGGTGGCGGAGCAGAGCACCACCGTGGCGCCGCAAAACTCGGTCAAAAAGTTGACCGCCAGGTTAAACAGATGCACCAAACGGATTGGAAGCGATTGCACCTCGTCAAAAATCAGCACACTGTGGCACAGGCTGCTCAAAGTCTTTCCGCCTCCAGTGGGGACGTTCAACCGGAACAATCGGCTGTCTCGATTCGCCGCCTGCTGGCACAATCGGGATATCTCCGCCCTTTGCCGGCCGATCTCGGTCGTCTGATCAAAAGACGTTAGCCGTTCCTCCAACCGCTGGATATAGGTGCGCCAGCGTTCCTGCCGTCGTGGATCCGATTCCTCCTCCGGCAGTGGAATATTCTGGTCAAAACAGGCGGCGTCCGTGCGGTCCCCGTCCACAACCAAAGACAACAGCACGCGGGCATACGCCCCCAGATAATAATCCCTGCTTCCATACCGTCCCTGCTCTCGGCTCCCAAGGACGCATATTTCTTTTAACACCTCAGACAGTTGTTTTTGCGCTGTTTGAAATTGTGCGGCTAATTCGTTGGAATCATAGAAATCCCTCGACCGTTTTTCGACTTCCTCAAACTGAATCTCACTCCGTTTGGAGACGCTCAGCCGCTTTTCAAACAACGACTCCCCCTGGGGAGAAAGACAGTCCTGCACGCCATGATGGGAGTAGATTACCGTTTGGAGCAACTGGGATACCATCGTCCCATGAGTCATCCCATCTGCCAGAACGCCTCCGGCCGTAGAGTGATCCACCTCTCCCCTGTGCACGGAATCCGGATCTTCGGCCGCTCGGTGCAGATATTGCTGAAAAGGTTGGCTCCATTTTCCCACATCGTGGAGAAGTCCCGCCAGCCGGGCCAGAACGGGAGTTTTTCCGTCACAGCGCTCCGCCGCCAGCTTCGCAACGCCGTTGAGGTGATCGGCAACCGACTGCCAGCGTCCATGTGCCCGTTCGAACCGCGCATGGGACGGCCTTTGTTCCTCCAAGCCGATCCCTCCCTATCAATTTTTATTGAGTATTTCCGATAAATACCGTTTTTGATTCTTTTTATTTATCTATAATATCCAATTATACCATGTTGTTTTTCCTTTTTCTACCGGAAATCTGAAATTTGGTAGAATGTTGGTTTTCAAAGGTCAATTTTCAGACTATCGACAAGAAATTTGTCAAAAATTCCACTGATAGGAGCAAAAGCAATTCCATCCGGCAATTTTCCGCGTTGCAAAAAGCGCCGGGAATGATCCCGGCGCTTTTGTTATCTTTGGCAAAGTTTTACCACGCATTCCACATGGCTGGTGCGCGGGAATAAATCCACCGCCCGAACCGTCTCGGCCTGGTACCCCAGTTCCCGAAGCGAGGCGCAGTCCCTAGCGGCGGTGGAGGGGTTGCAGGAGATCATCACCACCCGGGAGGGGGCCATCTGGACGATAGCCTGCAAAACATCCTGTGAGCAGCCCTTTCGGGGCGGGTCCACAATCACCACATCCGGGCGAAGCCCCTCCCGGGCCAGTTGAGCCGCCGCGGCCCCAGCGTCCGCACACAAAAACCGGGCGTTTCTGATTCCCGATTTTTGCGCATTGCGCCGGGCGTTTTCCACCGCCGAGGGGACGACCTCCACCCCCACAAGCCGGCTCACCCGTTCCGCCATGGAAAGGCCGATGCTCCCCACACCGCAGTACAAGTCCAGCAGGACTTCCTCCCCGGTAAACGCCGCGTATTCTTCCGCGATCCGATAAAGCCGCTGGGCCTGCGCGTGGTTGACCTGATAAAACGACGCGGGAGAAATCTCCACCTGGACGCCGCACATCCGGTCGGTAATCCGTTCTTTGCCGGATACAAACACATACTGATCCCCTAAAATAACATTGGTGTTTTTCTTGTTGACGTTGACGCAGATCGAGGCGATGTTGGGGAATTTTTCCCGCAACAGGCGGTCAAGCTCCCCGATATGGGGAATCTGTGCGTCTGTTGCCACCAGACAGACCATAACTTCTCCGGTTTCCTCCCCCCGGCGGAGATACAGGTTGCGCAAAAGTCCCTTGCCGGTTTGCTCGTCATAGATGGGAATGTTCCTGTGCTCCACAAATTCCCGGACGGCGTACAGGATTTCGCTGAACACAGGCGGCTGCAGCGCACAGGCGGGGCAGTCCACCACCCGATGGCTGTGCCGTCCGTAAAAGCCCGCCGTCACCTGGCCCGCAGCATCTACTCCAAAAGGATACTGGGCTTTGTTCCGGTATCCCTCACAGCTTTCTGATCCCAAAATGGGCTGGAAATCGGGAGACAGCCCGCCGATCCGCTGGAACGCGTCGCGCACCCACTGATCCTTTACCTGAAGTTCGCTTTCATAACTCATCTGGCGCAGGCTGCACCCTCCGCACTTGGGATACGCGCCGCAGTCCGCCGGAATCCGGTCGGGAGAGGGGGTGAGGAGTTCCTCCACCTTGCCGAAGGCGTAGTGTTTGAGCACCTTGACAAGACGCACCCGGATCACATCGCCCACAGCGGTAAAGGGGACGAACACCGTAAACCCGTCAATTTTCCCCACACCGTTTCCCTCGTTTGAAATGCCGGTAATCGTAAGCGTATAACACTGATTTTTTTGAAACTGAGCGGTCATATGCTCCTCCCGTCTTTTACTCAAAGAGCCGGGCGCATATCCGCGCGCCCGGCTCTGAGCGTGTCGACAGCGCCGACAACGCTCTGGAAGAGGGGGAACCCCCTCTTCCAACATCTCCCCGCAAATCCCATCGTCATGGGATTTGCCGTCGGCAAAACCGCCGCACATGTCGCCGGTTTTGCAATTTTTAATCGTCCTCTGATGTCCAATAACCTGAGAGCCGGGCGCATATCCGCGCGCCCGGCTCTTGAAATGAGGCAATTGAAAACCGGATTCCGACGGTTAATGTCCGGAACAGGTCTTGGGAATATTGCTGGATTTATAGTATCCGGTCGCTTTGGGACAGCCGGATTTTGCAATCAGCCCAGTCTTGGTGCAGTACTGCTTCTTGACCACCTTGTCGCTAATGGTAAACTCCTTTTCAGGCAGGTCTTTGTGGGCGTCCTGCATCACGTTTTTCCAGATTTGGCCCACCGGGTACATTCCGATTCCCTCAACGGATTTCGGTGTGTCGTAGCCGTACCACAGGCCCGCCACATAATAAGGCGTCGCGCCCACGAACAGCTGATCGTTGTAGGTGTTTGAAGTACCGGTCTTACCAATCACCGTGGTTCCGCTGATTTTGGCTGCCTTACCGGTTCCGTAGGGGCCTTCCACCACCCGCTGGAGCAGCTTGTTCATCACGCCGGAGGTCTCCTCGCTGATGGCACGCTTGCCCTTGGAATTATCCCGGACCAGCAGTTCCTTGTCGTTGGAGTCCAGCACCTTGGTGTAAGAGGTGGGATAGGCATAGGTTCCGCCGTTGGCGAAAATCTGGAACGCCGCTGTCAATTCGCTTAATTTGGTGCCTTTGACCATGTCGCCCATGGCGAGGTTTCCCAAGCTCAGGTCGGTCTGAGTGGTTCCATCTGAGGTGGTATTGTTTTCCACCAGGGTGGTGAGCCCCACCTTTTGGGTCAAAAAGTCATAGCTCCGCTGGAGGGTGAGATCCTGTAAAAGCTTGACGGGGATGGTGTTCAACGACCGCTGAAGCGCCTGCTCCACCGGCAGTGTCCCGTAATTGCGTTTGGTGTAGTTGTTGGGCCAGTCGCGCCGCTTTCCGCCGATTAAAACGTTTTTCAGCGGTTCGTCCTTGACCATCGTGGAATAGGTAATCAGGTCGTTTTCAATTGCGGGCGCATACACCGACAACGGTTTGATGGACGAACCCGGCGACCGCACCGACTGGGTGGCGCGGTTAAGCACCCGGTTGCCCGGTTTTTCTCCTCTGCCGCCCACCACGGCCTTAATGTTCCCGTAGTGGTCCATGATAATCATCGCCGCCTGCGGCGGATCTTTCAGCACCTTAGAAGAAAACGTGCTGGATTCCTTGAATTTCTTCTCCAGCAGCGTCTGAAGCTCCGGGTCCACCGTGGCATAGATCTTATAGCCGTTGTTGTAGAGCTGCTGGGTAGCCTTTTCTTCCGACCAGCCTTTTTGCTCCATCAAATCCGCGATGATTTGGTTGACCAGATGGTCTACAAAGTAGCTCTGATACTCTTTGACTCCGCTGCTGGAGGGCTTGGTCAGATGGGTTTCAAGCTCAGTATTCAAACCGTCTTTGTATTCCTGCTCAGTAATAGCGCCGTGCTCGTACATCTGCTTGAGGACGTATTCCCGGCGGTCCTTGTTTTTATCCGGGTGGTTGATGGGATCGTATCCGACGGGATTGCGAGTCATCGCCGCCAGTGCGGCAGCCTCCACAATGGTCAGTTTGGACACGTCCTTATTGAAATACAGTTTGGAAGCCGCCTGGACACCGTTGGTATTCCGCCCCAGGTGAATGACGTTTAAATACGCTTCCAAAATTTCATCTTTGGTGTATTTGCGCTCCAGGTTGATGGCGCGGAAAATTTCCTGCACCTTGCGCTCGATGCGGACATCATCGTCCCCCGTCAGGTTTTTAATGACCTGCTGGGTAATGGTGGAACCGCCCTGCCGGAATCCATAAATGTTGATAAACATATTGACAAACGCGCCAAAGGTGCGTTTCCAGTCTACACCGTCGTGCTCCATAAAGCGTTCGTCTTCGGTGTAGATAAAAGCGTCCCGCACGTGCTGGGGAATTTTGGATAGATCCGCCCATTCTTTATTCACGCTCTGTTCCAAAGTGGTAAGGATCTTTTCCTTGCCCGAAGCGTCCACTGTATAAATGGTGGTCTGATACCCCTGCTGGAGCTTATGCAGATCCACGCCCGCATCCGGGTCGACAAACTTCATGACATACACCGTCAGCGCGGTAACCACAATGCTGCCAGTGATGACCACCACCAGCATCAGGGTGACGAGCAGCTTTCCGATCAGCGCCAGGGCGCGTTTAATATGCCTGCCCGCACGGCTTTTCTTCTTTTTCGGATGTTTGGAGCCCTTTCGGGCAGGGCCGTTGGAATAGATGTCGCTTGAGTAAATGTCCTCGTAAGAACTGTCGTCATTTGAGTAAATGTCTATGGAATCCTTTTTACTCATCTGGGTATGGACGCCTCCTTTACGCCGGGCAGCGGGTACACAGGCGGGAATGATAAAAAAGGTCTATACCTTCTGCTGTCCCGCGGGCAAACCCGCGTCAAAATCGTTATCCCGCTGTACAAAAAGCCGGACAACCGCCATCGCCATTGGCAGGCATTTTCAACACGAAAAAAACATGATTTATTTATTATATCACAAAAAGCTTTTTTTGTTAAGCCTTTTGCAGAAATCGCATCGGCTGCTTCTCTTTTCCATTTTTTCCCGAAATCCTTGTTGGCATACAACTTTCTTGAAAAGATTTCTCTCAACAAACGGATAGACGGCAAATCACGGTATTCTATCAGGTAAAAGTTCCCTTTTATGGTATAAAACGATGTCTTGCGGGCAAACTAACCACCAAAGGACAAAAAGCATGCTGTGCCCTGTCCGCGTATGCAGTCTAGACCAACGAAAATCAAGGATCAAAACGAGGGATCGCTATGACGAAAAAACGCATTGTTGCCAGCGCCATTTCCATTGCGGCCACTGTGATACTGGTTGCCGCAGCGGTGTTGTGTGTCCGGTTTGTCCAGGCGGAGGATATGATTCACAGCACCCAGAGTGAGCCGGTAAATGATGACCGGTACTATATTAAAAGCTCCGGCGACACCGTGGGTGTCTACGAGCGAGGAGGAACACTCATCTATGTGCTGGACGTGGTGCCCTCCACCCTGCCCGAAGCGGACCAGCAATCTTTGGCAAATGGTATCCCAGTCAAGGATGAAAAAGCGCTTAAGCAGCTGATTGAAGACTTAACCAGCTAAAACGGGCCGTTTTTTCATTCATCCGAGCTTATTGTACCAACCACTGTCCGTCAATACAAGGAAAACTTTATTACACTTTTCTTACAATTCCGGCAAAACATGCAAAAGCAAACCGGCAGGGCGCGGAGCAAAGAAGGCTAGCCTTTTCTGCTCCGCGCCCTGCCTTTGGTTTCTCAAAGCGGATTAAGCAGCTGTCTGATCCGCAAAAAAGTCCTCATACCAGGTTAAGAACATAAACACTGTCCAAATTTTGCGGCTGTTGTCCTTTTTCCCCTCCCGGTGGGCGTCCAAAAGCTTTACAAGCTTGTCCGTGTGAAAATACCGCTCAGCCGCCGGAGAAGTAAACGCCGCCTTCACCCGGTTGTAGTACGCATCCTCTTTGAGCCACACCCGGATGGGAACCGGGAAGCCCAGCTTCTTTTTATCCGCGGACTTGGGCGGCATTTTCCGCAGGGCCGCCTGCCGCATGGCGTATTTGGTGTTTTCCTCGTTGACCCGAAACCGGGTGGGAATTTTTCCCGCCAGCGCCATGATTTCTTTATCCAAAAAGGGAACCCGCAGCTCCAGGGAATTGGCCATGCTCATCTTGTCCGCCTTGAGCAGGATGTCCCCCGCCATCCACAAATGCAGATCCAGGTACTGCATTCTGGTCACCGGGTCTTTGCCCCGCACCTTGTCGTAATAGGGCTTGCAGATCTGGGACGGATCGGGTGCGCCCGCAGGGGATTTTAACAGCGCTTTGCGCTCCTTGGGGGTGAACATGTAAGCGTTTCCGATAAAGCGCTCCTCCAGCGTCTTGCCGCGGCGCACCAGGAAGTTGAGCCCACGGTGAGCCGGGAACAGCCCCGCCACCTTGCCGATCAGCCGGCGGAGGAAAAAGGGAATTTTGTTGTATCCGGTGTATTCGATGGGCTCTTTATACACATTGTAGCCCCCAAAGATTTCGTCCGCTCCCTCGCCGGAAAGCACGACCTTTAAGTCCTGGCTTGCCAGATTGCAGACAAAATACAGCGCCACCGCCGCGGGATCAGCCAGCGGCTCGTCCATATGATATTGGATTTTGGACAGGCTGTCCCAATATTCCTCGGGAGAAATCACCTTGCTGATGTTCTTCACATGGATGTACTCCGAAAGCTCTTTGGCGTAGCTGATCTCGTTGTATCGCTGCCCGTCGGCGTCAAAGCCCACCGTGTAGGTCTTGTCCACGTCCGCGGAAGCCGCCACATAGCTGGAATCCACCCCGCTGGACAAAAAGGACCCGACCTCTACGTCGCTGATCTTGTGGGTTTTAATGGAATCCTCAAACGCGTCCGAAATGGCGTCCACCCATTCCTCCAGAGTCTTGTCCTCCTGAGCGTCAAACTTGGGCTCCCAGTACCGCTTCGTGGTGAGCTCACCGTTTTCATATAAAAAATAGTGGGCGGGCGGGAGCTTATAGACGTTTTTAAAAAACGTCTCCTGCGTCGGAGAATACTGGAACGTCAGGTAATTTTCCAGCGCGGTTTCGTTGAGTTCCTTTTGAAATGCCGGATGGGGCAGAAAACTTTTGATTTCGCTGCCGAACAGGAACGTTTCCCCCATGCGGGCGTAGTAAAGCGGCTTGATCCCGAAAAAGTCCCGGGCGCCGAACAGCCGCTTTTTATTTTTATCCCAAATGACAAACGAGAACATCCCCCGCAGCCGGTTTAACAGCTCGGTTCCATACTGCTCATACCCGTGCACCAGAACCTCGGAATCGGTGTGGCTTTTAAACTGGTGCCCCAGAGCGATCAGCTCCTCCCGCAATGGCTGATAGTTGTAGATCTCGCCGTTAAACAAAAGCACCAGCGAACCGTCCTCGCTGAACAGAGGCTGGTCGCCCTCCGGATTTAAGTCGATGATGCTCAGCCGGCGAAAGCCCATGGCGATGTCGGAATCCACATAACTCCCCTCTGAATCCGGTCCCCGGTGAACAATGGTGTCCATCATGGCCTTCAAAGTCTCCTGAGCGTCGTCAATGGCGTTTGAAAATCCTACATATCCGCACATAAGCTACCTCCATATATGCCTTGGCGTCTTTGTCTGAAAATTGTTTGACAGAAGGCGCAAATTCTTGTAAACTTAAAAAGTATAGAATGTTTGATTTGTGGTAAAACATTCCTAGGCGCCGCTTGTCCCCCCGACTAGGAGAAAACGGCTTTGCATACACGGCTTCAAAAAAGCGTGTATGTGGATATTATACTATACTTTCAAAAAAATACAAGATTTTCCCCTTTTTCACTGGCCGAGTCCTTTTCACCTGCCTTTTTAGTTTCGTCCTGTTGGGGGATTTCATACAAAATAAAATCAGGATATCCGCTTAAAAGATATCTTTTTACTTGACAGAAAGGATCTGAACGCCATGTCACAGTACGACCGAAACGAAACCAAAACCCGCATTCCGCCCTCGGTGCCGGTCATCATCCTCCTGTTGATCCTCACCGCCGGTATATTAACGGCGTTTTTATTTCTCCGGCAAAAATCCCCCGCTCAAACGGGGAGCGCAAGCTCGGTTCAGAGCGTTTCCTCATGGGATGTAAGCTCCGCTTCCAGCGAGCCGGCGTCCTCCGACGCGTCTTTCCAGGCGGCGTCGGGCGCATCTTCGGGCACGTCATCGGCGGCGTCCTCCGGAACAGGCTCCACCGGGGGCACTGTCCAGCCTCCCAAAACAAGCGCCGTGGATAAAGCCTATTTAAACGACGCGGTGTTTATTGGGGATTCTCTGACGGTAGCTATGGGGCTGTACGGATATGTGGACAACAGTCGGGTGCTGGCGGATATCGGAATGAACCTAGACCGGATCATGACCACCAACTACGTTGAAGTAAACGGCAGTAAAACCACCGTGTTAAACGCCGTAAAAGCGAAAGCCCCCAAAAAGATTTACGTCATGTTGGGCTCCAACGGAATCGCCTGGATTACGCCGGATAAACTGACAGAGTTTTACGAGACGTTCCTCAAAGCCCTAAAAGAGCAAAATCCGGGCGCTACCATTTATCTGTGCTCCATCCCTCCGGTCACCGCGGCAAAGGAGAGTTCCGACAGCCGGTACTCCAACAAAAAAATTAACACCTATAACCAGAAAATCCTGGAGCTGGCCAAAACGTACAATGTGTACTTTTTGGATCTCCACTCGGTGCTGGTGGACGACAGCGGCGCACTGCCCGCGGAGCTTTCCGACGGGGACGGCGTTCATCTGAAGGCCAAAGCGTACCAGGCCATTGTCGATTATTATCTGACCCACACGGTTCAGTAGACCGTTCACAATGACTCTCACAGGCTGGACACAGCGCCAGCCGGAAAGGCGCGTTTATGATCGTCGAATGCATCGCTATTATTTTTGTTATCGTCTGTATGGTTTTTGTGTTCCTGCGGGCAAAGAAAACCAGTTATGCGTTGTCCATTATCCCTTTGATGATCGTTCCTGCACTGCACATCATCGCCATGTACTGCAGCAAACTGTTTGCCAACATGTTTGACCTGGACCGCAATCTGGTGATGATCGCCATCGACGTGCTGGGCCTGATTGCCTCCTGTCTGCTGCTGGGGCTCGCCAGCGGAAATTTTTCCTCCAAAAAATCCCGGGCGTCTTATTTGCTGGTGACCGGCGCGTTTTTGGTCATTCTGTCCTGGGTGCTGGTTGCCAACAATCTACGATTTTAATATCTTTTTCATGCGTTTTGTGGTATGATGGACACAGAGTGTCCATCATACCCTTTTTTATTGCCAAGCACCGGAGAGATAAAAAAGGGACCTTCCCCAGCGGCTGATCCTGTGGGCGAACGGGCGGGACAATCAAAAAGATTTTGAAAAACAGACGCAACGCGACTCATTTTTGTTGCGAGCTCAGCGAGCTGCAAAGCCAAAGCTGTATGTTCCGATCTGCCCGCCCCGGGTACTGGATATGCAGATGCTCGCTGCGTTCAAGACGATTTTATGCGCAGAAAGGAAACACGTCATGAAAAAGAAACTGTTGGTTTACGGAGGGCTTACCCTTGCCATCCTGATTTATGGATTTTTTGCCGCTCCCAACCTAAATCCCCTGTACGCGGACGGCGCCATGTTCTGGGCAGTCGTTGCCACCTTGTACCTGGCTGTCTATCAGTTGATGGACATGAAAGGCTTTTCCCTCCAAATGGAGAACGGCCCGGGAGGCCGGCCAGGCTTGCAGTTCCACCGCGGGGAAGGCGGCAAGCTTAAAAAATGGGTTTTGATCGTTCTGGCGGTGATCTGGGGAATTTACCTAATTGCCGTTGCAGGTTCCAGTGTGCTGTTTGGTTCCCGGGCATATCGGGATCAGATGAGTGTTCCTGTAGAAAAAAGCTTTGACGCCGACGTTCAGGCAATTGATGTCAATCAAATCCCCATTGTAGACAAAGACCTGGCTTACAAGCTGGCGGGGAAACAACTGGGCACCGAATCCTCTCTGGGCAGCCAGGTGGTGCTGGGCGAACCCACCATGCAGCAGGTAAACGGCAAACTGATCTGGGCGGTTCCGCTGCACCACTCTGGATTCTTTAAATGGGTGGCAAACAACGACGGCGCCCAGGGATATATTGTTGTCTCTGCCACCAATATGAACGACGTACAGTATGTGCGGGACTATAAAATTAAAATTCAGCCGAATTCCTATTTTATGGACGATCTGGAGCGGCATGTCCGATTCGGCGCCGGCTTGTTCACCGGCATCACCGATTACTCGTTCGAGTTGGATGAATCCGGCCGGCCTTATTGGGTGGTCACCACCTATGAAAACAAATGGGGCTTTAATCTCCCGGAGGCAAACGGCATTATTTTAGTGGACGCAACCACCGGCCAGATGAATCGCTACGATATGGACAACATTCCCGCCTGGGTGGATCGGGTCCAGCCGGAGGATTTTATTATTAACCAGCTCAACAACCACGGCCAGTACATTCACGGTATTTTCAACTTTTCGAACTTTGAAAAACAGCGGACCTCTGAAGGGCATATCATTGTGTACAACAACAACCGCTGTTACCTATTTACCGGCATCACCAGCGTGGGCTCAGACGAAAGCGCCATTAAGTTCGTTATGGTGGATATGATTACAAAAGAATCAGTGGAATACAAAATCAACGGCGCCACCGAAAACGCCGCCATGAGCTCCGCCCAGGGAAAAGTGCAGGATTTGGGTTATACCGCGACTTTTCCGCTGATTCTCAACGTCAACACCCAGCCCACCTATTTTATGGCGTTAAAGGACGCGGAGGGCCTGATTAAAAAATATTCGTTTGTATCGGTGAAAAACTATGGAATCGTGGGAGTGGGCGATTCGGTCAACGAGGCCTTGGACAGCTACGAACGCGCCTTGAAGCAGAGCGATGCCGACGCCAATATTGGCAGCGGGGAAACCGGCAAAACCCTGTCTTTGGAAGGCACTGTGCTGCGGATCGCACAAGAGGTATCCGGCGACGGCGGCACGACCTACAGTATGCTCATAAAAGAAAAGCCCAACCTTATTTTCCGCGCGCCGTCAGAGCTCAGCGCCGAGCTTGTCCTCACCCAGCCCGGCGACCGGGTGAGTATGGAATTCCCGGATACCAAGGACAGCACCGTCGTTTTGTCAAGCTTTGACAACTTGGAAATCTCCCAGCTACCGGCTACGGAAACCTCTTCCTCTGTCAGTTCCTCGGACAATAGGAATGTTTCGTCCGACCGACCTGCTTCTTCTCAATAACCGGCTTTTATACGAGGCAGATGCCTGCGTATTCATAGCTTATAAAAGTTCTACATTACAAAAAATCCCCGGGAATGATCCCGGGGATTTTTTACGCCTGGGTTTTAGTCGCAGCCACAGCCGCAGTCATTGCTGTTGTTGTCGCCGCAGCAGCAAACCAGAACCAGGATCAGGATAAGTATCCAGGTGCAGTTGCCTCCGCACATATTACCGAAAAAGTTCCCTCTGTTGTTACAACATGCCATAATAAGTGGCCTCCTTTGTTTGAATTACACCCCATACTATGACATCCCGACCAACTGTGTTACAACAATTTGCCTCTGCGAAATCCGCACATTCGAATTCTTGCAAAAAATAGAGTAAACTCCTTATTTTATTTGAAAACAGGAGCTTATTTAATAAAACAAAGAATTTGATTTCCAGCAAACCAAAAACTGACTTTCATAGACTTTGACTTTCATAGACTTTGTAGTATAATAAAGTCAAAAGTCAAGAATAGTCAAAGTCAAATAAAAAGAGGTTTTAACCATGAATATTTCCGATCATATCGCGGAGGCGATCTTCGCCATGCTGGAGGATCAGGGCGGAACTGCTCAAATCAAGCGCAACGAACTGGCCCAGCAGCTGGGATGCGTTCCCAGCCAGATCAACTATGTTATTACCTCCCGGTTTACACCGGAGCAGGGATACATTGTCGAAAGCCGTCGGGGCGGCGGTGGATATGTCCGGATTATCCGCGCGGACTTTCAGAAAAAAGAGTTGTTTATGCATGTGATTAACTCCATTGGAAGTGAAATTGACGAGTCCTCTGTGCGAATCATTCTGGAAAATCTCACTTACGACAATTTCCTCACCGAGCAGCAGGCTAAAATAATACTGTCCGCCGTAACCGACAACGTGCTGCGGGAGCTTGCTCCCCCCGGACGGAACCGGCTTCGGGCTTCGATTTTTAAATCCATGCTGCTCAATTCCCTATAAATAACAGCCGGATGTTCGGCGGAAAGGATCGTGTTTTTTATGTTGTGTCAAAAATGTCAAAAAAAACAGGCAACCACCCACTATCAGCGGACCGTCAACGGCGAAACCACCGAGTATCATGTCTGCTCCGACTGTGCAAAAGAGCTGGGGCTTCTGGGAAATGCAGGCTTTTCTCAGATGTTCAGTCCCTTTGACCTACATTTCGGCGATTTGTTCTCCGGGATGTTCGGCGCGCCGGCTGGAACCCATCGGCTTGGAGACGCTCCCTCTTCCGCCACATGTCCCAGATGCGGCATCACCCTGCGAGAGATTATGGACAGCGGCAAGTTGGGCTGTGACGAGTGCTATCGCACCTTTTACCGGGAGCTTGCTCCCAGCATTGAAAAAATTCACGGCAAGGCTGCACACAGCGGAAAGGTTCCCCGCTCCGCAGGCGCGGCTTTACAAAACCGCCGGAAGGCGGAACAGCTGAAGGCCGAGCTGGCCCAGGCCATCCGTGAGGAAAATTTTGAAAAGGCCGCCGGTCTGCGGGATCAGATCAAGGCGTTGGAAAGCGAGGGATCTCATCATGAGTAAATGGTATTTAAATCCTGGCAGCAACGACGACATCGTACTGTCCACCAGAATCCGGCTGGCCAGAAACCTTTCTTCCCTGCCCTTTCAAAGCAGGATGACTCCGGAGCAGAAAAAGGAGCTTTGCCAAAAGGTGCGCGCCGCTTTGCAAGGCGTAAACTTAGGCGACAACAAACTCTCCTTCATCGAGATGAATTCCCTGTCCGACACCCAGCGGCTGGCGTTGGTGGAAACCCACACCATCAGCCCGGAATTTATGGACAGCCCTGAAAACAAGCTGCTGGTCCTGTCTAAGGACGAGGACATCAGCATCATGGTGGGAGAAGAAGATCACATCCGCATCCAGGTGATGCGCTCCGGTCTGGAGCTGAACGACGCGTTAAAAACCGCGGATCTTCTGGACAACGTGCTGGACGAGACACTGGACTACGCGTTTTCTGAGCAACTGGGATTCCTCACCGCCTGCCCCACCAATCTGGGAACTGGGCTGCGGGCATCGGTGATGCTGCATCTGCCCGCGCTGGAGCAGGCGGGCGCCATCAATCAGCTGGCCAGCACCATTTCCAAGCTGGGTCTGACCATCCGGGGCACCTACGGCGAGGGCAGCGACGCCAAAGGCGCCCAATACCAGATCTCCAACCAGATCACCCTGGGTATCTCCGAGGAGATGGCGGTGCAAAACCTGCAAAGCATGGTGGAGCAGGTCATCGCCCAGGAGAAAAACGCCCGCAAGGCGGTTTGGCCCCAGCCCATGCGGCTGGAGGATATCGTCTGGCGGAGCTTGGGGCTTCTGCAAAACGCCCGAATGATCTCCGGCAAGGAGGCGGAGGAGTTGTTGTCCTATCTACGACTGGGCGTTTCCATGGGAATTCTGCCCGGCGTCACGGTCCAGACGCTCAACGGTCTGAGCACAAAGATCGGCGCCGGCGCCCTGTGCCGGGACAGCAAAAAAAATCTTTCCCCCGACGAGCGGGATGAAAAGCGGGCGGCTGTGCTCCGACAGGAGCTTCAGACGGCCGGCCGTACCTGATAACCTTTGTTACCGAGCATATAGAAAGGAAGGTAGCGTATGTTTGTATTTAACGGATTTACCGAAAAAGCGAATAAAGCCTTGAACCTTGCGGTTGCAATCGCCGGGGAACTGGGGCACACCTACATCGGCAGCGAACACATGCTGTACGGCCTGGCCGCAGAGGGCACCGGCGTCGCCGCCACCCTGCTGGCCAAAAAAGACGTCACAAAAGAACTGATTCAGCAAAAACTGGAGGATTCCATCGGCCGGGGCGTCCCCTGTGCCCTGTCTCCCAACGATTTCACTCCCCGCAGCAAGCGGATTCTGGAAATGGCCATCTACGAGGCGCGCCGGTTAGGCCACAATTATGTGGGTACCGAGCACGTGCTCATGGCGATTTTAAAAGAGAGTGAAAGTTACGGCGTGCTGTTTTTGCAGGAGTTTGGCGTCGATCCCGCCGCGCTGTACAACGAGTGCGTGAGCGAGCTGGGCGAATCCGCCGACAGCTACGAAAGCGCAGGGGCGCCCGACCGCAAGCCGGGCGGCTCCGGGAAGGTGGGCGACACCCTGAAAAAATATGGACGCGACCTGACTGAACTTGCCCGATCCGGACAGATCGACCCGGTGATCGGCCGTTCCAAGGAGATCGAGCGGGTCATCCAGATCCTGTCCAGGCGCACCAAAAACAACCCCTGTCTGATCGGTGAACCCGGCGTTGGCAAAACCGCTATCGCCGAGGGGTTGGCTCAGAAAATCGCCTCCGGCGAGGTCCCCGAGACCTTGAAGAACAAGCGCATCTTCTCCCTGGACCTGACCGCTATGCTGGCAGGCGCTAAATACCGGGGCGATTTTGAGGAGCGCATCAAGGCCGCCATCGACGAAGTGATCAAATCCGGCGATATCATTCTGTTTATCGACGAGCTGCACACCATCATCGGTGCCGGCGCCGCAGAGGGAGCCGTAGACGCGGCCAACATCTTAAAACCTCAGCTGGCCCGGGGCGAGTTGCAGGTCATCGGCGCCACAACCCTGGACGAATACCGCAAGCATATCGAAAAGGACGCGGCGCTGGAGCGCCGGTTCCAGCCGGTGACGGTGGCGGAGCCCAGCGAAGAGGACGCCGAACAGATTTTGTTCGGCCTGCGGGATAAATACGAGGCCCATCACAAGATTAAAATATCCGACGAGGCGATCAAAGCCGCGGTGAGTCTGTCCTCCCGGTACATCACCGACCGGTACCTGCCCGACAAGGCCATTGACTTAATCGACGAGGCGGCTTCCCGGGTGCGGCTGGCGGCCTTTACCGCTCCCCCGGATCTGAAAGAACTGGAGGATCAGGTCAAACGCCTGGCGGAGGAAAAAGCCTCCGCCATCAACGCCCAGGACTTTGAATCCGCAGCCAAGCTGCGGGATCGGGAAAAAGAGCTCCAGGAACAGCTGGACGCCCAGAAGAAAACCTGGCAGGAGCAAAACGCCCGCAGCACCGGCGTGGTCACCGAGTCCGATATCGCGGAAATCGTGTCCAGTTGGACCGGCGTTCCGGTCAAACAGCTCACCGAGCAGGAGAGCGAGCGGCTTTTGAACATGGAAAAGGTGCTCCATGAACGGGTGGTGGGCCAGGACGAGGCGGTCTCCGCCGTGTCCAAGGCCATCCGCCGGGGACGGGTGGGACTAAAAGACCCCAAGCGCCCCATCGGTTCGTTTATCTTCTTAGGTCCCACGGGCGTTGGTAAAACCGAGTTGTGCAAGGCGCTGGCCGAAGCACTGTTCGGGGATGAAAACGCCATGATCCGCCTGGATATGTCCGAGTACATGGAAAAGCACAGTGTGTCCCGGATGGTGGGTTCCCCTCCTGGGTACGTAGGATATGACGAAGGCGGCCAGCTCACCGAAAAGATCCGCAGAAAACCCTACTCGGTGGTGCTGTTCGACGAAATCGAAAAAGCGCACCCCGATGTGTTCAACATGCTGCTGCAAATTCTGGAGGACGGGATTTTAACCGACTCCCAGGGGCGGCGGGTGGATTTTAAAAACGCGGTCATCATCATGACCTCCAACATCGGCGCCCGGATGATTACCGAGCACAAGAGCCTGGGCTTTGCCGACGGCGAAAAGGCCCAGGAAAAACAAGAGGATTATGAAGCCATTAAGTCCGATGTGCTGGGCGAGTTAAAACGCCACTTTAAACCCGAGTTTTTAAACCGGGTGGACGACATCATTGTCTTTCATAAGCTGACCCAGGAGAACATCCAGCAGATTGCCCGCAACATGCTGGGCACCTTGGTGAGCCGGGTGAAAAAGCTGGAGATCGACCTGTCGGTCTCGGACGCGGCGGTGGAAAAAATCGCCCAGGTTGGGTTTGACGACACCTACGGCGCTCGTCCGCTGCGCCGGGCCATCACCTCTCAAATCGAGGACAAAATGAGCGAGCAGATGCTGGAAGGCTCCATCAAAGCGGGTACCAGCGTACTGCTGGATGTCAAAGACGGCGAGTTCGTCTTTATTCCCCAGAACAGCGCTCCCCCGCAGGAGCAGTCCAAAGCAGACGCCTAACCAAAACAAGGAGGAGGCCGCACGGCCTCCTCCTTGTTTTGGTTTTCGAAAGATATACCCAAAAAAGCGCCGCGCAAGACGCCCTGTTTTGAGGAACCGGTGGAACGTTCCGGTTCCTCATCTAAAAAGGACGCCTCTATAACGCAGCGCTTTTTTGGTTGTGAAAGGTTTGTGGATCTAGAAATCAGGCCAATCGTTTCGATTCGTCCGTTTTCTCCAAGGAAGGCTCGTTGTCTTTGCGGAAAATATTCTGAAACCGCTCCGAGCCGAAAATCAGGGCGATGACCATGCCCAAAATTAAGAACAGCACCGCAAAAACAGTTTGCAGGCTAAAAACCATACCAGCGTTTTTAAACAACACCGCCAGCGAGCCAATCACCAGGCCCAAGATGGCAAAATAGGTCATCTGCGGGAATTTTTTCAGTACCAGGTTGATTAACTTTGCACCGCCCAATATGCCGATCAGCACGCCGATGGCCACCGGGATCAGCAACAGGATGTTCATCTCTTTAATCGCAGTGAGCACCGTCATATAGCAGCCAAAGATCATCATGAGCATCGAGCCGCTGATTCCGGGGATAATCATACCCGCGGCAGCGATAGCGCTGTAAAGCATGAGCATAAAAAATCCGGGAACCGTCAGCGCACGCGTCACCGCCGACGTATCAGACGAAGGCGCGAACAGCGCGATTAAAATCATAATCAATAAGGTAATGAAAAAAGGAATAATGCCGGGAGCTTGAAACTTATGCTCCATAGCCTTGCGCACGATCAGCGGACAACTGCCCACGATCAAGCCGATAAAGAAAAAGTTTGTGACCATAGGAAACTTTTCCAGGCAGATTCCGATTAGATTCGCAAACAAAAGAATCCCGATTCCTGCGCCCAGGGCCACTGGAATCAACAACGCCAGGCTTTTCTTCCAATTTTTGCGGAAACCGCTGATCGCCCCAATCAACTGATCGTACACGTTTAAGATCACCGCGAAGGTTCCGCCGCTCACCCCTGGAATGATATTGGCGATGCCGATAATCATGCCGCAGATGATGTTTTTAAAAAAGGTCAATGAGAATTCCTCCAGCCATCCGATATTTTAAAATTCCGGTTATTGATGACTCCATCGCCGCCGTTTCCGCAAACGGGCCGATTTTACACAAGACACAACAGTGGTATCTTATCACAGATTCGCCAAATGTTCAACCACCTGAATTCTAAAGTTTTTCTAACAGGAATGCTTTTCCCCTTTTTTTGGCAAAACAAAGAAGCAGATGCACCGTGACAGCGCATCTGCTCCTCGCTTCATTATCCCTGGCAATGCCGGTATTTTTCCCGGGTGGCCATGCCGCCCCGGATATGCCGTTCCTGTTTATTGATGTCGAGAATTTGTTTGACCTGGCCGTACAAATGAGGGTTCACCTTTTTTAACCGCTCAGATACGTCTTTATGTACGGTCGATTTTGATATTCCAAACTGTTTTGCGCAGGCTCTGACAGTCGCTTTGTGTTCGATGATGTATTGACCCAACAGCACGCTGCGGTCCTCAAACTCGATTGGCTCCTTCAATGCTTGACACCCTCTTTGTTCGTATGTTTCAAAACATGTATATGCGAACAAAGACGAGTTTATACGAATTGTTTCTTCCCGGTGTTCGAAAAGCCTTCTTGGATACAGAATATCAAAATCCTGGGAGCGCAAATGCGCTCCCAGGATTTTGAATGCTCCTTTATTCGATCACGTTTTGCGTATACAACAGCGTCCCGCCTTTATCATATAATTTTGCCCAGTAGATATTCGCCCCCTGTGAGCCTTCCAGGCACGCTAAATAAAAATGCTCCTTATCCTTTCTTACAAAGGTCTCTTCTAGAAAATTGCCGCAGTAAAATTCGATCTTGGCGATCCGATCATCAATTATAATCCCATAATGAACGTCGCCAGCTCCCGATATACTGATGTTTTTTCGATTCATGCCGCTGTCATAATTGGAACGGGCGATCTGTGCCATTTGATAACTTCCGGCCTTGCCTTTTAGCTCAATAAACCCAAAATTTTCACTTTCGCCGGTTTGTATTTCAGAAGGAACAGCAGCGGGAAGCCCTGTTCCATCCAGGTTAAACATCACAAATATACGATCTTTTTGATGGATGACCTGCGGATTGCTGACTTCCACACCGTAATAGTCTTTCGCCAGCGTGAGCGCCTCATTCTGAATGGACTGGGTATCAAAGCTTCGAGCACCAAAGTTTTTCCTGGAGCCCGCTTCCCGGACAACGAAAAAAATACAAATTCCCAGCACAATGCATAAAATCAGCGTCAAGAAAACGATGCGTTGCTTTGTGGAATTTTTCACGATACACAATCCCTTCCTCTGCAATTTGGTTCTGCTATTTTATCAAAACTCCTTAAAATGCGCATTCTTCCTGAATGTTATCCCTAGTCAAATCTTATTGCGTCCGTAAAAGCACCAAGCCATTTGCCGGACCAGTCCGTCCGCATCGTAAAACGCCGTTTCATCCGGCCGCTTTTGAATTTCCCGCGCGCCGTACGCCTGATCGCCGGCCTGTAAAAGTGCCTCACCTCCGCCGAATACCACGGCGGAACGAAGCCCGTATTCCGCTTTTAAAAGCTCCAGAGCGCCGTGGTAAGACGCCTCGCGGCTGAATATCTCCACAAACTCGTACCCGCTTCCCCGGGTGTCCGGAGTCCGGATGATCCGCAGCCGCCCCGCACAGGGAAGCTCCAGCAGCGCCGCTTCCAACTCCCGGGCCTGGCGGCGCTCCATCACCGCCATCAGACAGATCGCGTCGTATGGTTCGGGCAGGACGCCGCACACATAA
Source organism: Candidatus Metaruminococcus caecorum (assembly GCA_904420045.1). Classification (GTDB taxonomy): domain Bacteria; phylum Bacillota; class Clostridia; order Oscillospirales; family Ruminococcaceae; genus Metaruminococcus; species Metaruminococcus caecorum. The sequence goes on along the minus strand of CAJFTY010000018.1, from coordinate 15,542 downwards.
TTTTTGTGCAGTGTTCCCCGCATGGCAGCATAGTACTCCCGTTCTACGGGGTTTTTAAGCTCCTGGTAATAGATGTGCAGCATATCGTGAATCACCGAGTGGACAAAGCAGTTGCGTCCCCCGGCGGAGACCGTTTCAAAAACCATTTTCGCGTCCTGCCGGCGAATGGTTTTTACCTGGGTGTACCGGCGGGTTTTCACATCGTACAAAGCCGCTCCCCCCATCACCACCACCGGAAGTTTTAAATCCAGCTCCTCCAGCATGGGCAGCGCGGTGGCAGGAGTGCGGGCGGTTGCCAGGGTGATTTTGGCGCCGCGGCTCACCAGTTGATTGATCTTCACCCGGGAAAAGGAGCTGACAGTGCCGTCCTCACCGGCAATCCCTTTGTCCAGCCCTGCCACCAGCAACAGATTCTTGTTTTTGTGCCGGGGAATCCGTATGGAGTTGACGCCCAGCGAGACAAAAATGCCGATCAGGGTGTCCAGCATCCGGTTGATGGCGAACAGATATGGATTGGGATCCGTCACATGAGAGACCGTGACGGATAAAAACACCACGCAGGTGATATACGACGCAGAAGGCTTTTTCACCAGCAGCGTCAGATAGATTAAGGGGATCACCATGGCGGAAACAAGAAGGTACTTCAGGACGCTGTCCTCCGCCGGAAAAAATCGAAGCTCCAGCAAAAGAATGGGAAGCCCCAGCGCGCCGCCAATCAAGGTTCCGATGGTGCGGTTGAGCGCCACCTTCAGGCTGTTGGCCACATAGGGCTGCATGCACAGAATCGCCGCGATAGCGGAATAAAACGGCACACCCCGGCATCCCCGGAGCAGATAGATCACAAAGCAGAGGAACACCGCCACTGCGGATTTTAAAATCCGCAGCCCGATTTTTGGGAACAGCGGCTTTTTTGGGGGATGTTCCCGCCGCTGTTTTGCCTGATGGTCCAATAAAAAATCCGCTGTCATAAACGCTGGTTCTCTCCTTTTGAGTGGATCGCTGTTTTTAGTATACACCGAACCCGCCGTACCCGTCAACGCCGGACGAAAACAAACCAAAAGGGTGTATCCTCGGTAGAGGATACACCCTTATTTTGTCAGACGATAAAACTGTCTTATTTAATCATAGAAGCAACTTCGTCCGCGAAGTTATCGCTCTTTTTCTCCAGGCCCTCGCCCCGCTCAAAGCGGATAAAGGACTCGATCTTAATGCTGCCGCCCAACGCTTTCGCGGTGTTCTCCACATACTTAGCGACGGACAGATCGCCGTCTTTGATAAACGCCTGGTCGGTCAGGCAGACTTCCTTGTAATATTTGTTGATCCGGCCGGTGACCATCTTCTCGATGACCTGGGCGGGTTTGTTTTTGCTCTTTTCGTCGTTCTGGATCTGCGCCATCAAAATCTCTTTTTCCTTGTCCAGCTCCTCAGCGGGAACGGAAGCGGGATCCAAATACTGGGGAGACATCGCCGCCACCTGCATGGCAACGTCTTTGCCACAGGCTTTAAACTCGTCTTTGTCGCCCAGATCGGTGTCAAATTTCACCAGCACACCGATGCGGCCGCCGCCGTGCACATATGCAGCGGTGGTGCCCTCCACCCGCTCAAACCGGCGGATTTTCAGGTTTTCACCGATGGTCAGGATCTTGTCGCGGAGCAGTTCCTCCACAGTCATGTCAGAACCTTTGGCTTTAACCTTCATCAGCGCGTCCACGTCCGCAGGATTCGCGTCTGCGATGGTGTCTGCAATCACGTTTGCAAACTCCACAAAGGTCTCGTTTTTCGCCACAAAGTCGGTCTCGGAGTTGACCTCCACCACGACACCGGCGTTCTTATCGTCGTACACTTTGGCCACGACCAGACCCTCCGCCGCGATACGGCCGGCCTTTTTGGTAGCGGCCGCCAGGCCTTTTTCTCTCAGAATTTCAACGGCTTTGTCCATATCGCCATCTGCAGCGGTCAAAGCGTTTTTGCAGTCCATCATACCGCAGGAAGTTCTCGCCCGGAGCTCCTGCACGTCTTTTGCAGTAAAAGAAGCCATGTTTTTTTCCTCCTGTTATCGTAAGATTCCGGTGGTTGATTTCCGGGATAAGCCGTGAAAAACCCCATATCGCTTCATATGGGGTTTTTCTGGATGTATGAATGTCAAAAAATTATTCAGCGGCCGCTTCTTGAGCAGGCTGTTCTGCGGGAGCTTCCTCCGCAGCGTCCTGCTGGCCCTGCTTGCCTTCCAGCACAGCGTTGGCCATTGCGCCGGAGATCAGTTTGACCGCGCGGATCGCGTCGTCGTTGCCGGGGATCACATAGTCGATCTCATCGGGATCGCAGTTGGTGTCGACAATCGCCACGATCGGGATACCGAGCTTTCTTGCTTCAGAAACCGCGATGCGCTCTTTGCGGGGGTCGACGATGAACAGTGCGCCGGGGAGACGATCCATGTGTTTGATACCGCCCAAGAATTTTTCGAGTTTTTCAATTTCCAGTTTCAGTTTGATGACCTCTTTTTTGGGGAGCAGGTCAAAGGTGCCGTCCTCCTCCATCTTGCGCAGCTGCGCCAGACGGTCAATCCGTTTCCGGATGGTTTTAAAGTTGGTCATCATGCCGCCCAGCCAACGGGCGTTGACATAGTGCATGCCGCAGCGCTCCGCCTCTTCTTTGACGGACTCGGCAGCCTGCTTTTTGGTGCCCACAAACAGCACGGAGTCGCCCGCCGCCGCTACGTCGCGGACAAACAGATACGCCTCTTCCAGCTTTTTGACGGTTTTCTGCAGGTCGATGATGTAGATGCCGTTGCGCTCGGTGAAGATGTAACGAGCCATCTTCGGGTTCCATCTTCTTGTCTGGTGTCCGAAGTGGACGCCGGCTTCAAGAAGCTGCTTCATAGAAACTACTGCCATGAAAAATTCCTCCTGTTTTTGGTTAAAATTACCCTCCGCGGACGCAGAAAGATATCCAGCGACCGGGACATTTTGTGCCCGGCACCGTGCCGATATCACGTCTCGCGTGCGTATTGCTATAATAGTTTAGCACAAACCGCTTTGGTTTGCAAGAATTTTTTCAAAATTTTCCCGAAAATTGCCAAACTCCGCCGGAGTTTTTATTCTCACCCTTTTTTCCGGCCCTGGGAAAACTGGACCATCTTGGTGGCTGCATGATAGATCACGCCAGTGGTGTCGGCTTCGGTGGTAAAGTATTCCTTCTGTACATACAACGGCAGGAACACCCCGTCATTGATGATCCGCCGCTCCGCCTTTTTGTACTCTGCCGCGGCCTGGGAAAGTCCGTTCTGCCGGGCGGCGCCCGCCAGGATCGAGTCATAGGTTTCCGACTTGTAGCCAAACAGGTTTTTCGCGGAACCGCTGGTAAACGACGAAAGCACCGACGCGGGCGAATTGTACTGCGCAGACAAGGAGGTGATGGCGCACTGGTAATTCCCGCTCTCCAACGCCGTTTGGAATTCGTCGGCAGGAAGCTCTTTGACCGCCAGATAAATCCCCAGCTCCTTCTGCCAGATCTGGGAGACATAAGAAAACAGTCCCAGATGGTCTACTCCCGTCCCCACCGGGGCGATGAGCTCCAGCCCGTTCAGCTTGTCGGCGCCCAGCTCGTTTTTGGCAAGAGCCAAATACTCCCGGGCCTTGGCGGCGTCAAATTCCGGCAGCATATTGGAGCCGGCATAGTCCCGGTAGGCGCGGTTGAGCAACGTAATGCTCTGAGGAACCACCGCGGATATCCGCTTCAGATCCTCTGGCAGCTGTTTGTCAAAGCTCTGGGGTGAAAAGGCGTACAGCAATGCCAAACGAAGGTTTTTGTTGGCAAAGGGGGTGCCGTTCTGGTTAAAAGCAATCCCCCAGACGGTGTTTTCAAAGCTCGTAAACTGGTAGTTTTTCTCCCGAAGCTCCGCAGCCTCCTGCCCGCTTAACACGATGGCGCTGCTCTGCTGTTTTTGAAACCGGCTAATCTGATCCTCCCGGCTGTCCTCTACGATAAAGCTCACCCCAGACGCCACCGGCTGTTGGGCTGACTGGTACTGGTCGTTGAGCCGGCAGGACAGATAGTCGTCGTGCCCCCACGCCTTTAAGTAAAACGGGCCGTTGGACAGGGTGGTTTTGGCCTCCAGTCCGTATTTCCCCTTGGTGTCGTAAAAAAAATCCTTGTTGCAGGGCATGGCCGCCGCTGTGGTCAGAAGCGCTGGAAACATGGCGTTTGGGTAATCCAACTGGATGATTAGCGTGTAATCATCCTTGGCGGAAACCCCCAGCTTTCCGGCATCCATCTCCCCTTTGTGGATGCTCTGGGAATTTTTGATGCAGTAAAAATCCTGCGCGGTGGTGGAGCCGGTCTCCGGCTTGAACAGCCGCTGAAAGGCGAACACAAAATCATGGGCGGTCACCGGATCGCCGTTTTGCCATTTCGCGTTCTGCCGCAGGGTGAATTTATAGGTGGTGCCGTCGTCGGACACGGTGTAATCGGTGGCCACTCCCTCGGTGAGCCCGCCGTCCTCCTTGAGACGCAGAAGGCCCTCCATGGTGTTTTCAATCACCAACAGCGAAGCATAGTCGTTTGCCAGCTGAGGATCCAGGTTGGCGGGGTCCGCGTCCAGGTCGTACTTAAACAGCTGCCCGGCCGTCTTGTCGGAGCACCCTCCCAGGCACAGCACGACGATTGTAGCCGAAAGGAGCACAGCAATTAATTTTGTCATCAGGCCGGACATCCGGGGCCCTCCTTTCCAAGCAATGGAGAAAACGGCATTTTGTGTCTTTCCTCAAGCAAACCCAGTGCGTCCACCTCCATTTGGCGCACATGCCCTGTTCTGCGGATATTGTATCATGAATTTCCCAGCCCGCGCAAGGGCGGGAGAATTTTGTCAGAAAAATGTAATCTTCCCTTTAAAGTTTGTTCTTGATTCGGCCACATGGCAGCCAAACCGTCCGGCGCTTGGCTAAATGAGCCCCTGCTCTTTCAGTGCCTGAGCGGCGCACAGGATCCCCAGCTTTCCGGTGTTGTAGGTGATTCCCCCTTGCAGCCAGACGGCATAGGGCTCCCGCAGGGGAGCGTCGGCGGACAGCTCGATGGAAGCGCCCCCGGTAAACGCCCCCGCGGCCATAATCACCGGGCTGTCGTAGCCCGGCATATCCCAGGGCTCCGGCGAGACGAAGCCGTCCACCGGGGAGCCCTTTTGAATCCCCTGGCAAAAGGCGATCAGGCGCTCCGGCGTCCCCAGCCGGATGGCGGCGATGATATCGGTGCGGTACTCGTCAAACCGGGGGAATGCCTCAAACCCCAGCAGCTCGAACAGCCGCAGGGCAAACACCGAGGTTTTGACGGCGTTCGCCACCGTCTGAGGAGCCAAAAACGCCCCCATAAACATGGGCTTGGACTGGTTTAAGGTACACCCTACCTCTTTACCCAGCCCTACACAAGTCAGCCGGTAGGAGCACAGCTCGATGAGCTCCCGTTTCCCGGCGATATAGCCGCCGGTTTCCGCAACGCCGCCGCCAGGGTTTTTGATGAGCGACCCCACAATCAGGTCGGCCCCCGCCTGGGTGGGCTCGGTTTTTTCCACAAACTCCCCATAGCAGTTGTCCACGATCACCCTGACCGCCGGGTTGGCGGCTTTGGCGGCGGCGGCCATGGCACCGATCTGCTCCACCGTTAGGGAGGGCCGCAGGGAATACCCTCGGGATCGCTGTATGTACGCGACCTTGGCCCCCTGTACCGCCGAGGGAATCCCCGCAAGGTCCGGCGCGCCGCTTTCCAGCAGGTCCAGCTGGCGGTAGGAAACCCCAAAGTCCTTTAAGGAGCCGTGGCCTTCTCCCCGCAGGCCGATGACCTCCTCCATGGTGTCGTAGGGCGCTCCGGTCAGCGATACCATGGTATCGCCCGCCCGCAAAACACCGAACAGCGCCACTGTCAGCGCATGGGTGCCCGATACAAAATTGTGGCGCACCAGCGCGTCCTCGCACCCGAAAAAGTCCGCGTATACCCGGTCGAGCGTCTCCCGCCCCAGGTCGTCGTAACCGTAACCGGTGCTCCCTTTAAAGTGCACCTCGCTCACCCGCTGACGGGCAAAGGCGGACAATACCTTTTCTTCGTTAAACGCACAGGTCTCCTCGATCCGGGCAAACGCCTCCCCGCAGTCGGCCTCCGCTTGGGCCGCCAGGGTTCGAAGCTGCCCGTCGATGTTAAAAAAGCTCTCTGCCATTGGTCGAACCAATCCTTTCCGGCGGCCGGGAGATCTCCGTCCAGATTCCCGCCCGCACATATCCGTTTTTCTGATAGAACCGGTCGGTTCCCTCGTCCTTGCTGTACACCGCCGTCCGGCACCGGCCGGCGGACTTTCCCAAAGCCGCCTGTTCCATCGCCGTGAGCAGGCGGCTGCCTATTCCTTTGCCCCGATCGCTCTTTTGCACAGCCACCTGGCTAATCAGCGCGTACTCCCCGTCGCCATACCCCAATGATCCGGTGGCGGCGTCCTCCAACAAAAACAGATCCTGCGCCCCGTGCCGGATCCGATGGGAAGCGTCGCAGTACCACTGGTCAAATCCGCCGGGCGGAAAATACCCGGGGAACACCTGTTCCAAAATCCGGTACGCCCTTCGGAAATCTGGAGAGCCGGGCCGGGCGGCCCCTCCCCCCACAAGCTTTTTAACCATAATATTCCCTCTATGCAGGGAAAATTCGTCTTTTAATAGCGTTGGAAGGGTGTCGGAGCAAACGCTGGCCCCCGCCAAAAACGGCTGCATCCGGATAAAATCCGCCAACTCCTCATCGGCGTCCGGCCGCCATCCGTACAGGGTGATTCCTCCATCCAAAACGCAAAAAACCGCGCAGGGAACCCCCGCGCCGTTTTGCGCCAGATAAAACCGGCAGAAATCATACTGGGAGCCATACGCGCCGTACAGCGACCAGATTCTTGTCAGTTGGGGATGGGGCGGGAAGCTCAGCCCCTCCAGCGAGGCGGTCTGCCGGATCACAGGTTCGCGGCCTCAGCCGCTAAAAGCGGCACCAGCCGCGCTGCCGCCTCCATGTCCCGTTTACTGGCCACAGTAGAGGGCGAATGCAGATACCGCCCGGGGATGGACACCGCGATGGTGCGCACTCCCCCCCTGCTCACGTGGATGGCTCCCGCGTCGTTCCCTCCCGCCACCAGGGTCTTGGTCTGGCAGGGGATGCCGTTTTTGCGGGCCACATCAAAGGCTAAAGCGTACAACTCTCGGTCGTACACGGTGGCGTTGTCCATAAAGGACACCGCGGGGCCGTCCCCCAGCTTGCAGACCTGCTTATGCTCCTCCACGCCGGAGATATCCGCCGCGGTGGTGGTCTCCACCACGATGGCCACGTCGGGGGCAATGGTAAACGCCGCCGCACGGGCTCCCCTCAGTCCCACTTCCTCCTGCACACAGAAGGCAAAGTGGGTGTCATAGGAAAGCTCGGACTCGATCATCGTTAGAAGCACCGCGCAGCCAAACCGGTCGTCGATGGCTTTGGAGCAGATAAACCCCTCTCCAAACTCCTGGTAGGAGGCGCAAAAGCTCACCGGGTCGCCCAAGGACACGATGGACAGCGCGTCCTCCTTGTCCTTGGCGCCGATGTCAATATACAGCTTGTCGGCGGGCACAGCGGTGGAGCGCTCCTCCTTGGTCTGCATGTGCATGGCCTTGGTGCCTAAAACGCCTTTGATCTTTTTTGGTCCCACTGTGACCGGACGGCCCAGCACCACCCGGGGATCGATGCCGCCCACCATGCCGATGCGCAGCATCCCGTCGGGGAGCGCGCCGGTGACGATCATCCCCACCTCGTCCATATGGGCGGAGATCATCAGCTTGTTTTTCGGAGTTTCTTTTCCTTTTTTAAAGGCCAGGATGTTGCCCAGATTGTCGATGGTGTACTGGCATTTCCCGTCCAGCCGGCGACAGATTTCCCTTGCCACCTCCTGCTCAAAGCCGGAGGGCCCGTCAATCATGCACAAATCTTTTAACGTGTCAAACAGCATGGGTACAGCCCTCCTTTTGTTTTCCCATACGAATCACGAATTCCGCCAGCAGCCGGGCGGTGTGTTCGATGTCCTGCGGCTGGGTGACCTCCACCGGGGTGTGCATATACCGCAGGGGGATGGACAAAAGCCCGGTTTTAGCCCCCTTGCCCGCCACACCCAAAGCGTCGGCGTTGGTGGAGGTCTCCCCCGCCATGACTTCGATCTGATAGGGGATTTTAAGCTCCTTGGCCAGCCGGATGAATTCATCGCTGATGGATTTTGTCAGTGTGGGGGCGATCCCGATCATGGGGCCCTCTCCCAGCTTGCCGCACTTGTGCTCCGGCGCGTCGGAGGTTAACGCAAAGCTCACGTCCACCGCCAGGGCGATGTCGCAGTCCGCCGTGAATCCGGCGGCCTTTGCTCCACGCTCCCCGGTTTCCTCCTGGACGCTGAGCAGAGCCTTTACCCCGCAGGCGGGTGCGGCTTCTTTAATCAGCTCCGCCGCGCGGAGCACCGCCGCCACCCCGGCCCGGTCGTCGCTGGCCTTGGCGCACACCCGGCCGTTTTGCATGGAAAACGCCTGGGACTCAATGGTAACCCGGTCGCCGGGGCGGACAAGCTCCATGGCCCGCTCCCGGGAGCAGCCGATGTCGATGAGAAGATCGTCCATTTCGGGAACTTTTTTGCGCTCCTCCCCGGTGGACAGATGGGGAGAATGGGCGGCGACCACCCCGAATACGGGCTCCTTTCCGTGGACGGTCACCCGCTGGGCCAGCAGCAGCCGGCGGTCCACGCCGCCGCAGCTTCCCACCTTTAAAAAGCCGTTGTCGTCGATGTAGGTCACAATCATCCCGATTTCGTCCATGTGGGCGTCCAGCAGGATGGTGGGATATCCGGACTGCGGCTCGCAGAGGGTTGCCAGCACGCTGCCCAGCGGGTCAATAAAAACCGACTGGGCGCAGGGCGCCAGCATGCCGGAGACAAGCTGCGCCACCGGCTGTTCCGCCCCTGCCACGCCGGTGCAGGCGCTGAGGGTCAGAAGCGTTTGCGTAACGTCGATCATAGCGTTTCATTTCCTTTCTGATCTTGTGCGTTTCTGTGCAGTCTTAAAATCCGAGCACTGCATGCTGTTTCGAAGCACTCACCGGACAGCCTTTATAACCCGTTGACGATCTGTTTAAAGTGGTTGCCCCGGGCTTCAAAATTGGGATAGCAGTCAAAACTGGCGCAGGCGGGGGACAGCGACACGATATCCCCGGGCACGGCGTTTTCTCTTGCCAGATGCACCGCCTCTTCCAGATCTTTTGCGTGCAGGATAGTGAGCTGCTGGGGATCGTATCCCTGACAGCCGGTGACCGCCGCTTCGATTTTGGGCGCGGTCAGCCCGGTCAGGATCAGCACCTTGACCTTTTCCAGAATCTTGGGCGCCAGCGGCTCAAAGGGGATCTTTTTATCATACCCGCCCGCGATGATAATAATCTTTTGATTAAAGGAATTAAGCCCCGCGATGGTCCGGGTGGGGCTGGTGGCGATGGAGTCGTTGTACCAGGTCACCCCGTCCAGCTCCCGGACGTATTCGATCCGGTGCTCCACCCCGCCGAATGTCCGGGCCACTTTGACGATGTTGTCCGGGTCCACCAGGTCGTACACCGCCGAGATGGCCGCCAGATAGTTTTCCACGTTGTGGATGCCCGGCAGCCGAATGTCGTCCTGATGCATGATCTTGCGCTTTTCCCCGTTTTTCACCGTGTAGATGCTGCCGTCCTCCGCCAGGTATGCGCCGGACTGGGGAATCTCCCGGCGGGAGAAAAACAGCTGCTCCCCCCGGACGAATTTTTGCAGCCCTGCGGTGATCTCGTTGTCCAGGTTGAGCACCGTGCGGGAAAAGGCGTTTTGATGCCAGATCAGGTTGCACTTGGCGTCGATGTACTCCTGCATGTCCTTATGCACGTCCAGATGGTTGGGAGCGATGTTGGTAATCACCGCGATATCCGGGGAGCGCCGCATGGAAATCAGCTGAAAGCTGGACAGCTCCACCACCGCAACGTCGTCGGAGGACATCTCCTCGATGCCGGGTAGCAGGGCCTTGCCGATGTTCCCCCCTAAATGGACGGTTTTCCCCTGGGCCTTTAACAGCTCGCTGATTAAGGTGGTGGTGGTGGTTTTTCCGTCCGAGCCGGTGACAGCGATGATCTTACAGGGACACAGATCGAAGAACACCTCCATCTCAGAGGTGACCACCTTGCCCATCTGACGAGCCTTTGCAAGAGCCGGGGAGAAAAAGTTCATCCCCGGGGTACGGAAGATCACGTCAAAGTCCCCCAGGGTGTCCAAATAGGTTTCCCCCAGCAAAAAGCGGACGCCCAAGCCTTTGAGCTCCTCGTAAACCGCCCCCATCTGCTGGGCGCTGCGCTTATCGCATACCGTCACCGGGATCCCCTTTTTGCAAAACAATTTAATCAGGTTGGTATGGGTCACGCCCACCCCGATAAAGGCGACCTTTTTACTTGCCATCTCCTCAAAAAAACGCGCCGTTTTTTCATTGCTCATGTCCGTACCTCCGAAACCTTAAATTCGTCCGTCTGTTTTAGTATACGCCCCGCCGGCGGTTTTTACCAGTCGGAGGGGGAAGAATTTAACAAAATCAGCTACCGTTTAGTATACTCGTTTCTTTTCCGGCGCGCAAGGGGGAATTGCCTTTCCTGCCAATAAACAAGCCGTCACAGACCGAGCCCCCGGGCGAGGCGTCTGTCCTCACCCGGGGGCTCGCAACTGGTTAAAATTCGTGTTCCACCACTTTGCCCTGCAAAAGGGTCTGCTTACAGTCGATCACCCGCTGATTTTTGCTCCCCCGGAACTTTAGATCCAGATCCCGCTGCTCCAGGATAAACCGTCCGTCAATCAAGAAATCAATCTTGGAAAGAATTTCCCGGTAGGGCTCGCCTTTTTCCAAAAGCTCCTCAATGGTCCATCCGGTGTATGCGATGATGGATTTGCCGGTCTCTTTCAGCCGGTTGACCAGCGCCAGCATGGCTTCAGGCTGGAAAAACGGGTCACCCCCGCTTAAGGTCACCCCGGTAATCAGGGGATTTTGGCAGGCCATGGCCGCCAGGGTTTCGATTTCCTCCCAATGCCCGCCGTTTAAGTCGTGGGTGTCGGGGTTATGGCAGCCCTTGCAGTTGTGGGGGCAGCCCTGAAAAAAGATCGCCACCCGGATCCCCGGGCCGTCCACGATGGATTCCTTGACCACGCCGGCGATTTTCACACGATGTTCCATGATGATTGTTCCCTCCATCAAAAAGGGGAAGCCGTTTGGGGCCTCCCCTTTTTTCTTCTTCAATTCCTTAGTTAAAACTGTGCTTGACCCGGTCGTGCTCCTCCGCACGCTTGGCGTTGTTAAAGCGGTCCAGGGTTCCCACCAGGTACCCGGTGATCCGGCGGATGCGCTCAAAGCCCACGTCGCCCTCGGTCTCCTTGCGGCCGCACTTGGGGCACTGGTTGTTGATGATACCAGAATAACCGCAGCAGGGGTCCCGGTCCACCGGATGGTTGATGGATCCGTATCCAATGCCCGACTCCTTCATGCAGCGGATGACCTGCTCGAAGGCCTCCAGGTTCTGGGCCGGATCGCCGTCCACCTCCACATAGCTGATGTGGCCGCCGTTGGTGAGGGCGTGATAGGGCGCCTCAGTCTTGATCTTGTCAAAAGCGCTGATATCGTAGTACACCGGCACGTGGAAGGAGTTGGTGTAGTAATCCCGGTCGGTGACCCCGGGGATTACGCCGTACTTTTCCTTGTCGATGCGCACAAACCGGCCGGAGAGCCCCTCCGCCGGGGTAGCAATCAGCGAGTAGTTAAAGCCGGTAAGCTCGGTGGCCTTATCCATGCGCTCCCGCATGTGGGAGATGATCTTGAGCCCCAACTGCTGCGCCTCTTCACTTTCGCCGTGGTGCTTGCCGATCAAAGCCTTCAAGGTCTCCGCCAGGCCGATGAAGCCCACCGTCAGGGTGCCGTGCTTGAGCACTTCGCCCACCTCGTCGTCATAGCCCAGCTTGTCGCTGTCCAGCCACACGCCCTGGCCCATCAGGAAGGGGTAGTTGTTGACCTTTTTCTGGGCCTGGATCCGGTAGCGCTGCATCAGCTGTTCGATGCACAGGTCGATCCGCTCGTCCAGGGTGCGGAAGAACTTGTCAATATCCCCATGGGCTTCGATTCCCAGCCGGGGAAGGTTGATGGAGGTAAAGCTCAGATTCCCGCGGCCGCAGGTGACCTCCCGCTCGGGATCATAGGCGTTTGCCATCACGCGGGTGCGGCAGCCCATATACGCCACCTCGGAGTTGTAGTCGCCGGGTTTGTAATACTGCTTGTTAAACGGCGCGTCCAGGAAGGAGAAGTTGGGGAACAACCGCTTGGCGGATACCCGGCAGGCCAGTTTAAACAGGTCGTAGTTGGGATCCCCCTCGTTGTAGTTGACCCCCTCCTTCACTTTGAAGATGTGGATGGGGAAGATGGCGGTCTCGCCGTTTCCAAGGCCCTTCTCGGTGGCCAGCAGGATGTTTTTAATGGCCATGCGCCCTTCGGCGGAAACATCGGTTCCGTAGTTAAGCGAGCTGAAGGGCACCTGCGCTCCCGCCCGGGAATGCATGGTGTTCAGGTTGTGCACCAGCGCCTCCATGGCCTGGAAGGTGGCCCGGTCGGTTTCCTGTACGGCGTTTTTGAGCGCAAACCGCTGCACCTTGCCTGCGGTCTTTTCATCGGTAAACGCCAGAAGCTTTTCCATTTCTTTTTCACAATAGCCGTTATCGTTGGCCAGCACCGGGTACAGGCCGGTTTCCTCATGGACGGATTCCATGATCTGGCGGGCGGTTTCCTTGCCGTTTTCCACGTCGGCCAGCAGCGTCAGGGCCTTGCCTACGTTGTCGCTGTACCGCTTTTTATAGGTTTTGGCAACGCCTTTGGCCATACCGTAATCAAAATTCGGAATGCTCTGTCCGCCGTGCTGGTCGTTCTGATTGGCCTGAATCGCGATACAGGCCAGCGCCGCATAGCTCTGGATGTCGTTGGGTTCCCGCAGAAAGCCGTGGCCGGTGCAGAAGCCGCCGTCAAACAGCTTGACAATGTCGATCTGGCAGCAGGTGGTGGTCAGGGTCAGAAAGTCCAGGTCGTGGATGTGGATGTCCCCGTTGACATGAGCTCTGGCATGATCGGGGTCCAGCACGTACATCTCGTAGAACTGCTTGGCACCCTCGGAGCCATATTTAAGCATGGTTCCCATGGCGGTATCCCCGTCGATGTTGGCGTTTTCCCGCTTGATGTCGTTGTCTTTGGCGGGCTTGAAGGTCAGATCCTCATAGATCTTCATCAGCTTGGTGTTCATTTCCCGGATGCGGGTGCGGTCCGCCCGATATAGGATATATGCTTTGGCGGTTTTGGTGTGCCCTTTTTCCACCAGGATTTTTTCCACCGCATCCTGAACCTGCTCCACCGTAGGAGTCTTACCGTCGTTTGTTTTTTCCACGTAGTCACAGACTTGGACGGCCAGTTCCTCACTCTCTTTATAATCATTTCCGCCGGCTGCCTGCGCCGCCTTGAAAATGGCGTTGATAATTTTCTCGATGTTAAATGGGACTTCCCGTCCGTCGCGCTTGACAATTTTCGTAATCATGGCTCGCAACTCCTTTTTCGAATGAATTGTGTGTCCTCGCACCGGTCTATTCCGTGAAAAAAGCCGCAAACCCTTATGGATGCGGCCGTTGCGGAGCCCTGGGCCTGAACACTATATCTTGTGTAATTTATCGCTGAGTATTAGTATATAGTGTATTTATCACTTTGTCAAGGGAGAAGAACCCTACAAAAAAACCGCCTCTTATTGTGCACTTTTTGGTAAACAGGTTTTCTGAGTGTCTCGCTGCTGGACACAACCACAGTCTGAATAAATCCGATGGAAGGGGATAAACTATGGAACAAACGTCGTTTCCGTTATATGAAAGGGAGGAAGTTTGATGGAACAAAAGCAATACAGCGACCTGTTTGAATTGATCCAACAGGATCAAAAAGCGGAACAATTTTATAACAGTCTGCCCGGCTATGTCAAAGAACAGATGGCCACCCGGGCTCAGGGGGTCAACTCCTATGAGAGCCTGTGCCACTACGCCGAAAACCTGACCAAGGGTGATGATTAAGTTCTTCCCGTCAAAAAAGGCTCTGCGAAGGCGTTCGCAGAGCCTTTTTTGACGGTCAGGCGGCCGTTTTCTCACCGCGAGCAGGACGGGTTCGGTGCTATTTGTTCGGAAACAGTTCCTCAAAATAACGCCGGTTTAACAGCACCGCCGGGTCATCGGGTTTAAAGGACGCCGCGAGCTCGTTTAAATCCCGGGCCTTTTCATGCTGTCCCAGGCGGTCGTAGCACACGCAAAGTTGAATGCTGGGCAGGTAGCCATAGCAGTCCTGTTGGACAAAAGCCCCGCTTTCGTCCATCCGGGGACGGGCCAGGGCCTGCTCATACCAGTAGGCCGCCGTTTCAAACGAGCCCCGCTCCATCCAGATCGCGCCAATGTCGCAGCAGGTCTCCGCCCGGGGAGGGCCGTAGATAAAGCTGTCGAACAACGACCGCAGTGCATCCAGTTCCCGGCCCAGCTTTTTTAAGCACGACGCCCGCTGGCGGCAGGCGTCGATGTTGTTTTCCACCCAGCCTTTTCCCTGTTGTAAAAACTGCAAAAATCCCTGCTGGGCCTCTTCCAGCCGGCCGTTGTACATCAGTTCCCGGGCGTAATAAAACTGCTCTCGGGGAGAAAATTCCCTGCCCTGTTTTAACAGCCGTTCATAGATGGCCAGGTTGCGCCCTGGAGAACCCTCTCCCTCCTTTTGATGGCGGACGGTCACATCGGAGTAAAGGATCTTTCCCGATGGCGTGATGACCTCGTGAACGGCGCCCTCCCACACAAAGCCAGCATGGTTTTTGACAATGCGCTCCCGGTAGTAGCGGAAGGTGGGATTTCCCTTTCCGTCAAACGCCACTTCGTAGGGCATCATCACCACGTCGGGACGTTCCGCGCTCAGACGATCCTTAAGGATCAGAAATCCCTCCCGCTGATCCGCCGGGAGCACATCGTCCGCGTCCAGCCATATACAGTATTCCATCTCCGCTTTTTGAAAAGCAAAGTTCCGGGCGGCGGAAAAATCGTCGATCCAGGCAAAGTCATAGATTTTTTGCGTGTACCGGGCGGCGATCTCCCGAGTTTGATCTGTAGAACCGGTATCCACCACAATGATTTCATCCACCAGACCTTTTACGCTATGAAGGCACCGGGCCAGCACGGCCTGTTCGTTTTTCACAATCATACATAGACTCACAGAGGACACTGCACAACACCCTTTTCATCGAATACTCACAACACATTTAAGCGCCTTGTGCAGTATATTCGGAAATTTTCTCCCACATGAAAAGAATCCCCCGGAAGCCGGGGGATTCTTTGTTATACGGTATAGGAAAAAATATCATTATAACCTTGACCAAAAATGAGCGAGAAAAGCTGTACCTCATCTTCAACCATCCATTTGCCGTCT
>CAJFTY010000017.1 GCA_904420045.1 Candidatus Metaruminococcus caecorum | reverse complement strand
GGGTTAGCCTTTTGCTCCGCCAAAAGGCTAACAACAAAAGGCGGCGTAAGGGAGAAGTTTCTCCCTTACGTATCCTTCTCACAGTTGCAGCCTCGGTGAATCATAATAAGTTTAAGAAACAAACAAGCTTTGGCAAAGTGTAAACTGCCAAAGCTTGTTTTGTATAAGTAGCTATTACGATGGGGAAACCCTCCGGTATAAACCAGTCGGTTTTCCCCATACCCCCCTTCCGGTAGTCCTACCTATTTCTATGGGAATTGGGTGGGCTTTTCTCGTTATTTACACTCAGACATAAGCTGCTACCGCTGTACAAGGAAGGTAACACAAATTTTTCACACCGGGCAAGAGCTTAGGAC
This sequence comes from Candidatus Metaruminococcus caecorum, assembly GCA_904420045.1. Taxonomy (GTDB): domain Bacteria; phylum Bacillota; class Clostridia; order Oscillospirales; family Ruminococcaceae; genus Metaruminococcus; species Metaruminococcus caecorum. The sequence goes on along the minus strand of CAJFTY010000017.1, from coordinate 4,491 downwards.
AAAGCTTCCCCGCCTTTGTCAGCCCACCGGGGCTGCAACTGTGAGGGGATACCCAAGGGGACACATCCCCTTGGGCCGTCCAGGGGTTGTTAGGGGGCCTGACGGTTAGGCCCCCTAACCCGTGCAGCCGCGGCGGAACGCGGCAAAAAGAAAGATCATGGAGTCACGGCAAGACGCGACAAAAAGGATCACTTATTTGGATATGGGTCAAAACAATTTGTACGATCTAATAAGTAATCCACGCTGGTTTTATAAAAATCAGCAAGCGCACTTAATACATGCGGCGGTATCATGCGCTGTCCAGATTCATAATAGGCATAGGTTCGTTGCGGTACATTGATTTGTTTTCCCACATAGTCCTGTGTAAAATGGTTGCGTTCTCTTAAAGTCCTTATTCGCTCATAAATCATCATATCACCCAACACCATTATAGCGTTGAACGATTTGTTCTATTGACATTTTGAATATATTGTTCTAAAATAAAGAAAAAGGAGGTGTTCCTATATGGAACAAACAAAAAAACATTGCAAGGATTGTCAATACTTACACCAGCACTACATTCGGGAGGATGGCTTTGAGAAAATCACCTTCAAGCAGACCGAGGCGGGCCACTGCGGCGTTCCCCGGTTAAAACTGAAAAAACCCCAAGCTACCGCCTGCGAACATTACCAGGAGCACCAAAACCAGCAGGAGGGCGCCATGGCATGAAGCAGAAAATCAGCGTGACTTTGGACGATGAAGTCCTGCAAAAGCTGCGGGAAATGGCCCGGCGGGAGGATTCCTCGGTGTCCCGCACTATCAACCGGATGATAAAAGACCGCTTTCAGACTTTGGAGCGCCGGGAGCTGGAACGGAAGCGTTTGTCCTGAGCCCATCGGGGAGGGGAGACAGAGCCGCCCTGCACGCCGAACGCAGAAAACGCCTGAGAGAAATATTCCTCTCAGGCGTTTTTGATATTTATATTACTCAGCGTATGCAATGACGATGGCGGTAGCCATCTCCCGTTCGTGGGAAAGGCTCACCGAAAAGGAGGTAAAGCCCTGTTTTAAGGCCAAAAGCTTTGCCTGGCCGGTCAGGTTTAAAATTGGCTTGCCCAGCATATCCCGCAGGATTTCCACCTCAGACAGGGAAAAGCCCCGGATTCCGGTGCCCATGGCCTTGCCAAAGGCTTCTTTTGCGGCGAAGTTGGCCGCGGCGGTAGAGGCCCGGAACACAATTCCCCGGTTGTCGATCAACGCCTGCTCCGCATGGGAGAACACCCGGTCGATAAAACGGGGACTGCGCAGGCTTTGTTCAATGCGCTCGATGGAGCAAAGATCAATTCCCGTCTGTATTTTCATGGTACTTATTTCTCCTGGGCAGCGCTTTTTTCACGCCCTCCAAAATGCGGTCGTCGGGGTTAAACACCAGCAGGGTGCGGCCCAGCGTGTGGTGCTGGAACACCGCGCAGTAGGTCTGGGGCGCGTCGGGGGCGATGCAGGCCATCACGCAGTTGTCGTAATCCCCGGCGTTGTGCTCCTGGGGGTTATAAGGGCAAAAGCGTTCAAAGGTGGAAACATCCGCTGTCACAAGGCGTTTGCGCTTGCGCTGGGCAACGATCTTGTCCACGTCGATTTCATGGTTGGTCATGATGTATTCGTATTCCACGTTCAGGCTGGTGACCAGATAATAGCCGCCAAACGCCGCGCCGCAGGCGCCCATGATGGCAAAGAAGGAAAACGGCCCTAAAAAGGGAGCCGCCGCCAGCAGCAGCAGGGTCAGCAGCGCGGCGCCCAGCACCAGACCCGCTTTTTTCATCGTGTCGGCGGGGGAGCCCTGCCGTTTCACCAGATATTCCACAAAAACATCCATTCGTAAAAACTCCTTATACTTGGTTTTTCCGCAGCCGCCTGACACAAAATGTTCAAAGCGAAAACATTGTTGAATACAGGCGCCACCGGCATTTTAAAACGCCTGCATGTTATAGGATATACAAAAGCAGAGCCAAAAGCCGGAATAAAGTTATTATACCATACAAAAAGCCAATAGACAATTCCAAAAAGGGGTTGAAAGATGGAAAAAACTTTGTTATAGTGAAATTAATAAACAAACGCTAGGACGGAGAGAGTACCCGTTGTCCCTTTCGCAAACCCAGAGAGGCCCGCGCCGCTTGGTTAAAGCGGACGCTGCAAGCGGCGCCGTGCGGAACACACCGGCGGAAGTTCACTCCCGAGCGGCGCGGCCCAACGCCGGAATTCTTCGGTCAGTAAGCGGCGACGGTATTCCCCTACGTTATCCGGGGAGGCGGGTGATAGCCCGCAGCGGCAAAGTGTCCGCCGGAGGAAGCTGTTCCCGGCGGGAACAAGGGTGGTACCGCGGAAGCGATCAAAGGATACAATCGGCTTTCGTCCCTTTGCAGGGCTCTTTTTGAGCATCTGGAAAGCAGGGCGAGGGCTTTTTTTGCGCCTGTTTTCGAAACGTTCAAAAGAGCGGCAGGCCGGGAGAGCAAGGAAAGGAAGAGATGCAATGAAGACACAGCTGGAACAGATCAAAGCGGCGGCGGCCGCCGCGCTGCACGGGGCACAGGATCTTAAACAGGTAGACGCCCTGCGGGTGCAGTATTTGGGAAAAAAAGGGGAACTCACCGGAATCCTCAAACAGATGGGCAAGCTGTCCGCCGAGGAGCGCCCCGTGATGGGGCAGCTGGCCAATGAAGTGCGGGCCCAGATCGAGGCGGATATCGCCCGCCGCCAGAACGAGCTGGCGGCCGCCGCCATGGAGGCCCAGCTCAAAGCCGAGACCATCGACGTGACCATGCCGGGGAGCAAACCCGCCATGGGCAAAGCCCATCCTTTGACCACTGTGCTGGACGAGGTCAAAGAGATCTTTTTGGGCATGGGGTTCGAGCTGGGCGCCGGCCCCGAGGTGGAGCTGGACTACTACAACTTCGAAGCGTTAAACATCCCCAAGGACCATCCGGCCCGGGACACCCAGGACACCTTTTACATCAGCGACAACGTGCTGCTGCGCACCCAGACCTCCCCGGTGCAGATCCGGTTTATGGAAAACAACAAGCCCCCCATCCGGATGATCAGCCCCGGGCGGGTGTACCGTTCCGACGCGGTGGACGCCACCCATTCCCCCCTGTTCCATCAGATCGAAGGCTTAGTGGTGGACAAGGGCGTGACCATGGCGGACTTAAAGGGCACTCTGGAGCTGTTTGCCAAGCGGCTGTACGGCGAGGACGTACAGGTGCGCTTCCGGCCCCATCACTTCCCCTTTACCGAGCCGTCGGCGGAAATGGACGCCATGTGCTTTGCCTGCCATGGGGAGGGCTGCCGCCTGTGCAAAGGCGAGGGCTGGATCGAGATTTTGGGAGCGGGCATGGTGCATCCCAAGGTGCTGCAAAACTGCGGGGTCGACCCGGAGGTGTACTCCGGCTTCGCCTTCGGCATGGGTCTGGAGCGCATTGTCATGCGCCGTTACAACATCGACGACCTGCGGCTATTCTATGAAAACGACCTGCGGTTTTTGAATCAGTTTTAAGGCGAAAGGAGAGAAAACCCCATGAATTTATCCATGAGATGGCTGCGGGATTACACCGATATCAACGTCACCCCCAAGGAGTTTTCCGACGGCATGACCATGTCCGGCTCCAAGGTAGAGGGCTATGAAACCGAGGCTGCGGAAGTCACCAACGTGGTGGTGGGCAAAATTTTAACGATTGAAAAACACCCCGACGCGGACAAACTGGTGGTCTGTCAGGTGGAGGTCGGCAAAGACGAGCCCATCCAGATCGTCACCGGCGCTGCCAATGTGTTTGAGGGAGCCATGGTTCCCTGCGCGTTGGACGGCGCAACCCTGCCGGGCGGGGTCAAGATCAAAAAGGGCAAACTCAGGGGCGTTGCCAGCAACGGCATGATGTGCTCCTTAGGGGAGTTAAACCTCACGGTCCACGACTTTCCCTACGCCATTGAGGACGGCATCTTCATCCTGGAGGAGGAGGGAGTAACCCCCGGCCAGGACATCCACGAGGCCATCGGCTTAAACGACACCTGCGTGGAGTTTGAGATCACCTCCAACCGGCCGGACTGCCTGTCGGTACTGGGCCTGGCCCGGGAGGCCGCCGCCACCTTCGGCGGGAGGTTCACTGTGGAGCAGCCGGTGGTCAAGGGCTCCGGCGGGGACATCAAGGACTACCTGACGGTGGATGTGGAGAATAAACAGCTGTGCAAGCGGTACGCGGCCAAAGTGGTCAAAAACGTGAAGATCGGCCCCTCCCCCCGGTGGATGCGGGAGCGCCTGCGGGCATCCGGCGTGCGGCCCATCAACAACCTGGTGGACATCACAAACTATGTGATGCTGGAGTACGGTCAGCCCATGCACGCCTTTGACTTAAAGTACGTCAAGGGGAACCACATCGTAGTGCGCAATGCCAAAGCGGGCGAGAGCATCGTCACCCTGGACGGGGTGGAGCGTACCCTTTCTCCCGAGATGCTCGTAATCTGCGAT
>CAJFTY010000016.1 GCA_904420045.1 Candidatus Metaruminococcus caecorum | reverse complement strand
TCTTCGTAATTCGGATCGGCTGCATACGGACGGTTTGGCCTGTTTTGTGCAGCCTGGCGCAGCTTTTCCCGAAGGAGCATGTTTTCATTTTGCAGCCGCGCCATTTCCTCGGCAATCGCCTGTATGTTCTCAACACTGGCTATGATATAACACGATTTTTATATCTTCTATAATTACCAAGTCAGTAGTGTCACTATATACTATCTAAAAGTCGTTCTTACGGAGTGCAACGCAACGATTTCGATATTCAGTCGGACTCATTCCCTTTTTGGCCGTAAATTGACGTATAAAATATGCTTCCTGCTTAAAACCACACTCCATCGCTATTTCTTTTATGGAGATTCCCGTTGTCGCTAAAGAGTAACAAGCGCATTTAATACGATAATTGATAATGTAATCTGTAACCGAAAAACCAGTAATTTTTTTAAAGTGGATTCCTACTGTTGTTTTATTAATATGGATATATTCCGATAAAGTAGCTAACGAAATAGGTTTCATGTAATCATTGTGAATCTTTTCAAGCAATATGGATACCCAAACGTTCGAATCCTTACTATCATATAACGTTAATTTTTCATTAATATAATCTAAATAAAGCTGATGTGCCAATTCTAATATGATATTTAAGTGCAGTCTTGCCCGGCATGACCATCGTTTATCTTTTTGTTCGGATATTGCTTGATAAAATTTATGAAATTGTTCTCGAAATTGTGTAAGGCTTTCGGAATACAACGGAATACAACCGTAATACTTATTGCTTCTTTCATAAAATATATTTAACGGAATAAAGCCATAATTCTCACTAACGTCTTCATAAGCTCTTTCGTTAATAAGTTTGTATGTAATATTTACATTAAGAAATGAAACATGAAAAGAAATGGCTTTTCCAAGCAGTCTGTGGGAAGAAATAAGCGCAACAGTTACATTTTCTTGGATGGCAATAAGAGATGGTGCAGAATACGTAAACCGTTTGCCGTCGATTTCAATACTAATGCTTCCTTTTTCGATTAAAATTAAATTATATTGTTCTTTCGTTTCTATCTCAAAGTGATTATCCAACGATTTGAAACATATATCTATCATTCGACCAGAGTTATATTTACAACAAACAGGCATGAACATTCCCCCAAAAACAATTTCCGATCATGCAATAAATTTGTTTTTGATAGTGAACTATACTAACAGGCGATATTTATATAATATAGAATTACAATTATTATATCGAAAAGATATAAAAATTTCAATAAAAAAGGTTGAAATAAAGCGTGAAATTAAAAAAGAAAACAGCTTTAATTACAGCGATTTCTATCGGCGTTGCATTGTCTTTATCATTAGGCGCTTTTTTCGCTTATTATACATTAGCTTGGAAAGAAACCAATATTAAATTGCATTCAACATATAATGAACTTTTTTCTCAGCAACAGTTGGAGCGGAAAGGCCATAGCAAAATAATTCCTGAATATTCAACGGATGTGTCCATTGGATATCACAATTATGACGGAACAAAAACGATTTATATTTATGCTTCCCCAATACGATTTCAAAATTCTTCTGGTCAGCTTTCAATGATTGATACGAGAATCGCAAATGTACGTGATAGTGAAAAACGAAACAAGGAATATCTTTATACGATTGCTAACAGTGATATCAAACCATTTTTTCCAAAACAACTGACAAAACAAAAAGGTGTTTTAATAAGCAAAGACATCTCCTATGAAATAGGGTTATATAATGATCAACCGGTATTGGGGTGGTATAAAACACAAAAAAATTTTATCGGTGAAGAAAAAAATATGATTGTTTATAAAAAAGCAATAAACCACAAAGCTGATATTTCCTTTTATCCTTCTTCACTTGGCACAAATTGTGAAATAGAATTTAATCATTCTTTTAAGGATGATTCTCTTTCTTTTTGGCTGCACGTTGAAGAACAAGATGTAATTCTTAAAAAAGAACCTGGTGGATATCTAACCTTAAATAGATGCACAATTGATAAAACTGGAGGAACTGTAAACGAAATCTTAGGAGTGATTCAGAAGCCAATAATAAAAAATGCACAAGGAAATTTTTCTGAAGATAACAGTATAGAACTTTTTTCTGAAGGAGAAGGGAGCTATCGGTTGCAGTTTAAATTTGATAATACCTATTTAAAAAAAGGGGCAAAAGCTTTCATTGCCTTTGAAATGAAAAGGGAGAATCAGCCAGATAATGCACTATATTCTAAACTAGCAAATTTGGAATATGCATATTTGCGAAATTATTCTATTATAGGTAATAATTCTGAGTATGGTATTGGTAGACTTATGATCCGATACAAATTCGCCAAGTTTTTTGATTTACAATCATCAGAAATAAAAGAAGCCAATTATTATGCATACTCCTTAACCCAAAACAATGATAGGCTTGAGATGCTTTCCGTATTGGAAGATTGGTGCAGTTTAACCGGGAACTGGGATGATCATTATAAAACTGGTGGTCAAGCATCAGTGCTGGAACTGAAAGAGCAAACGCTTAAATTTAACATTACTGAAGAAGTGAAAAAATGGTGTAATGATTCGGGCGGGCAAATGGAACATAATGGAGTTATGCTCAAATCAACAACAGAGAAAGAAGGGATATATAACATTATTTTAAGCAATGATAACACATTATACCGAAATGTAACGGAGGTGGTATTGAGATAGTCTACTTGTAAATACATAATTATATTTATATGCTTTGTTGACTATATATTTAAAACATAATAAAATAGAAAATGGGAGAAATAAATATTATGAAACGAAAGTATAAATGGTTTTACAGAATAATAGCAAGTATACTCGCTGTTTCTATTTTTTGTGCATCTGTATCCGCAGCTGAAATTGTAGATGCTGTTCAACATGAATTTGTAGTTGCAACGGAATTCCCGCTTGAATTTTTAGTGAAAAGTGATCAAAATACTCCTGCCTCAGATGAAAAGAACAAGACGATTTCAATCAGAACAATTGATGAATTTAAAAAATTTCAAAAAATCTCATTAAAAATTTCCGATTATAAGACCGATGAGGTTATCTATTCAAATCTACTCACCTCTTCTGAACTTATTGAAGTTCCAGCTTTGAAAGTTGATCATAAATATTCTTTATATGTCATGGTCTATGACGATTCAGATTATAAAGAATACGACGGTGAGTTTAACATTTTTTCAAATAGCGAGACAGAAACATTTGATGTATCACTGCAATATGAATGTATCTCGGATAATACGCTAACAGAATATGTAAAGCCAGATGAAAACGGCAAGATTCCAGAACTGACAGATGAACAATACAATGAAATATATTCTCAATTAGAAATTCCTTCATTTATCAGCGAAGATGATGCTAAAAAGGCAAAACACATTCAAAGGCTAGATCAATTTAACGAAAGCTATAATACGGTAGGTTTTTGTAATGCAGACGGAACAAATACAGTTTATGTATTCTCTTCCCCCGTGCGTTATAAAGACGAAAATGGGAAAATAAAAGATGCTGAGTCCAATATAAAGGCCGCCGATCAAAACTATAAAAATCAAGGATATAGCTATATCAATAATTTCGGTGAGGTGAAAAGCTATTTTCCTGAGTCCCTTTCAAATTCTAAAGGGGTAAAAGTCAAGAAAAAAGATTTGGAATTTGAATTTGGATTTTCTGTCGGCGATAATAAAAAAGGTTTTTTTGAGGAAGCTGTTTCAACAATCGCTGGATTTTTTACTCAAAAAGACAATAAAGCTACCTTTAAAAAGAATAAAAAACTTCAAAAAATTGAATACAAAAAAGCGAATAACAAAAAGAATACCATTGAAGCAGAGCCTACGATTGACGGCGCAAAACAGATCCTTGTTTTAGAGCAGGCTCCTGAAGATAACAAAGTGAAATTTTGGGTAAATTCAAAGCACCTAACAGCCCAAAAAAATGGAAATAACGCATCGGTTGATTTTAAGAATGGTACCGAAGAAGTCGCCTTTTCAGTTGGAAATATTGAAATAAAGGATTCTTATACAGGGGAAAACGAGGAAAATGTCACCCATTTTTCGCTGAACAATACGCTGGAAATCTTGGAACAAAATGAAGAACAGACTTTGGTTGAAGTTACACTTGACCATGAAATGCTGACCAGTCCATTAACGGAATACCCGCTTAATGTCACCGTATATGCTTCAACCGGCTCCACACAACTGGATTCTTCCTATTTTGAAGATCGTACCGTATACAACAATGGGGCCAGAGGCAATGCGAATGACCCGTACTTAATAGTCGGTCAAAATGGCACCTACTATGACAGTGTTACTTGTACGTATAAACCTCGTGAAGGCGTTTCGCTGATGAAATATGATCTTTCTAACCTGGCTTCCATCAACCCTGCCGATATTAGCAAGATGGAACTAAAGGTTTATGAGGGTTCGGGAAATTCTTTGGGAGTAACCGTACATGCAAAAAGGGTTACCTCTAACTGGAATGAAGCAACGGTTGGCAGTTCTCAACTGAATTACATTGATAATTACTATACTGGCAATAGTTGTCTGTATATCAGCAGCTCAGGTACAAAGTCCTTTAATATCACCCAGATGGGAAAAGAACATCTAATTAATCAAAAAGGATTAAGTGGAGGAATTGATAACTATGGCTTGGCACTCCGCACATATGCTTATGCCCCACGAAAAGATATCTGCTCTTCCGAACATGGTACTTTGAGTTATAGGCCACGATTGGTGATTCAATATGAGACGCCACAAACCCCTACCGATCTGGGATTAAGCACTAATAAAATTTATTTACTCAAAAATCTCAGCACTTCCAAATATCTTAGTGTTGCAAATGGACATCAAGTGAATGGTACTTCTGTAAAGCAAGAATCCAAGACGTATGATACCAGTATGTATTGGAAATTGGAGTATTTAAGCGATACAAACGAATACAGATTTATTCCTATGAACGCTACAAGTTCAAGACTTGATGTCAAAACTTCTTTAAATACCAATGGTGCTGCCGTAGGTATTTATAATAACGGCGGTTATCAGTCATCCAAATGGAAAATAGTGAAAAATGGAACAAACAACTTTTCTATTTTGTCTTCATTGTCCTATGGGACAAAAGGCTTAAAAGCTTCCGGTAACAACATTGTCATCTATGACTCAGATTCAGATGACCATTGGCAATTTATTGAAGCAAAATGCGACAAAACAATGTCCTCTTATATTGATTCACATGTTCTTGATTTAATTCAAAGTGAATCAGATACAAAATATAAATGCCTCATTTGTGGAAAAGAATTTAACTCACCCGAAAAAGATGATCTTAACATCCTTGATGACGCCGATTTAATGACGGTATATACATTACAACAATTATATATCTATGAAATGGGTAATAAAGAATACTTAAAAGCGGAGGCTTGTCTGCGAGCGATTGATAAAATACGGGGGCAAACAGAATATAAAAATTCCGGAACTTCCAAATACCAATATCGTTCAAAGGACGGGGATTATGTATCTCCGATTGATTATGAGTATGCATTACCTGCAAGCGGATCCTCATATAACGTAGCAATTGATATAACAACGCAAAAAACAACCTTTGGTGGTTTTGCATTAAAAGCTTTATTGCTTGCCGTATTAAATCAAGGTAAGGAGATCATGTTTGGCCCATTTTCTGACATTCAGGATATCTATGATAATTATGTGCTGTTGGAGGATGTAGAAGAGATAATGGGAAAAAAGAGCGAGTATGCTCTTGCAGAGGTTGCCGCTACAGTCGGATATTTTTATGCTGAGAAAAAAATAGGTGAATTAAAAAAAGTACCGGGCAAAGTTGGAAAAGCAGCCAGTAAAGTTTCTAAAATCCTCACTGTGCTGGAAATTGCATATAACACATACCATATAGCACGAAATGAAACAAGATTGCCCGGCAATTATGCCATACAAATTTACATAAGAAGTTCTTCCGGAGCCGATAAATTTATTGGTGATTACGGATTTAAATCTTTAACTGGAAGTGTCGCAACAATGGGTAAGAGGCATCAAAAAAACATCATTAATGAGCATTTTGATTACTGGGATAAAGGCGATTACAATCCAGTTAATCCAGGCTACGGGAAAATAACAATTGATTATATTGAAGGTGTTTCTTCAAAACCAGATGATACATTTTATTTTGTGCAATAGGAAGGTGTAACCATGAAGGAGCAAGCAGTTTGAGAATCGGAAAACCGCTTGCTCTTTCATTATCCTCTATTTCCGAAAAGATGAGAGAAGGTTCTGCATGAAAAAATATCGTTGTCCATATTGTGGCGAACCGACAAGAAGATGGTATCAAAAATATCGTACAAAGGCGACAAATATATGGTGGGACTTTTTGGACGTTTGCCCCATTTGCAAGCATCGTGTGCCTTTAGCTGCTCATCCTTTGTATTGGGTAGTCGTCTTATTGTCGGACGTTGCAGTGGGCTTATCGGTTGTTTTTATTTGTCTGAAAATGATGCTTTGGACAAAAATATTTTTCATTTTAACCGTCCTTTTAATTCTAGTTAGAATGATAGCCGGCAATATGTTTCAGAAATTTACAGTAGATCATGACGAAGATAAACAGACGGCTTGGCAGGTAGCGGAAATTGTTTTCGATCCATCCATTCATAGCCCCAAAATTCTTTTAAATTCTACATCCGTTGTGCAATTGCGCTCTGCAAAACACGAAAATGCCACACCTGTCCGTATTGAACCTGTGAGATTCTTGGGTGAGAAAAAATATGAATGTAAGTTGGTATCTATTCAAACAAAAGCTCAATACGATCGTGGAACGGAATTTTTTATTGAAGACAACGGAAAGATAATCGGAAAAGGATCATTTACATAAATTGAAGTGAGGGGTTGATCTAGTTATGAAAAGACGATGGATAGCCGGATTACAAGTAGTTATTCTTCTTTTATTATCTTCTGCTTGTACAAATCCGACAAACCTGAGTCTACTTAGTGATCCTAGCCAAGTAGCCGCATCGGCACCATTGCTGTATCTGCAAGGAGATAGTCTTTATTGTTTAACCAGCGGTAAGTCAGCAGTGAAAATTGAAAAAGGATTATCAGTTGAAGAGACAGATCCTAACGGAATTCCCGCTCTTATCCCATCAGTAAAAGGGATCTTCCGTATTTCTCCCGATAAAAAGCAGTTGGCTTATGTTACAGAACCACAAGATGAATATGCTGATTTACACGTTGCTTCGACCGAGCGTCAGAACACTCAAGTGATTTCTGAAGTGTGCTTGGGATTTCGTTCTACGCCAATGCATATTGATAATCCGTTTCTCTTTGCACCGGACGGGCATTTGTACTATTTGAAAGCCGATAAGGATGCCGTGTCAATAGATCTATACCGTTATATTGACGGGCAGAATGAGCTTGTGGTTCAAAACGCTGTTAACTTCTTCATTGAAGAAAGCGGTCAATATCTGTTTTATACATCGGCTATCGAATATTCTCAGGAAGAAAAAGAACAGCTTGCCGGCCATAACGAGTCCACAGAATTTATCAATTTATATAGTACAAAATTTCAAATGGACAAATATCGGTTGATTCGCATGGAACTGAAAACCGGTAAAACACTAATTTTGTCCGAAACGGCCAGTGACATGTTTTATCCTACAAAGGATTATATCGACTTTTCTCAGGACTATAACGTCACGACAGGTAAGTCCGTCCAAAAGCGGTATAGCAATGGTCAGGTCATAGACTCTCCACAAACAACCTTTAAGTTAACGGATAAACAAAAATATTGCCTACAGATTGATGATAATACCATAATATATCGCGATCAGGATGAGAACGGATATTTTCTCTGGCTTCGCGGGCAGACACCACAACGAATTGAAGACTATGAATACAATCATGTTCATATACAGGATCCAGACAAAGCGAAAGAAATGCCGTATATGACTGACCAACACGAGTTATCTTTCGTTTCGTCGCTGGATGGCACTATTTATTATTGGGATCAAAACCAGAAAAACAACGATGAAACAGAGAACCTTTTTTCATTTAAAATTGATGATGGAAAAATTGTCGATAAGAAAAGTGTGGCTTCACAGGTGCTTGATTGTCAAACGCTAGCTCCCAAAATGAACGGTGTTCTATGTACGAAAAAAAAGGATGCCGCTATCGGCAGCAATGATGATTACGAAACAGTCTATCATGTAAACGGGAAAACCGTTCTACTGGGAGATAACATTTCAGTTCATGTAAAAAACTATCTGGATGGTGGCTTGTTTTTCACCAGGACTGTGGATGCTAAGAGGGGTTCGCGTGACCTTTACCGATTGGATGGCGATACAGTACAAAAGATTAAAAGCGACATTACGTCATTTTGTATTGCCAACGGACAAGTATACACAGCGGTTTTTAAAGATAAAGCATGGGATATTTACTCGGATGGCCAATTGGTGGCGCAAAATGTCCATGGAGTGGTTGATGTCTTAACAGGAACATATTATTAAAGAATGTATTGGATTTCAACTGTACGACCGTCGAGTTCACTGCGGAACATCGTTTGACATCTGCTCCAAAACTGCGTGCCGAGGGTCAAGTTTTTCATCCCCTGACGCAGGATCAGTACGCCAAAATTTATGCAGGATATTTTATTGGCGCCAAATAGGCAAGTAAAAAACAGTTGAACTGGGGCCAATAATTAGCAAAAGAAGAGGATCTCTTGTGGCAAACTGAAGTAGTCTGGCAACTACAATGAAACAAAGCAGGAGGTTTTGTTAAGCGTTGACTTGTCCATGATAGCGCACTTTAACAAAAAGGAAAGAATTTGATTCGCTAAAGTGTAGTGTGTGGCCCCCTTTTAGAGGCCCCACTGGCAATAGGCTTTTATAGGACCTGCTTAAACCACCCGTTTAACGGGTGGTTTTGTTTCAAAACGGTTAGTAGCAACACCTTCAATAACATCAAAAGAAGATATCCGTTATTTCTCCTTTTCGGATGTGTTTTGGCACACAGGTGCAGCAGGAGATATGCATTTAACCCGAGACAAGGCCAGGTGGACAGGACCGGGCACACCTGCTTCATAAAGATTAAAACCGGCCTCCGCGCGTTTTAAAAACGTGCGGAGGCCGGTTCCTTCCTTATGATGACAGGGTGTTTATGCTTGATTGTTTCTGCGCTTGCGAAGGAGGATGACAGCGCCTGCGGCAGCGGCCAGCAGTACGCCTGCGGCGGCGATTCCCACAGCCCCGGTGATGGGGTTGCGGCCGCCGGGCGTGCTCTGGTTCCCGCCGGTGTGAGAACTGTGATCCGAGCTCACATCGGCGTCCGGGGTCGAGCTGTCGTCCGGGTCTGGGTTCGAGCTGCCGTCCGGGCCGGGATTCGGTTTGGAGCTTTCGCCCGGATCGGGATCGGGCGTTTCGCCCGCAGGATGTTTTTTCAGCTCTTCCACCGCTGTTTCCAGCTGAACAAGGGCTTTTTCAATGGTCTCCTGGGTGGAGGCGGGGTCGTTTGCGATGGCCTTCAGAGATTCCACCGCCTTCTGGAACGCCTCCCATGCTCCGGCCTGGTAGTCCTTGGCGTCAAACTTGTCGGTCTCGGTGAGTTTTTCGAACAGCTCGGCGCGTTTGCCGTCGGCATAGGCGCTGAGCTTTGCGTCCGCCCAATCCCCGTGGGAGTTGTTGATCTGGCCGGGGAAGGTGGCGTTCATCACCAGTTTTAACTCCTTGGCGCCGGTGACGTCCACCGACACAAAGTCGGATTCCATCGGTTCGCCGTAGCCGTCCTTGTCAAAGTCGGCGGACTGGTATTTCAGCACGCCGTCCACATACACGGCAAAGCGCATGCCAGGACAGCTGACCGAGCTCTTGTAGACCTCCCGGTCCAGGTTTACATAGGCAGTAAACAGGTTGTAGCCCAGGCCCTCGATGTCGTACACAATCTCGGATTCAGGAGATGCCGCCAGGCCGTGTTCGAACACTTTGTTTTTTCCGTCCACCCAGACGGTGATGGGATTGCCGTCCAGGGATTCGGATACGTGGACCCGGTCGTGGCCGGAAGTGCCTTTGACAAAGTCCATGTCGTCCAGGTACTGGCTTGCAAAATATTTTTTAAAGGTGATGGTGTAGGTTTTGGTCACGCCGTATATGCTGGCGGTGACGGTAGCCGTATTGCGGTCGGTGAAGTTTTCCGCCTGTTTAACCGTGCACTCCGCCATATCGCCGGAGGCTTTGACGGTGACGGTGGGAACCTGATCGCCGTTTACATAGACGGTGTAGTCGGTTTTGTCCGGGTCAAAGTCCGCTAAAGATTCCCCGTCTGTCAAAATGTCCTCCACGGGATTCAGATCCATGCTCTGGCGGCTGAACTCCATGGCCTTGTCGGCGGTAAAGCCGCTGACGGGGGACAGTTTGTAGCTGTAGGAATACGTTTTGGTAGGCCGGGGCATATCCGCTTCATCCTGCCAGCCCTTGTCCAGCCAGCTGGGGTCGCAGCCTACGCCGATCTGCATATGGTTGAGACTTAATACCACGTTTTTGGTGGGGGTGGTCTCATAGGGGTGCTTGGTGGTCAGAGTGGTGTACTCCTCGGGGGTATAATGTTTGGCGTTCACCTGGAACTCCCCGCCGATGCTGCTGGCAACAAGGCCGGTGCCGCTGTCATCCGTCAAAGCCACCCAGCGCACGTCGGTTTTGTTGCCCGAGTCGTTGACCTTGGCGTACTCGGTATGCTGGTCGCTCACCTTGCCGTCGTATACACCGATAAATTGCTTGCTTTCCCGATCCACATAGCTCTCCGAGGGAAGCGCCGGATCGTCGCTGCCCCGCCCGTACCAAGTCATGTTTTCAAACTGGCTCGAAAGCTGCATCAGGTTGCCGATGGCAGGCATAAAGTCGTTCTGCGTAAAGCCGGAAGGGGTCATAGTGTTGTCCACCACGATCTGCCCGTCGCCGTACACCGTCAGGGTCATGCCGAAGTCCGCCTGGCCCTTGGAGGGAGCGAGCTTGCCGCTGACGGTGATCTTCACCGCCGCGTTCCCCGCTTTTTCAATCGAGGTCTGAATGCCAGAGCGGTTGGATCCCGCATACCGCCAAGCGGTGGCGTTGTTCTGGAAGGTGCTGCTTAACCGGTCGTTGTCGTTGGGAGCACGCCAGAAGTTGGGGGCGGGGCCGTTCACGCCGTCTTGGGCGAACAGCTCGGTGCCCTTGTATACAAAGGAGGAAATGGCGCCCTCTTGCCGGTCAAAGGTCATGGTGAAATCCTTGCCGGTAACCGTGTAGCTGTTTTCCTGCTCGGTAAAGCTCACGCTTCCCAGGTTGGACAGATCCTGCGCGGGGAGCTTTCCGGTCTTATAGTCCAGTTCCATCTGCTCCGCAGAGATCTCATGGCCTTTTTTGGCCCACTGGGTGTCGGCTTTCAGCAGGAATTTGGCAGTCAGGTAGTACTCGCTTCCCTGTTTGGGAGTCACACTGTCAAAGGCCAGGGTAATTTCCTTGCTGGCCTTGGGCGCCAGGTCCACAGCTTGGGTGCCCTCGCGGATGACCTTGCCGTCTTCGGTGAGCTGCCAGACAAATTCATAGTCGGAAGCGTTGGCGAACATGGCGCGGCTGCGGATGTTCACTTTGGCGGAGGTCTTGTCAAAGGCGGTCAGGTTCATCACAAAATCCTGGTGCACCCGTTTGAGCTCCAGCATGGAGCCTTTGACCTGTCGGTCGGCGGTGACGATGCCGTTTTGGCAGAAGTTTCCGTCATTGGGGGTGTCGCCCCAGTCCCCGCCATAGCCGTAATAGCCGTCTTCCACAATCCGGACGTCGTCGGAGCCAGCACTGCCCAGAACGTTAAATTCCTGCCAAAAAACCACGTTTTGATCGTCCGCCTTGCGGTTTTCCTTGGAAAGTTCGCTTGCGGACAGCGCTTTGTCGTAGACTCGGGCGTTGTCGATCAGGCCCTGCCAGTCGCGGCTGCCGGCGTTTTCCACATCCCGTCCCACGGCGAAGTTGTGGGTCGTTTTGTTAAAGGTGCCATCCGCCTGGGCGTTTGTAAACACTTTGGTGGCGACGGGCTTGCTCATGTCGTCCAGGTACAGGCAGGCCGTCTTGGTGGCGGCGTCGTAGGTGGCGGCCACATGGTGCCACTTGCCTGCCCAGGAAGAAGCATCGTAGTTTACGCTAAGCTCGTTCCAGGTGTCAAAATAGGTGTTAAACTGCAGGGAGTTGTTGACGGTTTTTAGCTGGAATTGGGTATCCCCTTTGGCGAGGATCACCCGGGGATCGGTGCTGTTATCCTGGGGCTTGACCCAGGCTTCCAGCGTCAGCGAACCGTTTACATTCAGCGCGTCGGGGGTGGGGTTGGCCACGGCTGCTCCGGACAGGGCGTGGTCGTCCGCCGCACCGGAAACCCCCGCCTGTTTCAGGGCGCTTTCCCCGGCGGTCAGATCGGTGCTCACCTTGTTTTTATCCTGGGAAACCGCCACAGTGCCGCCGCTGATCTGGGGCGGCGCGTCCCGGTAGTCGGTGTAGGTGGTGATGGTTTGATCCACCCAGTCCCAGATAAAGCCGCCCTGGATGTTATCCCGGGACTCAAACGCGTCCCAGTACCCCTGGTAGTTGCCGTTGGAGTTGCCCATGGCGTGGGAGTATTCCATGACGATGTAGGGCTTGTTTTCGCTGGCCAGCCCCGGGATGGACGCGGGGTCTGGATACATGTTGCCCTTGATGTCCACCTTGTCGTTGTCTCCCTCGTAGTGGGTGGGGCGGTTTTGCAAATCGCCTTTGAGGGTGGGGTCGGTGTAAAAGTTATTGCGGCCTTCATAGGTGCCCTTGAGCCAGGCGTTCATGTTGGCAAAGGTGGAGCCGGAGCCCGCCTCGTTGCCCAGAGACAGGATCACCACGCTGGGGAAGTTTTTCGACCGGTAGAACATGCTGGCCAGGCGGTCCAGACAGGCCGGCAGGTAGTTGGGGTTGTCCCCGGGGATCGACCGGTCGCCGTGGGTTTCCAGGTTCACCTCGTCCATGACGTACATTCCCAATTCGTCCGCCACATCGTAATAGCGGAAATCGTGGCTGTAGTGGGACATCCGGATGGCGTTAAAGTTGTTCTGCTTCATCAGGGTGACATCTTTGCGGATCGTCTCCGAGGAGATATACCGGCCGGTGTCGGGGCTCATCTCATGGATGTTCACGCCTTTCAATACCAGCGGTTCGCCGTTGACGGCCATCTGGGCGTTGGCTTGGCCTTTGTTGAGAATCTCCACCACCCGGAAGCCGAAGCGGTAGGCGGTGGTTTCAATGATGTTGCCGTCTTTGTCCCGCAGGGTAATCAGCGCTTTGTAAAGGTTCGGATACTCCGCCGACCATTTGGCGGGATTTTTCACCCGGGCGCTTAGTTTCACCGTGGCGGTTTTGCGCCCCAGGGAGTCCTTGCCGGTAAAGTCGGCGGCGCCGATGGTTTTGGTGAGCGCCGCGTTTTCAAAGGATTCCTCCCCGACCTTTTTGCCGGTTTGGTCATACAGCGAAACACCGACGGTCAAGTTCTCCAGCTGATCGGCGGCAGCACCCAAATCCCGGATGCTGGCGTAAACGTCCAGGTCAAAATCCTGGTAGTCTTTGTTTTTGTCGGTTCCGGTTCCTGTTTTTTTCGGTACGATGGTGAAGTCCCGGATGTCCACATCGTCCTTGGCGGTCAGGTAGACGCTGCGGAAGATGCCCGCCAGGCGGATCATATCCTGGTCTTCCAGCCAGCTGCCGCTGGACCACTTGTAGACCTCCACCGCTAGGGTATCGTTTCCGTCGTAGTTTAAGTATTCGTCGATGCGGAACTCCTTGCTGGTGAAGCTGTCCTCTGAAAAGCCCACCTTGTGTCCGTTGACCCAGACGTAAAATGCGGATTCCACGCCTTCAAAGGTCAAAAACACCGGCCGTCCCTGAAAGTCCGGATCCACATCCAGCTTGGTGCGGTAAAATCCCACCGGGTTAAACTGGGTGGGCGCATGGGGCTTTTGGGGATTGGGATTCTGAGACACCCAGGGATAGGTGGTATTGGTGTATTGTGGCGCGTTGTATTTAAACGTGCCATCCTCGTTGTAGCTGGCCTCCCAGCTTTTGGGAACGGTGATGTCGTCCCACGCGCTGTCGTCGTAGTCCGGGTTCATGATGTTGTCGTTGTCTGGGCGGTTTTTCCGTTCGTCCGGGCTGGAAACATAGTAAAATTTCCACTTCTGCCCGGCAGAAGTGTCCAGCGACTGATACAGTGCTTTGGACAAATCGCGGTCTTTTCCCACCTGCTGAGAAGCTAAAGCGTCCTCTTCGTTTAAAAACGGGAAAAACGAGGAGCGGGCGTCCTCCCTCCCCAGCCGGAAATTATCCGGATTTGCAAAATCCTGTTCTGACACATTCCATTCCTCCGATGACCAAGAGACGTCTGCAAAAGCGGTGATCGCAAGCGTAGCGGGAAGCATGGTGCAGGCGATCAGGGCCGCGGCGGCTCTTTTAAGTCCAGTTTTTTTCATGGTATCCCTCTTTCTTTTCAAAAGCAACGGATCGACGTTTCATTTCCATTTTAAATAGTTTATCATGCCTCCATTGCAGTTTCTTTGGTTTTATTATATAATGGCATTGTATAATTTCCATTACACAAACCGACTGGAATCATGGATAAATCGCTGAAAGTTAAAGCGAACTGTCCATGGAGCATAACAAGGTTATTCCAATGCGGTCAAAACCTGCAAGGAGGGAGCGTATGATCAACCGGTCGTTTTACCGGGTGCTGACCGATATTCACAACAATTTTGCTGTCATGGATCAGCCCTTGGTGGTCAACTGCACCGGGCACACCTTTTATATCGAAGAGGTGACCGCCCGGTCCTGCCGCAGGGATTATTATTTAATCTATCTGCTCAACGGGTCTGTCACGGTGACAAAGCCTCAGGTGGGACGCGCTTTGCGCTCCGGGGATTTGATCGTATTTTCCCCCGGCACGCCGTTTTGCTATTTTAAGCCCGAAGGCGTGGAGATGGAGTACTACTGGGTGCATTTTACCGGATATCTTGCGCCGGAGCTTCTGTCCCAGTGCGGCATCCCTGTCAACCAGATCGTGACGCCCGGATGCGATGAACGAGTGGGCGCGTGCTTTGACAAGCTGTTCGATGTGTTTTTGACCCGCAGCGACCGGTTCGGCGTTCAGATGCTCCACGGGCTGTCGGGTATCCTGCTGGAGCTTGGCCGGTGCCTGGCGGAGGGCGGCTCTGCCGGAGAGCGGGTGCGCAGCCGTGTCAGCCGGGCGCTGACCTATATCCACGCCCATTTGGGGCAGCCGGTTTCGGTGCGCGAGCTTGCCCAGGCGGAGCACATGAGCGTCAGCCACTTCCGGGCGGTGTTCCGGGAGAGTACAGGGCTTTCTCCCCAGGATTATGTCACCCTGGCAAAGCTCAATTTTGCCTGTGAGCTCCTTCGCCAGACCGACATGAGCGTCAAACAGGCCGCGGCTGCGGCGGGGTATACCGATCCGCAGTATTTCAGCCGGGTGTTTTGCAAGCATCTGGGAATGCCTCCGGGCGCATACCGTTTAGCTGGAAAATTACGGGAAGAATGACTGCCCTGCACAAAGACAGTGGACAACAAAACTATAAATTGCCGTATTTATAAATTTTGTCACGTAGGCGGACATGTGCCGCTGCGGTGACTCTTTGAAAAAGAAAGCAGCGGTGAACAAACGGTAAAACCATTTGTGGAGCTGATTTTCGCCGAAAAGGTGGAAAACGAAGAGCAAGGCGCAGCCGCAAGCGATTTCGTTTGTCCGTGGGGAGCGTGTCGAAAAAGTCGACACGCTCAACCAGAAACACCCCGGAAAATCATTTCCGGGGTGTTTCTGGTTAAAAGGAAGATCACCGCTGTTCACGGCGTTTATGGGAGGCAATTGCAAATGCACCTGCTCCGGCGCCCGCCAGCGCCAGCGAGACGGCTGCAGCCATGGAAGCGCCGCCAGTGACGGGGTTCCTTGAACCGTTCCCGTCCGAAGGGGCGTTTGAGCCCTGGGAGGTGTTATCCCCGCCCTGGGAAGGCGTCTGGGGCTCCGGGGGCGTTTGGGGCTTGCCGGGATCGGAGGGCTCTTCCGGCTCGCTGGGCGCGGAGGGGTCCGATGGCCCGGAAGGCTCGCTGGGGGTGCTGGGGTTCGATGGTTCGGAAGGCTCAGAAGATTCGCTGGGATCTTTCACCGTCAGAACAAAGTCATCTGAAAAAACGGTTTCACCACTGCGTTCTGCCATCAGGCGGTAGCGGTAGCCGTTTTGTTCCTTTTGGGCGGTAAACGACAGCGTTTTACCGGTTTCTCCCTTGAGCGGTACAAATCCGTTCCCGTCGTTCTGATCCACCTGCCACTGCAGATTTTGCACGTTTTGAGCCGATGTGGAAAGAGTGACGGTTTTTCCCGCCTCTACAACGCCATCCGGACCGTCCAGGAGGAGGGGGGATTGCACAATCTGCTGAAAAATGGATTTGACTGGAGTTTGCGTTTTTACATCAAACTCCCATACGCTTCCCCATACGCCGTCGGTGGTCCCGGTGATGGAAAACTTGACATAACGGGCTTTGGCCGCTTTGTCGATGTTGCGCACGGTGCCGTCCTGGGTCATATGGAAGGTTTCGCGCTGATAGTCGGTGTAGTGAACGCCATCGGTGGAGATTTGGATGGCGTAGCTCCACTGGGAGGGCTTTTCAAACAGGATGGACATGCCGGTCACCGAGGCGATTTCCCCCAGGTCCATCACAAGGGTCTGGGGTTTTTCCACGCCGGTGGGACAATACCGGGTAGAGGGGTCCCCGTCGATCATGGCGAACACCGAGCTGCCCGGATTGTAGGAGGAAGTCGCCCCGCAGGATTTTGCTTTCGCCAGGTTTTGGTCTTTGCCCGGCGCGTAAACGGCCATCTCATTCACTGCGATCAGATCGTCCCGGGGAACGCCGGAAAACAGGACGGCGACATATCGGGCGTCGGTGTTTCCTGCGTTTTCGTAGGCGGATTTTTTCTCTGAGGCGTTTTTTTGCACCGCGAACTCCTGGAAGCTGCGGCCGTCTTTGGAGGTGAGCACCGTGTAATTCCAGGCTCTGGCCTCCAGGAAGGAAAGGGATACCTTGCCAATGGATTTTACGCCGCCCAAATCCACCGCCAGAATCTGCGGTTCGTCGGTGGAACCGGATTTCCAGCAGGTAGAGGCGTTCCCGTCAAAAGCCGCTGCCGGGCTGTTTCCAAAGTCGTTGGTGGTACCTTCTGCCATCGCCATCCAGCTTTTTGCTCCGCCGCCGGAGGCTTTGACCTGTTCGTCCACCCAGACAAAGGAGGTGCTGCTCTCCCGGTTGGAGCGGGCGAAGAAGGGAATTGCCGTCAGGGTGCAGCTTTGTCTGACTCCATTGTAATCGTAATATTCTCCCGGAACGGTGATGGTCACCACGCCTCCCAGCAGATCCTTGTTGTACGAAGCGGTCAGCTTGCCATCGGCGGGGACGCCCAAGTTTCCTTCTCCCGAGCCGAAGCGGGGAATAAAGGCGTTGTCGTCCTGTTCAAAGGTATAGACCAGAGGGCCGTAGGCCAGCGAGACCTTGCCCTGGTTTGCCTCAATCTGTTCATTTGAGTAGACCCGCCGCGCCTTCATGGGGAGTTGGATCTCCACCGTTTCTCCGTCGGAGACCTTTACCAGAGCGTAGCCGTTTTCCACTGTGTAATCATACGCTGTGGAATTTTTTTGGATTGAAACGGCGTCTTCCTCCACCCAGTTGGGGATCCGCACGCGCAGGATGGTGCTGCCGCCGGTGACGGTGACCTTACTGGTGCCGCCCCAGGGCATGTCTGTGGTCTGGGTCACCGTCAATCCGTTGTCCAGGTCCATTTGGCTGCTGATAAACTGGTTCAGGTAAACCGAGGAATCATCATACGAATAGATATAAGAGGGAAGCTCGGAATAGAACTTTAAGAACATGGGCGGGCAGCAGGGGGTGTGCTCCAGCCAGTTCCACCGGGCATTGTTTACGTTGCTCAAAGGCTGCTGATAATAAAAGGTCTTTCCGTTTTCGCCCACGCAGCCCAAAGCGCCTTCATACAGGTACCGCTCCAGCACATCCTGGTATTCGGAACCCCCAAACGCCCGGGAGAGATTTTCGCTTAAAAAGCCCATCGCCACCTGGGCGCAGGTTTCACAGTAGCCGTCGTTGGGCAGGTCGTAGTCGGCGCCATAGGCTTCGTCGGCCGCTTCGGCTCCCACGCCGCCGGTGATATACATTTGTTTGTCACGAATATGATGCCAGATGGTGTCCGCGGTGGAAAGATAGGTATAGTCTTTGAATTCAATGCCCGCGGCGGCCATGCCGGTGTAGAACAGGTTGGCGCGCACTGCGTGGCCTTCGCCCCGCGTCTGATCGAAATACCGGGCGTGGTCCTGCGCGTAAATGCCGTAGTTGGCCCCGTTGACACGGCCCTCGTAGTTGCCGCGGTTTTCAATCCAGAATTTCACCAGGTCCGCGTACTCGTTTTCATCAATGGAAAGGGGCGCTTGGGGGTTGTATGCCTCGATTTTCGCTTTCAGCGCAGGTTCATCCCGATAGAGCTCGTATAGCTTTAAAAGCATTTCCTCCGGCCCTTCGTGAGAAGGCACCATGTTGATTTTGGCGGTGCCGTCCGCCTTTTGACCGTACCCATAGTTGTCCGCGATAAATTCCGCAAAGCGGGTCACCACATACAAAAGCTTGGTTTTTCCGGTCGCCTTGTAGTAGTGGACAGCCGCCTCCGCCATACAACCGAAATTGTACGCGTCGTGGTATTGGATCGCGTTTCCGGTGCCGTCAAAATACTGGCCCGGCCGCTCCATCATCGCCCAGGTGCTTAAATACCCGTTGCCGCTTTTCATCGCGGCGTCATAGACGATGTCGATATAACCGTCGATGCGGGCTTGAAGGGCGGCGTCCGGCTTTTGCCGGAGAAAATCCGACGCGCCGCGGATCGCTTCAAATAACAGGCCGTCGTTCCAGGGATCGGTGCTCCGGCTGGGAGACGCTCCGTCGGTTCCAATGTTTTGAAAGTTTTGCAGGGTGCCGGTGGCCTCAAAGTTGTCAAACACATGGTTAACGGTAGTGGTGGAAAACAGATCCAGCTTTTCCCGCCAGAATCCGTCGGTGATCTTCACTTGTTCGATTTGTGGTTTGTTCAAATTCAACAGCTCTTTCTCCATTACGGAAAATTCAATGGTGTAGGTCTGGCGCACACCGTCTTTGTCCACGGTGACCGAAGCGGTCGAGTTAGGGGTTTTCGCCTGCTCGATCTCGACGCGGGCACCGCCAAAATCCGCGGTGACCTCCGGCGCCTGCGCGGTTCCCTTGGGAAGCGTGTGCTTATAGTGCAACGTTTTGGAGCTAAACGCTCGCAGGGGTTCGCCGCCAATTCGGATCTCTCCGTCCACGGCGTTTTCCTGGCGAATGCCCCACTTTTTTGATAGATAGTCGTGAATACCAGCGGTTTCCTCTTGCGACAGGCCCCGGTCGAAAGCGATGATTTCGCACACGGCGCCGTCCATGCTTTTACCTGCGCCCGCGCCGCCGATATAGATTGGCTGGTCGTTGTGCACCGCGTCGGAGTTCCCTGTATTCCCTTGCAGACTGCCGATCGTCTCCCCGTTGATATACAGCCGGCCCTGGTCCGCTTGTTTTACACCGGCGAGAATATAGCTGGTGTTGGCTGTTAAAGCCCGGTTTTCGCCGGTGTAGTCCCGAAAACCTCCGGCGTCCTTCCAGCCGAAGTTAAAGCCGGCGTCCTTAATATTAAAATACCAGTTATGGTTCCAGGGATCTGTATTGGCCAATTTGGAAAAAATCTGATTGTCATCGCCGCCGCCCTCCAAACGGTCCGGGTGGACAACTGCAAAGATGGACATGTCGTTTAAATCAAACGAGTTTTCCAATTGCAGGTAAGCAGCGTCGGAAAGCACAACGCCCGCTTTTCCGTTCACCTTGCTGGAGGCTGTGAAAACTGGCTGGCTGCCGGTATTTGCCTGAACAGCGTCAAACCGGTGGTCGCCCGCCTTGTTTTCCCAGCGTGTCACGGCATCCCCGTCTTTGAGCTTCAGGTCGGTTGCATCGTACCAGACCTTGAGCCCGCTGACGGCGTCAGGGGTGATTTCCGCTGCGGAAGCGGACAGCACACCGGACAGGATCGGTGGTACTGAACCCAGGGCGATAACGCCCGCAAGCATAAGCGCAGCAATTTTTTTCATGTCTGCAATCCTCTCCTTTCTTGAATAACGCAGAATACATTAACGTTAATGATATCGGATGAATCCATCATACACCATTTTGTTTGTGTTGTCAATCTTGTATTGTTTAATTTTTTAATGTTGAAAAAATATAGAGAAATCAGAAACACCCCGAAAAATTATTTCCGGGGTGTTTCTGATTGAAAAGAAGATCACCGCTGTTCACGGCGTTTATGGGAGGCAATTGCAAATGCACCTGCTCCGGCGCCTGCCAGCGCCAGCGAGGCGATGACCGCCATGGAAGCGCCGCCGGTGACGGGGTTGTTGGAACCGTTTCCGTCCGAAGGGGCGTTTGAGCCCTGGGAGGAATTGTCCCCTTCCCCGCCCTGGACGGGCGTTTCGGGCTCCGCGGGCGTCTGGGGCTCGCTGGGACCGGAGGGCTCTTCCGGCTTGCTGGGCGCGGAGGGTTCCGATGGCCCGGAAGGCTCGCTGGGGGTGCTGGGGGTGCTGGGGTTCGATGGTTCGGAAGGCTCAGAAGGTTTGCTGGGTTCCGAAGGGGTGCTGGAAGATTCCCCGCCGCCCTGGTTTTCGGTGAATTCCAGCCAGTTTAAGTTGAGCACACTGCCGGTGAACAGGATTTTCATCTCGTGCTCGCCTGCGGTGAGGTTCACCTGAATGGGATCGGTGGTTTTCCAGCTCTGCCAGCCGCCGGTGGAAGCCTGTGCCGGGAAGTCGGCGATCACCTGGCCGTCCATCAGCACCTGGAACGCGCCGGTGTCCCGCTCGGAGGCGACCCGGGCCCGCAGGTCATATTTGCCGGATTGTTTCACGTTGACTTTATAGGTCAGCCATTCGCCGGGTTCGCAGTAACCAAGGCTTAGGCCGCCGCCCTCGTCGGCGCAGGCCTCCGCCTTGACGTTGTCGCTCTTGTCCCAGAAGATTTCCGCCACCTTCAGGCGGGTTCCATCGGAGATTTCGTCCGGTGTGTAGTGGAGCCGGTTGTAGAACACGCGGGTTTTCATCACAAAATTGAGCACGTTTTCCACCCGCTGCTCCAGGATTTCACGGGTCAGGGGATTTTCGGGGTCGTTCACCGCTTTTACCAGTTCGCTGGGGCTGCCGGTGGGCATTTTCACGTCGCCGCCCGCCAAGGCTTCCTGGGTGTGGCTGGCGCCGGTGTCCCAGTCGGACATCACAAGGCCTTGATAGCCCCATTCTTCCCGCAGGATGCCGGTGAGCAGTTCTTCGTTCATAGACGCTTTGATGCCGTTGATGGGGTTGTACGCGGACATAATTGCCCAGGGATCCGCCTCGTCGATGGCGATTTTGAAGCCCCGCAGGTAAATTTCCCGTGCCGCTCGTTCGGTGACCCGGCTGTCGCAGGCCCGCCGGTTGTTTTCTTTGTTGTTGATGGCAAAGTGCTTCATGGTGGCGGCAATTCCCTTGGACTGAACGCCCTTTACAAAAGCAGCCGCCATTTTTCCGGAGACCAGGGGATCCTCGGAGTAGTACTCAAAGTTGCGCCCGCACAAGGGATTGCGGTGGATATTCAGGCTGGGCCCCAACAGCACGTCGATGTTCGCATCCAGGCACTCGTCCCCGATCTTCTGGGCGATCTCCTGGATCAGGTCGGTGTCAAAGGTAGAGGCCAGCAGAATGGCGCAGGGCCAGGAGGTGCACTTGTACTCTCCGCCCAGGTGCAGGCCCAAAGGGCCATCCGCCGTGCCTGCCGCGGGAATCCCCAGGCGCCTAAGGCCGCCGATGCCTCCGGTGCTTCCGCCCGCCTGCCCCTCGGTCAGCTCGGCCAGTCCCTCCACGGTCATCTGGTCGAGAAACGCGTCCATGAGATCGGGGTTGTTGTACACGTCCTCCAGCAGGATCAGGTCATCTGAAGCGGCGGCATCGGAGGCGCTTGCAGAGGCCGCTTTCAAAGTGGTTTTCGCGTTTGGCTCTCCCGAGGGGACGGCGGCTGCGGCAGCTTTCGCCTGGGAGCCCACCCGCTCAAAGGTGAGGTAGTCCAGGTTGGGGCCTTCGCCCACGGTGCACACCAGCTTGAGCTTGACCTTTCCCTCGGGAAGGGTTAGCTGAAAGGGCTTGCAGTCCACAAAGGTAAACCAGCGGTTGCCGCTGTCAAAACCAGTCTGTTCGATGTAGGTGCTCACATCCTGCTTTTGGTCGTTGACGTACACCGCCATGTAGTTGGTCAGCGGCCCGTGGCCGTTGGCGGCGCGCAGCACTACATTGTAGGTGCCCGCCTGTTCCACCCGCAGGTCGTACACCACATAGCGGTCCTGGTTAAAGTAGCTCACACAGGCGCCGGTTTCCGGCATCTCAATGGCGATGTTGCGGTCGGCGTCGATGTAGTTTTCACACTCCATTTTGGAGATACCCTCCGCCTTCACCTGACAGGTGGTATCGGCGATCTCCGCGTCCAGCTCCTCGTAGGTGCCGTCGGCCAAAAGCCGTTTTTCCAGACGTTTGGAGGTGAGCTTTTGGCTTAATTGCTCCACGACCTTCAGCTCATTCAGGGTGTACACGTAGCTGCTCTTTTCACAGTCGCGCACCGAGGTTCCCACATAAAAGCCGTAGTCTCCGGCCTCCATCACGTAGGCGGACTTGTGGCCGGTTTTTCCCAGGTCGTCGTAGCTTGCCATGTCGTCGACGGCAAAGGTGACGGTCAGGGTCTGGGATTCGCCGGGGGAAAGCTCCCGGGTTTTGGCAAAGCCCGCCAGCTCTTTGGCCGCCTTGCCCAGCTTGCCCTGGGGGGCGGAGTAGTACACCTGTACCACTTCCCGCCCGGCCCGGCCGCCGGTGTTTTTCACGGTGACGGTGGCTTTGATGTTGTCCCCGTCCTGCTCCACCTTCTGGCCGGACAGGGCGAAGGTGGTGTAGGAAAGCCCGTAGCCGAATTCGTAGTTGACCTTTTCGGCGGCGCCGGGGATGGTCTCAAAATAGCGGTATCCCACAAAGATGTCCTCGGTGTAGTTGACGTAGGCCATAGACTCGTGGAAATCCGAGCTGTGATAATCCTCAAAGCTTTTGACCAGCGTGTCGGGGAGCTTGCCGGAGGGGTTTACATCCCCGCACAGGATGTCGGCCATGGCGTTTCCGCCCTCCATGCCGCCCAGCCACGCCATCAAAGCGGCGTCAATGTTTTCGTTGTCGTAAAACCAGGAGGTGTCCACCGCTGTGGCCACGTTTAACACCACGGCCACCCGGTCAAAGCCCGCGGCGCAGACCTTATTCACCATGTCCTGCTCCGCCTGGGTGAGCTCATAGCCGCCGGGGCCTTCCTCCATATCGGTGCCCTCTTCGGTGAACCGCCCGATGGAGATGATGGCGGTGTCTGCAAAGTCCTTGGCGCCGTTTAGCAGCTCGTCGGTCAGATTGATTTGGTTTTTGCGTCCCTTGGGGTTGGTATCGGTTTTATCTGCGGCGGTGTACGCGTCCACCAGGGGCTTGTAAAGCTCCACTTTGCCTTCTTTTTCCTTGTTTTGCATCCCCTGCAAAAGGCTTACCTTGTACTCTGCGTTGACGGTGGCGGCGCCTCCTCCCCCGTCCACATAGTCGATCTGGTTCATACCGAACAGCGCGACCTTGCTTTTGTCGGGAAGCGGCAGGGCCGCATGTTCATTTTTCAAAAGCACCATGCCCTGGGCCGCCGCTTCCCGGGAGGCCTGGTAGTGGTCAGAACTTGCGCCTGCCGGGAGCCCAAGCAGACCGATTCCCGCCGTCATGGATAAGGCGACGATACCTGCTATCATCCGATTCGTTTTCCTCATAAAGATTTCCTTTCTCCCCCTTTTGGGGCGCGGTGGTTTTAAAGACTAGGCCCTTTGGTCCAAGCAAATTATGAAAACGATTGCAACAAAGATTCACAAAATTTCGTTTTCTAGTTGAACTTTATTGTCGACTTTATTATAATGGGAATCAGAACACCCTGCATAGCGCTTTTTGCACCTGTTTGTGACGAAAATTGCTAATATCAAGGAGGTGCTCCCATGGCGAATGAGCTTTATGAATATGAGCAGTGGCGGGATAACCAGCACGAACCCGCTTGTTTTCACGCGCAGAACAACTCGTTTATCCCCCACTTTCACAGCTCCATTGAACTGATGATGGTCCGGCAGGGAGAAATGCAGGCGATGATCGACGGGAAACCGGTCTGCGCAGGTGAAAATCAGATGATCTGCGTGCCCTGTTTTGCCATCCACACCTTTGCGACGCCGGTGAGCTCCAGCTCTACCGCCATGATTATCCCCTTAAGCTATCTAGGGATTTATGAAAAGCTGTTTCAAAATCACACCTTCGGCGAATATCTGTTGCGGGATCCGGGGCGTGCGGCGCGGATTCAGGACAACCTGAACCGGATCGCCGACGGAGGGCAGGCGCTCAACCCTGTGCTCAAAAGAGGGCTGGTGTATGAAATTCTCGGCCTGATTATGGAGGAACTCCCCATGCGGGAAATGCCCAAGGGGGACGCCCGGGGACGGCTTCAGCTCATTTTACAGTATTTACAGGAGCATTTTGCCAAGCCGCTGACGCTGGATATGGTGGCAAGCCGGTTCGGGTACAGCAAAAGCCGGTTTTCCCATTTGTTTAATGAAACGGTGGGGTGCAGCCTCCCCCACTATCTGAACATGCTGCGGGTCAAACACGCCGTTCACCTGGTACAGGAGGAGCAGTGCTCCATGCTGGACGCGGCGGTCGCCTCGGGCTATGAAAGCATGCGGTCGTTTTACCGGGCGTTCCGGCAGATCTACGGGTGTACGCCGTCGGAATACCTGACGGGGAGCTGGAGCCGGTAAAAAACAATTTTCGTGACACCGGGGAGAAAATCTGTTAAAATGAAGGACAACGCGGAGCGTGTTTGCTCCAAAATATGAGGAAAAGGGGTCGTCGTATGAAACGAGTTCTAGCGTGCATGGTCTGCCTGATGATGCTCATTCCCCTGTGGGGATGCTCTTCTTTAAAGGAGGGCGAGCACGCAAAAGGCGAAACCGTGCAGGTGGGCGAGGTAAAGTCCACCCTGAAAGATGTGGCGGAAATTCAGGGAACCGGCAAAGAGCAGCCGGCTTCCGGAAAGGTGTTTTTACAGTGTGAGCTGTCGCTGGAAAACACCACGGACAAGGATCTGCTGGTGAGCTCCATGATGTCGTTTACCTGTTATGTGGACGGAGAAAAACAGGACATCAGCTTTTCGGCGCTGAGCAGCCGGGGAGAGAAAAACCAGATGGACGGCACCATCAAGGCGGGGGAAACCTTTGACGGCGTGCTGGGATACGAGGTTCCCAAGGGCTGGAAGGAAGTCAAAATTGAGTATCAGCCGGACCTGACCAAAAGCGATAAGGTCACCTATGTGTACAGAAAATAGAATGGATAGCATGGGCATCCCGGACAGGGAAACCAGACGGCTGGGTGCAGCGGCGGGCGTGGCATACGCGCCCGCCGCTGCGGCTTTTTGGGGATGCAAACGGCTTTCTCCCCTTGCAAAACCGCCGGCTTGCGGGTATGATGAAACAGAATACATAGTTTTGGAGGGATTCGGTTTGGATACGCCGGTTTACGACTTTTTAAAGCGGTACGAATCCAGCGGCACCGCCCGGTTTCACATGCCGGGGCACAAGGGGGATCGGGATTTTGTCCGGGCGTTCCCCGGCGCGGGGCTGGACATCACCGAGATCGCGGGGGCGGATTCGCTGTATGAGGCAGATGGCATCCTCCTTGAATCGGAACAAAATGCCGGGGCGCTTTACGGCAGCAAAACCACGGTGTTCAGCGCCGGCGGCTCCACCCTGTGCATCCAGGCCATGCTGCTTTTGACCGTCCCCCGGGGGAGCAAGATCCTCTGCGGCCGGAACGCCCATTCGTCGTTTTACAACATGCTGGCGCTTTTGGATCTGCGGCCGGTCTGGCTGCTGCCCCGGTTTTCCGACGGGCAGCTGGTATCCGGTACGGTGGAAACGCAGCAGGTCGTGAAGGCGCTGGAGGAGAATCCCGACGCGGCGGCGGTCTATCTGACCTCCCCCGACTATCTGGGAGGACAAAGCGACGTGGCGGGGATCGCGGCGGTGTGCAAAACCGCGGGGGTTCCCCTGCTGGTGGACAACGCCCACGGCGCACATTTGAAATTTTTGCCCGGCCCCCGGGGCTATTCGGACGGGCACCCCATCACCCTGGGGGCGTCCATGTGCTGCGATTCGGCCCACAAAACCCTGCCGGCGCTGACTGGGGCGGCGTATCTGCATTCCAACCTGCCTGTTTCCCGGCAGCAGATCAAAGACGCCATGGCGATGTTTGGCTCCACCAGTCCCTCCTACCTGATTTTAAGCTCTTTGGACCGGCTCAACGTCTATTTAAAGGAGCGGGCGCGGGAGGACTTCGCGGCGCTTTCCCGCATGCATGGGCGGTTGTGCCGTGCGGCGGTGCGGGCGGGATTCGGGCTGCCGGCGCCGGGCGCCGACTGCACCAAGCTCACCCTTTCCCCGCGCCCGCTGGGGGCCTCCGGCCCGGAGTTTGCGGCCTATCTCCGGGAGCTTTCCATCGAGCCGGAATACGTGGGGCCGGACTGCGTGGTTTTTTTGATGACCCCCATGAATTCCCGGGAGGAGTTTTTGCGCCTGGCCGCCGCGCTGGAGGATTTCCCCGCCGGCGTCCCCCTGCCGGAAAGCCCTGTGGAATTTGTCCTCCCGCCGGTGGGGATGACCCCCGCCCAGGCGGCGTTTTCGGCGGCGGAGCACCTCCCGGTGGAGCAAAGCCTGGGGCGGGTGTGCGCTCAGGTGAAGATCGCCTGCCCGCCGGGGGTGCCGGTGGTTTGTCCAGGGGAAGAAATCACAAATTCCGTACAAAAACTTTTGCAAAACAGTGGAATTCGCACAGTAAAAGTGGTAAAATAAAAGTGATCCCCAAGGCGGTAGGACCTGCCGCCTCAGGGCGCGGGAAACGCCCCCAAGCCAGAGGGCTTTTCAAACGGAGCGCGTTCCCCCCTTTTGGGCCGCTCAAGGGCGGACCCACCTACAGAAAGGAATGGTCATCTATGAAACTCATCTACGCAATTGTCAGCAACGACGACAGCTCCGCGGTATCCTCCGCACTGACCAAGGCCGGCTTTTTCGCCACCAAGCTCGCCTCCACCGGCGGCTTTTTGATGGCGGGCAACACCACCTTTATGATCGGTACCGATGATGACAAGGTGGAAGAAGCCATCGCGGTGATCTCCAAACACAGCCGCAAGCGCACCCAGATGGTCCCCTCCTCCGCCACCTACGGCGTGGGGATGTACGCCTCTTTCCCGGTGGAAGTCACCGTGGGCGGCGCCACCATCTTTGTCACCAACGTGGAGCGGTTTGAGAAAATATAACAGTAAGGACGCCCAAAAGCATGGTTCATACAATATACGGGAACCCCAAAGCATTGCAGACGCTCACTTTTTTAAAAGAAAGTGGGCGTCTGTGTCATGCCTATCTGATTACAGGCGAACAGGGCCTGGGGAAAAAGACCTTCGCCCGGCGCATGGCTGCCCAGATCCTCTGTAAAAACCGGGAAGCCGCCCCCTGCGGCGAATGCGAAAGCTGCGTGAAAATTGAGGCGGGGGCCCATCCGGATTTTATCCCCTATGACGGGGCGGGGGCGAAAAACTCCATCCACATCGCGGAGGTGCGGGCCATTCGCTCGGACGCCTTTATCCGCCCAAACGAGAGCGAATACAAGGTGTACGCGGTGTACGACTGTGACAACATGACCATCGGCGCCGCCAACGCCCTGCTCAAGGTGCTGGAGGAGCCTCCCCGCTATGCGGTGTTTCTGCTCACCTGCAAAAATCCAGGTAGCCTGCCCGAGACCATCCGCTCCCGGTGTGTGGAAATCCCCCTGGCCCCGGTGGGCGACGGGGATTGCAAGCGGGCGCTGGATGCGCTGGCGCCCGACAGCAGCGAGGAAGAACGCGCCCGGGCGGCCGCGGCCTGCGGCGGCAACATCGGCGCTGGGCTCACCATGCTCAAAGAGGGATCGGCCCAGGAAGTTTTATCCATTGCAGGGGACATCGCCGCGGCGATCTCCCAGCCGTCGGAGTACGAGCTTCTGAGCCAATTGGCCCGCTGCGGCACCGACCGGATGAAAACCGCGGCGGTGTTTGAACAGCTGATCCGCCTGCTGCGGGGGGCGATGCTGCAAAAGGCGGCGGGCTCCCCCGGCGAGGATGAGCTGCAAAGGGCGCTGTGCGCGCGGCTGACCCTGGAGGATTTCATCGGGGTGATCCAGGCGGTGCAGGAGGCCCGGGACGGTATTGACAAAAACGCCGGGCCGGCATTATTATGTACTTGGGTGAGCGCCCAGATCAAATCCATCGTCTAGGGCAGCCCGGAACGAAAAAACGCAAGCCCGCCCGG
The DNA here is from genome assembly GCA_904420045.1 of Candidatus Metaruminococcus caecorum. Lineage (GTDB taxonomy): Bacteria > Bacillota > Clostridia > Oscillospirales > Ruminococcaceae > Metaruminococcus > Metaruminococcus caecorum. The sequence goes on along the minus strand of CAJFTY010000016.1, from coordinate 10,016 downwards.
AACAAGGCGGCGGGCTTCTCATACGTTTATCCGCAGACCGTACGGAAAGGAATCTTACATGGCAGAAGTGATCGGAGTCCGTTTTAAAAACGGGGGAAAAGTATACTACTTCGACCCCGTGGGCATCAAGGCCGCGCCCGGCCAGCAGGTGATCGTGGAGACCGCCCGCGGCGTGGAGTGCGGCGAGGTCGCCCTGGGCAACAAAACCGTGGGCGAAGAGGAAGTGGTGGCGCCCTTAAAGCCGATTATCCGGCTGGCCACCCAGAAGGATCTGGACACCCTGGAGGAAAACCGCCGCCGGGAGCAGGAGGCGTTTTCCCTGTGTCAGGAAAAAATTGAAAAGCACAAGCTGGATATGAAGCTGGTGGATGTGGAGTACACCTTTGACAACAACAAGATCCTGTTTTATTTCACCGCCGACGGGCGGGTGGATTTCCGGGACCTGGTCAAGGATCTGGCCGGCGTGTTCCGCACCAGGATTGAGCTGCGGCAGATCGGCGTGCGGGACGAGTCCAAAATGCTGGGGGGCTTGGGGATCTGCGGCCGGCCGTTCTGCTGTTCCTCCTTCCTGGGGGATTTCCAGCCTGTGTCCATCAAAATGGCCAAGGAGCAGAACCTGTCTTTAAATCCCACCAAGATCTCCGGCACCTGCGGCCGGCTGATGTGCTGTTTGAAGTATGAGCAAAACGCCTATGAGGATCTGCTCAAGATCACCCCGAAAAACGGCGCGTACGTAAACACGCCCGAAGGCAAGGGCGTGGTCTGCGACGTGAGCCTGTTGACCGGCAAGCTCAAAGTCCGTATGGACGATAAGCCGGACGCGGCGCCCCAGCCCTTCGACCGCAGCGAAGTCAAGGTGCTGGGAGGCGAGCGGCCCCCAAAACAGGAGCCGAAACAGCCACGACCGTCCAAAGAGGCGAAGGAGCCCAAGGAAACCAAAGGAGCCAAGGAGAATAAGGGCCCCAAAGCCGCCCGCCGCAGGGAGGACAAAAACGGCGGAACAAAATCCGGCGGGGCAAAAAGCCGGCCGCCCAAGGAAACGGAATCGTAGTCAAACGCCGCTGTACAGCTTGCTGTGCAGCGGCGTTTTGTTAAGGCTCGTTAACCGTTTTCCAACATCTTATTAACAGGTTGTTAAATAATTATTTTACCTCCGGTTCCCTCTTGCAATTTTTCATTGTTATGATAAAATATAGATGACGTTGAGAAGAAAAACGTCGTTTCAAACGATTTTGTTGTAGGAGGTGTATCCCCAATGGCATATAAAATTTCCGACGATTGCATCAGCTGCGGCGCTTGCCAGGCCGAATGTCCTGTCAATGCGATTTCCGAGGGCGACGGCAAATATGTAATCGATGCTGATACCTGCATCGAGTGCGGCGCTTGCGCCGGCGTTTGCCCGGTTGAGGCTCCCAAGCAGGACTAATTCCAGGAAAACAAAAAAAACACCGGAGGGGACACTTCCCTTCCGGTGTTTTTTTGGCTATAATAAAAGAAAAAGCCGTGTGTTTGTGAACCGGCCCCGAACGAAAGGAGCGTTTTTTATGCCCAGCCTGTTTACCTCTGACCGTCAGTTCCACCTGCAAATTCTGCCAGAGGAGGTGGGACGCTATGTGATTTTGCCCGGCGATCCCGGGCGGGTGCCCAAAATCGCGGCGCTTTTGGAGCATCCGGTCCTGGTGGCGCAAAACCGGGAGTATGTTACCTACACCGGTTCTTTGCTCGGGGAAAAAGTCAGCGTGGTGTCCACCGGGATCGGGGGGCCTTCTGCCGCCATTGCATTGGAGGAGCTGGCGGCCTGCGGGGTGCACACTGCCATCCGTATCGGCACCAGCGGCGGCATGGACGAAAAGGTGGTGGGCGGCGATTTGGTGGTGGCCTCCGCCGCCGTGCGGGCGGAGGGAACCAGCCGGGAATACCTGCCCCAGGGCTATCCCGCCGCCGCGGACTTCGACGTGGTCTGCGCCCTGCACCGGGCGGGCGCAGCGCTCAGCGAGGACGCCGACGGCAAACGGGTGCACGTTGGGGTTATCCACAGCAAGGACTCCTTTTACGGGGAGGTCTACCCCGGCACCATGCCGGTGAGCGGGATGCTGACCGAACAATGGGGCGCCTATCTCAAGTGCGGATGCCTCGCCTCCGAGATGGAGGCCGCCGCGCTGTTCAGCGTGGGGCTGGTCCGCAGGGTGCGGGTGGGCGCCGTACTCACTGCGCTGTGGAATGTGGAGCGGTCTGCCAAAGGTTTAAGCGATCCGGTGTGCTCCGACAGCTCCCGGGCCATCCAGTGCGCGGTGGACGCAGTGGCGCTGTTAATCCGCAAAGACCGGAGCGAAGAATGAGCCGCTGGCGCCGGCCAACCGGAAAGGAGTTGATCGTCATGCGAAAAGCCGTTGTCTGCCTGCTGGCGGCCTGTCTGCTGCTGGGCGGATGCCGGACGCAAACCGGCGGCGTATTCCATTCCCCGGAGTCTGCGGTCTCCTTTGAAGTGCCGGAGGAAACCTCTTCTGCCGTTTCCTCCCAAGCCGGGGTGGCGACAAGCGAGCCGGGCGCTTCTTCCTCATCCGCGTCCAGCAAAATGGAAACAATCAGCTCCCAGGGGATCGCCAAACCCCGCACAAGCTCGGATCAGACAGTGAGCAAATCCCCTTCCCTGCCCAAGGTGGCCCATGGGATCACCTACGGGTACAATCAGCTCACCGCCGCAGAAAAGGAGCTGTACGAGCAGATGGCTTCGGCCATTGCGGCGCTGGAGCCGTTGATTTCCGGCTTTGACCCGGTGAACGAAGCATCCTTAAAAAAAGTTTACTACTGCGTGCGTGCGGATCATCCGGAGTATTTCTGGTTCCCGCCTCAGTACAACTGGCAGTATGACCCCACCCAGACGGGCAACAACATCTATGCGGTACGGTTTCGCTACATCAAGCCGGACAAGGACGGAAATCCCACCGATTCGGAATTCACCAAGGCGGAGGTCGCCAGCCTGAAGCCCAAACTGGACGCAGCGGTCAAGACCATGCTTCAGGGAATCCCGGGTGACGCCAGCGATTTTGAAAAGGTGAAAATCATTCACGACCGGCTGATTCAAAACACCGAGTATGTGAAAACCACCAACGCGTATTCCATCTACGGGGCGCTGGTGGAAAAGCAGGCGGTCTGCGAAGGGTATTCCAAGGCGTTTTCCCATCTGCTGTCCAAGTTGGGGATCGAGTCTCCCGCAGTGCGGGGCGAAAGCATTGAGACGGGCGAAGGGCACCAGTGGAACCTGGTGAAGATCGACGGTGTATACACCCATGTGGATGTGACCTTCGACGACCCCCTGATCCCGGGCAAGCCGGACAACCATGTTTCCTACCATTACTTTGGACTCACCGACCGGGAGATTTCCTCCACCCATCGGGTCACGGGGGATCAGTATGACCTGCCTGCCTGTACCTCCACCGCCAACAACTATTATAAACAGAGGGAGCTTTTGCTCCCAAACTTTGAATCCGCGGCGCAGCGGAGACTGGAGGCCGAGGCGGCCCGGGCCGCCCAGGCGGGGGAAGCTTCCTTCAGCGTGCGGTTTACAAACGCCGCCGCTTATCAAAAGGCGTGCCGCATCCTGTTCACCCAAGAGCAGATCTTTTCGGTTCTGGCCCAGGCGGGAGGAACCATCAACTCCGACACCTATTATCAGTATGAATCTGGGAATTTTAATATTTTGGAAATCGGGTTTGCGTATTAAAGAAAAGTGTTGGACCCAAGATAAAAAACAGCTTGTTCTGCAATATTTCATCCATTTAGTATTTTAGAAAATAAAAAATACCCAAGGTAATTTACTTTGGGTATTTTTTTATAAATAAATGCAATTCGTATAATGTTTTCTGTGCGTTCCAGGCTGAAAGCGAAGACAAGCTGGCGGAAAACGAGCCGCGGACCAAATGGAAAAAGGAGGCTGCTGTAAAATTCTCGACGGGACTGCCGTTTTTGTTGACTTGCACCTTTGGGCAAAGTATAATAAAAGCTTAGAGAATCCATCCGCCTGTGGGATTGCACCGGAAAAGGAAACAGCCGCGCGCTTCTTCTCTGCCCGGAAATAGGAACCACAGGCTTCAACCAGTATACGAGGTGATTACTTTGTCGTTTGACCGGCAGCATGTCCGCAATTTTTCCATTATCGCCCACATCGACCACGGAAAGTCCACCCTGGCCGACCGGATCCTGGAAAAAACCAGCACGGTGGCCCTGCGGGATATGGAAGCCCAGCTTCTGGACAACATGGAGATCGAGCGGGAGCGCGGCATCACCATCAAAGCCCGGGCGGTCAAGATGCGCTATCAGGCCGCCGACGGGGAGGAATATCTGTTTAACCTGATCGACACCCCCGGCCATGTGGACTTTAACTACGAGGTGTCCCGCTCCCTGGCGGCCTGCGAGGGGGCGATCCTGGTGGTGGACGCCTCCCAGGGGATCGAGGCCCAGACCTTGGCCAACACCTATCTGGCCATTGAACACGATCTGGAGGTCGTCCCGGTGGTCAACAAGATCGACCTGCCCAGCGCCGATCCCGAGCGGGTCTGTAAAGAGGTGGAGGACGTCATCGGCATCCCCGCTATGGACGCGCCCCGGATCTCTGCCAAGATGGGTGTGAACATCGAGCAGGTGCTGGAAAAAATCGTCACGGATATCCCGGCTCCGGGCGGGGACGAGCACAACCCCTTGCAGGCGCTGATTTTTGACAGCTACTACGACGCGTACAAGGGCGTCATTGTATATGTGCGGGTCAAAGAGGGCCGGGTGGCCCCCGGCGACAAAATCCGCATGATGGCCACCGGGGCGGAGTTTTCGGTGGTGGAGGTGGGCAGCATGGGCGCCACCGAGCTGGTGCCGGGGGCGGAGCTTTTGGCTGGGGACGTAGGCTATATCGCCGCTTCCATCAAGAGCATCGGGGACACCCGGGTGGGCGACACCGTCACCAACGCCGACAACCCGGCGGAGAAACCCCTTCCGGGCTACCGCAAGGTAAACCCCATGGTGTTCTCGGGCATCTATCCCGCCGACGGGGCCAAGTATGGCGACCTTAGGGACGCACTGGAAAAATTACAACTCAATGACGCTTCGCTGTCCTTTGAACCCGAGACCTCCATCGCCCTGGGCTTTGGCTTCCGGTGCGGCTTTTTGGGCCTTTTACACATGGAGATCATCCAGGAGCGGCTGGAGCGGGAGTACAACCTGGACATCATCACCACCGCGCCGTCGGTGGTCTACCGCATCACCTTGACAAGCGGCGAGACGGTGCTTATCGACAACCCCTCCAACTACCCGGATGCTGGGCAGATCCAGCTGGCGGAGGAGCCTATGGTCAAGGCGAACATTTTGTCCCCCTCGGAGTTTGTGGGCAACATCATGGAGCTTTGCCAGGACCGTCGGGGCGTGTTTAAAGACATGAAATACCTGGACGAAACCCGGGTGGAACTCCACTACGACCTGCCCCTCAACGAGATTGTGTACGACTTTTTTGACGCGCTGAAATCTCGCACCCGGGGCTACGCGTCCTTTGACTACGAGCTCACGGGCTTTGCACCCAGCAAGCTGGTCAAGCTGGACATCCTGCTCAACGGGGACATTGTGGACGCGCTGTCCTTTATCGTCCACACCGACAAGGCGTATCCCAGAGCCCGCCGGATCGCGGAGAAATTAAAGGACAACATCCCCCGCCAGTTGTTCGAGGTGCCCATCCAGGCGGCGGTGGGCGGCAAGATTATTGCCCGGGAAACCGTCAAGGCCATGCGCAAGGACGTGCTGGCCAAGTGCTATGGCGGCGACATCACCCGGAAGAAAAAGCTGCTGGAAAAGCAGAAGGAAGGCAAAAAGCGCATGCGCCAGCTGGGCAGCGTGGAGGTCCCCCAGGAGGCGTTTATGGCGGTGCTCAAGCTGGATGAATAACAAAAGGCTCCCGGCCCTTGGTCCCGGGAAGCATCAGGAAGGCGGAATCAGCATGGAGTTATGGGAAAAACAGATGGACAGCCAGGAGATTTTTTCCGGCCGGGTGATCCGGGTGCACAAGGACAAGGTGGCCCTCCCCAACGGGGAGACCTCCTTCCGGGAGGTGGTACTGCACCACGGGGGCGTGTGCGTGGTGCCTCTGACCGAGCAAAATGAAGTGATTTTTGTCCGGCAGTTCCGGTACGCCTACGGCAAAACCCTGCTGGAAATCCCCGCGGGCAAGCTGGAACAGGGAGAGGATCCCTTCGACTGCGGCGTGCGGGAATTAAAGGAAGAAACCGGGGCCAAAGCAGAAAAATTCCTCTCGCTGGGGGAGCTTTATCCCAGTCCTGGTTACACCAACGAGGTCATCTACATGTACCTGGCCGCGGGGCTTTCCTTTGGGGAACAGTCCCTGGATGAGGACGAGTTTTTGGAGGTGGAGCGCATCCCCCTGGACCAGGCGGTGGAGATGGTGCTGCGCGGGGAGATCAAGGACAGCAAAACCCAGACGGCCATACTAAAAACCCATCTGCTGCAAAAGGCGGGCGCGGTATAAAACGCCCCGGGGACATCCACAATAAAGGTGCAAACAACACAGCTGCCCCGGGCACCAGGGCCCATGGAAAGGATGAGCTTTATGAAACGCAGAATCGGGATTTTGACAAGCGGCGGCGACTGTCCGGGGCTCAACGCCACCATCCGCGGGGTGGCCAAGGCCTGCTATGAACGGATGGGCGACGATGTGGAGATCGTGGGCGTGGTGGACGGCTATCACGGCCTGATCTACGGAGAGTACCACGAGATGAAGCCGGCGGACTTTTCCGGCATCCTCACCCGGGGCGGCACGATTCTGGGAACCTCCCGCACCCCGTACAAGCAGATGCAGGTGATCGGGGAGGACAACGTGGACAAGGTCGCCAATATGAAGGCGAATTATAAGAAAATGAAGCTGGACTGTCTGCTGACCCTGGGAGGCAACGGCACCCACAAGACCGCCAATCTGTTAAGCCAGGAGGGCTTAAACGTCATCGGGCTGCCCAAGACCATTGACAACGACATCTGGGGCACCGACTTCACCTTTGGGTTCCACACGGCGGTGGACATCGGCACCGAGGTATTGGACCGGATTCACACCACCGCTTCCAGCCACAAGCGGGTGATGGTGGTGGAGATCATGGGCAACAAGGTGGGATGGCTTACCCTGTACACCGGCGTGGCCGGAGGCGCGGACATCATCGTCCTGCCGGAGATCCCCTACGATATAGAAAAGATCGCCAAGGCGGTGGAACGCCGGGGCAAAGCGGGCAAGGGCTTTTCGGTGATCGCCGTGGCGGAGGGCGCCATGGACGAGCAGGAGGCCAAGATGAAGAAAAAAGAGCGGGCGCGCCAGCGGGCTCAGACCGGCGTGACCACCGCCACCGCCCGGATCGCCAGGGAGCTGGCGGAGCTCACCGGTTACGACACCCGGGTGGTGCTGCCCGGCCACATCCTGCGGGGCGGCAGCCCCTCGGCTTACGACCGGGTGCTGGCCACCCAGTTCGGCGTGTACGCCGCAAAGCTGGTGGAGCTGGAGCGCTACGGCGTGACCGTGGCCCTTTCGGGGAACGCGATTACCTGCAATCCCCTTTGCGACGTGGCGGGCAAGGCAAAGCCGGTGCCTCTAGACAATCCGCTGTTAAAAGTTGCCCGGGCTATGGGCATCGCCTTTGGCGGATAAAGGAATACGGATCGGCCCGGCCGGAACCAACCGCTTCCGGCCGGTTTGTTTTGACCAGACAACAAGGAAAAGGAGGCAGGTGTTTGCCATGCAGCTTATCCGGAAAAGCGGCGAAGGGCGCGTTGGCCTGATCGACGAGGCCCGGGGCTTCGCCATTTTGTGTATGGTGGTTTACCACGGGTTTTACGACTTAGTGTATATTTTCGGCGTGGACATCCCCTTATTTGACAGTCCCCTGGTCAATGCCCTGCAGGTGATCTTTGCGGGGTTGTTTATCTTCATCTCCGGGTCGGCCTGCGCGTTTTCCCACAGCAACTTTAAACGGGGACTGATTTGTTTCGGGCTAGGGATGGTGATGACGGCGGGCACCGCCCTGTTTATGCCGGAGGAGCTTATCCTGTTCGGTATCCTGCACATGCTGGGGGTGTGTATGATGCTGTATCCCCCCTGCGGATGGCTGCTTCATAAGCTTCCGAACTGGGCGGGGATCGGACTGCTGGTTCTGTTGTTCTGGTTTACCTATCCGCTGGCGGATGGAGCAGTGGGGTTCCCGCCCTTTTGGGAGCTCTCCCTCCCCCGGGGGCTGTACGAGCTGGGGTGGCTGTCTCCCCTGGGGTTTTACGGCGGCGGATTTTTCTCGGCGGACTACTTTCCCCTGTTCCCCTGGCTGTTTTTGTTCCTGCTGGGGTCGTATCTGGGGAAGTTTCTCAAAGCCGGGAAGGGCCCCCGGCTGATCTACGCCACCCACAGCCGGTTTCTGGCGGCGGCGGGGCGCAACACCCTAGTCATTTATGTACTCCATCAGCCGGTGGTGTACGGGATTTTGTGGGTGGTGTTCGCCGTCCTTGGACAGATGGGAGTATATAGTTATTAGACAAAACAGCCTTCGAGCATTCATGCTCGAAGGCTGTTTTGTCTATAGTCTATCGATATCTACGCGGGGGAACATCAATCGTACATGCCGCAGGAATCCTCTCCTATGACTTCTCGATAGGTAAAATCGTCAAAATACTGAAAAATAAAGGCCCGTAGGCTGCCAGCGTCGATGGTGTGCAGCAGCCCTTTTTCATCCCAATACTGGTATGTATTTCCTTGTTCGATCCCTGCCCGCATGATGCGCAGGGTGTGGATCAGCGCGCGCATTGGGGTGGCAGTTCCGTAGATATACGCTTCCACCAACACCCGGATATGTTCATAGTCCAGCGTTTGATGACATTCAATTCGGCTGCGCACTTCAGGCATTGTAGCGGCCATTTCAATTCCCCCTGTTCTCACGAGAAAGCTTTATTGTTAAAACACGCTCAGAAAAATTGCTTTGCAATTTTTATCACCTTAGCCATAAGCTGCTACCGCTGTACATCGAACTTTCGGGTCGAAAGTTCGACGGAAAATTGCTTCGCAATTTTATCACCTTAGCCATAGCCGCTACCGCTGTACAAGGAAGGTAACACAAATTTTTTACACCGGGCAAGAGCCAATGTTCAAGCCTCCCCGCCTTTGTCAGCCCACCGAGGCTGTAACTTTGATCGCCTTTTTATCCAACCTTTTTGGCGGAGCAAAAAGCTAACCCGTCATAGCAGGCAGGCGACATAAAGACGCCAGGAACCCCGCAAAGAAAAGGTTTATGAAACCCTGGAATACGGCCGCTTGACATCGGTCAAGCCAAGAATATAATCGACGCTGGTATGATAATAGTTCGACAGTGCAATTAGAATAGCGGTGGGAATATCATTTTCACCGGTCTCATATTTTGAATAGCCTGTTTGCGACATTTGAAGGATCTTTGCAAGTTCTGTTTGGGATAACCCTTTGTCCTCTCGAAGTTCCCGAATTCTGGGATACATGTTCATCACCTTTGAAAAAACCGACGCGGGCCTGTGCGTGACGCCCAGAACCAAAACCCGAAGGGAGTGTTTGCGCACCTGTGAATATGACCAAGAATCGAAACCCATTTAAACCGGGAGGCGGCCGCCTCCCGGTTTTTCACCCTATGGGCGCAGGTGGACGCCTTACCCGTGCAGCCCCCGGGCCTGACGGTCCATATCCTCGATGACGATGTCGCAGATTTCCCCCAAAGAGGCGCAGTATTCCAGCACCTTCCAGGGCTCGTTGGTGTGGTAGTGGATTTTGATGAGCTCCTCGTCCCCCACCGCCAGCAGGCAGTCCCCTTTAAAGTGCTTGACAAAATAGTCGTGGATGGCGTCTTCGTCCAGGTTTTCCCCTTCGATCAGGAGCTGGGTGTCGTACCGGTATTCGATCATAACAAGCCGTCCTTTCCGTTTGTGGTTGTCTTTAGAATAACACTCCCTAGAGTGTTTGTACAGCATTTTTT